>CAJUJY010000025.1 GCA_910586555.1 uncultured Lachnospiraceae bacterium
GAAATCCACAGGAAATATTTTTATAAACTGCCAAAACGTATATTACCTGGCAAAGTCCAAATGTAATCCTAAAAAGCAACTGTACGGGGCAGCCGACGTTTAAACTTGGTTCTTTCAAGTTTTACGCGCCGTTGCGTGAACCCGTCCAAGCGGAAGCGGGTTGCTTGTAGGATTACTTTGGACTTGCCAGGACATAATATTCTGGCCTCTTATTTAAAATAAACCGTAGATAACTATAAATTATCTTTTGTTTATACATAATTAAAAGTTTATGAAACGGACGTGCTATAAAATCCATATTAAAGTTAATAATCATACTTGATATAAAAGTTTCTTTTTTGTATAATTGGTATGTTAGTGTTAAAATCCAGAGAATGGAGGCTTGCAATGTTTAACTTGGAAGAAGAGTTAAAGAAACTGCCTGCAAAGCCAGGTGTTTACCTTATGCATGATAATAAGGATGCTATCATATATGTAGGTAAGGCAGTAAGTTTAAAAAACAGGGTACGCCAGTATTTCCAGGCAGGCCGCAATGTAACTCCGAAGATAGAGAGAATGATATCCCAGATAGACCATTTTGAATATATAATAACGGATTCAGAAGTTGAAGCACTTGTACTTGAAAGTAATCTTATAAAAGAACATAAGCCTAAGTATAATACAATGCTTAAGGATGATAAAAATTACCCATATATAAAAGCTACAATAGGTGAAGATTACCCAAGGCTTTTAATTGCCAGGGAACAGAAGCGTGATAAAAGCCGGTATTTCGGGCCATTTGTTAATGCAGGTGCTGCAAAGGATACATTAGAACTTGCACATAAGATATATAAGATAAGAACATGCAAAAGAGTGCTTCCAAGGGATACAGGCAAAGAAAGGCCATGCCTTAATTACCATATAGGCCAGTGCAGTGCACCGTGCCAGGGTAATATATCAAAGGAAGAGTACCAGGAGAATTTTAATAAGGCATTAAAGCTTATAGAGGGTGATTATGCAGAAGTAACAGAATATCTTCAGGAAAAGATGCTTAGGGCATCTGAAAACCTTGTTTTTGAAGAGGCAGCAGGATTCAGGGATTTAATTTCCAGTGTCAAGAAAATGGCGGTAAAGCAGAAAGTTACGGATTTTAAAGGTGAAGACAGGGATATTATTGCCCTTGCAAGAACACTTGATGAGGCAGTAGTACAAATCTTTTTTGTGCGTGATGGTAAACTTATAGGACGTGACCATTTCCACCTTAATGGTACCCAGGGTGAAAGGGAAGAAGATATTTTACAGGATTTTATTAAACAATTTTATGCAGGAACTCCTTTTATTCCGCGCGAAGTCATGGTAGAATATAATATAGCAGATGCTACACTTATTGAACAGTGGCTTAGCGGGAAAAAGGGAAGCAGGGTACATCTTGCTGTACCAAAGAAAGGAAACAAGGAACGGCTTGTAGGTCTTGCACATAAGAATGCTGCACTGGTTCTTACACAGGATATGGAAAAGATTAAAAGAGAGGAGCAGCGCACCCATGGCGCTATGGAAGAAATATGCTTATGGCTTGGGATAACTGGCGTATCCCGTGTTGAATCATATGATATATCCAATATAAATGGTTTCCAGGCTGTTGGTTCTATGGTAGTATTTGAAGATGGCAAGCCTAAAAGAAGTGATTACCGCAAGTTTAAGATAAAAACAGTTAAAGGGCCAGATGATTATGCAAGTATGTATGAAGTGCTGTCAAGAAGGTTTAGCCACGGCATAGAGGAAGAAAAAAAACTGGAAGAAAAAGGCTTGTCAAAGGAAACAGGCAGTTTTACACGTTTTCCAGATCTTATAATGATGGATGGCGGCAAAGGGCAGGTGCATATTGCTATAAAAGTGCTTAAGGAACTTAACCTTGATATTCCTGTATGTGGCATGGTAAAAGATGATAAGCACAGGACAAGGGGACTTTTCTTCAATGAATGTGAAATGCCAGTTAAAACGGACAGTGAAGGCTTTTATCTTATGACAAGGATACAGGACGAAGTACACAGGTTTGCAATAGAATACCACCGTTCATTAAGAAGTAAAGAGCAGGTAAAATCAGTACTTGACGATATAAGCGGTATAGGAAAGGTAAGAAGGAAATCACTTATGAAATATTTCCAGTCAATAGAAGCAATAAGGAATGCAACAGTAGAAGAACTGGCACAGGTAGAAAACATGAATGAAAGTACAGCAATAAATGTTTATAAATTCTTTCATTAATATTTTTAAATGTAAAACTACTATTATACAATACAAAAATATTATATAATGGTTTGGGAACAATTATTATAATTGTATAAAAAGGAGGAGAATATGCAAAGTGTAACTTATAAAGTACCTTTAAGGGAACTTATTGAACAGCTTGATTTAGAGAATTGTACACCAGATATTAATACAGATAATATATTTATAACACAAAATGAAGTAAACCGTCCTGCCTTGCAGCTTGCCGGTTATTTTGATTATTTTGATTCTAAAAGGATACAGATAATAGGCCATGTTGAACATACATATATGCAGCAGAGGGGCATGGAACACAGCCTTGCTATGATGGAGAGGATAATGGCAGGAAGCGCTGAATCACCAAAGCCGCCTTGTATAATTTACTGCCGTGAAATATGGGTTGATGAAGATATAATAGCCCTTGCAAACCGCTATAATGTGCCAATATTAAGAACTAAAAAACCTACCTCCCCGTTTATGGCAGAGATAATACGGTGGGTTAATGCAGAACTTGCACCAAGGTGTTCAGTACATGGCGTGCTGGTTGATATATATGGTGAGGGAATACTTATAATGGGTGAAAGCGGTATTGGCAAGTCAGAAGTTGCACTTGAGTTAATACATAGGGGGCACCGTCTTGTGTCAGATGATGTTGTTGAGATAAGAAGGATAAGTGACAAGTCACTTATGGGAAGTTCGCCAGGAATTACAAAGCATTTTATAGAACTGCGCGGCATTGGAATTGTAGATGCCAAATCGCTTTTTGGTGTAGAAAGTGTAAAAGATGAACAGCAGATAGATCTTGTAATTAAACTGGAAGAATTTAATAAAAACCAGGATTATGACAGGCTAGGGCTTGAGGAACAATTTATAGAGTTTCTTGGAAATAAAGTAGTATGCCATTCAATACCTATAAGGCCTGGCAGGAATGTATCAATTATATGCGAGTCAGCAGCAGTAAACCACAGGCAGAAGAAAATGGGCTATAATGCTGCACTTGAACTTTATAACAGGGTTACAAATAACCTGGCAGAAAAAAGCAGGAACTGACATTGTATGCTGCCTGTACCATATATATCTGGTGCAGGCCGGCATAAAAATGATAAGAAATGGGGATAAACTATGTTATTTATAAAATCTGACGATCTCAAACCTGGTATGAGATTGGCCAAACCGATATATAATAAAAGCGGGGTTATGTTATATGAAAGAAATTCCAAGCTTTCCAGCCAGGGTATTGTAAGTATAAGGAATTTCGGGCTTATAGGTGTGTATATACTTGAAGCTGCTGAACCAGTGCCTCCAATGAGTGAAGATGACATTGAATTTGAAAGGTTCCAGGCTATGTCTGTATTTGCAATAAAGGATATAATGGACGCAATATGCAAGAGAAAAGAGCCAAAGGAAATGTACCAGTTTGCTAACAGCGTGCTGAAAAATTATGGTTCGCTGCACAGGAAGATTAACTTTATACAAAGCATAAGAAGCAAGGAGGATTATGTATATAAACATACACTTAATACAGCTATCCTTTGTGCAATGATGACATATAAACTCAAAATGGAATTTAAATACCAGCTTGATGTTGTAGTGGCTGCATTGCTCCATGATATAGGTACCCTTCTTATTCCCCTCCAGTTACGCCATAAGAATAAGGCTGCACTTACAGAAGAAGAACTGGTACAGATTAATACGTACCATATTGCTGCATTAAAGATGTTTGCCCAGAATAAGGAACTGGATTTTGATATTGTAAGGATTGTTACAGATATAATAAAGCAGCTCCACCCTGAAGTAGTAAAAGATGGTGAAGTGCCAGAGGTTATGCCTCTTGGGGCAGAAGTCCTTAAAGTTGCATATGTATATGATATGATGACAGCAATGAATTTTGATGAGGAACCACATTCTGAAATAGTTGCAATAAGACATCTTATGAATGATGAAGTAGAATATAATCCTGATGTAGTAGATGCACTTCTTTCAAGCATAAATATATTACAGCCAGGGGTGTGTGTAGAAATGACCAATGGGGACAGGGGGCTTGTTATAGCTGCTAATAGCAGCAATGTACTTGAACCATTTGTATTGTCATTCCGTGACAATAAAGTGCATAACCTTGGGGATTCAAAAGAAGCAAAAGAAATGCAGATAAAAGATATTATGAAGACAATGGATAACCGGCATGTAGTAGATAACGACTTGCTTTCACAATATTCAGGCAGTACAGTCTATATGGGCAAACATAATGAAACTAAAAATTTTTAAGATATATTTTTATTGCGCCGCATTAATGCGGCAGGGGGTATTATAATGTTTATTATAGCAGGACTTGGAAACCCAGAGGACAGATATAATGGTACAAGGCATAATATAGGATTTTCTGCTATTACTGCAATATCTGATGCATATAATATACCACTTGGTACAAGAAAGCATAAAGCCTTATGTGGCATGGGGTATATTGAGGGGCAGAAAGTATTGCTTGCCATGCCACAGACATATATGAATTTAAGCGGGGAAAGCATAAGGGAACTTACAGATTATTATAAAATACAGGCTGGAAATGAACTTATAATAATATATGATGATATAAACCTGGCTCCTGGCAGGCTCCGGATACGTGCACAGGGAAGTGCCGGAGGACACAATGGGATAAAAAGCATAATATCATGTTTAGGCAGCCAGTCTTTTTACCGTATACGTATAGGTGTTGGGGAGAAGCCTGGCAAGTGGGATCTTGCAGATTATGTGTTAAGCCGGTTTGACAGGGAAGAAGAACCTGTTATAAGGGAAGCGCTTAAAAATACTGTAGAAGCATGTAAAGTAATAATGCTTGAAGATATAGGGGCCGCAATGAATAAATATAACTGATGGAGGGAGATATGGAAACGTTACTTGCACCCCTGCGCGAAATTAATGCATACAGGGAAGCCTTGGAATGTATTGGCAAGAACAGGCTGCCAGTGCAGCTCTCTGGCTGTATAGATACACAGAAATGCCATTTTATATATGGGTTGTCACAAAATATTGCATGGAAAGTGATAATAACACAGAATGAAATACGGGCAAGGGAAATTGCAGAAGATTATCACACATTTGACAGGAATGTGCTTTATTATCCGTCAAAAGATGTGATTTTTTATAGTGCAGATATACATGGAAATGCAATAAGTGTTGAAAGGCTTAAAGTAATTAAAAGCCTTATAAAGTCAGAAAAAGGTACTATTGTTACTACTATTGATGCAGGAATGGAGATGGTGGCATCATTAAGTACATTTGCAAATGCTGTCCGTGTAATTAAAGAACAAGACATTATAAATATTGATGAACTTGCAGGACATCTTGTATCAACTGGCTATGAACGCCAGTACCAGGCAGAGAAACCAGGCCAGTTTTCAATAAGGGGAGGCATAATAGATATTTTCCCTGTAACAGAAGAATGTCCATTCCGTATTGAACTATGGGATAATGAGGTTGATACAATACGTTCTTTTGATGCAGAAAGCCAGCGTTCAATAGAAAGGACAGGGGCTGTTGAAATATTTCCGGCGTCAGAAGTTATATTGTCTGGTGAGGAAATAAAAACAGGCATGGAAAATATTGAAAAAGATTATATAAATGTTCTTAGCAAATTCAGAAGTGAAAACAACCATACAGCAATTAACAGGCTTAAGGACAGAATTGGTGAAACCAGGGAAACACTGGAAATTTACCATGGACATATTGGAATGGAAAGTTTTATTAAATACTTTGGAGTACAGACAGAATCTTTTTTTAATTATTTTGATAAAGACCAGACAGTATTTTTTATAGATGAACCATCACGGTGTAATGAGAAGATGGAAACTGTTGAAACAGAGTTCCGGGACAGCATGGAAAACAGGCTTGAAAAGGGTGATATACTTCCAGGGCAGACTGGCATAATATATCCTGCAACAGAAGTAAAAGCACTGCTTTCAGGGAAAAGGTGTGTTTATATTACTACACTTGGGCTTTTGCCTAAAGGCATAAATGTAAAAGACCAGTTTAATGTAACAGTACAGGCCATAAATTCATATAACAAGCATTTTGAAATGCTGGTTGAAGATTTAAAAAAATGGCGCAGTGAAGGCTGCCGTGTGCTTCTTTTATCAGGTTCACGTATACGTGCACAACGCCTTGCAAATGATATAAATGAATATAAAATACCTGCATTTTATAGGGAAATACCAGATATAGAACTGGTTAAGGGGCAGGTAATGGTATCTTATGGGCAGCTTCACAGGGGATTTGCATATACACAGCAGAAATTTGTGGTAATTACAGAAGGTGATATATTTGGCGCAAATAAAAAAAGGCGGCACAGGCATAAAAACTATGATGGCAGGCCAGTACAAAGTTTTAATGAATTAAATATAGGTGATTATGTGGTGCATGAAAACCATGGTCTTGGAATTTATAAGGGTATAGAAAAACTCCGTGTAGACAATATTACAAAAGATTTTGTTAAAATAGAATATGGTGACGGAGGAAACCTTTATGTACCAGTTTCAGGGCTTGATGTACTACAGAAATATGCAGGGCATGAGGCAGCAAAAACGCCAAGGCTTAATAAGCTGGACTCCACTGAATGGAAAAAGACAAAATCCAGGGTCAAGGGTGCTGTTAAGGATATTGCAAAGGAACTTGTGCTTTTGTATGCCAAAAGGCAGCAGAAACAGGGTTTTAAATTTAGCCCTGATACAGTATGGCAGAAAGAGTTTGAAGATTTATTCCCATTTGAAGAAACACAAGACCAGATAGATGCAATAGAAGCAACCAAAAAAGATATGGAGAGCGGCAAGGTAATGGACCGGCTTATATGTGGTGATGTAGGATATGGCAAAACAGAGATTGCAATAAGGGCAGCATTTAAAGCAGTAAATGACGGGAAACAGGTTGCATTCCTTGTGCCTACAACAATACTTGCACAGCAGCATTATAATACTTTAAAAGAACGTCTTGGAGGTTTTCCTATAAATGTTGTTATGCTTTCAAGGTTCTGTACACCTGCACAGCAGAAAAAATCCATATCAATGCTTAAAAAAGGCCAGGTAGATATTGTAGTTGGTACACACAGGCTTCTCTCTAAAGATGTAGGTTTTAAGGATCTTGGACTTTTAATAGTTGATGAAGAACAACGCTTTGGTGTGGCACATAAAGAAAAAATAAAGCAGATGAAAGGTGATGTAGATGTGCTTACATTAAGTGCAACACCTATTCCAAGAACCCTGCATATGAGCCTTGCTGGTATAAGGGATATGAGTGTGCTTGAAGAACCTCCTGTTGACAGGCTTCCTATACAGACATTTGTAATGGAACACAATAGTGAAATAATAAGGGAAGCCATTAACAGGGAAATGTCAAGGGGAGGGCAGGTATTTTATGTATATAACAGGGTACAGCATATTGATGAGGTGGCATTGGAAGTAGCAAAACTTGTGCCAGATGTTTCAGTTGCATATGCACATGGACAGATGGGTGAGAGGCAGCTTGAAAATATAATGCTTTCATTTATAAATGGTGAAATAGATGTACTTGTTTCAACTACTATTATAGAAACAGGCCTTGATATTTCCAATGTAAATACAATAATTATTGATAATGCAGACCAGATGGGGCTTTCACAACTATACCAGCTCCGTGGCAGGGTTGGGCGTTCAAACCGTACAGCATATGCGTTCCTTATGTATAAAAGGGATAAAATGTTAAAAGAAATAGCAGAAAAAAGGCTTGCAGCAATTAAAGAATTTACAGATCTTGGTTCAGGAATAAAAGTTGCAATGCGTGACCTTGAAATAAGGGGTGCAGGCAACCTGCTTGGTGCAGCACAGTCAGGCCATATGGAAGCAGTAGGCTATGACCTTTACTGCAAAATGTTAAATGATGCAGTACGCATGCTTAAAGGTGAGAAAAAACCTGATGAGGAGTTTGAAACTTCTATTGATATTTCGGTTAATGCATTTATATCAAATACCTATATAAAAAGTGAATTCCAGAAGCTTGATATGTATAAGCGCATTGCCTGTATTGAAACAATAGAGGAATATTCAGACATGCAGGACGAACTTACAGACAGGTTTGGAAGTATTCCTGTAGCTACAGAAAATCTTTTAAAGATAGCGCTTTTAAAAGCAGATGCACACAAAGCATATATAACACAGATAATACAAAAAGCAGACGGGATAAGGTTCTATCTTTATAATGGCGCAACACCGGATACAAAAAACATTACAACTATGTTAAAAAAATACCAGGGAAAGTTAAAATATGTACAGGCAGCAGAACCATATTTTAATTATATTACAGGTAAAGAAGACAGCGTAAAGCCTGTTACCCGCCATTATGCTTCATCAGCTAAAAGCGGCCTGAAGAAAAAGAAAATGTTTACAGTAGATGGCATTTTTAGTATTGTGGAAAGTGTTATAAAAAGTATAGGAGGGCTATATGAAGGCAAATAAAACTGCAAAACGCATATTGTGCATAATGGTGGCTTCCATTTTGCTATTGCCAGGCTGTAGTAAGGGGAATGGTGCTAAAAAAAAGGTAAAACTTGAAACAGGCAAAATTGAAGATACATCAATAGTTATAAAAGCAGGAAACACAGGAGCCAGGTATAGTGAAGTGCAGAATTACTGTTATCTTTTAAAGTGCCAGTATGAGGCCAGTTTTGGTTCAAAGCTATGGGATTATAAACTGGATAAAAATACTACAATAGGTGATAAGGCAAAGCAGGAAATTGTAAATATTATTACACAGCTTAAAATTATAAAGAAAACAGCAGAAGACATGCAGATAACCCTTACATCAGATGAAAAAGATGAGGCAATGCGCCATGCAGAGGAAATTGTAAACAATGCAAGTGCTAAGGATAAGGAAAAATACTGCCTTGGAATACAGGGAATGGCAAGCCTGTATGAAGATAATATACTTGCAGAGAAAATGTTTTATGTGGCAACAGATGAAGCAGATACAGTTGTAACAGATGAAGAAGCAAGGCAGGCAGATATACAGTATATTGAGATAGTGACAAAAGGCAAAGACAGGAATGGCACAAGTATATCAATGGATACTGCAACTAAAAAAGAAGCAGAAAAGCGTGCCAAAAAGCTTTTGAAAGAAGCAAAGGAAACACAGGATTTCTATTCATTTGCAGAAGAAAATACAGATGCAGCCAGTGTAAGTGCAACAATAGGCAGAAAAAACAACCTGCTTGATAATAAAGCTACAGAAGCAGTGTTTAAATTAAAAAAAGGTAAATTCAGCAATGTAATAGAAAGCAAAGGTGCTGATGGCACCAGGGGGTATTTTATTATTTACTGTGTAAACAATAATAATGAAGATGCAGCATATGAATACAAAGAAAAGGTAATAGAAGAAAGACAAACCACCATGTTTAAAGAAAAATATGGAGAATGGCTTAAAGACTGTGAAGTAAGCATAAGCCAGAAATTCTGGGAGGAGTTTGAAATATAAAAGACATGTAAATTAAATTTATTGGATTTTTCCGTTTACATGACAATCCTTATTTGTTATACTTACTATATTAAATTAATGGCAGGTGATGTAGTGAAAGCAGAACATGTAAACCCATTTATTATTTCAGTATGTAAAATTATGAAGGATATGTGCATGCTTGATCTAAAAATAGGAAAACCAGCATTGAAAAAAGGCGGGTATTTACCAGACAGTTCACTTATTAAGTTAGGCTTGTTTGGAAACCTTTCAGGAGAGGTAGTGTTAAATATAAACCATGATACAGCACTTGGGATTGTTTCAAAAATGATTATGATGCCAGTTGCCGCCATAGATGAATTAGGGCAGAGTGCAATAGCAGAACTTGGCAATATGATAGCAGGCAATGCTGCAACAGTATTTGCCAACAGCAGCATAATCATAGATATTACACCACCATCATACTGCATTGGCGGACAGTATAAAGATGATGGCAAGGTACTGTTCAGTGTACCATTTTCTTCAGAAATTGGTGATTTATCTATAGATATATTTTTTAATGCTTGAAGGAAAATTGTACAGTATACAATAGTATACAAGTATACAATAGTATACAAGTATACTATACAATAATATACATAAGAATTTACCAGAGAGGTTTTTATATCCTCTCTTTTTCCTGTATATTTTAAAAAAGGACATATGCATGTAAATCCTGTTGTTCAAAAGTTTCTATAGTTTTTTACTTTAAAATATCTTGCAAATGGTATATTATGTAACAGGCGGGAGTTTATTATTTTTATGGAGGTTTTTAAGTGGCAGGATATAAAAGATACCATAAAGAAGATACTGTTTCATATGCACTTGGAATTACAGTTACTTTTGAACTGCTCCGTTTTAAGACAGAGTATGTGAATAAGGTTTATGTCCATTCTGCAATGAAACAGGGTGATACATTAGATAAAATTACAGCAATATGTAAAGAGGCTGGTATTGGAATTGTTTATACAGATAAGATATTTAATGTATTGTCACAGAAAGAAAACTGTTATATAATAGGTGAGTTTAGAAAATTCCATTGCATCATGGATTGCAAAAGGCCTCATATTGTGCTTGTGAACCCGTCAAATTCAGGGAATATGGGTACTATTATAAGGACTGCTCTTGGTTTTGGCTTAAACCAGATAGCAATTATAAGGCCAGCGGCTGATATATTTGACCCTAAAGTAGTACGGGCCTCAATGGGGGCTTTGTTTTCAACAGCTTTTGAGTATTTTGGCAGTTTTAGCGGATACCAGGAGGCAAATGGCAGCAGGGAAATTTACCCGTTTATGCTTAATGCAGAAACAAGCCTGCATGATTTAAGGCCAGAAGGCCAGTTTTCACTAGTATTTGGCAATGAAGCAACAGGGCTTCCAGAAGAATTTGCGGATATTGGGACACCAGTAATAATCCCACATCTTAAGGGCATTGACAGCCTTAACCTGCCAGTAGCGGCAGGCATAGCCATGTATGAGGCTACAAAGGCAGCTTTTTAACCTTATTAAGCCCCTTTAATCTGTGATTTGGAATTATTTACAATATGGATTTTGAATACCCGCCTGGTACAGCCAGGATTAATTAAATTAGGAAAGGAAGTATTAAAATGGCAAAAATAGATATTATTTCAGGATTTCTTGGGGCAGGAAAAACAACCCTGATTAAGAAATTAGTGGCAGAAGCTTTCAAGGGTGAAAAGCTTGTTATTATTGAAAATGAATTTGGTGAAATTGGGATTGATGGAGGATTTCTTAAAGAATCAGGAATCCAGATTACAGAAATGAACTCAGGGTGTATCTGCTGTTCCCTTGTAGGCGATTTCAGTGCTGCTTTAAAAGAGGTTATTGAAAAATATTCACCTGACAGGGTTATAATAGAACCTTCAGGTGTTGGCAAACTTTCAGATGTGGTAAAAGCAGTAAAAAACTCAGGGGATAATATTAACATAAACAGCACGGCAGTTGTTGTTGATGCTTCAAAGTGTAAAATGTATATGAAAAATTATGGCGAATTTTATAATAACCAGGTTGAATATGCAGGAACAATAATTCTTAGCAGGACACAAAAAATAACAGATGAAAAACTTGATGCATGTCTTAAGCTTATACGTGAAAAGAACAATGAAGCATCTATAATAACAACTCCATGGGATGATATAGATGGCAGCCAAATTTTAGAGGCAATGGAAAAGATTAATTCGCTTGAAAAGGAACTGCTTGGGGAACATGGACATCACCATCATGAAGAAGGTGAAGAGTGCCATCACCACCATGGACATGAGGAAAACGGGGAGTGCTGCCACCATGGGCATGAAGAAGGCGGACACCACCATCACCACCATGCTGACGAAGTGTTTACAAGCTGTGGCATTGAAACAGCATATAAGTTTACAGAGGAAGAACTCCAGGGTATTATTAACAGCCTTTCAACAGACAGTGCATATGGTGAGGTTTTACGTGCTAAGGGAATAGTTGCCTCAAAAGAAGGTGAATGGTTCCATTTTGATCTTGTGCCAGAAGAAACAGAGATCAGAAGAGGCACGGCAGACTTTACAGGCAGGGTATGTGTAATAGGTGCAGGAATTAATGAAAAGGCTGTTAAAGAATTATTCCATGCAGCATAAAACTATAACTGGCATAAGCTAGTGCCAAAAACAAAGATTTTCCACAAATTTGTGCCTGTGTCCAAATTTGCGGGCTTTGGCAGAAACGGGGTATTAAAATGTTTAACAGAAATAAAGAGGAAATGATGGTATATGTTATCCTTGGATTTCTTGAGGCTGGCAAAACAAGCCTTATACGTGACCTGGTAACAGATGATATGTTTGATGGCGGTACTAAAACCCTTATAATAGCATGTGAAGAAGGGGAAGAAGAATATTCACAGGCAGTTCTTGACCAGGGGCTTGCAGTATGTGAATATATTGAAGATGAAGAATCATTTAATGGCAAGGTTATAGAAAAGTTTTTAAAGAAACACAGGCCTGGCAGGTTAATTATAGAATACAATGGAATGTGGCCTGTAAAACATATACCTGCCATTTATGATGAACTTGAAGAAATCTGCTTTGACAAAGAAGTAGTATTCCAGACATTAGGCGTTGCAAATGATGAAACATTTGCACTTTATATGAAAAATATGCCATCAATGATGGTGGAGCATTTTAAAATTGCACAAATGTTTATAATAAACAGGTGCAGCCTTGAAACTAACAAACGGGCTATAAGGGGAAGCATAAAGGCTGTTAATCCTGCTGCCCAGATTGTTTATGAATCAGAAGATGAAGCATTTTATGATATGAAAGAAGAACTGCCATTTGATATTAATGCAGATATTATAAATATATCTGATGATGATTTTGGCATATGGTATATAGATATGACAGAGCATAAGGAAAATTATAATGGAAAAACATTAAAAGTAACGGGCATGGTGCAGAAAGCTCCAGGACTTCCTAAAGGTTTTGTTGTATTTGGAAGGTTTGCAATGACATGCTGTGCAGATGATGTACAGTATATGGGCTTTTTATGCAAGGCAGATAACTGGAGGGCATATAAAAACAAACAGTATGTAACAGTTACAGCGCGCATGGAATACAAATATATGAGGGAATATGGCGAAGAAGGCCCTGTATTTTATGCAGAAGAAGTAGAAACGGCAGAAAAGCCAAAAGAAGAACTTGTATATTTTAATTAAAATAATGAGAGTCCCCTTATTATGCCTATTATGGCAGATGGGGGATTTTTTGTAATTGAAGTCCATTATTAGATGGGCTCTTTTGTTTGTAATTATAATAAACAATTTTATTTCATTGACGTAATTTTTTTATTTTGCTAGAATTTAAACAGGCAGGCGCCGGCCAAGACAATATAAGGAGATTATATAAATGAACGGAAAAATATATAAACGTTACCTGGAAACAAGTGTTTATACAGATATAAGTATATATAAAGAATTTATATTATCATTGCCAGATGACATATCCTCTATAGGAATGTTGGTTTGCGGCCAGATTACCCATCCATCTATGTACTTTACAGAGCCATCTTCTTATTTGGAAGATAAATATTATGGAAAATTTGCATCTTATCCAAAGAACCGTTTTAAAAATGAAGATGAATTATACATAACTGCTGTTTCGATGATTGCTGGAATTTTACGTTTAGATGGTACAGGATTTACAAAAAACAGGGATGTGACAAAAAGAATTACTGTATCCTGCCGCCAGGCTTCTGTATTATTTAGTGCAATTTTAAAAGCAAAAAAAATCCCTTGCCGTTCAAGGGCTGGATTTATGGATTTTGGTAATACAGGTGACAGCTATATGGAACACTGGGTTAATGAATATTGGGATTTTAATGAAAACAGGTGGGTTCTGGCTGATGTTGATGGTTATTATGAATATGAACAGCGTTTTGGATATAGCCAGTTTGATTTACCACGCAGAAAATTTGTAACTGCTTCAGAAGCATGGCTTGGCTTAAGAAAAAATAATTTAAATAAAAAATTAGATGTATTTTCCACAAATATTTTAGAAGGTGTTTGTGAATATTTGTTTATGGATTTCCATTCACTGATGAACAATGAAATTTTTTATTCTTACCAGCCATTATATCTCCGTGGCGGAATACAGGCATTAAGTGAAAGTGAATTGCGTGAACTTGATTATCTGGCAGAACTTCTGGCAGAACCTGATAAAAATATGGAAAAGATAGAACATTTGCAGGCTGCAAATGAAAAATTGTCTGTTCTGACAAATAATACACAAAACATTTACTATGATACTTTTAAATAGTATATTGGAACATGTGTAACAGTGCATAGCAAGTAAAAAAGGTAAAATTAAGTATCTGCAAATGTTTCATAAATTGTCCTTATAATAACAACACCAAACGGGCCAAGGACTATTCCTGCAATCCCAAATATTTTAAGCCCTATATAAATTGACAGAAGCATAAAAAACGGCAGTATGTCCATATTGCCGCCAAGCAGCCTGGCTTCAAGTATTTCGCGTACAAATACAGTTATTATATATGCTGTAAAAAGGACTGCTGCATAGAGGAAATTGCTATGAAAAATATAATATATCCCAACAGGACATAATACAATGCCACTTCCAAGTATAGGCAGTGCATCAACTAGTGAAATTAAAAGCCCTATAAGAATAAAATATGGGTTTTTAATTATCATAAAAGCAATACTGCATACAAACCAGTTCACGCATATTATAATACCCTGGGATTTAAGATAGCCAAGGCCTGTTTCCTTAAGAGTGTGCATTATCTTATGTATTTGTGGATAAAAACGGCTTTTTGCATATGCATTGTGGATTTTATCGATATCTTTGCATAAAACTATCATGCTTATTACAATTACTAATATAAGCGTCATAACACGTGCAAAAACATTAACACAGCCTGAAAAAATCTGGCCTGCATTATTAACAAGTTTATCAATATAACAGCTTTGCAGATCTGCTATTTTTTCATTAGCAAAATTTAGTGCAGTGCCATTTTGCATACTAAGGTAATAATCTATACAGTTACAACACTTTTTTAAGGAACTGTAAAACAAGCTGCTGTAAAGCTGGTAATAAACAGGAAAATTATTAATTAAAAGCTGTATCTGCCTGCATAAAAGCCAGATAATTAATATAAACGCACCAGAAGCAGAAAGGAAGAAAACAGTAAGTATACTGCTATATGAAAACCATAAAGGAAGCCCGCATTTTTTATTTAAAAATTTAATTACAGGAAGTAACATTCTCATAAAAATATATGCTGCTGCAAATGGGAAAACAAGCGGCAGCATATATTTAAGTGACAGGCATACAATAGCCGTTATCACGGAAAGAATAGCAAGGGTTTTTAAAAGGGAGCGGGCATACATAAATAAAATTCCTCCAAATTAACAAAAAGAAAAAACTAATAAATTCCTAATAAATTTAACAAGGAAAACTAATAAAATTTCTATAAATATTGTCTGCAAAAACAGCATCAATATTCATAAGAAGAATTTACAATATATGTTATATTTAGGGTGGTTTTATGTTAAACAACGGATGCCAGTCTTCGCCAGTCTTCCTTATGTTAAATAAAAAAGCCCTGCTATGGCAAGGCTTAAATACTGGCATATAAATATTTTACGCTTGTGTTTTATTATATTCCTCTACAAATTCCAGAAACTTTTCTTCTGTAATTCCAAGCTGGTTTCCAGCTACCACAGAAGTTATTATCTCTTTATTAAACATATCTGCAAGAAGTTTCATCTTTTCCTGGTCTGCATATTCCTTTGCATATTCCTTTGCATATTCTTCTGCATATTCTTGTACTAAATCACACATAGTTCCATCTCCTTTCCCTGTTTTAATTCCTTTAATTGTTTTACATAATTTTGGAAACTTTGGGTTATCAGGTATTTCCTTTTGTTTTAACATCTGCATGTATTCTGCTATTTCTGTACCATCATCTATTTTTGTATTAACATATATTTCATGTGTGCCATTATCTGCAAGTTCCCCTGTTTCCCTTATTATCCTGTCTATATGGTAAATTGTTTTCTGGCTGTTAAAAATGTCAAAATCTGATATGTAAATCATAAAGATATCTTTTAGTTCTTTGAATTTAATTCCTTTTTCTGATTCTTTTGTATCCAGGTTTGCCATGTTATACCGTACTCTTCTCTGGTGGTCATCATTATCGTGTTTTTGTATTTCAACATCAAAGAGTGTATTATTTTCATCTAAACATTCAAGATCTAGTATAACTGAGCGTCCTTTAATGTTACGGATTACGGACTGGGGTTTATGGGAAACTATTTTTATGTTTTTATTTTCCAGTATAACCTGTAACAATTCTTCACAAAATTCTTTATCCTCTGCAAGTTTAAAGAAAAAAATATCGTCAATGCCTGACAGATTGTCTACAACTTCTTGCAATGTCCTAAGCATACAAGAACCCCTCCACCTGTAATTTTATTATATTAATTTTACCATAATTTATTAATATAATCAATTTAATTTCATTAATCCAGCCATTTAAAAGTATGTTTTTTTAGCAGCAGGTTTGTTTTATAGGAACTTAAAAAGTTATCTATAATTATATATCTGCCTTAGTTTATCATATGCCATATATTAAAATTGATAGCCGCATTTGCCTATATGCGGTATAGGTAAGTAAGGCAGGCTGTTAATGAGTATTATATTTATTACATGAAAAAATATTATAAGGGCATACTATTTATGGTGGGATTTAACCTCATTAAGTAAGTCCTCCGCTTCTTAAGCGGTGGGTTTAGGACTTACTTAGTCTGGCAGGGGTTCAAGCTCCTGCCAGACTGCCGCAAAGCGGCAATGAGGTTATGAGCAAGTAGCGAAGCGGATTGCGAATATCCACTTGACTAAAATACAAGTACTAGTTTTATTCAAAAAGGAGGAGTATATAATGGAGAACAACAACCCTGTTAGTAAAAAAGAAGCTTATAGTACACATGGCAGTATTAACAGCAGTGATATAAAAATGACAGCAAAGGATTATGAAAGAAAGCTTGATACAGAACGTAAACTGGCAGATTATAAAGAACAGATGAGCCAGCTTGTTGACAGGATTGCAACAAACAGCTTCCAGGGGTAAAATGTTTATAGAATAATAAAGAATTTAACTTCATTGGCGCTTAAGAAGCGTAAATTTTAATCTCATCAAGTAAGCCCTTTAAATGGCACGCTTCTATGTTATGGAAACATAAGCGGCGGGCAGGGACTTACTTGTTCCAGTGGGAGTACAAGCTCCCACTGGAATGCTGCGGTAGTGGCTATGAATAATGTTATGGGTAAGTAGCCAATGCCTGCTTGCAGCAATCAAAGATTGCATGAAATACGGATTGCGGATATCCGCTTGACAGGGCTTACTTAATGAAGTTAAAAAGCCGTAACTGGAAGCTTTCAAATGTTTCTTTTACACTGGCTGCCATTCTGCGGCTTATATTAAGTTTCTGTCCGTTTACAAGTACAAGTGATGATTTTTCTATATAGTTTATGTTATACATATTAGCAATATAGGAACGGTGTACTGGCACAAAACCATGTGGTACAAGTTCCTCTGTCCATTTATCAAGGGTTTTGCGTACTGGAATGTATGTCCCGTTTGTTTTATATAATAATGTATAATTATGTTCTGATTTAATATATAGAATATCGTCAGAGGAAATATATGTGTTATTATCAAGAGGAACCGGGTAATTCTGTTCAAGCCTGCGGCTGGTTTTATTAATATATAATTCAAGTTCATGCAGGGTAACAGGCTTGCGCAAAAATCCAAGTACATTAGCCCCAAAGCCTTCTGGCATGGTTTCCATATGTGTAGTGTAGAATACAATATAAGTATTTTTCTTTTTTTCTTCCAGGATATTTTTAACTTGTATCCCAGATAAGTTATCCATTTCAATATCAAGGAATAGTAAGTCAAGATCAGGCATTTTTTCTATTAATTTTTCCCCTGAATGGAATACATAAATATTATTATAGCCTAATTTATTTAAAAATAACAGGTATTGTTCCAGTTCTTTAATGTTATCATCACAAATGCCGATTTTCATGGCAGTTCCTCCATTGTATATTATTATAAAGGTTTGTTTAATACAACATATGTATAAAACATATTGTTTTTATAACTGGTTTTTATAAATCCATGATATTTTTCCGCTGTTTTGCGTATATTTTCCAGTCCGAACCCGTGGTTCTTTTTATCTTGTTTGGTTGTTATTAAATTACCAGATAAATTTCTGGCATTGTGGCCAGAAGTGTTTTTCATAAAAATGGAAATACGTTCCGGGGAGTGGTCTATATCAAGATATATTTCCCTTGCACTTTGTGTATCTGCATTTTCTAATGCTTCAGATGCATTGCTAAGGAGATTTGATAAAATAGTGCATATATCAAAGTTTTCAATAAAGCATTTATTTTGGAAATACCCGCTTATTTTAAATAAAATGCCATTTCCAAGTTTATTATAGAAATGGTTTATAATAACGTCTGCGGCAATGTTACCTGTAGAAATATAAAAGTTTTTTGTATGTATTAACGATATTTCATGCAGGTAACTTTCTAATTCCCTGGTCTGGTTTCTTGCTGTAAGTTTTTGTAATACAAGTATATGGTTATTAAAATCATGCCGGAAAGCACGTAAATCATTATTTTTCTTTTCAAGCTGTGAATAATATATTTGTTCCATTTCAATATATTTTTGATGTAATTCTTCTTTTTCTTTTAATATATTATGCTGGTACTGGATTTTTAAGAATGCTGTTATAGCTGCCAGCAGCATAATAACAAGGACAAATATAAGATACGCCGTAATATTCTTTAAAATGCCAGTTATATTTTTATAAAATAAAAGTTCTGAAATACCTAATAGAAGTTTTGTAATAATACATGAAAATAATACCAGAAAATAACTTTTTCTTTCTATCTGGCAGATTATATTTTTTCTTTGCTGGCGGCTTTTATCCAGGGCTAATGCAGATATAATAAATATTATAAGTATGGTTTTGTCAAAAATCCCTAAAAATACTGTTAAAGATATATTGGAAAAAAGCCCGCCAGAGAGTATATAACATATATTGGAAACAGCATATGATAACAGCACTATAGCCAGGCTGCATACAAAAAGCCAGCATATTTTATATAAAATTGAACCACTAAATATAATAATTATTACAGCAAGTATTGAAAAAGTATTTATAACCGGGGTATTAAAAATTTTAACAGAAACTGCCTGGAATATTATCTGGGCTGTAAACATTAATACAGATAATAATTTCCTGGCAGGTGTTATTAAGAGATCTGTTCCAAGGACAGAGTAAAATATAAGTATTATGGCAGCAAATTCCAATATGGTGTTAATAAGTACAGACAGCAGCATTGTAATATCCTTCCTTTCTTAATGTATGTGCCTTTTTATGCCTTTGTATTATTCTGGCCGTCCAGCCCAGAATAATGCATTTAAGCCCAAAACAGTTGATAAGGCATTAAAGGCAGGGTAATATAAATGTACATAATGGTTAGCCGGATTTGCCTATATAGGCAAATTGGGCTAACCATTATGGAAGTTATTAATGCTGGCTGTTTTAAACCATATTATAATAAGGCTTCATTAGTAAAAATATTTGTGATGGAAGTAATTATATAATCTTTTAGTGGAAAAGTAAAGATTAATTTAAGGAAAAAAATTACATGGGAGGTAAATAATGGAAACGGTTGTTAAAGCAGAAGATTTAGTTAAGCATTATGGTGCTGGTGGTAATATTACAAAGGCAGTGGATCATGTAAACCTTGAAATAAAACGTGGTAAGTTTACTGCAATTATGGGGCGTTCTGGTTCTGGCAAATCTACTTTGCTGCACCTGCTTGGAGGGCTTGACAGGCCTGGTTCTGGAAAGGTTTATATTGAAGGGCAGGATATTTCAAAGTTTAATAGTAATGAACTGGCAAAGTTCAGAAGGGAAAAAATTGGTTTTATATTCCAGGATTATAACCTTGTTCCTTCACTTACTGTATGGGAAAATATTATTCTTCCCCTTGGTCTTAGTAATATAGTAACAGATGTGAATAAAATTACAAATTTACTTGATAAAACAGGGCTTTCTGATAAAAAAGATGCAATGCCAGATACTTTATCAGGAGGACAGAAACAACGCTGTGCTATTGCAAGGGCGCTTGCTACAGAGCCCGCTATTATACTGGCAGATGAACCTACAGGCAACCTTGATTCGCAGACAGAAGCAGGGATTATGGGTTTATTAAAGCAAAGTGTGGAAGAATATAACCAGACACTTGTTATGATTACACATGATGAAGGTATTGCACATATGGCAGATATTATATATTTTATAGAAGATGGCAAGGTGGTGGACAAGGAATGAATATGTTAAGGCTTCTTGCAAGGCAGAATATGAAATATTATAAAAAAAGAAATATATTAATAGGAATTGCAGTATTCCTTACATCATTCCTGGTATTTGCAATATTGTCTGTGGGAGTGGTATTCCAGCATGAACAGTATGCAGCTATTAATGCTTATAATCCTTCCTGGCATGGAAAGTATACAGGCATTACGGAGGACATGGCAGCAAAGATTGCTTCCAATGATAATGTTGGTATGTGGGGTATCTATAAAGATATTGCTTTTACAGAGATTTCTAAGAGAAAGAAGGTTGTGTATAGTTATGCTGATGGAAATGCCCTGGATATGATGCGTATAAGCCTGGATAAAGGACGTATGCCAGAATCGGGGAATGAAATTGCACTTGATCCTGGTGCAGCAGAAAGGCTTGGGAAAACTGTAGAAGTTGGTGGCAGGATTACTTTGCCATACCAGGTATACCGCAATGGGAAAAAGGATTATATACAAGAAGGCGAGTTTATAGTAACAGGCCTGCTAAAAGCTGTGGACAGTGATATAAAGGAGTATTACCAGGCTGTTGTATCTAAAGAATTATTGGAAAAAGAAGTGCCTCCAGAACAGGTTTTTTACCAGTTTTTATTCCGTATACCTGAAGATAAAATTCCATCTACAGATGTTGCCAGGGATATAATAGAAAACATGGCTAAAGAATATGGAATCCATGAGGATAGTGTTAAAGTAAATTCATATAACCTGGCTGCCAATTATGCAGACCCTGATATGTATATGATAATTTTTGTTATTATATGTATTGTGATACTGGCTGGAAGCATTACAATTTACAGTATTTATTATATTGGCACTATTGAAAGGATAAAAGAGTATGGCAGGTTAAAGGCAGCAGGAATGACAGCAAAGGAACTTAAAAAGATTGTTTTGTGGGAGGGGACAGGAATTGTAAAAAAGGCAGCACCAGCAGGGATTGTTGCAGGTATAATTATAGAAGTTGCAGGTATTATAATTTTACATTCAATAACTGGGGACTGGTTAAAAGAAACCAGGGAATATATTTCTTATTCCAGTTTAATTATAAGCCATATAGGAATTATGGCACTGGCATATGTTATTACATATATTACTATGTATATTTCTATAAGAAAACCTGTACGGCTTGTAGGAAAAATAACAGAAATGGAAGCTATTAGCTGCCATTCTGCTACAAATAACAGGATAAATAATAAAAAGAAAAAGAGTGTTAATAAGGTAAATATTTCCCATCTTGTAAAAAATAACCTGGCAAGTAATAAAAAAAGGAGTATTGCAACTATTCTTGCTATGTCTGCAACAGGGATTCTTGTTATGGTAATGTCAACTGTAATTTCATGTACTGATTCAAGGCTTGAAGCAGATGATATGTGCCATGGGCACTATATGTTAAGACAACGGGTAGAATTTAATAATGAGGAACATAAAGAAAGGGAATGGCAGAATGTTGTTTCAAAAAATCCTTTTACAAAGGATTTTTTAAAGAAAATAAAAGAGCTTGGCGGGGTAGAAGACGTCCAGTGCTTTGACAGTATTTATACAGAGATAAAAGAATTATATAGTGGAAAATATGAAATTATGGGGGTGCCAGAAGAAAATAAATCATTTATAATAGATAATATTATTGAGGGCAGTGTATCTTATGAGGAATTAGAATCTGGAGATAAACTTGTTGTAGACAGCCGTGCTGCAAAATGGTGGTTTGGAGGGCTTAAACCTGGGGATAAAATAACATATACTACAGAAATTGATGGCAAGGTTATAGAAAAACAGGCAGAAATTGCTGCAACAGGTGATTTTCCTATTATATTTCCTGGATTTTATACAGCAAGCAAAAGTTTTAAAGATATAAGCAGTGGAAATTTATGTTCAGTTCTTTCAATATGGGGAGAAGAGGAGTATAATAAAGAACTTGCAGATAAACTTTTTGCAATAGAAGAAGAAGATCCATTATTAATGTTATCAACATGGCAGGAACAGTATGAAATAGCGGAGTCCAATACGTTGTCTTTCACAGTGTTTTTAAGCATTTTTTTAGGCATACTAGGTTTAATATGTGTAATGAATATGGTTAATACAATGATTAGCAGTGTACAAAGAAGAAAGAGGGAAATTGGAATGATGCAGGCTGTAGGAATGACAGACAGGCAGCTTTTTAAAATGCTACAAACAGAAGGTGGATTTTATATTTTTGGTACACTTTTTATTACAATAGCAGGTGGCGGGCTTATGTCATATCCAGTATACAGGCTGGCAAAAGAGTATGGAATACTTGGGGTGCATAAATACCAGTTCCCATTTGGGGCAGTATTTGTTATATCTTGTATACTAGTGGTGCTTGAGGTTATACTTGTGGCAGTTATGTCACATTCTGTAAAGAAAGAAGCCATTATTGACAGAATACGTTTTAATGGTTAAAGCCCTGGTTACAGAAAATTTCCATTTTTTATATAATATGCTATAATGCTGTTGTAATAATGTATATTTGTGCCTGTAGGCACTGGAAAGGCATGGGTATTTTTATGGCATATAAATTTATTGTCTGTTTTATTGCAGGTCTTGGCGCAGGGCTTGGAACCGGTTTTGCCGGCATGAGTGCTGCGGCAGTAATCAGTCCTGTGTTAATTACATTTCTTGGAATGTCTGCTTATGATGCAGTAGGAATTGCACTTGCCAGTGATGTGCTGGCTAGTGCTGCAAGTGCATACACATATGGAAAAAATAAAAACCTTGATATTAAAAATGGAACTATTATGATGCTTTTTGTTCTTATTTTTACACTGGCTGGCAGTTTTATAGCAAGCCTTGTCCCTAATGCCACTATGGGCAGTTTTTCTGTTTTTATGACATTTCTGCTAGGTATTAAGTTTATTGTTAAACCTGTTATGACAACAAAGGAAAGCATGGAAGCTACAGAACCAGGTAAGCGTTTTATACAGTCTGTTATCTGTGGAACATTTATTGGTTTTATTTGTGGCTTTATTGGTGCTGGTGGTGGTATGATGATGCTTCTGGTTCTTACCGGTGTACTTGGTTATGAACTTAAAACGGCTGTAGGCACAAGTGTTTTTATTATGGCTTTTACAGCTTTTACAGGATCAATAAGCCATTTTGCAATTGGAGGCCTGCCAGATATTGTATCTATGGTTTTCTGTATTTTATCAACGCTTTTATGGGCAAGGATTGCTGCCAGGTTTGCCAATAAGGCTGCACCTGTAACATTAAACAGGATTACGGGTGTTGTGCTTGCTGTGCTTGGGGCAGTAATATTATCTGTAAAGTATATTCTATAAAAATTTACTGGTTATTATTTTAAGAGAAAGTAATTTTCTGTAAAATATTGACAATAAAACTTGGCAGAAGTATAATAATTCTGACAAGTATACTTGGCAAATTTATTTATGGAGGTATTATTATGGATAAGGAAGAAATTCTAAGAAGAAGCAGGGAAGAACATTGTGATGAAATGGAAGCCCAGATAAGGGATAAGGCAATGAAGTGGACATACTTGGTTTTAGTATTAAGTGCAGCAGTTTTTGCATTTATCAGGGAAACATATGGGCAGCAGCTTATGGATTTATGTGCTACAGTATCTTTATCTGTGTTTACTGGGCAAATATATTGTTTTATAAAAACAAAAGACAAGTATAATTTTATTATGGCTGTTATTACCTTTATTATATCTGTTTTTGCAACTTTAAGGTTTTTTATGGGACATTGATTTATTCTGGCCGTCTAGAGGTGGGAGGTTTTCTTATAAATATGGTTAAAACAAGGTGGAATTATGGATAACAGACTTGTATTGAAAAACAGGCTTAAAAAAGCCCGTACAGAAAAGGGGCTGTCACAAAGCCAGCTTGCAAAAATAACAGGAGTTTCCAGAAATACAATTAGTTCAATAGAAACAGGGCAGTTTAACCCGACTGCAAAACTTGCACTTATTTTGTGTATTGCTTTGGATAAAAAATTTGAAGAACTGTTTTATTTTGATTAAAAAGAGATACAGTCAAAGCAGGTTTGGGGGTATTATTTACTAATAGGGGAAGTTTAAAGGCTTAATGCTGGAAAACTTCCCCTATACTATTGACAAAAAGAGGTACTATGTGGTACGATATATATAAAGGAGGCATATTATGAATGTAGATGGCTGGAAATCACAGATAAAAAGAGGAACTTTGGAGTTTTGTATTATGCTTATGATAAGCAAAAGGCCGCATTACGGATATGAAATTATAAATAAGCTTGATACATGGGCTGTTTTATCTGCAAAGGAAAGTACAATATATCCGCTTTTGAGGCGTCTTCTTAAGGAAGGATATCTTTCATCATTCTGGCAGGAAACTACAGAAGGGCTGCCACCAAGAAAATATTATTCTGTTACAGAAAAGGGCAGCAGCTACCTTAAAGCTATGGAATATGAATGGAATAACTTATTAACAGCAGTTAATGGAATTAGAGAGGTGTAAATTATGGATAAAGTTTTAGAATGTTATCTTCAGGAAACCAGGAAATATTTAAAACGTATTCCAGAGCCTGGACGTACTGATATAATAAAAGAAATAGAAAGTGAAATATATGAACTGCAAAATGCAGGGAGAACACCTGGTGAAATTACAAACAGGCTTGGAAATCCTAAAGATTTAGCAAAAGCATATATTACAGGGCTGCTTGAAGAAGAAAAAGGATTTAGTTTTAAGAAATTTATGGCAGTTTGTGCATTTTATAGTGCTGCCGGGCTGTCTGGAATGTTTATTATACCCATTTTAGGTATAATTGCACCTGTATTTATTGCAATGGGAGCTGTTATTCCTGTACTGGCTTTTATTAAAATGGCAGATTATATTTTTAATATTGGAATCCCATATATGGAAAATGTAAAGGTAGTGTTAAATGGGGCTGAAGAAGCAAATCCTGTAGCAGGTTTTTTAATTGCTGTGGTTATTGGCATTTTATTATACCTGACTGGAAAAGGGGCATGGAAGCTTTTAGTGTTATATTGCAAGAAAACAGCAAATATAAAAAGAAGCATATCTGCCTGATTATTATAAAAAGATTATGACTAAGAATAGTTCCAGGTGTCACAGTATATAGTTGCAATAATAAACCATGACAAAATATAAGCCAGCCAAAGTAATACCAGAAGCAGCAAAGAATGAGTTTAGCAAATTATTAGTATATAAAATTAAAAGGTTATAAAACAAGGTGATTATAAGAGAACATTTATTATAAGTAGAAAGGATTAAAATGGAAGATAAGAAAGAACGCCTTATAGTTAATGAAAAAAATGTAGATTGTATAAAACTTGCAGATAGGAAATATTTAAAACAACTAACGTCTTATGATTGTAATATTGAAAGTTTAGGTGTATTAGATATCACATATTTAAAACAATTAATGTTTTATGACTGCAATATTAAAAATTTAGATGCACTGGTTAAATTACCACTGCTTAAAGGACTTACATTTGCCAGGTGCAGCTTTGGAACAGAAGATTTACAGGCACTTTGTAAAGCACCATCACTTACAAGGCTTAATCTTAATGAAACAAGTACAAAAGGTATTGCCAGCCTGCAAAGTGTTAAAAGTTTAAAAAGGCTTGCATTATGGAATAATATAAAAGATATTAAATTTGAAGATTTATCTGCATTACAGGGTTTACATACACTTGAAATTTATAATATCCATGATAAAAAACAAATTAGCAGCGCATTTATTAAAAATCTTGTAAATTTAAGGAAACTGCAATTAAACCATAATATTCTGGATAACCTGGATTTTCTGGTAAAATTGCCAAAACTCTATAAATTTTGTTTACTTGAACCAGCAAAAAACGAAGACGGGCTTATGGCAGTAAAAGACTTTACAAACCTTAAAGAATTTATTTATCCTGTAAAAGATTTATCTATATATAAAGACTGCCCAGGCATTAAAAAAATAGGAATAGCACCTTGTGTTAAAAGTGGTTTTGAAGCACTAGAAGGAAGCCAGGTAAATGAATTTATTATTTGTGGCAGCGTTAGCTGGCAGCAAGTTAAAAAAGTGGCAGGATATATTGAAAAATATGTAAAATTAGAATGTTATGGCAGCCAGGGGTAAATAATGGTAATATAAGGACTGTTCCATATTTTATTTACAACAGTATAGCTATTTTCCACGTATTATAATAAATAATAAAAAAATTTTCAAAAAAGTGCTAAACTTTTTTTTGATTAAGACGAAATACTTTACAAGAGTTATATGTAGTATAGATAGATTATAAAATGCAGGTTTAACCTGCCAGGCTGGATATATTATTCCAGAATGGCAGTTGTTGCAAAAATACCATAGGCCGGCCCAGGTAACATTATGGCTTGCCTGGCAGGGACAGCAGTGTTTTATATGATATATGCATATTGTAACAGGTGTATTTGCATGCAGGCATATATACAAAGTGCCGTACCACTTTGTGGAGCTTGCAGGCATATGTAACATTTATTATAAATAGCATATAATATGTAATTCTGCCGTATTTGCCAGTACAAGGCATATAAGGTATGTAAACCTGGCCTGTATGTAGTTTTATAACAATAACACTGTGTAGACAGTAAGCAGTTAAAGGCATTTGTAGCATGTTCTTTCTGGCTATGGCTTTCATAATCTGTGTTACAAGGTTTATACACTACAAATTGCATAATTACCTATGTTGATGACAGTATTAGCAGGGAAGTTGCATTATTAAACCAGGACTGGGATTATAACTGGCAGCCATGATATATTCTGTTTTTGAGGGAAAAGGTGTAAAACAGTTTATGCGTGCAGTTATAGTATTTTAGTTTTTATAGTGTATGGGGCTTTGCCTGGTATTGATGCATTATAGTTAAACAGCTTGCGTTATAGTAGTAATACATAATTTACGGCCAGAGGGGGCTGTGGGCAGGGAATGTATAAGGCGGTGGCAGCAGAGTATATTCTTTATATTATGTTATTCTATATTGCAAGTGTATTTTTGGATTTATCTTTCACTGTTTTCCGTATAGCTCTTTTGGATGAAGCATATTATTTCTATATATATAGTATATTATAGAAGTATTTTTTATCCATACCGGAGGATGGCTGGTATTTGGATGAATTAACAAGGACGTATAACATGTAAGGTAATTACAAGGAGGTATTCATTATGAAAATTAAGAGAGTATTACAGGGGACTGCATTAACAGCCCTTGCAGCAGCAGCATGGATGGGCGCTGGCTCTACAGATGCATCAGCAGCAGTTAATCCTGCAACTGGTGTTACTTTTGATGGTAACAGTTTAAACATAACAGCAGAGAGTGATGATTTAGAAATTATGACCAGTGTGGCAAAAGCAAGTGGTTCAGATAATAAAATCAAAATATCTGCATGGGATGTATATGAAGGTAACACAGCTAAAGTAGACTTATCTAAATTAAATGTTACTAAAGACAGTTATATTGCAGTTAAAACTGATGATATGGATAAACCTTTCCTGGTAAAGATTGCTGCAACAACAAAGAAGACAAAGGTTGACCTGAATAAAGAAACTGCTAAAATAAACAAAGTCACACTTACAGAAGGTGAAGCTACAGAGATCCAGGTAAGAACAGCAATTGGTGCATATGGAGAAAAAGCAGCTGTTTCCAGCTTTGATTTTTCTAATTACCAGTACCAGGGAGCTTCATTATATGTAAGAGTACCAGCAAAAATTACAACAGCTACAAAAGAAGCAAACCAGCTTCCAAGTGCTATTAAGAATGATGAAACAAAGTATGATGTATATAGTGTAGGATCCCTTCCTGGCAAAGAAGCAAAGGTTAATATTCCAAAACAGGCTAATGGGCCTTCAGTTCCTGTAGATTATGTAAAAGGAAAAGTAAGTATTCCTGCTAAGACAGAGTACCGTGTTGTTGTTGCTACAGCTTCTGCACTTGTCCCATCTAGCAGTGCTGTTAAGGTAGACAAGAAAGATCCTAAACCTGTTAGTGAACTTTTAAATGGTGCTTCTAAAGCAGTTGTAGAAGTACGTAAAACAGCTACAACAGGCAAGAAATGTGCTTCTAAATGGACACGTGTAGAGATAGCAGCACCAAAGACATTTGCGGAAGACAGCATTACTACAGAATTTAAGGCAGATGCAGCAACTGCTGATGCTATTGCAAAAGTTACAACTGGTAGTTCTCTTGAAATAAAATATACTACTGATAAAAAAGCTACAAAAAAGACAGGATTTAGCATTGCTAATGCTTGTAGCGTTGCATTCCAGTATTATGTAGGAGATGATGTAAATTCCGCTGCTGATAAAGATATTAAGACATTAAAGGCAACTACTGGTAAAGCAAATCTTAAGAAAGATGCTGCTGCTGGTAAGAAAATATGGATCCGTGTAGCTGGTGATAAGAAATCAGCACGCTGGGCAGGAGCTTGGAAAGAACTTGGTACACTTCCAACAATTAGCTAATCATGTTTTAGCATTATGTCTTATTAGACTATAATGGTTATATATAATTATTTATAATTATTGTAGTTGTACATACTAAAGATTTTTAATAAGAACATTATTGTTCTATAATATATTAAAAACAGGAGAGAGGATTGTTAAAGCAGTCCTCTCTTCTTCTATATATAATAATATAAAAACAGTACCAAGGTGTATATAAAACCAGGGAAGTTTTACAGAAAATCCAGTTTCCAAAAGATATTAGCTGGTGTATAATGAAGACAATGGAAGAAGGTGGTATTTTGGATACAATAACGAAGATACATCAGAAACGCTGGTAAAAAAAGGAAAAATGACACTTGAGGAAATTGCAGAGTGTGTTCCTTTATTATCACCTGGCGAACTTAAAAAACTTGAAGCTAAGGTTATGCAGATGGCATAACCAGTTATTATTATCTGAAACGATGATATGAACTATGGAGTGCTTGCTAAAAAAGCAAGATATTACAAACAGGACGTGAAAGAAGAGGCGGCTATGTGTAAAATTATGGAAGATATAAGGAGGAAAGTGGCATTGAATAGAGCAAAAAACAGTGGTTCATTTAATATTAAAATTACAGCGTAAAGACGCATGAAATAAGTAAATTATGTCTAGCTCTACTTTTATAAATATTTACTTTACAGCCCGTGGATTTACTGGTAAAATGCTTTTATGGCATTAGCTTCGCAACCCCTTTGTATATTTTATACTTAAGACAAGTTATTACTGGCTGTTCTGGCTAAGCAATAATAATATTAAACCAGATAACATAGAAGTGAGGAAATATAAATGAAAAGAAAGTATTATTATATTTGTTTGTTAGTTTTATGTATAACTGCTTTTTCTGGCTGTGCCAGTGGCAAAGATAGTCCCAGTACATCTGCTTTGCAGGTAACGTATAATGTTAATAGTGGTTATCTTGAAGGTGCAGGGATAAGTTTCCAGATTGATGATAATAATGCATTTGTTGCAGGTCATTGTGATATGGATATAGAGGAACTTGAAATTCCGGATAAGATTAATTATGAAAATAAAGATTACCCTGTTATAAAGGTTATGGGCAGTGCCTTTGAGTCAGATACAAGCCTTGTAAGTTTTACAGCAGGTTCTAATATAACAGAAATTGAAGACAGTGCTTTTTATTCATGTGATACTTTAAAGACCATTGATTTAAATAATACTGTCCAGAAGATTGGAGCAGATGCTTTTGGCAGTTGTTCTGAATTAAAGGAAGTAAAAGGTGTTGGTGCTGTAAAGAGTATTTCAGATAATGCATTTAGTAACTGTTATGCACTGGAATATATTTTTATATCTAAAAATGTGGAAAGCATGGGTATTGAAATTTTCTCAGATTGTGAAGGGCTTAAGGAATGTAAGCTTGAAGATGGTTTAACATTTGTTGGCCAGGGCATGTTTACTAATTGTACAAAACTTTCAGATATTAAACTTCCTGGAAGTATTACTACTATTAATGAAGAAGCTTTCTGGGGCTGTAGCGCCATTAAAGAGCTTGAATTGCCAGAAAGCCTGGTAGTAATTGGTGATAAAGCATTTTATGACACAGAATTAAAGACATTAAAACTGCCAGCTAATATAACCAGTATTAAGTTTGATATGCTTGACGGGATGGCAGATTTAGAAAGCATTACAGTTCCTTCATCAAAGGAAGATGTATATAAGGAACAGTTTGGTGAATATGGGATTGATATAAATGTTTACTAAATGTAATTATAATTATGTATAAATATTGTAAATTCCTATTCACATTTTATAGTAAAATGCCGACAATATATTATAGAAATTTGACAGAAGTAATTAAAAGGGGGTATTTTTATGAGGATTAAAAGGGCATTACAGGGTACTGCCTTAACAGCGTTTGCTGCTTTGGCATGGTTTGGTGCCGGTTCTGTGGGTGCTAAGGCATCAGTCAGTATTAAAGATGTTACATTTGATGAAACGAATGTTAAACTGGAGATTAGTTTTTCTGACCCAGAACTTATGGTTGGAATAGCTAAGGTAGATAAAAGCAAAAAGGCCAAGGTAACTGTATGGGATATATATGAACCAGAGGCAGGCAGCCAGGCAGGAAAAGCAGAGATTGATTTATCTAAATTAAGTGTTGTAAAGGATAATTATATTGCAATTACAACTAATGATATGGATAAGCCTCTTTATATAAAGCTTGCTGCTACAGCTAAAAGAAATAAGATAACATTCCATGGGAATACAGCAAAGATAAGTGACTTTAAGGCAGATGGCAAAGATGTTGAAGAAATTGAATACAGAAGAACTACTGATGCATGGACAAATGTATCATATAAAATAGCAGATTTAAATTTTTCTGAATACCAGTACCAGGGGGCTGTATTATATATAAGGCAGTCAGGTGTAGATGAATTAGCAAAGATTACAAATAAAGATGCTATAGATGCATATAAAGGCATACAGACTGAAGAAGTAGATATTAATACTGTAAAAAATGCGGCTGCAATTAATGTACCTGTGTATGTTATAGGAAAGCTTCCAGGCAAGGAAGTAAAGCTTAATATTGCAAAGCAGGCAAATGGCCCTTCTGTACCTGTGGATTATAAAAAGGGTACAGTAACAATTAATAAAAACCTGGAATACCGCGTTATTAAAACAGCGGGGGTTGCCACATATGAAGCTATAAGTTCTAAATCTGTTAAAGAAATTAATGATTTGCTTAAAGCTTCAGACAGTGTATCAGCAGCATCTTCTGGTGTAATTGAGGTGCGTAAGCAGGCTGTAACCAGGGGAAAAGGCAAAAGTGCTTCAAAATGGACACGTGTTAAGATAGAAGAACCTAAGACACTTTCATTTTCACAGGATACACAGGATATAAATACTGCAACTGTTGATAAGCCTGTTACAATTTCAACAACTTCTGGTGCTATTATGGAAGCAGGATATAAGCTTAATAGCAAGGGGACGGCAGTTACACATTTAGTCCTTACAAATAAGACATCTGATAATTATGAGTATTATTTAGGTTCTTCAGCTCCTGCTGCCGGGGATAAGGACATTAAGACAATAAAGAATAATAAGGCTGTAAATATTAAGCAGGAAGATGCAAGTGGCAAAAATGTATATATCCGTTTAGCTGGTGACAAGAGGGCTAAAAGATGGGCAGGTGCATGGACACAGGCAGGTACAGGTATTAAAATTCCTGTTATAGCTTCTAAGTAATAAATATTATGGCCTGTTATATGTGGACATTAGAGTTAATTAAAGGGGGTATTATTTATGAGGATAAAGAAATTATTGCAGGGAGCTGCTGTAACTGCACTGGCAGTGGCAGCATGGGCTGGCGCAGGTCCTGCTGGTGCGTCAGCAAGCATTAATATAGATGCAGTAAATGTTGATGAAGATGACCAGAAGATTGTTGTTACACCAGGAGATAACAGGGAAGTTTTATTTGGAGTGGCCAAAAAGGGCACTAACAGGAAGAGCGGCAAAACAACTTTTAAAATATCTGCATGGGATGTACATGATGTCAATGGTTCAAATGAAGTTAAAATGGACTTATCCAAATTAAATGCTGCTAAGGATAATTTTATTGCAGTTATGACAGGTGATATGGATATACCATATATTATAAGGATTCCAGCATCTGATAAAGTTAATGTTTTAACATATAATGCAGAGAAGCATGAACTGGAATTCCTGGCAGGGAGCAGCAAGAGGAATGCGGTTGCTGCCACAAAGTTCCAGTACAGGATACCAGGAGGCGGCTGGAAAAATGAGGAACTAACTAAAGGTGTAATTAAAGATGTTTTTTCTGAATACCAGTGCCAGGGGGCTTCACTTTATGTAAGGACTTGTGCTGTAGATAAAAAACTTGAAACAGATACTTATTATTCTGATGCATATGATGCATCAAACCTTAATAATAAGCTGCCAGTATATGTTTCTGGTACACTTCCAGGTAAAATTTCAAAGCTTAATATTGCAAAGCAGGCAAACGGGCCTTCTGTTTCTGTACAGTATACAGCAGGTACTTTAACACTTCCAAAGGCTGCGGAATACCGTGTACTTACAGCAAAGGAAACAACAGGGGGAACAGATAAAAATACAGAATATACATTTAAGGAATTTGATGTAACAGAGAATGGGGAAACAAAAAAATCAACAGTTGTAGCAACTGATGTTTCCAGGGTTACAAAGGGTGTAAGGGCAGACGTGCTGCTTGGCTCTGAGGCAGAGCCTGCCACATCAGGTTCTGTAGGGGTATTGGAAGTACGTACCAAAGCAAAAGTTAATGATTCTTCACCTAAAAAAGCAAAGTGTGCTTCTAAATGGACACGTATTAACCTGGAGGTTACAGCACCTCTTAGTGATGCAGAACTTGGCGGAAGTGCTGTTATAGCAAGCGCTAGCAGTGTAGCAGCAGTTAGTGGTGGTGCAGGTGTTAAATATGCTGTGGTAAAAGATGATAAAGATAAAACTGTTGTATCAGTAGTATATGGTGATTCAAAGAAAGATGGCAGTAAATGGAAAGGTACAATCAGGTTTACTAATATAGGCAGTGATGATTACCAGATTGTAGTTTCACAAGAAAAGGTTACTGATATTTCAAAACTGCCAACAACCGGGGTAAAGACATTAGCAGCAGGAAATACTTCAACTAAGATAGTAAACCTTAATAATGTAGAGAGTGGCAGCTTTATCTATATACGTAAGGCTGGTAACCAGAGTAAAAAGAAATGGGCAGGAATTTACAGGCTGTTTGGTGTAGCGGATATTCCTGAAACATACTGATTGTTATATTAACAAAGTAAATAATTAACCAGGGGCAGAATTTAAATTTTGCCCCTTTTTTATGTACAGACCCGTGCAGACGGAATATGATACTGAAGTGGCACACAGGGCGCGTGGAGGGCAGGGTAAAAACATTTTCCCTGCCCGGTTTTTATAGTATAGGTAAGCTGTAATCTTGACTTAAAGGTAATTCAAGCATATAATAAAAATAGTTACTTATAAAGGGCAAATATATAAATGGGGATTTATATAAGGAGAAGGAGAAAGATATGGCAAACAAGGAGGATAAAACAATTAAAGACAATGGCCAGGGTGCTGCATTAAGAAGGCTTGTAAAAAATGCAATCCTGGCAGTTATAACAGGAATAGTATTTCTTGTAATGACAATAACTGTAAACCTTATTTCATCAAATGCACAATCAGAACAGCTTAATGCAACTAAGGCTCTTAACCAGTACCGCAACGGTTCTAAAACACTTACATATTCTGTACAGTCATATGCTGTTACAGCTAATAAGGATTATTATGACGCTTATATGAAAGAACTGGAGGAGGACAAGTCAAGGGAAAAGGCACTGGAAGTACTAAAAAAGATAAATATTACAAACAGCGAATGGGAAGAATTAAATAATATTTCAGGGCTTTCAGAAGGACTTGTGCCATTAGAAGAAGATGCAATGGAAAGTGCAGCAGCAGGGGACACACAGACTGCATGCAATTATGTTTTCAGCGATAATTATGAAAACACAACAAAACAGATAAATCTTCTTACAGATAATGTTATTGATAAGATACAGGACAGGAATAGTAATAAGAGAAGAACCCTGAATGTAATAATGATTATAATACAGGTAATGTTTATTGGCGCATTTGGCGTTATGGTAAATAATATTCTGAAAATAATCAGGTTTGCAAGGGAGGAACTGCTTGTACCTGTTGAAAAAGTATCCCTGCAAATGGCAGAACTTGCAGATGGCAATTTCAAAGCACCTCTTGATATGAAAGAGGATAATACAGAAGTTGGTTCTATGGTAGCTTCAATTAATTTTATGAAGCGCAATATTACAAATATGGTCATGGAAATATCAGATACCCTTGAACAAATGAGCAATGGTGATTATAATGTTAATATACAGCAGGAGTATGTTGGGGAATTTGTCCAGATTAAAGATTCGTTTATAAGCATTGGGGAAAAAATGAGAAAGACCCTTTTAACTATACGTGAAGTTTCAGGGCATATTGATAATGGTTCAGAGCAGCTTTCATGTGCTGCGGAAGACCTGGCAGAAGGATGTACCTCACAGGCAATGCAAGTATCAGAACTTGTAAATATTATTGGCGGAATGACAGAAAGCATGGAGAAAAATGCATCAGAGGCTAGCGAGTCAGTAGGAATTGCTTCAAAGGCAGGGGAGTCATTACAGACAGGCAATGATAAAATGCAGGAATTAATAGATGCAATTAGTGAGATAAGCAAGTGTTCTGAACAAATAGGTTCGATTATTGGTGATATAGAGGATATAGCCTCACAGACAAACCTGTTATCATTAAACGCAGCTATTGAAGCAGCAAGGGCAGGTGAAGCAGGAAAGGGATTTGCTGTTGTTGCAGAGCAGGTTAAAAGCCTTGCAGAAGAATCGGCCAAAGCTGCTGGAAGGACAACAACGCTTATTGAAACAACAATAGATGCAGTAGATAAGGGAATTTCCATTGCTAATGAAACCGCAAGCAATATGTCTGAGGTTATGGACGGTGCCATGGAAGCAACACAAAAGATGGGGCAGATAGCTTTAATGTTACAAAATGATGTTAAACGTATGCATGAAGTAAATGATAATATTTCACAGGTTTCGGCAGTGGTAGACAATAATTCTGCGACATCAGAGGAAACAGCCGCCATAAGCCAGGAACAGCAACAGCAGGTAGAAACAATGGTAACATTAATGAACCAGTTTGTAATCTGACATTAAATTTATATTGAAAGGAGTTATATAATGACAGTAGAGGAGTGTTATAATGCTTTTGGAGGAGATTACAGCCAGGCGGCTGGACGTCTGCACAGTGACGTGGTTATTAAGAAATTTATGTTAAAATTCCCATCACAGTGTGGATATGATGCATTGTGCAAAGCAATGGAAGAAAAAGATTATAAAGAAGCTTTTGCTGCTTCACATACACTAAAAGGTGTATGTATGAATTTAAGTTTTACAGCTCTTGAGGAGTCCAGTTCCCTGCTTACAGAGGCACTACGTAATGGGTTTTCTGATGAAGTACCTGGTCTTTATAAAAGGGTACAAAAAGATTACCAGAAAACCATAGATGTAATTAATGGGCTGGATTAATAAAGGCCAGAGGTTAAAATAATTATAGAAAGGAATTATTATGGTTAAACACATTATTTTATGGCAGTTAAAACAGGATCTGGATGGAAAAAGCAAAAAGGAAGTCCTTAATGGCATTAAAGAAAACCTTGAAGGGCTTTATGGCAAAATACCAGGCCTTTTAAATATATCAGTAGAAATTTCACCCCTTTCTTCTTCAAATGCTGATGTTATGCTTGACTGTGAGCTTGCAGACGAAAATGCTTTAAAGGAGTACCAGGCAAATCCAGAACATATAAAAGCAGCAGATACTTATGTGCGCCCATATACAAAAACAAGGATTTGCATGGATTTTGAAAAATAGCCTATGTATGACAGATTAACTAAAAAAGATATTGAGAAGATGGAACAAGAAATAGAACACAGAAAGCTTGTAATAAGAAAGCAGGCTCTGGAAGATGTGAAAGAAGCAAGGACTCATGGTGATTTAAGTGAAAATTTTGAATATAAGGCAGCCAAAAAGTTTAAGAATGAAAATGAAAGCCGGATACGTTATCTTGAAAAGATGGTTAAAACTGCCAAAATCATTGAGGACAGGTCTGGACAAGATGAAGCTGGCTTAAATGATACCGTTGTCTTATATATTGAAGATGAAGGGTGTGAAGAAACATATAAAATAGTAACGACTGTAAGGTGCGATGTATTAAATAACATGATCAGTATTGAGTCCCCTATGGGTAAGTCCATTCTGGGGCATAAGGCTGGTGAAAGGGTTTATATTGCAATAAATGATAAAAATGGATATTATGCACAAATAAAAGAAATACACAAAAGTGATGATGAAACAGAGGGAATAAACAGGTTTTAGTATTCGTTTTGCTATTTGTGCCGTGTAAATACGGCAGGGGGATCCAGACCTTTGCTTTACAAGAGTTTGGAATTTGTGCCTGCGGCCCGGGACTTACAGGCTTATGGCAGGAATGGAGGATTAATATGAAAAAATCAAGAACCAGCAGTATTGCTCTTTATATTATAATACCTGTTGTTATTATTGGAATTTTAAGCTGGTTTTCAATTAATGTGTCTTTGTCAGGACTTGGCAGGGTTAATGATGCAAGCCACCAAATATCAGATGAACAGCTTGAAAGTATCACTGTACTTAACAAAATGAGTGTGTCCAGCGAACGTATACAGAAGCTTATGTATGAACTTTGTATTTCTGGGAATAAAACAGCAATGGAACAAGTGTGGTCAGAGGCAGAGGAAGTAATTAAAGAAGCAAATGGCATTATGGGACAGCTTAGTAACATGCTGGCAGATAAGGAAACAAAAGAGGCATTTAATAAATATGAACTTGACTATTCTGCATTTATAGAAGATGTAAACAAACTTGCAGGGTTTGTATCAGAAGATACTATAGAGGCCATAAATTTTGCAACATATAACCTTGCAAGATGGGCAGATATTTTACAAGAAGATATTGATGGTATTGTAGCTGCTAATTATAATGTAACAAACAGGCTTAAAGATGAGCTGGATTCAGTATATAAACGGTCAGAACAGACAAGTTTTGTACTGCTTGCTGTTATTTTTATAGTAATAATTTTAATAATTGTAACAATATTTTTACTGGTAATAAGGCCTTTAAAAAAGATGAACAGCGAACTTGATGGCATTGTAAATGATATTAATGCAGACAGGGGGGATTTATCAAAAAGGATTTCAGTAAAATCTTCCAATGAAATAGGACGTGTATCTGCTAATATTAATGAATTTATAATTAAGCTTGAAAGTATAATGAAAGTAATAACAGCTAATTCCAAAGACCTTGATAATAGTGTAAGTAATGTTGCCAGGAAAGCAGAAACCGCTAATGCGAGTGCATGTGATATATCTGCGGTGATGGAAGAACTTTCTGCCACAATGGAAGAGGTTGCTGCCACAGTGCGCAGTGTTGATGAAGAAACTGTAAATGCCAATGACAGGGTTAATAATATGGCAGATGAAACAAATGGAATACTGGATTATGCAAAACAGATGAATGAACGTGCTACAGGGCTTGAGAAGACGGCAGAAAGCAATAAAAACGGGGCTAATACCATGGTTTCTGTAATTATGGAAGAATTAAAAGAGGCTATGGAAAATAGCAAACAAGTAGAAAAGATAACACAGCTGACAACAGATATTTTAAGCATATCAAGCCAGACAAACCTTCTTGCCCTAAATGCTTCTATCGAGGCTGCCAGGGCAGGAGAGGCAGGAAAGGGGTTTGCTGTTGTTGCAGATGAGATAAGGCAGCTTGCGGAGTCAAGCAAGGATACAGCTAATAATATCCAGGGAATTAATGAAATGGTTATAGAATCTGTACATGGCCTTATTAATTCAGCTAATAAAATAACAGAATTTATTGAAAAGACAATACTTCCTGATTATGATAAATTTGTGGCGATTGGAAAGCAGTATAATAAAGATGCAACCTATGTAAATGATACAATGGGTGATTTTGAACAGCTTTCTTCTGATCTTGCAAGGATAATTAATTCAATAACTGATTCCATAGATGGTATTACAAAAGCAGTTGAGGAAAGTGCAGATGGTGTTACAAGTGCTGCTACAAGTGTTGACTCAATGGTTTCTGATATAAGTGATATGAATAAAGAGATGGAAACAAATGAAAAAATATCTGCAAAATTTAAAAAAGAAACAGACTGCTTTGTAAACCTTTAAAGTTTAACAAGCTTTTTAAACGGCAGGTTTGCCAGCAGCGGCGGGGCATAAGCGGTATACCGCTGCTGGCATGAAGTAATACATGTTATTTTTATATTAGTCCTGTTCCTTAAAATACCACAGGCAGGCTGGAATAATCAAAAAATGAAAGAAAATAATAAAACCGGATATTATACACAATATTCAATGTGTGTGGCAGGAGGTTTTATTGCTGCATACGCAATATTAAACCATGCAGATTTTCTTGCATCTGCCCAGACAGCGAACCTTATAAACATTACATTATGCATAACAGGGAAAAACTTTCCTGAATTACTTTTACGCGTTATAGCAGCAGTTATTTATATGGCAGGGCTGTCAGTCCCAGTGGTTATTGCAAAGTATACACATATAAATATAAAGATGTTGTGCATATTTATAGAAATACTAATGACAATAATTTTATATTTTATTACAAAAAGGGTAAATACAATTATTGCATTATACCCTGTATTTTTTATGACATCAGTGCAATGGAATTCTTTTCCTGGTGTTAATGGCTTTACAAGTTCATCAATATTCTCAACTAATAATTTAAGGCAGTTTACCACATCATATGTAGAGTATATATGTGACAAAGATAAAAATCATCTTAAAAAGACAAAGTTTTTTCTGGGTGTACTTTTATCATATCATACAGGTGTTGCATTTTCTTATTTTGTTTATAAACAATTTGCAATGAAGGGTGTTATATTCTGCCTTGTTCCATTATTAGCAGGAATGATGTTTCTTTTAATGGAAGAGGGAAAACTGGCAGGGATAAGAAGGGAGATTGCAGCAGCAAAAAAGATAATTTCAACAGGAAAAGCTAATTAACCGGTTTAAGAAAGGAGATTTTTAATGGACAGGAGATTAGAAAGAGGTGCAGGCATACTGCTTCCTATAAGCAGCCTGCCTTCACCATATGGCATAGGGACATTTGGCAGGGCAGCTTATGAATTTGCAGATAAGTTAAAAAAGGCAGGACAGACATACTGGCAGGTGCTTCCTATAGGGCCAACTAGTTATGGTGACAGCCCATACCAGTCGTTTTCTACATTTGCGGGCAATCCATATTTTATAGATTTAGATTTGCTTGCAGAAGAAGGCCTGCTTGATAAAAAAAGCCTGGAAAAAATGGACTGGGGACAGGCAGAAGACGATATAGACTACAGCAGGATATATGAAAACCGGTTCCTTGTGCTTAAAGAAGCGTTTTCTAATACTAAAGAGTGTGAAAGTAAAGAATATGACCAGTTTATATCAGAGAATAAAGACTGGATTGGGGATTATGCATTATTTATGTCATGTAAAGAACATTTTGGCCAGAAAGAATGGCTTTTATGGGACGAAGATATAAAGACAAGGAAACCAGAAGCAGTTGAAAAGTATTCAGTACTTCTTAAAGAACAGATTGCTTTTTGGAAATATGTACAGTTTAAGTTCTACAGCCAGTGGAACCGGTTAAAGAAATTTGTAAATAGCAAAGGCATAAAAATAATTGGTGATATACCAATTTATGTGGCACTTGACAGTTCAGATGTATGGGCTAACCCTTTACAGTACCAGCTTGATGCAGATCTTAAACCTATAGATGTGGCAGGCTGTCCTCCTGATATATTTTCAAGCTATGGGCAGAAATGGGGCAATCCATTATATAACTGGGAAGTTATGGAAGAAGATGGTTTTGCCTGGTGGAAAAAAAGAATGAAGTCAGCAGCAGGAATGTATGATGTAATAAGGATTGACCATTTTATAGGAATGGCAAAATATTATGCAATCCCTGTAAATGGCGTGCCGGCAGAAGGTGAATACAGGTTAGGGCCTGGGCGCAAGCTTACAGATGCAATAGATGACGCAATAGGTGGTGCACAGATTATAGCAGAAGACCTTGGCGTTGCAATGCCAGAAGCAAAGAAACTGCTTAGTGAAACGGGCTATCCTGGAATGAAAGTGCTGGAATTTGCATTTGATGGGAGCTGTTCTAATGAATATCTTCCACATAATTATGATAAAAACTGTGTTGTATATACAGGTACACATGATAATGAAACCCTTTTGGGATATCTTGGCACACTTAAAGGGAAAGGCTTTAATTATCTTAAAGCTTATACTGGAAGCAAGGATAAAAAAGAACTTGCATCCAGTGTAATAAAACTTGCATATGGAAGTACGGCAGATACAGCAGTAATACAGATGCAGGACATACTTCTTAAAGATAATAGTGCAAGAATGAACCTTCCATCAACAATAGGACAAAACTGGAGATGGAGGCTTAAGAAAGGTGAATTTACACAAAGGGAAGCAGAAAGGCTTTTTGATATGGCATGCCTTTACTACAGGCTTCCAAAAGAAACATATAAGAAGTTAAAAGAAAAGGAAAACAGGAAGCGTACAAAAGGAATAAGGGGACAGAAAAATAAAAGCCGGGCAACCCGTTAAATATCTGGCGGCTGCAACCAGAGTTTTAAAAGCGGCAATAAGGTTAAAATATATAAAAGCTGGAATATTTAAAAATGTTCCAGCTTTTTATATATTTTTTACTTGCAAGTTTTTAGCTGGGCATAGGAGGCATAAATAATGTATAATTTGCTTATTCATTATTTATATTGCAGCTTATGGTTATTCCATAAATTATCTTTTGTTTATATGTAATGCAAAATTTATAAAACAATCGTGTTTTTTAATAAAAAATTATTGACTTTATTAAAAAAAACTGTATAATTATATATATGGACAATCGATTGCGCATTTTATCTGAAAGGGGAATATCTATGGGAAAGGCAAAAAAGTCTAAAATAGAATTCCGGTATTATAAAATGCCGGCAGAAATTCCTATTCTGGCCCTTCTGGGCAGTGAATGGATACGGACGTATGGTGAGGGGATAGATTATTTACACTTTCATAATTGCATGGAAATCGGGTATTGTTATAATGGCAGTGGCATATTAACCATAGGAGAGGAGGATTACCGTTTTTCGGGAGGCCAGTTTTCAATAATACCACAGAACTGTCCACATACTACTACAAGTGACCCTGGAACTAAAAGTAAATGGGAGTATCTTTTTTTTGATACAGAAGAGATACTTAGGGAGCTGTATCCGCCAGATGTTAATGAAAAAAAAGTCCAGTGGATTATAAACAGGGTTAATGCAAGAGGGCTTTTCCTTGAAGCCGCAGATTATCCTGTGCTTGCAGGTAAAATCCGCAATATGCTGGATATTATGAGGCAGAATGATGAATTTTATATTGAGGAGGTAAAGGGTGTTTTAATATCATTTCTGGCCAGCATTGCCAGGAAGAATAGTGGAAATAATACATATAACAGCCAGGAAAATTTAGATGGCAAAAACAATATCCTGGTTTCAGATGCTTTAACTTACATAAGGGAGCATTATATGGAGCCAATACGCATAGAGAAAGTTGCAGGGCACTGCCATATAAGTGAAACCCATTTCCGCCGGCTTTTTTCTTCCTGCATAAATATGGCTCCGTTAGAGTATATTAATCTTGTACGTATACAGAATGCATGTGAAATGCTTAGAAAAACAGATGCACTTGTGTCAGATATTGCATTCAGGTGTGGTTTTTCTACACTTTCTACGTTTAACCGTAATTTTAAACAGGTAATGGGTTGTTCACCATATGAATGGAGAAAAAAACCAGGGAATTTTGAACCTCATTAAGTAAGTCCCCCGCTTCTTAAGCGGTGGGTTTAGGACTTACTTAGTCTGGCAGGGGTTCAAGCTCCTGCCAGACTGCCGCAAAGCGGCAATGAGGTTATGAGCAAGTAGCGAAGCGGATTGCGAATATCCGCTTGACCAGCAGATAATGAAGTTCAAGATACATTCAGAAGAGGGCTGGTAAGACATTATATAGTTGGAATTGCAAAATATGTGATTGAAAATGCAAACTGCAGCTAATGGTATAATGGTATAATATGCACATGAAAAATGGTAATTGCCACTGTAAATTGTACAAAATAACCAACAGGTTATGAGTACTGGCAGCCAAAATCCAAGCGGATATTAGTAATCCGCATTTCAGGCAATCTCTGATTGCAAAACAACCTCATTGCCATTTTTAAAGCCCTGGTAAACCAAACCTGCCATTTAAGAAGTGTGCCCTCTAAAGGGCTGGCTTAATGAGGTTAAATGTCCGTTTTAAGTAATATGGGTAAACTAGAATTATTAAGGAGGAAAAAGGAATGAGAAAAAAACTAGTAAGTATGTTATTATGTGCAACAATGGTTGCAACAATGGCAACTGGATGTGGTGATACATCAGGAGATGATAAAAAGCCATCTTCAGGTGCTAGTAGTGAAACAGGTGGAAATAATAATGATTCTTCTGGCGGAGGCGGATCTTCAGAAACTGTAAGTTTAAGGCTCTGGGGCGCAGAGGAAGACCAGGATTATTTAAAACAGCTTGTTTCCAAGTTTGAAAGCACTTATTCTGACCAGAAGTTTAATATTGAAATAGGTGTTGAATCAGAATCAACTGCAAAGGATACAGTATTAACAGATATTGAAGCAGCAGCAGATGTTTACTCATATGCAAGTGACCAGCTTGCAGACCTTGTAAGGGCAGGTGCACTTGCAGCACTTGATGATGTAAGTGAAGTACTTACAAAAGCAGGCAAGACACTTGATGATGTAAAAAGTGCCAATGCACCAGATTCAGTTGAAGCAGCAACACTTAATGGTAAGATGTATGGTTTTCCTACAGGCGGGGCTAACACATATTTCTTATATTATGATTCTTCTATTGTTTCAGATGAAGATGCTAAAACATGGGATTCACTTCTTGCAGCAGCAGCAAAAGGAAAGAAGAAAGTTGGCATGACACTTAATTCAGGCTGGTATAATGCTTCATTCTTCTATGGTGCAGGATTTACAACAGGGCTTAATGAAGATGGTACTACAACAATGGACTGGAACGGCACAAGTGCAGATGGAAACAGTGGTGTTGATGTAGTTAAATCAATGCTTGATATTACTTCTAATTCAGCATTTATGCCTATAGCTGACGGGCAGATTTCAAATACTATTGCATCTGGTGACCTTTGTGCAGTAATTTCTGGTGCATGGGACAGTGGTAAGGCCGAAGAGATATGGGGAGACGGATATTCAGCTACTAAGCTTCCAACATATACCCTTGGTGGCAAGCAGATACAGATGGCTCCGGCATATGGTTATAAATTTGAAGCTGTAAATGCATATTCAAAAAATACTGGATGGGCTGTGCTTCTTGCAGAGTTTATCTCTAATGAAGAGTCACAGAAACTCCACTTTGACCTTCTTAAACAGCCTCCTACTAACTCAAATGTACTTGCTTCAGATGCTATCCAGAATGACAAGGCTATTGCAGCAGCAGTATCACAAGGTGATTTTGGTGTAATACAGGCAGTAGGACAAAAATACTGGGATACATCAAAGGCATTTGGTGAAATGGTTGCAAAGGGCAAGATTAATGCAAAAGATGACAAGGCAATCCAGAAGGCACTTGATAACCTTGTAGATGGTGTAACCGCACCATTAAGCTAAAAGAATATAAAAGCAACTGAAGGCGGCAGGTGTGCGTCCAGGTACGCCTGCCTGTCTGGTAAAATGCTGGATTTTATTCTGCCAGAAAGGAGAAATTTATGGCGAATGAAAAAAAGAGTACTGCTGCGGAGGCTGTAAGCGGCTTCTTCAAGGCTGTTGGCGGTTTTTTCTCCAATTTTGGGACAGCAGTTGCAAAAGGGAATATTTTTGTAAAATTATCACTTTTATGGTGGGGAGCAGGCTATATACGTTATAAACAATATGTAAAAGCGGTTATTATGACAGTATTAGAAGCAGCAGTAATCCTGTTTTCAGTTTTCTTTGCTTCCCAGTATGTGCCTAAATTCGGGAGTCTTGGAACTGTAAAGGCAGAAATGGTTTTTAATATTGATACAATGAAAAATGAATTTAATGATTATGACAATTCCTTTATGATTTTGTTATTCTCATTGTTTAGTTTTGTTGTATGGCTTGTTGCTATAGTTATCTGGATAAAGAACATGGACAGTGTTTATAAACTCCAGCTTATGGAAGAAAATGGTGAGCATATTAATACATTCCAGGAAGACATGAAGTTATATATAGGTGAAAAGTTCCATATTACCCTTCTGTCACTTCCTGTACTTGGTGTTGTTGTATTTACAATTATACCAATTCTTTTGCTGGTATTTGTTGCATTTACAAACTATGACCAGCAGCATATGCCGCCATCAGAACTCTTTACCTGGGTAGGTTTTAGCAACTTTATTACATTGTTTGGCGGCGGCGGGCTTACTGCAACATTTGGTTACTCATTTGTACGTGTACTTGGCTGGACGCTGGTATGGGCGTTCTTTTCAACCATTACCACATATATCGGCGGAATACTTCTGTCACTGCTTTTAAATAGTGCCAAAACAAGGTTTCCAAAGTTCTGGCGTCTTATGTTTGTAATAACAATCGCTGTACCACAGTTTGTATCACTTCTGCTTGTAAGGAACTTCTTTGCGGACAATGGCATTGTTAATACAATTTGTTCAAATATACATCTTACAGGGTTTTTACAGGATATTGGCTTAGTATCTACTAACCATATACCGTTTCTTTCCGCACCAGGATGGGCACATGTAATGATTATAATAATCAATATATGGGTTGGTGTACCTTACCAGATGCTGATTGCTACAGGTGTACTTATGAATATACCAGAAGACCAGCTTGAAAGTGCAAAAATGGATGGTGCAAAGCCATTCCAGATATTTGCAAAAATTACTATGCCTTATATGTTATTTATAACAGGGCCGGCACTTGTTACAGACTTTGTAAAGAATATTAATAACTTCAATGTAATCTACCTGCTTACACAGGATGTTTACACTACTACAAACCAGGCACTTGCCAACTCACAGGCGCAGGAGGTGGATTTGCTTGTAACATGGCTGTTCCGTCTGACACAGGATTATTATAATTATAAGATGGCATCTGTAATTGGTATTGTTGTCTTTATCATATGCGCATTATTTACTTTAGTTGCATTTAACTATATGATTGGCGGAGATAAGGAGGGGACATATCAATAATGAAGATAAAGAAAATGAAAGATAAGCGCACATCAACGATTGTAATGCATAATGTATTAATCGGGATACTTGCTGTTATCTGGCTTATACCTATTGTATGGCTGGTATGTACATCTTTCAGTGAGTATACAGGTATTAATACCAGTACATTCTTTCCACAGAAATGGAGCATTGCAAATTATATTAAGCTGTTCCACCCTGACACTGTAGCGCAGTTTCCACAGTGGTTTATGAACACATTTATCGTTGCATGTGTAAACTGTGTTATTTCTACACTGTTCGTACTGATGGTTGCATATGCAACATCAATTATGCGTTTCCCTATGAGGAAACCGCTTATGAATATTGCAGTTATACTGAACCTGTTTCCAGGTATGCTGTCAATGATTGCAGTATATTTTGTATTAAAAACATTTAACCTTACAAATAGTTATGCAGGGCTTATAATGGTTTATTCTGCTTCATCAGGCCTTGGCTATCTTATTGCAAAAGGTTTCTTTGATACTGTGCCAAGGGCGCTTTGCGAGGCAGCACGTATTGACGGGTGCAGTGAAGCACGTATCTTTTTGCAGATGGTAATACCTATGAGCCGTCCTATTGTAGTTTATACAGTTATTAATAGTTTCCTTGCACCATGGATGGATTTCGTATTTGCCAAGATGATTCTTAATGCAGGTGTATCTTCTAAGTATACGGTTGCCATCGGGTTGTACAAAATGCTGGATAAGAGCCTTATTAATGACTACTTTACCCAGTTCTGTGCAGGTGGTGTACTGGTTTCAATACCTATTTCAATACTGTTTATGATTATGCAGAAATTCTATGTAGAAGGAATTACTGGCGGGGCTGTAAAAGGATAAAAGACTTACAAGTAAATGGGTCTGCATCATGGAAATAATTATTTCCATGATGTAGGCTTATTGTAACTTAATACATTTCCTATATATGCCATAGAAACTCCAATACCAGAAGAGTTTATTTTCAAACTTAGAAAGGAAAATATCCATATGCCAAAGACAAGAAGGCTTACCGCCTGGAGGCTGCCAAGTGTTACTGCTGACGGGTTAAAAATATTTGCATGTATTACAATGCTTATACAATCTATTGGTATTACAATAATAGAAAAGGGAATAATTAATCTGGACCAGTATACACAGCAGGAGTTGTCAGAAGCACTTGCAGACGATGGCCAGCTTATGGTAATAGCAGGGACAGGTTCTGTCATGCAGTTAATAGGCGGGCTTTCTGTACCTGTTTTTGCTTATCTGCTTGTTGAGGGCTTCAGGCACACATCAGATTTCCGTAAATATCTGCTGTCTATGTTTGTATTTGCAGTTATAAGTGAAATACCATATGACCTGGCAAACAGCCAGAAACTTGTGGACTGGAACAGCCAGAATGCACTTGTAACAATGTGTATCTGTCTTCTGATGCTTTATTTCCTTGATTTATTTAAAGAGGGAAAGGGCGTTGGAGTAATATTGCTAAGGGCAGTTATAGTACTGTGTGCAGTTGTATGGGTAACAGTACTTGTGGCATCATACGGGCTTTGCATGGTGCTTCTTACGGCAGTATTTTATCTGTTTTATTCAAGGAATGTATTAAAAACTGTGCTTGGAATGGCAGCAAGCCTTTTGTATGTAACAGGGCCTTTATCATTTTATGGTATATGGTTCTACAACGAAGAACGGAAAGACAGGCTGCCTAAATATGTATATTATATATTTTACCCTGCACATCTGCTGTTACTTGGGATAATTGGGTGTTACCTGCAAGCAGCATAAAAAATGTACGTAAGAAAATAAATGGGAAAAATTACCCTGTATACATTGACAAAAGAGGAATAGTTAATTATACTATGGTTATAACATTGAACAACCGGTTGCACAAATAAAATTTTAAAAGGAGTATGCAAGAATGGAGAATACATTTGTTGTGAATATTATCCACCGTCCGGAAATGGTTCCAGAATATGCAGAGAAGGTTACTGGACAGGGCAAGGCAGAAGATATTGGAAGAAAGGCACTTCTCACAGAATCGCTGGATATTTTTAAATTCCAGCAGGAAACAGCACATAAGAATAATCTTAAAGTAACAATACAGATGACTTATGCAAGCCTGTTTAATGATGAGGCTGTAGAGATAGCCAAGGAGCATCATGAAAAATACGGTGATGAAATCGCACTTTCATTGCTTGGGCTTCCATGTAAGGAATTCCGTGAGAAATATAAAACAAAGGATTTCTGTATCTGGATGTTTTCTATGGAAGATAAGAAAAGCATTGTAGATGACGTATTTGGAAAGTTTTATGACCGTTTTGGTTTTTATCCTGAATCTACAGGTTCTTATTATATGGATGCAGACCTTACTAATTATATTAAAGAAAAGTACCCAATGGTTAAGTGTGCTGTTGCAACATGCTGGGAAGAAGGCCCTAAGGCATACCATACTTGTAATAATTCATGGTATACACTTTTTGACGGAGGTCCATGGAACCCTTGGATTCCTTCAAAACAGAATACACATGCACCAGCAGCTAACGAGGAAGAGGACAGCGGGATTGTAGCAATACCACACCTGTCACGTGACCTGATAGCATGTTATGATGGCAATGGTTCAAACTTTGGCACACATCCACAGAATGTACTGCGTGGCATGATTTATGACAGCAAGACATGGGAATACCCATATCTTTATAACCTTATTGACCAGTACCGCCATCTGGAGAAATATAATAATGGTTATGCCTACAATATGATGTTTGTAGGGCCAGGCTGGTTAAATAAGATGGGACGATGGGAAGCACCTTATGAACTGCTTGCCAAATCTTATGAGGACGGTATGGCTTATTATGGGCAGTTAAAGAAAGAGGGCAAACTTGTTGATATGACAATGGCAGAGTTTGCAGATTACTACAGGGCAAATAAGTCATATACAGAACCAGAGTGTGCACTCTGGAAAGATATTTTATATGGTTCAGACAAGCAGCTTTTCTGGTATGCAGATCCTTATATGAGGGCTTGTGTAAATATGGACCAGGGTGGTGCAATCGTTGATTTAAGGCCATATGCTGCTAAATTAAGATGGGAAACAGGCATTGGGACAAAACATGTGCAAGATGCTTCTTATCCATTTCTTATCCAGGAAAAATACCGTGCAGGCTACTTTACACATTATGCTGGTGAGGGCACAGTACGCAGTGCAAAGGTATGTTATAATGGTGAAGAGGTTGATTTATGTCTTTGCCGTACACATGCAAGTTTTGTACAAGAAGGCAAGACAAGGATACTTGTGCTTGATCCTGTAGAGATTGAATTTTATGATTTAACAGTAAAAATCCAGACAAAGATTTACTTTGAAGAGGGTGCTTCAAATATTAAGATTGAAAGAAATATACTTGAAATGAGTAACCCGGATGCAGATGTAACAATTAATGAATATATGGTTGCATGTTATGGTACAACAGAGTATCCGGAAGATATGACAGGAATTACCCTTTCATTAAATAAAGGCAGTGAAACAAAGTCACTGGATTATGAATATAAATGCCGTGAGGAAGTAATGGCTGGTGCAGAATCTGCTTCTGCTGTAATCCCTGCAATCGGAACAAAGGTATCATTAAGCACAGATGCTAAAGATGCAGAAGGGTATATAAGAGAGGGTTATGCTTTCTCACCAATGTTTACAGTTGGTTACCAGAAGAAAATAAGTGATAAGGAGGTATTTGCTACATGGCTCAATCTGGAAAAGGCAAATTAAATTTCAGGTGTCCGTCCTGCTTTATGCGCGACCTTGATATTGATATGTTTTATGATAAAGATAAAAAAGAATATTATTGTATACGTTGCCAGTATACAGGTGATGAGAAAGATGTTCTTGCTAAAAATGAAATAGTACGCCTGCGTTACCGTAAAATGTTAGAGCGTATAACAGATTTTGATTAAGTTTTCTCCTTCTAAAAATTTTATAAATAATAAAGGGCTGTACTGCCAGAAATGGTGTACAGCCTAATCTTCTACACAGGCAGCAACCTGCCATTGGTCTTCATAAACTATATTTTCAACATAATTTGTGTAAACAACATCATATGGCTGGTTATATTTATCAAGTAAATCAAAGGCTGGCTTTAATTTTTCCAGCATTTCACTTGAAGTTTCTGTTTTAAAGTATGTAATGGCTTTTTGTCTGTTTTTACATATAACAGGTTCAGGAAGGTTTTCTTTAAACCAGCAGTCCATACTTTTAAACTGTGCTGCATCTTCCTCTGCAACAATTCCATCATATATTATTTTCCAGCACATTGCAAAAATGCCCCTGGGTTTTTTAGTGGTATGTCAACTACCCATCACCTAAAGGTAATGGGCTTGTAACTGCCCAGTCGTAGTAAT
>CAJUJY010000026.1 GCA_910586555.1 uncultured Lachnospiraceae bacterium
ATCTGAAAAAGTATAGTTTTCCAGATTAAGAAAAAATTTTTAGAAAGGGGAGAATTTTAAACAGACAGGTAGTTTTTAAGAATTATATGGCATACCTGTATTTTATCTAATATTGCAGCCAGTAATATACAGATTGCCAAGAAAGGAGCGAATTTAAAAACTTAATTAATTTTACTAATACAAATTATTAAAGGGTACCAAAGCAGAAAGGTGGATTTATAAATATGCAGTATGTAAACATAAAAAATAAAAGCATAAATTTAAAACATAAAAACAGATATGGACAAATACAAAATATTAGTTTTTCTGCCAGATATGTAAAACGTGATACATATATTGATACTGTTAAGGGTATTGGAATTATATTTATGGTATGGGGACATGCTTATGGTCCGTTTAAACATTGGATATATTTGTTCCATATGGCAATTTTTTTTATTGCTTCAGGGATATTATGGGATAATAAGAATATTAGTAATATAAAGAAGTGTAAAGAATTTTTTATTAGAAAAATTACAACTTTATGGCTGCCATTTGTATTATGTAATGGATTTTTCAATGTTATGCACAATACTTTTTTAAAAACTGGTATTTATTCAGATAATCCAAATTTTACTAGACTAGTTAGAGATGTACAGGAATACAGAAATGTACAAGAAACTTTTATTGCAGTATTTAAAAATTTCTTTTTTGCAGGTGGAAGCCAGCTTGGTGGGGCAACCTGGTTTTTAAGAACTCTTTTTTGTGTTTCAATTATATATATGTGTCTTATTTATTTTTCAGATAAATTTAATATAAAAAAATACACCATACCTTTAAGCATAGTTATATGCATGGCAGGGGCAGAAATAGTTTCCAGATATAAACTAGTATTTCCATTAGGTATGCACTGTTTTTTTGCAGCATATCTTGCTTTTTTATCAGGTGTAATTATACATAAAATAAATATTATGGATAAAATTTACAGAAATAAATATAAAGTTTCTATAGTAACATTTTTATTGTTATGTGTGCTTAATAATTTTGGAAGTGTAAATATGTCATCAGGAAAAATTACTAACCCTTTATTTTTTTTAACAGTATCAATACTGGGCTGGTTTATGCTGTACAGCATAGCTTCTTATCCATATATAAAAGAAAACCGGCTACTAGTTTTTATTGGACAGCATACATTAGGTATTATGTTATTCCACTTACTTGCATTTAAAATCGTAACATTTGTGTATCTTTTTTTAAGCAATGAAAAAATGTTACTGTTAGCAACATTCCCAGTAATTAAAAATGTACAATTTCTATGGCTGCCTTATACGGTTATTGGAATAGCAGTACCTTTAATTCCAGGTATTTTATTTAATATATGTAAAAAATTATATATAAAAGGAGGAAAATAATGAATAAAAAATCATTTAAACAAAAAATTGCAATTATTATTGCAATAATTATTACATTTAGTATTATTTTACCACCAGAATCTATAAAAATAATACAAGCCAGTGGAAAAAATAATATAATGGGTACTTCTAATAAACAAGAAATTAAAAATGAGCTATCTGTAAAGGGAACAAATTCTTTTGGAAACCTGGTTGGAAAAGAGTTTGAAGGAAAAAATAATGAACAATCAGAAAATGAAGGTTGCAATATTTTTTCTATTGAAATAGATAAACAGACAGCAAAAGTTTCTTTTGAAACAACAGAAAATGCTACACTTGTTGTAGGCATTTATAATGAAGATGGAACAGAAATGTTTACATCTGCTATAAAAGAAGTATCTGCTGGTGAAACAGATGCAGATATTGTTATTGAAAAAAAGTTGCCACAATATTTTTACTTGCGTGGTTTTTTAGTAGATAGTGAAACATTAAGACCGTTTTGTACATCATATGAAACACCAGATTATACACAGGAAATGCAGGAGTTTTTAACAAAAACAACAGATGATTTTGAACAGGAAAAAGTTTTAAATCTTGATGGAAATATAAAAAATAACTTTGCTGTATATAGTAATAAAACAATTATTATTCCTGAAAAAAAAGGAATAAATAAGGTTATAAAAGCAGATGATAAAAACTTTATTTATGTAATTGAAAATGCAGATGAAAGTATAACCTCCCTAAAAAAAGGTGATATATTTTCTTACCAGTATAATAAAGAAAATTTTCTTATTGTTAAAGTTGCTTCACTTGCATTAGATGGCACAACAGTTACAATTACTGGAGAAGATACATCATTAAAAGAGGTTTTTGATTATGTAAAAATTGATACGGAAGCAGGAACAGAAAATGCCATTGTTGATATGTCCGGGGCAGAAGAAGGGGTTGAATATAAAGGTATTATAAAAGGAGAAGAGGATATACCACAAAAACAGTTAAAAAAAGGAGCAGATGTAAATATTAGCGGAAGTGCAAGTAGTGATGTTTTATCTTATGAACTTAATAATATTAAGTTTGGTTCAGATGATAATAAAGTTGAGGCTTCAGGTAATATTAAGGGCGGGTATAAAATTTCTGCAAAACTGTATTTATCATTATCATACCAGTATTTAGAACTCAAAGCAGATTATTCTGTAGGAATTGATATAAGTTTATCAGCAAAGGCCACGGGTAAAATATCCCTTGGACGTATTGGATTCAGTCCATGTCCAGGAGTGTTAATTGAACTAAATCCTTGTATTGTAGTTGAATGTTCTGGAACAATAACTATAAATGGGACTTTAAAGGGAACTATAGGATTTTCTGTATCTAATAAAGAAGGAATTAAAAATTTATCATCATCTCCCGAATTTAAGCCTGAAATTAAGGGAGAAATAACTATATTTGTTGGAATTAATCTGTCACCTAAAATAGCAATATTACATGAAGGTATTGCTTCAGCAGGGATAGGTGCAACTATAGGCGCAGAAGTAAAGGCATCTTTATCTTTACCTTTACAAGAAAAATCTTCATCTAAAGTACATACATGTAAAAATTGTATAGAAGGGGAGATTAAAGGAAAAGCAGAACTTAAATTTGAAGCTGTATTATTAAATTCAAAAAAACTAAAATATGAATCAAGCCTGGATATATCAATAAAAATCTGTGATTTATATTATTCTTTGGATTTTAATGAAGGTGGCTGTAAAACTTGTCCACATTATAAATATAAGATAGATATTTCTGTTATTGATAATGAAAAAAAGGCAGTTGCAGGTTCAAATATTAAATCGGCATTTAGTATAAGCAAAAAAGGACAGAACCAGACAGTAGAAAATCCAGATGACTTTGTAGAAACAGACTATATTACCACAGATGAAAATGGAAAAGCTATTGGGTATCTTCCAGCAGGAGTATATTCATTAGAAGTTTTGGCAAAGGGTTACATACCAGTAAATAAAAGAATATTTGTAATATATGAACCACAAGATATAAGAATTAAATTGGAAAAATCAGTTCCAGAGCTATCAAAAACACCAGTGCCAATTCCATCAGAAACACCAGTACCAATTCCAAGCGAAAATCCGTCAAGTATGCCATCAAATACACCTGGAAATGTTCTTGATGCCAATATAAAATCAGTTAGTCTTGGTTATAACCATAGCGGGGCAATAACAGAAGATGGCAGCTTATATATGTGGGGAGATAATGACTATGGCCAATTAGGAGATGGAACAAGAGAAAATAAAGCAAAACCAGTAAAAGTACTTGATAATGTTACTTCTGTCAGCCTTGGTTATCGCCACAGTGGAGCAGTAACAAAAGATGGGACTTTGTATATGTGGGGAGAAAATACTTATGATCAATTAGGAGGAGGTGACATATTTTATGAAACAAAACCAATAAAAGTGCTTGATAATGTTATGTCAGTTAGTCTTGGAGATTACCACAGTGGAGCAATAACAAAGGATGGGACTTTGTATATGTGGGGAGATAATGACTATGGCCAGTTAGGAAATGGGACAACAAGTGAAAATGGACATATAAGAAAACCAATAAAAGTACTTGATAATGTTACATCTATTAGTCTTGGACGTGGCCACAGTGGAGCAGTAACAAAAGATGGAAGTTTGTATATGTGGGGACATAATTACCTTGGCCAGTTAGGAGATGGAACAACAGAAAATAAAACAAAACCAGTAAAAGTGCTTGATAATGTTGCATCTATTAGTCTTGGAGATGAGCATAGTGGAGCAGTAACAAAAGATGGGAGTTTATATATGTGGGGCAGTGATGGGGTTGGAATTGTAGGCGCAGGAGGAGATGGGATAACAAAAAGTAAAATACCAGTAAAAGTGTTTGATAATGTTGCATCTATTAGTTTTGGAGATGACCACAGTGGAGCAGTAACAAAAGATGGGAGTTTATATATGTGGGGACATAATCGATCTGGCCAGCTAGGAGATGGAACAATTGGAGAAATTAAAAAGCAGCCAGTAAAGGTGCTTGATAATGTTGCATCTATTAGTCTTGGAGATGAGCGTAGTGGAGCAGTAACAAAAGATGGAAACTTGTATATATGGGGGCGTGGTACTTTTTCTTATGAATTGAAACAACCAATAAAAGTATTTGATAATGTTATATCAGCTAGTTTTAATAAGCTTCATAGTGATGCAACGAATGCAACGGATGAATCTAATGGAATAATAACAAAAGATGGAAGTTTGTATATGTGTGGAGAAAACTATTATGGCCAATTAGGAGATGGAACAACAGAAGGAAAGACAGAATTTATAAAGGTACTTGATAATGTCGTATCTATTAGTCTTGGAGGTGAACACAGTGGGGCAGTAACAAAAGATGGAAGCCTGTATATGTGGGGAAGAAACTTTGCTGGCCAGTTAGGAGATGGGACAACAGAGAATAAATCAGAACCAGTAAAGGTGATTGATAATATTATTTATGTTAGTACAGGACATGGTCATAGTGGAGCTATAACAAAAGATGGAAGCCTGTATATGTGGGGAGAAAACTATTATGGCCAGTTAGGAGATGGGACAACAAAAGATAGAACAGAACCTATAAAAGTGCTGGATAATGTTATTTCTGTGAGCCTTGGAAGTTATCACAGTGGAGCAGTGACAAAAGATGGAAGCCTGTATATGTGGGGAAAAAACGTTGCTGGCCAGTTAGGAGATGGAACGACAGAGAATAAATCAGAACCAGTAAAAGTGATGGATAATGTTATTTTTGTGAGTCTTGGACGTTATCATAGTGGAGCGGTAACAAAAGATGGAAGTTTGTATATGTGGGGAGAAAACTATTATGACCAGTTAGGTGACGGAACAGAAGTTGATAAAAAAGAACCTATAAAAGTACTTGATGATGTTATTTCTGTGAGCCTTGGAAGTTATCATAGTGGAGCAGTGACAAAAGATGGAAGCCTGTATATGTGGGGAGATAATAAATATGGCCAGTTAGGAGATGGGACAACAGAAAATAAAACAGAACCAATAAAAATACTAAGTAATGTTACTTCAATTAATATTGGGGAATATTGTAGCGGGGCTATAATGAAAGATGGAAGCTTGCATATATGGGGTGGTAGTAGTACGGGTGGTGGTTCTCTTATAGGAAAGAAAATGAAAAAAATTGAAATTCCATTAACTACTAATCCAGATACACTTTATAAAAGTTTTATAAATAAAGAGCTTAAAAGAACTTCTTCACAATCAAAGAATTTTACAGGTCTTTTACCAAATGAATGTTATAATTTTTATGTATTAAAATCACATTCTGCTACAAACTTTCTGTCACCAGACAATTTACTTTATATGAAACAGTATATTTCAGATAGTACAGGAACTATTAATGTTACATATAATCTAAGTGAATCTTCTGGATATGATGAACCGTTTGTTGTTGGTATGTCAAGAATGGATTTATCTGGTGCAGATATTGAAGTTCCAGATTTAATTTATTCTGGAACAGAACAAAGCATTTATCCAAAAGTTTCCTATAAAGGCAATACATTGTCTGAAGGTAAGGATTATATTGTTTCGGGTGATTTTAATGTGACAGATATAGGGGATTATTCAATTACGGTATCTGGAACAGGTTTTTATAAAGGGGAGATTACAAAAAGTTTTAAAGTTAAAGGCACAGGCACAAGTGATCCAGAAATATCCCCGTCACCATCAGGCAGTAGTATTCCTAGTGCATCACCAAGTACAAAACCATCAGGAACTGGTTCTAGTGGTGGTGGTTCTGCTGGAGGAGGCGGAGCTTCAGGTGGCAGTGGAGGAGCTTCGGGTGGTGGCAGTTTTGGTGGCGGTGGAGGAGTAATGGCTTCAACTTCTGCACCTGTTGTAACTTTAACTCCAAGTCCATCATCAATACCTGTTACTACAGCAACTACAAAACCGGCACAAGCAACAAATACAGTTCCAACACCTAAACCATCTGTTAGTCCGGATTTTGAAACTGGCACAGATAATATTTTTAATAATAACAGCAAAAAAGAAATTACATCTAATGATGTCACATTAAATAAAAAGCTGGTTATTTATAATGGCAAAGAGAAAAGGCCAGGGGTAACAGTTTTAAATGCCTCATTGGAACTTACCAAAAATAAAGATTATACAGTTTCTTATTTATATAACAAAAACGTTGGTACTGCATATATAACTGTTTATGGTAAAGGAAATTATTATGGAAGCGTTACTAAAAGTTTTAAAATAATTCCAAAAGGGACATCAGTTACAGGCAAGATAAAACCAAGACATAAGGGCTTTATTGTAAAATGGAAGAAACAACCAAAGTCCATTACAGGTTACCAGATACAATATTCTTCCAGCAAGGATTTTAAAGGCAAGAAGGCTGTTATAAAAACTATTAAGAAAAAGTCTGTTACAAAGCTTAAAGCCAGCAAATTAAAGGCAAAGAAAAAGTATTATGTAAGGGTAAGGACTTATAAAACTGTTAAAGGAAAGAAATATTATTCCAGATGGTCTAAACCTAAAACTGTAAAAACAAATAAATAGAATTTCCCATTCCAGCAATTTTTTCTAAATTTTTCATTTAAAAATGCTTGACAAATATGGTCTGTTGTTATAGACTTAATACAAGAAGTGGTCTATAACAATAGACCTTTTAGCATTTTGCTGGCAGGCTGTTAATGCCTGCTTGTCTGCAACTTAATGTTGCTTGAAATGCGGATTGCGGATATCTGCTTAACTATAAATTAATGAAAGGTGTGATATATTATGGAGTATTTAAAACTTTGTGACAGTGATTACCGTTTTATGCTGGTTGTATGGGAACATGCGCCGGTTAGTTCAGGCACTCTTGTAAAGTTATGCAATGAGGTTTTGGGCTGGAAGAAGTCTACTACATATACTACGGTTAAAAAGCTTTCTGAAAAGGGTTATATTAAGAATGAAAATGCTGTTGTTTCTGTTTTAATTGGAAAGGAGCGTGTACAGAGGGACGAGTCGGCCTATTTTGTTGAAAGGACGTTCGGCGGTTCCCTGCCGCATTTTATTGCTGCATTTCTTGGAGGAAGAAAGATTTCTTCTGAGGAGGCAAAGAAGATTAAAGAACTAATTGACAGGCATAGTACAGATTAATCTGGAACATTATATATTGGTTTCTGGTTTGTGAAATAACATTTTGCCCATAACTATAAGGAAAGAGGTGAGGGATTTGTTATACCAGTTATTTGCAAAGATATTAAATATGGGCATTACTGCATGTCCGGTTGTTATTGCTGTGTTAGCAGTGCGTGCCCTTATGCTAAGGCTTCCAAAGAAGTATAGTTATATTTTATGGGGAATTGTATTTATACGCCTGGTCTGCCCGTTTGCAGTTTCCTCACCAGTTAGTTTATTTAATATAACAGGAACAGATTTTACTAATTTGGTTACTATGGAAATGTATAATAAAACAGGCAGTAATGTTTATAAAGATAAAGAAGAACCTTCCAGTGCTTTGATAGATAATGCTTTAAATGGCAGCCTGCCACAAACTGTTGTACCAGAAATGCCCCCAGGCAGTAAATATAATAACAGCAATGCCATAAAAGATGGGCAGGGCTTTACAGATATATCTAAAGATACAGGCGTAAAAAAAGATAAAACAGATACAGAATATACAGGCACAAAAGATATAAATGCAAAGAATAAGAGCAAAGTAAAATTAAACCCTGTTATAAAATATGGTACTTATATATGGATTATTTTTATGGTGCTTATATTGTCCTGGAATTTTTATATGGTGTACTGTATGAAAAAGCACCTTGAAAGGGCAGTGCGTTTAAATGGTAATATTTATGAGTGTGAAAATATACCATCACCCTTTGTTGCAGGTATTTTTAATCCGAAGATTTATATTCCGTTCCGTTTAGGGAAAGAAGAGAAGGAGTATATATTGGAACATGAAAAATACCATATAAAGCGCAGGGATTATATTATTAAGCCAGCAGCATTTTTAATTGCCTGTATATACTGGTTTAATCCCTTAGTGTGGATATCCTATTTTTTAATGGTGCGTGATATGGAAATGAGCTGTGATGAATATGTACTCCGTAATGTGGATATAAATATGCGTAAAAGTTACAGCATGTCTTTATTAGGTTTTGCAACGAACCAGAGGAAAACTGGAGCAGGATTTTTATCATTTGGTGAAACAGATACAAGAAGGAGGGTGGTTAATGTGTTAAATTTTAAAAAACATGGGAAAGTTATAGGAGTATTTGCGGCAGTTTTAATTGCAGCCGCAGGGGTTTCATGCCTTACTAATGCTTATGGGACGGATAAAGTAAATATTAAGGATAATGGAAAAATACCAGAAAAGGATAAGGAAAGCCAGATAAAAAATACAGAAAATAATAAAAACCAGACAGGAAATAAAAATATAGAGGCAGAAGGTGGCAGCAGATATGAAGCTTTGGTAGCAAGCAGATTAATTAATGGATATGATGTAAGGGTAGTTTATGTTTCAGATAAAGAAATTCCTGATAAAAAAGACCTGGAAAATGGCATGTATTGTGGGAAGTTTGAGATACAGACATATAAGGATAATGTAAAATATAATGCATACCAGCTTGATTTTGGCATAAATAATAAAATTTATTATCCACAGGAGGGATTTGATTTAAAAGTTAAAGATTATGACGGTGATGGAAATGCAGATGATTTTACATTGGGACAGGGGCAGACATCTGACCCATTGCTTGGGAATTTTATGTATTACCAGTTTTTTACGGCAGATGAAGATGGAGGTATTATAAGGTATAGACTTTCTACAGATGACGGAAAGAATTTAGTAACAATACCAGGCAGTTATTCCAAAAGCTTTAAATGTAAATATGGGCAGGTTACATACAAGGCATTAACAGAAAATGGTGTAAAAACCCAAAGTTCCAGCATTGTAAGGATAAATCCTGTTAATAATGTAAAAGATGGGGTACAGCCTTTTAATAATTTACAATACGCCATAGAGGGTGTTATGCCAGAGCCTGTTGTTAAAGAAACCAGAAAAAAAGGGGTCTGGAAAATACTTAATTCTGGAGGGAAAACAGAAAGTGTTTATTTTCTTGCTAATAGTGAAAATTTTGATGATATTACACTAGGGCTTGATTTTATTTATTCAGGAAACCAGCTTATAGGATATACTAATAACTCATATGGTTTTACAGACAGTATGCCAGATAACAGGATTAATCTTAAGCAGGCAAAGAAACTTGTGGCAAAATTTGAAAAATTATTTTTAGGCAGGGAAGTTAATATCAAAAATATAAAAGAAATAGAAAAAAATTCTAAATATGAAGGTACAGATTATACTGCATTTACTGATGAATATGGAAATTCTTTTATGGTATTGTTATCTAAAAATATGGTTACTGGTTATAAAGCTGGAAAGAAGTTATATGCACTAACTTACTTAGAAAAAAAGCAGTTAAAAAATACCAGTGCTTCTACAGTGCCAGAAAGTGCAGAAGATACATTTTATTTTGAAAACCTTGATGTTATAATAAACCTTCCAGGTAATAAAAAACTAGTACAAAGCCCTGAAGCTTATTCCACTAAAGATACAGGCATTGTAAAATATTATGATGGTATGTCAAAAACAGATGTTACACTTTACTTTGGCAAAAAAAGCCAGAAAGAATTAACAGGTATCAAAGCTTCTGGTTATTATGATAAAGAGTACTGGTCTTTTTTTCCTGAAAATAAAGAACAGCTTATTGAAATACAGTTCCACAAAGCAAAAAATAAAAAAACAAGGTTAGTCCTTTCCTGGGAATATAATAATATAAACTTTTATATGTGTACAGGTCTTAAAACTGAATTTCCAGACTGGGCTGTGCTTGCAAAATCTGCTGCCTGGATTGCACAAAGATGGTGTGATATACTGGACAGTGAAAAGAATTATATTTTTTCTACAAATGATATTAAAACAGCAAAAACAGCAGTAAAAAAATATTTTAAGAAAAACTTTCCTGGCTGCCAGCTTAAAAAAATCTGGTTTGATAAAAAAGCTTACAAAAAAAATGCAGGATATTTTTCTAACCTATATGGATATAAAAAGGAAGATATAATTATTTTACATTCTGATTTTAATGTAAGTAGAAAGTGTAAACTTAACTCATTAGAAAAAGGATTATATACAGACTTTAGCTGGATTTTAAGCAGAAATAAAAAATCTGTATGGAAAATGGAAACATATGGATATTAATTTATTAAACAACCCTCTCTTAATGCAAACCACTAAATGCCATTTTACAGGAATTAGTGGTTTGCTAATTAGCAGACAGCCAGTATATACAATAATAAAAAAATTAATGTTACTTAATTGGGTATCTTATTAATAGTTACTTTACATTTTATTTTTTTTCCATTTTCAATACAAGTAAATTTAATATAAACATTAGTATTTTTGTTATTTTTTAAATTAATACCAGTGATTCTAAATTTATTATTAGTAATATTTTCGACTTTTATAAAATTTTTAAATTGGGGATTAATAGTTGCTGTATAGGTACAATCATCTGTTTTTATAAATCCAGCAAATCCTGTTACATATATATCAATGGAATTTCCATTAGGAACTTTTAGGTTATTAATTTTAGTTCCTGCTGCATTTTATAATTCTAATTTTTTTGGTGCTAATTTCACATTTATAGGGCAACATTCATATTTATTTTTATTACCAGTATCTATAATCCATAAATATACAAGTCCATTTGCCTTCCCAGTTGCTGTTACAGTAACCACACCATTTTGAATTTTGGCTTTTGCAATTTTAGAGGCTTCATTATCAATCTATGGTAATATTTTGTCCCTGTTTAATCTCATTTATATCTGATTTAACCATAATAGAACAAGGATAATTACTAGAAGCTGCTTTTACAACTCTTGTATTTGTAAAAAAACATAAAAAAATAATAAAAAATACTGGATAGATATATAATTTGATTTTTTTCATATAATTCCCTCCTAAAAATAATTTAATAAAAAAATAAATCCTCCTTTCCAAATCTAGTAGTTAAATTTTAACATGCTTTGTCATATAAAATCCATAGTATTAATTGCTTAATTATTCTTTAACCTAATTAAACCAGTTATTTAAAATATTATGCATCTTAAGTGTTGGATTTGGTTTACTAAGGCTTTAAAAGTAGCAATAAAGGCTATTTGCCAGTGGGCAAGTAGCTAATATCTGTAAACATGAAATAGGGATTACAGATATCACTTAATTATATAACATGAGCATATATATACCCTTTATTAATATTGCCATATATAAATCTATCATGCAAGTACATTCTTATAAAAATCACTGATATAAATTAAAATAAAATGGGAGGTGTTTATATGCAAAAAAAAGAAAACCCATTACGGCAATTACCAGCCAATAGTGCAGAATGTGGCGAAATACGTATTAATTTGATACAATTAATGGAGAAGAAAAACATATCAATGAACCAACTTTCTTTTCGTACAGAGATGCAACGTACACAGTTGCGTAATTACCGTGATAACAAAATACAACGTCTTGATATTGATATTTTAAAACGTCTTTGTTATGTTCTAGAATGTAATTTACATGATTTAATAGAATATATTCCATTTCAAGAATAAAGATATTATATACTTTTTATTCAAAATAATATTTAGTAACAAATCTTATGCATAAAATGTATAAGATTTGTTATATCTAATAAAATTATTTTAAAATATTTAGTATAGTTAATGATTTAAATATTATAAATAATTATTCTGATAATGGCAGTGTAAATTTTACGTAAAACCCGCCGTGTCTTCCATGTCCTATATTTACTGTGCCGCCATGTGCCGCAGCTATTTGTTTTACTATAAGAAGCCCAAGGCCATGCCGCTGTCCTTTTATGTTTTTATCACAGACCATATAGTGTGGTGTATTGTTTAATCTTTCTATTTCACCATCTGATGCCCCTTTCCCATTATCAGAAACTTCTACACTGCATGTATTATTTAAAGATGTGGCTTTTACAAATATTGTGCAGCCTGTTTCATTATGGTTTATGCTGTTCCATATAAGGTTGCTTATTGCACGTTTTATAAGTTCTTTATCTGCATTTACAAGGCATGTGGAAAGGTTTTTGTCTGTTTCCCATTCTATCTGGTGTCTGTTTAAAGTATCCATATTTATAAAATCTACAACAACCTGCCTTGTAATTGCAACCAGGTTTTGCCTGGCAAGGTTTAGAGGCTGCATATTGTATTCAAGTTTTGAAGCAAGGTTTAAATCATTTACAAGGTTTTTAATGCGCCTGCCCTGTTTTAAAATAACATCTGCCTTGTTTTGTGCTTCTATGGAAAGGTCTGTGTCTTCTTTTAACTGCCCCGCATATCCCATAACTATTGAAAGTGGTGTCCTTATATCATGGGACACACCGGCAATCCAGTTTGCCCTTGCAGTTTCCTTTTTATGCAAATGGTATTTTTGTGACTGCAATATTTCAGATGTTTTATTAATGCTTGCTGCAAGTTCAGAAAAAAGCCCTTTTTCCTTAATATAGACAGGGTTTCCCTCTGGTAGCGCCTGTATGCCGTTTGTAACAGGTTTTACTGATTTTAAAAGTTTTATATTGGCAGTTATATAAATTACAAGCAGAAGCAGTATATTGGCAAAAATTACTTGTAATATCCTTAATGGCAGTTTTTCAATTAAATCCATATCCCAGCTTGGATACATATGTTTCCAGAAGCTTTCTTTTGGAAAACCTAATACAACAAGCCCGTTTTTACACTCACCTGTAAATGTAGGATATTCATTTATATAGCCACGTGTAAGGTTTGATATGCCTGAAATGGTATATGATAATGGAATTGTTTCTGGAAGGTTTTTTGTATGCCATGTTACCTGCATTGTATTATTATCAATATAAAATGCCCATACATTATATTTCTCCAGCTCTTTTTCAGTACTTAAAGAAAGTGTATAGCCGTTTTTATGGTATTTAAGTGTTTTTGCAGTTTTATCTGCAAGTGTCCAGGGACTTCCATTTGGTATCTGGCTTGAAGTAAATATATAAAGCAGCAGTATATTTAAAGCTATAACAAGCATGGCACTTAAAATAAGTATATTGGCAAAATGCCTTATAAGTTTTGGAACACTTTTCATAAATTTTAACAGGCACAACCTCTGCCACAGCCTTAGTGGTGGAGATAGTGCCTCTCTCCTTTCTGCCATTACAAATTGGCAAGTAGCTAATGCCTGTAACCGAAGGCTGCTTGAAATGCAGATTGCAAATATTTGCCTGGCTCTCTTTAAGCAAGTTTCCACTTCTTTAAATAGCAGGAACATGTTATATTGTAACCAGTTTATACCCAAGCCCCTTAACTGTAATTAATGATACAGGTTGTGACGGGTTTTGTTCAATTTTTTCCCTTATGCGCCTTATATGTGCCATAAGGGAGTTTTCATATCCAAAAGGGTTTTCTCCCCAGGCAGCTTCACATAATGAATCTATGGTTACAATGCGCCCGGCATTGCGGTATAATGTATTAAGTATATGGTATTCTTTAGCTGTAAGTGTAATGTGTACCCCATTTTTAATTACTTCTGCACGGTCAAAATCAATTTCGCAGTTATGAAGTTTTACAACAGGGCTTTCATCTTTATAACTTCTTCTAAGTACTGCCAGTATACGGAAAACAAGTTCTTTTGGAAGAAAAGGCTTTACTATATAATCATCAGCCCCAGTACCAAAGCCTGTAAATTTATCTTTATCTTCACCACATGCAGTAAGAAAAAGCACAGGATATGTACCATTTTTCCTTAACTGTTCCATAAGGCAGAAACCATCACCATCTGGAAGCATTACATCAAGAACTGCAAGCTCTGGCGGCATTTCTTCTGCCAGGGTAATGGCATCTTTTACAGCGGAGGCGGTTGTTATATTACAAAACCCTTCTGTTTTAAGTATAGAAACAACCATATTTAAAATTTCTGGTTCATCATCAACAAGCATTATACGTTTTTTCTTTAAATATAACGAATCCATTAAAACACCTTCTTTCCATTAGTATTATACCATATAAAACAGATTTTTGGTAAGCTTAGGGCAAATGTAAGGCAGATGTAAGGTTGGCAGAATGTTAGTGCAAGGAATGATATGTATAATAAATTTAAACCAGATCCACCACTTAAGAAGCATTACAAAAATACCTGGTGTCTATGGATATAATTACAAGAAAGGAACTTTATTATGAATATTATTGAAACAAGGAATTTAACTAAAGTTTATGCTGGTTTTAAGGCTGTGTCAGGACTTAGCCTGCATGTGCCAAAAGGGAGTGTTTATGGTTTCCTTGGGCCAAATGGCGCAGGAAAATCAACTACAATGAAGATGCTTTTAGGGCTTACAAGGCCTACAAGTGGTTCGTTTGTGGTCGATGGAATGGAAGGTACAGAAAACAGGATAGAAATTCTTAAAAAAACAGGTTCATTTATTGAAGCACCTGCTTTTTATGGAAACCTGACAGGTGAGGAAAATTTAGATATTGTGTGTAAAATCCTTGGGCTTCCTAAATCTGCGGCTGATGAAGCTATGGAGATTACAGGTATTGCCCAGTATAAAAAAAGACTTGCAAAGAAATATTCACTTGGCATGAAGCAAAGGCTTGGGCTTGCCAGTGCACTTGTTGGCAGGCCGCCTATACTTATACTTGATGAACCTACAAACGGTCTTGATCCTTCAGGCATACATGAAACCAGGGCACTTATACGTTCCCTTCCGCAGAGGTTTAACTGCACGGTCTTTGTATCATCACATATGCTTTCTGAAATTGAGCTTATGGCAGATAATATTGGGATTTTAAATCATGGACGCCTTCTGTTTGAGGGCACGCTTGAGGAGTTAAAAAGAAACGCAGCACTTAACGGGTATCCTGAGGACCGGCTGGAAGATATATTCCTGGCAATGGTTGGCGAAGATAACCTGCAACATAAAGGCGGGGTATAATATGGGATTTATAATTGAATGTAAGAAAGTTAAAAGGACAGGTTTTATACCTGCATTTATATGCGCAGGGATTTTTTCAGCAGCCATTCCTGTTATTAATATGGCAGTACGCCATAAGATATATACATCTTCTGCCGGTTCTCCTGTAAATATACTTTTTAATGCAAACTGGCAGGTTATGGCAATGCTTAATATGCTGGCTGTGGTAATATGTGCATGTATAATATACAATTCTGAATATGCAGGCAATGCAATGCAGAAAATGCACCTGCTGCCTGTCCACGAGGGGTATATGTTTTTAGGGAAATTTGTTTTAATGTTTTTAATGTGCATTGCTATACTGGCAATAGAATCCGCAGGCATTATGTTCTGTACGGACTACTGGTTTGGCAGCGGCAGCCAGGTATTGTATCTGGTTTTAAAAAGTTTTGCATATGAAATGGTTATAATGGTTCCAGCAGCACTGTCTGCCCTTTTTATAGCATCAGCATTTAAAAATATGTGGATAACACTTGGAGTATGTGTTGTATGTATATTTATGGCAACAATGCTGCCTATGGATAATTTTATATTATCACTTTTTCCATTCGCAATGCCTTTCCAGGTATTTGCAGGGACAGCAGAAAAAACCATACAAGGCTTTATAGCTGCATCTTTTATAGAAAGCATAATAATTATTATTGCAGAATTTTTATTAATTAAAATAAGGAGGCTTTTTGAATGAGTTTTATTTCTATATTAAGCATTGAATTTAAAAAAATACGCCGTTCTAAAATACTGCCTTTGTTTTTATTGGCATCAGTTATTTTATGGCTGCCTTCTGTATTTAATGCAGATATAAATTTTAAAATGCAGGCAGAAGGGATTTTACCTGAATATAATTTTTTAATACAAGGTTTCCTTGGAATATCATGGTTTATGCTTCCTGCAAGCATTATTGTAAGCACTGTGCTTATTAACCAGACAGAAAGAAGTAATAATGGCATTTTAAAAATGCTTGCACTTCCAGTAAGTACAACCTGGCTTTGTCTTGCTAAGTTTTTAGTTTTGCTTGTGCTTGCAGCAGCACAAGTAATTATAATGGCAGGTGTGTATTATATAGGTGCTGCCATTGCTTCAAATATACAGGATTATAATTTTATCCTTCCGCCACTTTTTGTATTTAAAGAGTCTGCCTTGCTTTTTATATCAGCAATACCAATGGCGGCGCTGTTCTGGCTTTTATCTATATGCATAAAAACACCTGTTTTTTCTATAGGGTCAGGATTTATAATGGTTGTCCCATCTGTTTTAGTAATAAACACAAAGGCCTGGTTTGCATATCCTGTGTCATACCCGTTTTATGTAATAACAACAGAATATAGCAAACTGGCTTCTGGAATAGACACAACAAAAATACAGCTTATACCGTGGATTCCTGTAGCTTTCTTAATTACAGTTTTCTGTATTGTGCTTTCCTGTATGTATTTTGGACGTTCTTACCGTTAAATTTTAAGAAAGGTGGCATTTTTATGGAAAGTATTTTAATTAGTGTTATTAAAAAGGCATTTATAATTATATCTTTGTGCTTTATATTGTGTTTGCAGGGCTGTGGCAATGGCAAAGACCTTAAGGATAATATTATTAAAGGGTATAATAATTTTATAGAACATGCAGGCGCACATGCACTAACAAAAAACAGTAAACTTAACGGAACCAGGGAATTTGGTTCTGATAATTATACAGGGAATTATAAAGTTTCATATAAAGATTTTAATGGTGAAGAATATATCTTTGGCGGGACTTCATTAGAACGGGATAATGGAAGTAATTTAGAGGCAGTGTATACTTTAAATGTAGAATCTGGAGAGGCAGGCATTTACTATATTGCGGCAGGAGAAGAATATTTAATTGCTTCTGGAAGTACAGAAGGGGAATATAAATTTGCCATAAGTCCAGGGGATAACTATATTATTGTACGGGGTAAGAATTTTAGTGGTACATTAGATCTTACAGTACAGGATGTTATTTCTGGATAAAACAAAAAATAATAACAGGAATAAAATTATTATTCATATCTTGAAATGGTTAAAAAACCTGTTATAATAAATATATTAATATGAAAGAAGGTGTTTATGTGAGTGGAAGGGAACAGGCAAAACAGATTATTGATAAACTGCCAGAATATAAAATAGAAAGCATATTGCTGTTTTTAAAAGGAATACAATTTGATGATGATATAGAAGATGATTTATATTGCCAGAAATTATATGAAGATTATTTAAATAATCCTGACCCAGATAAACATAATACAATAACTATTGAGGAACTAGCAGCAAGGGAAGGTATAAATTTATGAAATACAAAGTAGTTATTGAAAAATTAGCAGAAAAGTTTATTGTAAAACTTCCTAAACCTGAAAAAGAAAAAGTATTGTAGTATAAAATTATTATTCCTGTTTATAATAATTTTAATCCAGCAGTTAGTTAAATTTATTATTAAACAGGAGGATAATTATGGAAAATAATGATACAATCCAGTTATTAAAAGAATGTGATTCTGGTACTAAAATGGCTGTTGAATCAATAGATGAAATTCTTGGCAGGGTAAAGAAGACAGAGCTAAGGGATGTATTAAATGAGAGCAGGATGCACCATGAAAAACTTGGCAATGAGCTTCATTCGCTTCTGCTTGGGCATAATAGTGAGGAACAAGAGCCTGCACCGATAGCTAAAGGAATGTCATGGTTAAAGACAAACTTTAAAATGGCAATGGATGAAAGTGATGCAACTATTGCAAATATTATTACTGATGGCTGTAATATGGGTGTAAAGTCACTCCATATGTATATGAACCAGTATAAAGGTGCAGACAGTACTTCAAAAGATATATGCAGCCGCCTTATTTCCATTGAAAGCAAGCTTTGTGAGGATATGCAGCCTTATTTATAGAAGCCTTTACAAGCTTTTAGCATGGTAAAAAACCTGTTCTTCCCATATGGTGTTACAGGCAGCCTGTCTGGTTTATGAAAATTTTAGAAAATTTCAAAAGAATAAAACCTGGCATATTGAATAATTTGTAATAAGGATGTATAATACATTATATACAAAATAGATAAAATTACAATAAAAATCATTATGCCGTACTAGTGGGACAGCAGACCATAATATTACGGGAAGAACGGGGGATTCTATGGATAAGTTAAAAATGGAAGAAAAAGAGCTTAAGGAAAAAATCGAATTTTGTTCATTACTTATTAAGTATGGCAACCTGGTAGGTGCTTCTTCTGAACAAAGTATTAAGGCATTCAAGCTTAAAGACAATTTTGAGGAAGAATTACGGGTCCTGAAACTGAAAATGGGTAAATAGCGTATAACAGGCGGGTTATTATGGCTTTGCATATTTAGCCCATTCAGGGATATAAAACATAAAAAACAAGGTGCTGTTATTTACAGTACCTTGTTTTTTATGCACACGGGCGCATAAGGAAATTAGTTGCTGGCGCAACATGCGCCCGGTGCGGCGGGCAGGAGAGAAGGTTATTCCCCTGCCTGGTTTTAACAATAAGGATATGCCAGTTAATTTATTCTGGTTCAGCAGTTAACGGTTCAAAGCACGCATTTGCATGGTTTTTTGTTTTCTTTCTTGTATTTGCTGTTTCTATGGCTTCTTTACAGAAGTAATCCTGTGCACATATTTTACTAGTGCCAGGGGTTAATGCAGGTATAAGGTAGCTGCCATCAGGCTGCATTATACGGGCTTTTGTATTATCTGTAAGCTGTATGTCAAGTATATGGATTACTTCCCTTTTAAGTTCACTGTCTTCTACAGGGAAAAGTATTTCAACACGTTTATCAAGGTTACGTGGCATCCAGTCAGCACTTCCCATAAATACCTCTTCAAACCCGTTATTATGAAAATAAAATATACGGCTGTGTTCAAGGAAATTGCCAACTATTGAACGTACTGTAATATTTTCACTTATGCCTTTAAGCCCGGTTTTAAGACAGCATATGCCACGTACTATAAGGTCAATTTTAACACCTGCCACAGAAGCTTCATAAAGTGCCGCAATTATGCCCTGGTCGCATAATGAATTCATTTTGGCTTTAATAAATGCCTTTTTGCCTGACTTTGCAAATTCTGTTTCACGTTTTATAAGTGATATAAAACGGTTTCTAAGCCATATAGGGGCAATCGCAAGCTTATTCCATACAGCAGGCTCTGAATACCCTGAAAGCATGTTAAATACAGCAGTAGCATCTGCACCTATTGCTTTCTGGCATGTAAGAAGCCCCATATCAGTATAGATTTTAGCAGTGCTGTCATTATAGTTGCCTGTTCCAAGATGTACATAACGCCTTATTCCATCTTCTTCTTTACGCACTACAAGTGTAATTTTACTGTGTGTCTTTAAACCTACAAGGCCATATATTACATGGCAGCCTGCCTGTTCAAGCTTTCTTGCCCATATAATATTATTTTCTTCATCAAACCTTGCTTTTAACTCTACAAGCACAGTTACCTGTTTGCCATTTTCAGCAGCAGCAGCGAGTGATGCAATAATTGGGGAGTTGCTGCTTACACGGTAAAGTGTCTGTTTAATTGCAAGCACATCAGGGTCTTTTGATGCCTGGCGTACAAAATTAACTACAGGTTCAAATGTTTCATATGGGTGGTGCAGCAGTATGTCATGTTCACGTATCTGTTCAAAAAGATTATCATTACCTTTAAGGTATTTAGCAGGCTGTGGGTCATAGCTTTTTTTGCCAAGCTTTTCAAATCCTTCAATTTTAGTAAACTTTGACAGGAAAGTAAGATCCAGCGGGCCATTAATTTTAAAAATATCTTCTTCATTAACCTGGAGTTCATCTTTAAGTGTTTTAAGAAGCCTTTTATCAATGCCATCTTCAACTTCAAGGCGTATAGCCTGCCCCCACTGGCGTTTTTTAATCTGGCGTTCAATTTCTACAAGAAGGTCTGCTGCTTCATCTTCTTCAATATCAAGGTCTGCATTTCTCATAATCCTGTAAGGAAATGAAGAAAGGACTTCATAATTTATAAAAAGTTTTTCAATATTTTTCTCAATAATCTGTTCAAGAAGAATAAATGTCTTTTGTATGCCATTTCCTGAAGGTATTTCTACAAAACGTGGAAGTACTGAAGGAACCTGTACTGTTGCAAAATCAATGCCATCTGTGCTGTCACCATGTTTCTTTTTATTATAGTGTGACATATATAATTCACGGAACTGCGTGTTTTCTGCTTTATCATTACCAGGTTTTATTTTAATAACAGCGCCTATATTTAATGTTTTATTCCGTATAAGCGGAAAAGGCCTTGATGAATCAACTGCCATAGGTGTAAGTACAGGAAATACTTCTGATTTAAAAAATTCATCTACATACTTAGCTTGTTCATTATTTAAATCCTCATAATATGAAATAATTTTTAAGCCATTGTTTAGAAGGTCAGGTATAACTTCATAATTATATATATTATACTGGTCTTTAACAAGCTGGTGAGTCTTTCCGCTTATTGCAGCAAGCTGTTCCACAGGCGTCATGCCTGCAATATCTTTTTTAGTGTAATTTACCTGTACCATATCTTTCAGTGAAGCAACACGTATCATAAAAAATTCATCAAGGTTTGAAGCTGTGATTGCAAGAAAACCCATTCTGTCAAAAAGGGGACGGTTTTTATCCTGTGCTTCACTAAGTACACGGTAATTAAATGAAATCCAGCTTAATTCACGGTTATAGAAATATCCAGGTTTAAGATAATTATTTTTTTCTGCCATATAAATTCTCCTTTAAAATTGTTTTTTCTGTTTTAGTACAGGCTGTATGCCATATACTTCTTCAAAGAAGTCTGAACATTTTTTAAATATGCCTTGTTCAAGTGTAACATCATAAAGAGTCCTGCCAGTTATTATAAGTTTATTATCCTTAAGTTCTACAGTTATATTGCGGAATTTCTGGCGGTGGCTTTTATCCATTGAGATTGCAAGTTTTAGTATTGCGTTTAATTTGGCGGCTTTTATATAATCCTCTGCTGTAAAAGGGTCTGCGGTTTCTGCATAGCTTGGGAACCTTTTATCAGGATATCTGTCAATATTTGCTACCATCATGCGTTCCCTTTGTGAAAGTCCTATGATTTCAGTAGACATAATGATTTTATATGAATTTTCACCAACATCATTTAAATTAATAAATTTCCCACAACTGTTTAATATAGCGGATATCTGTAAAATGAGCCTGTCACGTTTTGTAAGGTTATTATGCTTTTTTAATGTATCAAATATTTTTAATGAAATATCTTCTATATTATTATTATGGTCATCTTCACATTTATACCGCCTGGCAATATTTCTTGAGGCTGATACCATACTGTCTGTAAAGTTGTGGGCAGGTGTTATTTTTTCCCTGCGTTCTGCAAAATCTGCTGCCATGCCGTCACATAAATTTATGCCTGAAAGCCATATCTGTTCTGCCTTGGTTTCTTCAAATATATTGTGGAAAATCATTGCAATCGGAAGCAGGAGTGTAGTCCTTTCAACAGGGGTGTCTAACTCTTTGGAAAGTTCTTCAGGGCTTTGTGATGTTATAGCCTGGTAAAATTCTTCATATTCCTGTCTGTTAATGGAATCCTTTTTTTTGCCTTTGGCATCAACAGGCTGGAGGTTTCCAAAATTATGCACACTTAAATATTTAACAAAACTTTGTAACTGGTTTCCAACAGCAATTATATTTTTAACTTTGTAACCAGGAATATAAAGAGATACAAAATTATGCAGGTCATTTGAAATATATTCATAGACTAAGTTCTGGTAATTGTCAGTCTGGGATTTCATAGCCTGTAATACTTCATTAATCCTTAAGGAACCAATCATTATGTTTTGTGAAATAACAAGTACATTTTTATCAAAAAGTGAAAGCTGTATGCTTCCGCCGCCAACATCAACAAGAAGTGTGCCTTTCTGTATAAGCTTGTGGAATGAATTTTCCTTAAGTGCTATTGATTTATAACAAAGATACCTTTGTTCCGGATTGCTTAATATTTTAATAAGAAATCCTGTACGCTGTTTTACCTGGTCAAGTACAATTAAGTTATTGTCTGCTTCACGCAGTGCGCTTGTAGCAGTAATCATATAGTCAGTAATGCCATATTCCTTCATTTTGGCAGAAAAGCCATTTAAAATATTGCAAAGTTTATCAATAGTATGGTAGCTTATATGCTGTGTGGAATATGTTTCAAGCCCAAGCCTTGCAGTATGGTGTACAGACTCTATTTCGTGTACCCCGTATTTTTTAGAAACTTCATAAATACGTAACGCCGTTTCATGTGAACCAACATCTATTGCTGCGAAAATTGTAACTGCCATATGAATACCTCCGTTAAAATGTTTTATATAATGATTTTAATGCATTTCCTGGCAAATTACTAGCTGTATAATAAATTTTTAATATTTTTAGATTTTTGCTTGATGTTTCACGCTTTCTAATTTATAATGTAGTTATCCAGAAAATGTTAATAATGGAAAAGGGGGTGGTCTTTTATGAGTACCAGTATTTCAACAGTAAATAATAATTATAATGCCTCTTTTGTAAGGCGTACAGCAGATGACCCGGCAGGTTCTGCCATTGCACAGAAACACCAGTCACAGGTTAAAGGTTATAACCAGGGTACAAGGAATGGTGAAGACGGCATAAGTGCCATAAGGACAGCAGATGAAGCACTTTCCAATATTACAGGCAGTTTACAGCGTATAAGGGAATTAAGCGTCCAGGCTTCAAGCACAGCTATCTATTCTGCTTCTGACAGAAAGGGCATGCAAAAAGAAATAGACCAGTTAAAAGAACATATAACAAGTGTTGCCAGGGATACACAGTTTAACACAAAGCATCTTTTAGACGGCAGCATGGCAGATATGCACCTTGCATTGAACCCACAAGGCGGAGGCCTGTCCATAAAAACAGAAGATATGACACTTGAGAACCTTGGAATTAAGGATTACAGTGTTACAGGCAAGTTTGATATAAAGACTATTGATGATGCAATAGACAAAGTTGACAGTGCAAGGGCTTCATTAGGTGCACAGGAAAGCGCTGTAAGTTCCAGCATAAATGTGGGAAATGCTACAGCAGAAAACCTGGTATCTTCAACATCAAAAATTGAAGATGTTGATGTGGGGCAGTATGTAACTGAACAGAAAAAAGGCCAGGTAATGCAGCAGTATAATTACTTTGTACAGGGCCAGCAGATGCAGCAGCAGCAGAACATGATATCAAAAATGTTAGGCATGCCAGTATAATATATGTATATTGCAGTTAAGCCAGTATAACTGTTAAACATGGTTTACTATTAAAAAAATTTACTGCTAAAACCAGCTTTGCCGTTAAAACCAGCGGAGCTGTTAAAACCAGCAGAGCTGTTAAAACCAGCGGAGCTGTTAAAACCAGCAGAGCTGTTAAAACCAGCAGAGCTGTTAAAACCAGCAGAGCTGGTTTGGGAAAAAATATAATAATGTTATATATCCAGCCAGTTTTTAAAGTGCAATATGCAGTTTTAAAAGCTGGCTGGATTAGTAACAGGACATGGGAGGATGGTAATTAATGGGGACAAAGTTTGATACAAAAGAAGCCTTCTGGAATATACATAATAATACAAAACCAGGCCCGGAACGTACCAGGGCATATATAAAGACAATAAAGGAAGCAGATGAATCAGGTGACCCTTATGCAATGATGCATATGCGTGCTGATATGGCAGTTTTTGTGCCTTTTTATGATGATGCAGTTAAAATCCTGCCTTATTGTGCTGAATTTATGCAGATAGCAGAAGAGCACCCGGAAGCTGCCACGGCAGATGATGTTTTTACAGTAACAAGGGAAGCCTCATCACTTGCCATTATACTTCCACAGATAGAGCTTCCTTTATGTGAAAAAATGTTTGCAAAAATGGAAGAAGTAGCAGGGCATATAAAACGTGGGGCAATAAGGCGGCTGCATATGACTGCTACGGAGTTTTATACATATATAGATGCAGATAAGGCAAAAAAACATTATGATATATTCAATAATGAAAAAATGGGCATGTATTCAGCATGTAATGCATGTGAACAGCATTTAAAGGTCTGGTATATGCTTAAAAAAGGTGATGTAAAACTTGCAAGTGAAATGGCAGGCAGGATATTCCGGGGAGGGCTTGTGTGCCATGACATACCGTGGCAGACATATGCTGTTTTCCTTGAGCATTATGTGGATACAGGCTGTGTTAATGAACATGTTCCTATGCTTAATAAACTGGTGAAGGGAGGTCTGCGCGATGTAAGTGACCTTGCAAATGCCGGGACTGTATTACGGTGCCTGGCAGCAGTTAATCCAGAAAAAGGGCTTAGTTTTTTACAAAATTACTGGAAATGGACAGTTAATATGTGGAATGAACAATCACTGTATTTCTTTTATAAAGGTGCATGGTGCTGCCTGCGTGAAATAAATGCAAATGGGGGCAAAACCACATTATGCCCGCCGCAGGGATTAAACATTGATAGTAATACAACAGAATTTTTTGAAGAATGGTTTTATAAAAAAGCCGTAGAATCGGCTGGAAAGTTTGATAAACGCAATAGTACAAGGTTTTATATGGAAGACCTTAAGAGGGCGTAAGCCAGAATATTAAAGGAGGTACAAAATGTCTTTTGATGGTGAGGCAATGTCAATAATATTAGACATGCTGGAAAATGGTCAAGAAAAAGCAGAGGCAATTAAAGAGTATATAAAAGAGGCAGATGAGGCAAAAGAAGCATATTACCAGCTTATATGGCGCTATGATTATGCTTACCAGCAATATTTTTATGGTGACCCGGTAAGTGCTATGCCTATAGCAGCAGAGTTTGCTAAAATATATGAAGAAAATCCCCATGCACTTGATAGTGTGCCTGATAACGGAGGGGCAGAAGCTTATCTTATGGTTACACAGATGGGGCTTGACAATGTTGTGGCACTCCCACAGGTTCCAATAGAACAATGGGAGGAAATGATGGAAAAATTTCATGCACTTGTTAAAAGATTTAACACCGGGCACCGGGTTTACTGGTGGCAGCTTGCAAGGTTCTGGCAGTATATTGACAAGGAAAAAGCATACAAGTATTTTGAAAGGTTCTGGAAAACAGGCAGGGACGGGCTTTCTGACTGCCGGGCATGTGAACGCTGTTATGCTGTGCATATGTCACTTCTTATAGGAAACCGCAAAGCCGCAGATGAATATGCAAAGCCATTAAAGGCAGGGAGGACAAACTTCTGTGAAGATGCACCTAAGCTTTACAGGTATTATTACCTGGAAGATGCACTTGACAGAGGGGATTTAAAAGAAGCTTCTATATATGCAAACCAGCTTAGTGTAAAAATTGAACACCGTATACATGATTTAAGCTTTTTAGGTGCAGTGGTACGCTGTTTTGCATATACTAATATAGATAAGGCTGTTGAAAAGTTTTTATCTGGCATAGGCATGGCACTTGGCCTTTGGGACCAGATTAAAGTTTATGACTATTATAAAGGGTCATATGTATGTTTCCATGAACTTGCAAAGATTAAAGATACAATTAGACTAAATATGCCAAAAGAATTTCCACTTTATACAAAAGACCAGGTATATAACTGTCGCAGGCTTTCAAAATGGTTCTACGGACAGGCAGAAGAAATTGGCAGTAAATTTGATAAAAGAAACGGAAGCAGTTATTTTAAAGAAAACCTGGAAGCTGCACTATTATAAAACATTTTATACAAAAAGCAGTAAACTTTTTATATCCTTTAATAACTGGATGTAAGAAGTTTACTGGTTCTGTTTTAAAATAAAAATTCTTATGTACCAGGTTTTTTAAAAACGCAGAGCCTGGCAGCCAGTATTTTTACAGCTATCTTTCCTGGCAATAATATTTTCTAACATATAACCTAAGACCAGTAAGTCAGATTTAAGTTTTTCAAGTTCATCTAAAGACAGACATTCTGAAAGCTGGCAAGAAACTGTAGACAAGAAATATAAATTTTTACAGTCAGGCATTATATAACTCCATTAAAGTATTTAAACGTTTTTATAATATATTCAGCATATTTCTAAAATATGAAAAAACAGGTAAAAAGTTATTTTACAGACAGATAAAAAAATATGAATAAAGAAAGGGGATAACCTGTAATGACAGTAATTGAAAATAAAATATTTGATATGGAAAGGGCATTTTATGGCAGCAGCGGGCTTAAAGTACACAAATGTAAGTTTGACGGGCCGGCAGATGGTGAAAGCGCATTTAAGGAATGTAATGGCATACAGGTATCAGACTGTTATTTAAACCTCCGTTATCCGTTCTGGCATAATGACACGCTTGATATATCAGATTCTGAAATGACAGATAAATGCCGTGCCGCCTTATGGTATTCCTGTAATATAAATATTGTAAATTCAAAGCTTCATGGGATTAAGGCCCTCCGTGAATGTAACAATGTAAAAATGCAGGAATGTGATATTATTTCACCTGAATTTGGCTGGTCTGTAAAAAATATTGTAATGGAAAACTGCACAGTGCAAAGTGAATATTTTATGATGCGTTCGGAAGGGCTTTGCTTTAAAAATGTGCATCTTGATGGCAAATATTCATTCCAGTATATAGAAAATTCAGTTTTTGACCATTGTGAATTTAATACAAAAGATGCTTTCTGGCATGCTAAAAATGTAACTGTAAAAAATAGTATTATAAAAGGTGAATATCTTGCATGGTATTGTGAAGATGTCACATTTGAGAACTGTAAAATTACCGGGACACAGCCACTTTGCTATTGTAAAGGGTTAAAACTTGTTAATTGTGAAATGTACGGGGCAGACTTATGCTTTGAAAAATCAGAAGTAGAAGCTGTAATCACAACGCCTGTAATAAGCATTAAAAACCCCCTTTCAGGTAATATTTATATACCATCTGCATGTAAAACCATATGTGATGACAGTAATTCCAGAGGGAAAATAATTGTTAAGGATAATTGTGTATAAACAACAGATAATTTATAATTATCTCCTGTTTATATACAATCAAAAATTTATGAAACGGACGTGAAGTTGTCAAGAAAAGTACTTGACATTGCCAATAGTATATAATATAATGCTTTTTGTGCCAGGGCATGTTTGAAAGGAGGTTATTATGGCATTCGACAGCCTTACTGAAAAATTACAAAATGTTTTTAAGAACCTTCGCAGTAAAGGGCGTCTTACAGAAGAAGATGTAAAGACAGCTTTAAAAGAAGTTAAAATGGCATTGCTTGAGGCAGATGTAAACTTTAAGGTAGTTAAGAATTTTATTAAAACTGTGCAGGAAAGGGCCGTAGGGCAGGATGTTATGAACAGCCTTACACCTGGGCAGATGGTAGTCAAGCTTGTGAATGAAGAGCTTGTAAACCTTATGGGAAGTGAAACAACCGAAATCAAACTGAAACCTTCCAGTGAAATTTCAGTTATCCTTATGTGCGGTTTACAGGGTGCAGGTAAAACCACTACTACAGCAAAGATTGCAGGAAAGCTTAAATCTAAAGGACGCAGGCCATTACTTGTGGCATGTGATATTTACCGTCCGGCAGCTATAGAACAGCTTAAGGTGAACGGGGACAAACAGGGTGTTGAAGTTTTTTCTATGGGAACAAGCCATAAACCCGCTGATATAGCAAAGGCAGCTATAGAACATGCATCAAAAAACAGCCTTAATGTTGTAATATTAGATACAGCAGGGCGGCTTCATATTGATGAAGAAATGATGGCAGAGCTTACAGAGATAAAGGAAAATATCCCTATAGACCAGTCTGTCCTTGTTGTAGATGCAATGACAGGGCAGGACGCAGTTAATGTTGCTACAACATTTAATGATAAAATCGGCATTGATGGTGTTATACTTACAAAGCTTGATGGTGATACGAGAGGCGGTGCTGCACTGGCAGTAAAGGCAGTTACAGGCTGTCCTATATTGTATGTGGGCATGGGTGAGAAACTTTCAGACCTTGAACAGTTTTATCCTGACCGTATGGCATCGCGTATACTTGGAATGGGTGATGTGCTTACCCTTATTGAAAAGGCAGAAGCAGAACTTGACCAGGAAAAAGCAAAAGAAATGGAACGCAAGTTCCGCAAAGCAGAATTTGATTTTAATGATTTCCTTGACCAGATGGGGCAGTTAAAGAAAATGGGAGGCATACAGAGTGTTTTAAGCATGCTTCCAGGAGTGGGAATCCCAGGGGATATTGAAATAGATGACAGCATGTTTAAAGGGATAGAAGCAATAATATACTCTATGACATTAGAAGAAAGGGGCAATCCCTCTATAATAAACCCTTCAAGGAAAAGGCGCATTGCAAAAGGCGCAGGGGTAGATATATCCGAAGTCAATAAACTTATGAAACAGTATGAACAGTCTAAAAAAATGATGAAACAGATGTCAGGGATGATGTCTGGCAAAGGCAGGAAAAAAGGTAAATTTGGACTTCCTAAGCTGCCTTTTGGCCTTTAGTGCATATCCAGTGCTGCCATGTGCAGTATTTAGATATATAATTTTATTTAAGGAGGTGAAACGGGAATGGTTAAAATCAGGTTAAGAAGAATGGGCAAAAAGAAATCGCCTTTTTATAGAATAATAGTAGCTGATGCAAGATCTCCAAGAGATGGAAGGTTTATTGAAGAAATCGGCACTTATGATCCAAACCAGAATCCAAGCGTATTTAAGTTTAATGAGGAAAGCGCAAAGAAATGGCTTGCTAATGGTGCAAAACCAACTGAAACAGTAGGCAAGCTTTTAAAACAGGCTGGCATTATGCAGTAAGCCTGTCAGAACCTGTGCCCGCCGCTGCCGTTTATATGTATGGCACATTGAAGCAGAAGTGAAAGTTTCCAGTAACGGAGGTTAAAGGTAATGAAAGAATTAATAGAGGTTCTTGCACAGTCGCTTGTTGACCACCCTGAGGAGGTCACTGTAACAGAAACTGAAAAAGATAATGAAGTTCTTTTTGAACTTAAAGTAGCCCAGGAGGATATGGGAAAGGTTATTGGAAAGCAGGGACGCATAGCAAAAGCCATACGTTCAATAGTTAAAGCGGCTGCTTCCAGGACAGATAAAAAAGTAACTGTTGAAATAGGACAGTAGCTATAGCATAAATGCTATGGCATAAATGCCATGGTAAAACGCCTGTGCCGTCTGGTATAGGCGCTTTTTAGTTCCTGTAAGTTACCATAAAAATAATAATGGCAAAATGGTTAGTTTGTAATATATCTAAGAATGAGGTTTGTGCATGACAGATTTATTCAGGGTTGGCGTAATTGCCAATACACATGGAATACGTGGGGAAGTAAAGGTTTTTCCGACAACAGGGGAACCAGAAAGATACAATTACCTGAAAGAAGTAATACTTGATACAGGAAAGGAAAAAAAGGTTCTTGAGGTGGCTTCTGCCAGGTTTTTTAAAAAACTTGTGATTGTCAAGTTCAAGGGGATTGACAATATAAATGATATAGAACAGTATAAAGGCTGTGAATTATTTGTAACAAGGGAAAATGCAATACCACTTAAAGAAGGGGAATGTTATATAGCAGATATGGAAGGAATGGAAGTAATTACTGATGATGGTGTACATTTTGGCGTGTTAAAAGAAGTAATGGAAACAGGGGCAAACCTTGTATTTGTAGTAATACATGATGGAAAAGAAGTGCTGCTTCCCGATATACCAGAATGTGTAAGGGAAGTAAACTTGGAAACAATGCAAGTTACAGTCCATATAATGAAAGGGTTGCTTGATTAAAATGAATTTTCATGTTATGACGTTATTTCCTGGAATGATAACAAATGCAATGGGTGAAAGCATAACAGGCAGGGCAATAAAGGCAGGGCATATAAATGTAAATGCTGTAAATATAAGGGATTTTGCAGGAAATAAAAATAACAATGTAGACGATTACCCATATGGCGGCGGTGCTGGCATGGTTATACAGGCAGAGCCTGTTTACCTGTGCTACAGGCATATTTGTGAAAATATACAAAAAAGAAAACAATGCCAGGAAACAACAGGGATTTCTGGAAGCATATATAAAAATATAGAGGTAACGCCTGGTGTGCGTGTAATATACCTTACACCACAAGGAAAAACTTTTAACCAGGAACTTGCATGTGAATATGCAACGGAAGAAGACCTTGTATTTTTATGTGGCCATTATGAGGGTATAGATGAGCGTGTAACAGAAGAAATAGTTACAGATTATGTTTCAATAGGTGATTATGTACTGACAGGCGGTGAACTTCCTGCACTTGTAATGATGGACGCCATATCCCGCTTTGTGCCAGGTGTATTAAATAACTGCATTTCTGCAAGGACAGAATCTTTTTCAGGGAATTTGCTGGAATATCCACAGTATACAAGGCCGGCTGCCTGGCGCGGGAAAGAAGTCCCGCCCATCCTTTTATCTGGAAACCATAAAAAGCTTGCAGAGTGGTATAGAAAACAGTCAGTAATAAGGACTGCATTAATGAGGCCTGATTTGTTAGAGGGGGCAGAACTTACAGAAGAAGAAAAAGAGCTTGCAGGCAAGGTGGCTGGTTATGGAAAATAAATTTAAAAACAATAAAATACTTTTAATAAGAATTTTATATATATTTATATTAATTTCTGGCATGGTTTTAATAACAGGCTGCACAGATAACAGGGACAATATAGCGGAAAATAATGGCGTGCTTGAAAAAAACGGGTTTGCATTTAATACTACTTATAAAATAACTATAAATACAGGTGGAAATGAAAGCCTGCTTGATGAATGTGTTTCCAAATGCCAGGAGTTTGAAAAAATTTTTAGCAGGACTTTAAAAGGAAGTGAAATTTATAATATAAATGAAATAGAAGAAGCTTATCTAAAAGTATCTGCAAATCCAGATACAAGCATTAAAAATGCAAAGACAAAAAAAGACATAAAAGCTGTAGAAAAAAATATAAGGGATTTAATAGATCCTGGCAATAAAATAAAATTCCATTTAAATGCGGGTGGAAGCATTTCATTTGAAATATCAGGGGTTTTGTATGAAATACTGGAAAAAGGCCTTTATTATTCAGAAATATCAGATGGGGGCTTTGATATTACAATAGCACCTGAAAGTTCATTATGGGATTTTACATCTGATAAAAAGAAAGTGCCACAAGACCTGGCAATAAAAGAAGCAGTAAAACGTACAGGTTATAAAAATGCAGTGCTTGAAGATGGAAGGATTATATTAAAAAAACCTGGCATGGGGATAGAACTTGGGGCTATAGCAAAAGGTTTTATTGCTGACCAGCTTAAAGAATACCTCACAGATAATGGTGTTACAAGCGGCACAATAAACCTTGGCGGCAATGTGCTGTGTATTGGCACAAAAACTGATGGAAGCCCTTTTAATATAGGAATACAGTATCCATTTGCGGACAGGAATGAAATTATTACAGCAATAAAAGCAGAAGATGTTTCAATAGTATCTTCTGGAATATATGAAAGATACTTTAAACAGGATGGAAAGATATACCACCATATTTTAAATCCGTCAACGGGATACCCGTTTGATAACGGGCTTGTTGCAGTTACTATTATTTCTGTCAGTTCAGCCGATGGCGATGCGCTTTCCACTACATGTTTTGCATTGGGGCTTGAAAAAGGAATGGAATTTGTGGAATCACTTGACAAAGTATATGCAGTATTTATTACAGAAGATGAAAAACTGCATTATTCAGAAGGATTTAAGGAAATGGAGATTAAAAATTGAGTAAAAATTATATAAGGAAACATCTTATATTCCACGGACGTGTGCAGGGGGTTGGATTCAGATATTATGCAAGCCATTCTGCACAAAGCCTTGGCCTTTCAGGGTGGGTTAGAAACCTTTATGATGGCACTGTGGAATGTGAAATACAGGGGGCTCCTGGCATGATAGAAGATTTTATTAATATGCTTGGCAATGGAAGGTATATAAAAATAGATTATATAGAACAAAAAGAAATTGCCACAAGGGAGGAAAGATGCTTCAAAGTAAGGTATTAGAACATAATCTTTATATTGCAGGGCTTGTATTTGCAGCAGTATCTTTTGCAGGCATTATATTTGCCATATCTGCCCCTTTCGATGTTTCCAGTATAATACCACCATGTACATTTAAATCAGTTACAGGGCTTTACTGCCCAGGCTGCGGCGGCACAAGGGCAGTAATTTCATTTGTAACAGGACACTGGTTAAAATCATTTATGTACAATTCATTTGTACCATATTGTGGCATATTATATATATTGTTTATGGCAAAAGGCACAAGGGCATTTATTTCAAAAGGAAAATACCAATATATGAAGTTCCGGGATATTTATGTATTCTGCGGGATTGCAATACTGCTTATACAGTTTGTGGCAAGAAATATAATGCTTCTTGTTTATGGCAAAGACCTGCTTGCAGGGCATTAATTATACACGTCTGTTTCATAAATTTTTAATTTTATATAAACAAAGTATAATTTATATTTATCCTATATTGACGACCTGTTTTATCTGCCTATACCACATATATGCAAATGCTGTTATCAATTTGCTTTTTTGTATATACCAGAGGCTGTGTACATGCAGCAGTCTTATATATTTTCTGTAGCAGGCACGTTCCCACTACGATAGGTGCACAACACTATAGTGCCTTTTACAGAAAATATATAAAACTGTCTGCATGTTCTTACGTTCCAGGTGAAATATTTGTTTCTTTTTATGTACCATGTAAAAGTTATTTTTCACTGTCTTAAACTTTGGTATTTAATACTTCATAGAAACATTTAGGTTTTTATAAGTTGCCAAAGTGTATATTACGTGGCAAATTCCAGACGTAATCCTTAAAGGCAACTGTACGGGGCCGCCGGCGTTTAAACTTGGTTTTTTCAAGTTTTATGCGCCGTTGCGTGAACCCGTCCAAGCGGAAGCGGGTTGCCTGTAGGATTACGTCTGGAATTGCCAAGGCATAATGTACAACCCCCTTTAAAACAAACCACGGATAACTATAAGTTATTTTCTGTTTATACACTTATACACATCTGGAAATTTATAAAACAGCCGTGATTAATTATAAATATAATATTTGCATTATATACGGATAAATGGTAAAATAATGAAGTGGTAATTTTATAAGATACAAGAGGATAGTGTGAAAAAACCATATACGAAAGTTTTTTCACACGGCATATTTGTGCCTGCGGCACAAATATGCGGGTACTGGAAAGGCATGGGGATTTTTATGGAAGACAATGGAAATTTTGAAAAAGGGCCAGATGATGGGTTTTCGCAGTCAAATTTTGAAAAGAAGCCAGATGATGGTTTTACACAGGCAAATACTTACCAGAATACACAGCAGAACCTTGCGCAGATGCACAGCCAGTCAACTGAAGGGGCATCAGGATTTGCAATAGCAGGAATGGTATGTGGTATTTTATCAATCGTATGCTGTTGTGCATGGTACATTTCAATTATACTGTCAATACTCGGGCTTGTATTTTCTATTATGGTACTTGTAAAGAAACTGCCTGGAAGAAGCCTTGCAATAGCAGGTGTTATATGTGCATCAATAGGGCTGGTTTTAACTATTGGCATGTTAATCTTTGCTTTATCAGTAAACAGGGGGTTATCATCACTAAGCCCGGCAGAATGGCGTTCACTGATTGACAGTATTGAAAGCATGGAATAAACAATAAAACATTTATTTATGGCGTCACATATGTGGCGCTTTTTTTTACTAATGGTAATATGAAAATAATTGAAAAAACTTTATTTACATTTAATATTATGGTAATATAATTTTACGGGATAACTGCCTGGAAATATGGCAAGGGGTTATACATTATTAAAGAGGAGGTTAAAAATGCAACAGGTAAACAGCGAAGAAAAACTTATAAATAATATTTTATTTATTTATATCCTTGGGGTGGCAATATCTGGTTTTGGTTTTGTTATGATATTTTTAAACGGTGGCATAAGGGAATGTATTTTTCTTTTATCAGGGTTATCTGCTATTATAACCAGGATTTTTGAAAAACCATTAGGCAAGAATGCAAAATATGTATATGCATGTATACCACCAGTGATAGGTGCAGTTACTGCCGCAGTCTGTAATACAGATACAAGTGACAGCTATGTCTGCCTGACACATTATTATTTTGTGGCAACACTGCTTCTTGTACCTTATTATTCACAAAAATTGTTACGTGTAAGCACTGCTGTAACTATTATATCCAATACAGTTCTTATGATACTGTTCCCGGCAGGCTTTTTGAAACTTCATAGCATTATTGGCTGGATATTTACAGGAATTGTGTATATTATACTTTTTGCAGCATGTAGTTTTATTGCGTACCGTACCACTGTCCTGTTTAAAGTTGTAGAAGACCAGGGCCATGAAGCAGAAAATGTATTACATAATGTACAGTCTGCATTTGACAGCCTTGAAGAATCTTCTGGGACAATATATAATTCCTTACAGGAATTTGAAAGCAATACAGAAGAAATTGCTGCTTCTACGCACCAGATTGGTGAAAGTGCAGATGCACAAATTAATGAAGTAGAAAACAGCCTGGTGGTTTTTAATGAGTTAAATACAAAGATTGCCAGATCAGAAGAAAGCGTAAACCAGACAATAGAAACAATTAAAAAACTAAAAATGAAAAATGATGACGGAGTTTCGGTAATCCACGGATTGTCAGAACAATTTGAAGAAAATATCAAAACAACGCAGACAGCATCAGACAGCATTGGGGAACTGTCGCGTAAATCAAGTTCCATAAGCGGGATTATTGAGAGCATACGTGAAATTGCACAGCAGACAAACCTTCTTGCACTAAATGCAGCCATAGAAGCAGCAAGGGCAGGGGAGGCAGGAAAGGGCTTTGCAGTAGTGGCAGATGAGATTAATTCATTGTCGGCAGAGTCTTCAAATGCTACTGGTAAAATAGATTCTATATTAAAGGATATTATTGAAACAGTGGAGGCAGCCCGCAAGGTTATGGAACGGAATAACGAAGTAGTAAACCTTTCAAATGAAAAGCTTGGAGATACAGTTAAAATATTTAAAGGCATAATGGAATCTTCAGAAGAAGTTATAGATATTACAGGACTGCTTAAAACAGAACTTGGGGACATTATTAATATAAAAGAACAGTTATCAGATGTTATGAAGCATGTAGAAGAAGGTTCAAAGAATTTTGTAGATGCCACAGAGGGGATTAGTGCTTCTACAGAAGAACAGGTTGCAGGCCTTGACAATATTGTAAAATCCATGAAAAACATGCAGTCAGGAATGGAAAAGCTTTCAAATGTATTACATAATAAAAAAGAAACTGTACAATAACTGCATGTAATATAACCTGCTTATAGCTGCCATATGCAAGTTAAAACAAAATAAGGCATACTATACTGGAATTAATTTTATATTGTTTTTATGGCTAAAGTTATATATACTTTAGCCTGTTACTTATAATGCCGTTAAAGCAGACAGCACATTTAAAAAATGTGTTTCTTTTCTGTACCAGATGGGTACTGCCTGGCACATGTCTGTTTACAGGTTAAAAATTAATTCCAGGGAGGAAATGCCATGCGCGGGATAAACACACAGACCAAAAAAATCAGGAAAAAAGTATTTGAAGAAGTTGCACGTGCCGCCTATAGTGGTGGTGACAGCGAAAGCATAAGCCATAAACTTGAAGGGATACCATATAAAATAACACCTTCTGATGTGCCTGTTTACCGTGAAAGCATATGGAGGGAAAGGGCCATTGCTGCTGAGAGGGTGCGCCTTGCACTAGGGCTTTCATTAAGGCCGCTTGATAAACCTGTCCATACAACAGAGGGGTTTGAATACAGCAATATTTCTGAAAAATACTATGAACCCCCGCTTATGCAGGTTATCCCTTCTGCGTGTGATATGTGTGAGCATAATAAAATTGAAGTATCAAATATGTGCCGTGGCTGTGTTGCGCATCCATGCATGGAAGTGTGTCCCAAAAATGCGGTTTCAATGGTTAATGGGCATGCATTAATTGACCAGGATAAATGTATAAAATGCGGCAAGTGCGTTAATATATGCCCTTACCATGCAATTATTAAAAAAGTAAGGCCATGCGCGCAGGCATGTGGTGCAGATGCTATAGAAAGTGATGCACATGGACGTGCAAGGATTAATGAAGAAAAGTGTGTTTCATGCGGACAGTGCATGATAAGCTGCCCATTTGGTGCTATTGCTGATAAATCACAGATTTTCCAGATGATACGTGCAATACAGGAAAGAGAAGAAGTTATAGCAGAAATAGCACCAGCATTTGAAGGGCAATTTGGTGCAGATATTACACCAGCCCAGGTAAAAGCAGCTCTTAATGACTGTGGCTTTAGTGATGTATATGAAGTTGCGCTTGGCGCTGATATAGGGGCTGTATCAGAAGCACACCACTATGTAAATGAAGTAGTAAATGGCAAGCTTCCATTCCTTCTTACTTCCTGCTGCCCTTCATGGTCAATGCTTGCCAAAAAATATTTCCCAGAAACCATAGACAGCATTTCCCAGGAACTTACACCTATGGTTGCTACTGCAAGAAGCATTAAGAAAAAACACCCTGATGCAAAAGTAGTATTTATAGGGCCATGTGCTGCCAAAAAGCTTGAAGCATCAAGGCGCACAGTAAGAAGTGATGTAGATTTTGTTATAACATTTGAAGAACTTAGTGCCATATTCCAGGCAAAAAATATAGATTTTAACCAGTATGAAAAAGGGCGTTCAATGCATGACGCTACAGGTGCCGGGCGTGGATATGCCGTATCAGGCGGAGTTTCAGAAGCAATAAAAAAATGTATAGATGAATACTATCCAGGAACAGAAGTAAAAATTGAACATGCAGAAGGGCTTAGTGAATGTAAAAAAATGCTTCTGCTTGCCAAAGCAGGTAAAAAAGACGGCTGTATGATTGAAGGAATGGGCTGTCCTGGAGGCTGCATAGCAGGTGCTGGCACAATACTTCCAGTAAACAGTGCAAAAGCAGCAGTAGCCAGATCTGTAAAAGAGTCAACTGTAAAAATACCACCAAAAGATTTACTTGAAATAAAACTTGACTAATATACCTTAAAGATATAAGCTAACAAAGGGTTTTTCTGTAAATTCCTGCATGGGGTTTACAAAAAGCCCATACATATATTTATTAACAGGAAATAAGGAAGGAAAGGTTATTTATGCTTGAAATCTTAAAGTCAATTTTATTCGGGATTGTGGAGGGCATTACAGAATGGCTTCCAATAAGCAGTACAGGGCACATGATACTTCTGGACGAATTTGTAAAGCTTAATGCATCAGAAGAATTTATGGAAATGTATCTTGTAGTTATCCAGCTTGGTGCAATAATGGCGGTTGTATTATTATTCTGGAACCAGATATGGCCGTTTTGCCTGCCAGCAAATAATACCAGCAAAGATACAGGCATTATGGGGTACATAAGGAAAGATACTTTTATAATGTGGTTTAAAATAGCTGCTGCTTGTGTGCCGGCTGTAATTATAGAACTTGCAATGGGTGATAAACTTGAAGAAATGTTTTATAATTACCAGACTGTTGCAATTATGCTTATAGTTGTCGGGATAATTTTTATATTTATTGAAAACAGGAATAAGGGACAGGAAGCAAAAGTAACAACAATAGCAGAAATTACATACCAGGCATCATTCCTTATAGGAGTATTCCAGCTTGTAGCCGCCGTATTCCCTGGGACATCACGTTCGGGGGCAACAATTATAGGCGGCCTTGTACTTGGGCTTTCAAGGACAGTTGCCGCAGAATTTACATTTTACCTTGCAATACCAGTAATGTTTGGTGCAAGCCTTATAAAAGTGCTTAAATTCGGTCTTTCATTTACAATGGGCGAAGCAGTACTGCTTTTAACAGGCATGGCAACAGCATTTATAGTATCACTTATAGTTATAAAATTCCTTATGGGGTATATTAAAAAACATGATTTCAAAGTATTTGGCTGGTACAGGATTATACTAGGTGTACTTGTACTTTGCTATTTTATTGTAAATTCATAAATCCATGTTTGACTTATAAAGCAATATAGTGTAAAATCTATAGACAATATACTGTGTCCTGATGGAATAAAATGGTATAAATAGAGCCGTATTTACGGTGAGATAAGGCTATGGAGGAATTGACATGGATAGAAAATTAAGGGCAGGTATCCTTGGTGGTACTGGAATGGTAGGGCAGAGGTTTATTTCATTACTTGAGAACCACCCGTGGTTTGAAGTAACTGTTATAGCAGCAAGTCCAAGAAGTGCCGGGAAAAGGTATGAAGAAGCAGCAGGCGCACGCTGGAAGATGCAGACACCTATGCCGGAAGCAGTTAAGGATATTATTGTTAAAGATGTCAGTGATGTTAAAAGTGTAGCTTCAGAGGCAGATTTTGTTTTTAGCGCAGTAGACATGTCTAAAGATGAGATTAAAAGGATAGAAGAAGAATATGCTAAAACAGAAACTCCAGTTGTTTCTAATAACAGTGCACACAGATGGACACCTGATGTCCCTATGGTTGTGCCAGAACTTAACCCGGAACACCTGGAGGTTATAAGCAGCCAGAAAAAACGTCTTGGTACTAAAAGAGGATTTATCGCTGTTAAGCCAAACTGTTCTATACAAAGCTATACACCTGCGCTCCATGCACTTAAGGAAGCAGGTTTTATGCCAAAAACAGTAATTGCAACAACATACCAGGCAATCTCCGGTGCTGGCAAGACATTTAAGGAATGGCCTGAAATGGAAGGCAATATTATACCGTTTATTGGCGGGGAGGAAGAGAAAAGTGAGCAGGAACCGCTCCGTATATGGGGGCATATTGAAAATGGTGAAATTATAAAAGCCACATCACCTGTTATTACAACACAGTGCATACGTGTACCTGTACTGGATGGCCATACGGCAGCAGTATTTATGGACTTTGAGGAAGGAAACAAACCTTCTAAGGAACAGATTATTAAGATATGGAGGGAGTTTAAAGGGCTTCCACAGGAATTAAACCTTCCAAATGCACCAAAGAATTTTATACAGTATCTTGATGAAGAAAACCGTCCACAGGTAACACTTGATGTTAATTATGAGAATGGTTTTGGTGTGTCACTTGGACGCTTGCGTGAAGATACAGTATTTGATTATAAGTTTGTCGGATTATCACATAATACAGTACGTGGTGCAGCAGGCGGCGGTGTCCTTACTGCGGAACTGCTTAAGGCAAAAGGATATATTACAGCAAAATAATTTATCCAGGGGATGCTAAGTGTCCTTGTGGTGGCGCAGTATGGTTCTGTGCACCTTACCCGTAATCTGGTATATTGACCTGGGAGGAATTGTATGGAAAAATACAGGATTTTAGTTAAAGGCATTGTTAAAAACGGGGATAAATTCCTTGTAGTACAAAAATGGTTTGATGACAATATAGCTGAACCATACAGGTGGGAGTTTATTGATGGTGAGGCAGAATTTGGCGAATCACCTGATGAAGCTGTAATAAGGATAATACATGAACAGGCAGGCATTACAGCGTTTGTAGACAGGATTTTATATACCTGGACATTTATGCTTGGTTCTGAGTGCAGCTTAGGTCTTGCATATCTGTGCCTGGCTGATGAAGATTATGTTATTCTTTCAGAAGAATTAAATGATGCAAAATGGATTGAGGGAATGGATTTTGAAAAATATATCCATAACAAGCATATGCTTGAAGACTTGGAAAAGGCAGAGTTATATTAATTAACAAGAGGCGCATCTGTTAAATGGCTTAACAGGTGCCCTCTGCATATAAGGAAATATATTTATATGCAGGAACGGAGGGTAAAATGGGCAGGTATTTAATTAAAAATGGCCATCTTATAGACCCCGCAAATGGAATTGATGGCAAAATGGATATTTTAATATCAGGCAAAGAAATTTTTGAAGTTGCCGCAGATATCGATATAAACAGCAAAAATGCCAAAGATGCAGATATTATTGATGCATCTGGCAAAGTTATAATGCCAGGTTTTATTGACCTGCATGTACATTTAAGGGAGCCAGGCTTTGAATATAAAGAAACTGTAATGACAGGGGCTATGGCAGCGGCAAAAGGGGGTGTTACCACTATATGCCCTATGCCAAATACAAAGCCTGTTATTGATACACCTGCAAAGGTAAAAGATCTGCTTGGAAGGGCAAAAGAAGCACCAGTTAATATACTGCCAGTTGGCGCAATAACCATAGACCAGGATGGTGTGGATATTTCAGACATTGCAGGCATGAAAGAAGCAGGTGCTGCTGCTGTAAGTGAAGACGGCAAATCTGTAATGAATACATGGCTTTTCAGGAAGGCATTACATGAAGCAGCAGAAGCAGGCATGCCTGTATTTTCGCACTGTGAGGATATAAGCCTTGCAGACGGGGGTGTTATGAACTATGGTGCAAAATCAGAAGAACTAGGGCTTCCAGGTATAATTAATGCTGCTGAGGACGTAATTGTGGCAAGGGACATTTTACTTGCCAAGGAAGCAGGGTGCAGGCTGCATTTATGCCACTGTTCTACTGCGGATAGTGTGCTTTTAGTTGAAATGGCAAAAAAACAGGGCCTGTTAGTTACTGCTGAAGTATGCCCGCACCATTTTACAATGTCTGATGATGAAATTACAGAAGATGATGGAAGATTTAAAATGAACCCGCCATTAAGAAGCAGGGCGGACGTTAATGCATTAAGGGCAGGGCTTAGGGACGGGATTATGGATATAATTTCTACAGACCATGCACCACATGGCACAGAAGAGAAAGCACAAAGCATGTTAAAAGCACCATTTGGCATTGTGGGACTTGAAACCTCATTTGCACTTGGATATACAGTACTTGTTAAAGGCGGGTATCTTACACTTCCACAGCTTGTAACTAAAATGAGTGTAAATCCTGCAAAGGTTATAGGCATAGATAAAGGAAACCTTGCGCCAGGCAAGATAGCAGATCTTGTTATTGCTGGTATAGATACAGAATATAGAATTGACAGCAGCAAGTTTGCATCAAAAGGCAGGAATACACCATTTAACGGGATGAAAGTTTATGGAAGGATTGAGAAAACATTTACAGGCGGGGAAATTGTATATGATTATAATAAATAAACCTGGAAGTGTATTTCCAAGTAGTCAAACGGATATTCGCAATCCGCTTCGCTACTTGCTCATAACCTCATTGCCGCTTTGCGGCAGTCTGGCAGGAGCTTGAACCCCTGCCAGACTAAGTAAGTCCTAAACCCACCGCTTAAGAAGCGGGGGACTTACTTAATGAGGTTAAAAACCAAGGGTAAAATTAGAAAAATCAAGGAAAGGAAAAGCTGGTATATACACTTATGTATATATTTTTAGCAGCAATAAGGAATTGGTTAAAAGATTAATAGAAGAAATTAAAAAGAAAAATGCGCCTGTAGTAGCAGGGCTTGACCCGGTTTTAGGTTATGTGCCGGAATATATACAGAAAAAGGCGTTTAAAGAGCATGGCGAAACTTTAGAGGGTGCTGCGGAAGCAGTCTGGCAGTTTAACAAAGGCATTATAGATGCAATATATGATCTTGTGCCTGCTGTAAAACCACAAATTGCAATGTATGAACAGTTCGGGGTGCCAGGCATTGCAGTATTTAAAAAGACCATAGATTACTGTAAAGAGAAGGGGCTTGTGGTAATTGGTGATGTTAAGCGTGGTGATATAGGCTCTACTTCAGCAGCATATGCCACAGGGCATCTTGGCAGTGTAAAAGTTGGCAGTACAGAGTGTCCTGCCTTTAATGAGGACTTTATAACGGTAAACCCGTATCTTGGAAGTGATGGCATAAACCCGTTTTTAGATATCTGCAATAAAGAAAATAAAGGGATATTTATACTTGTCAAGACTTCAAACCCTTCAAGCGGGGAATTCCAGGATAAGGAATTTGAGGGTGTTCCATTGTATGAACTTGTTGCAAGAAAAGTTGCAGAATGGGGCACAGGGTGCATGGACGGCAGCTATAGCAATGTGGGCTGTGTAATTGGTGCAACTTACCCTGGAATGGGAAAAGCCCTTAGAAAAATACTTCCACATAACTATATACTTGTGCCAGGATATGGTGCACAGGGCGGCACAGCAAAAGATTTAAAACCATATTTTAATGAAGACGGGCTTGGTGCTATTGTAAATTCATCAAGAGGGATTATTGCTGCCTATAAACAGGAAAAATACCAAAAATACGGGGAACAGGGGTTTGCAGAAGCATCAAGGCAGGCTGTTATTGATATGGTTAAAGATATTAACAGTATATTATAATAAGAATATTCAGATGGGGAAAATATATGGCGGATAGGAAAAAATGCATGGCATATATTGAAAGCCAGGTTAAACTTGCAGATGGAATATACAGCATGTGGATTAAATTTCCAGAAACATGCAGCATAAGAAAGGCAGTGCCTGGACAGTTTATATCTATGTACAGCAAAGATGGCAGCAGGCTTTTGCCAAGGCCAATAAGCATATGTGAAACAGATGCCATTAATAATATGTTAAGGGTGGTATACCGCATTGCAGGAAAAGGTACAGAAGAATTTTCACATATGGCAGCAGGGGATGGCATTAGTGTTATTGCACCCCTTGGAAATGGTTTTAACATAAATAACAAAGGAAAAAAGGCACTCCTTATAGGAGGCGGGATAGGCATACCGCCAATGCTCGGACTTTCTGCGGCACTTAAGGGTGATGTAACAGCAGTGCTTGGATACAGGGATGGCAGCTTGTTTTTAAAAGAAGATTTTACTCCATATGCAAAGGTGTATATTGCAACAGAAGATGGAAGTGCAGGGGTTAAGGGTAATGTAATAGATGCAGTAAAGCATTATGGCATTAGTGCAGATATTATATATGCATGCGGTCCTTTGCCAATGTTACGCGGCGTAAAGGCATTTGCACAGGAAAATGGCATAGAAGCGCAGGTTTCACTTGAAGAAAGAATGGCATGCGGCATAGGTGCATGTCTTGGCTGTGTATGCAGTTCCAAGGAAAAAGATACACATACTAATGTAAATAATAAAAGGATTTGCAAGGACGGGCCTGTATTTGATGCAATGGAAATTGAAATTTAAGGATTACAGATATCAGAGGTAGAAAATGGATCTTTCAGTTAATTTTGCAGGAATAAAGATGAAAAACCCCGTTACAACAGCTTCCGGTACATTTGGTTCAGGGGCAGAATATGGGGATTTTGTAGATTTAAACAAACTTGGTGCAGTAACTACAAAAGGCGTGTCAAGCGTTCCGTGGCAGGGCAACCAGACACCACGCATATGTGAAACATATGGTGGCATGCTTAATGCAATAGGCTTACAGAACCCAGGCATAGACCTTTTTATAGAAAGGGATCTGGCATTTTTAAAACAATATGACACTAAAATTATAGTAAATGTATGCGGCAGGACTATTGAAGAATATATAGAAGTTGTAGAAAGGCTTGCAGATACAAGTGTTGACATGCTTGAAATTAATATATCCTGCCCAAATGTAAAAGCTGGAGGGATAGCATTTGGACAGAATCCAGAACTTGCAAGACAAGTGGCAGACAGTATAAAACAGCATGCAAGACAGCCTGTCATTATGAAGTTAAGCCCTAATGTAACAGATATTGCTGAAATGGCAAGGGCTGTAGAAGCAGGTGGTGCAGATGCAGTTTCACTTGTTAATACATTTACAGGCATGAAGATAGATATTAATAAAAGGAAATTTGCACTTGCCAATAAAACAGGCGGGCTGTCAGGCCCTGCAATAAAGCCTGTTGCATTAAGAATGGTATATGAAGCGGCACATGCAGTAAAAATACCTGTGCTTGGCATGGGAGGGATAAGCTGTGCAGAAGATGCACTGGAATTTATAATGGCAGGCGCCACAATGGTAGCTGTTGGCACAGCTAATTTCAATAACCCTGCTGTTACAGAAGAAATAATAGATGGGATAAAAAGTTTTATGGAAGAAAATGGCATTAACAGTGTAAAAGAAATTACTGGCTGTGTAAGTTAAAAGTAAAGTAAAATGCGGATTGCAAATATCTGCCTGACAATGGAAGAATGTTTATTTACATATAATGAAAGGGGATAATAAAATATGGGAAAGTATATTTATGGAATTGACTTAGGCGGGACTACAGTTAAAATGGGCCTTTTTGACAGCGGAGGCAATATAGTGGATAAATGGGAGATTGTAACAAGGAAAGAGGATAACGGTTCTAATATACTGCCTGATATTGCTGCATCTGTTGAGGCTAAAAATAATGAAAAAGGTATTTCCAGGGAAGAAATAACAGGAATTGGCATAGGCGTACCAGGCCCTGTAACAGAAGATGGCAGGGTGCTTAAATGTGCAAACCTTGGATGGGGGATTTTTTCTGTTACAGATGAATTAAGCCATCTTACAGGCGTTTCCAATGTAAAAGCTGGCAATGATGCCAATGTTGCAGCACTTGGTGAACAGTGGCGCGGCGGCGGCAGGGGTTTTGACAGTATAGTTATGGTTACACTTGGGACAGGCATTGGCGGCGGCGTTATCCAGAATGGGAAAATATTTACAGGAGCTAACGGTGCTGCTGGTGAAATAGGGCATATTAAAGTAAATATAAATGAAACAGCTACATGCGGCTGCGGCGGCAAAGGCTGCCTTGAGCAATATTCTTCTGCAACAGGAATAATGCGCCATGCAAGGGAACTTGTAAGCAGTACAGATGAAGAATCATATCTTAGGCAGTTTGAAACAGAAAAAATTACAGGCAAGGAAATATTTGATGCCTATAAGGCAGGTGACGGCCTTGCAAAGCAGGTAGTAAAAAGGTTTGCAGAGTATCTGGGTCTTGGGCTTTCACATGTGGCGGCAGTAGTTGATACACAGGCATTTGTAATAGGCGGCGGCGTATCTAAAAACGGCCAGGCTGTTATAGATGTAATACGTGAAGAATATGATAAATATGTAACCCTTTTTGCATTAAAGGGCAAAGAATTCAGGCTTGCAGAACTTGGCAATGATGCAGGAATGTACGGGGCTGTGCGTATGGTAATGGAGTAATCTGGCAAAAAACAGGTATTGAGAAAATTACCCATATAGTATATACTAAATCCAGGTTATATTATAAAGTGCTAAAAATTAAAGAGGAGGAAAGCATATGTTTGCTGATGAAGGAATTATTAATTTAAAACATGATGTTTTAAACATGGTTGCAAAGCTTGCTTTTGAAGGAAAACTTGAAGAGGAAAGGGATAATATTCCTTACAGGATTATACCAGGCCCTGAACCACAGTTCCGTTGTTGTATTTATAAGGAGCGTGAAATTATAAGGCAGCGTGTAAGGCTTGCAGAAGGAAAAGCACCTGGTGAAAAAGATGATGGCAATGTAATACAGGTAATATCATCTGCCTGTGCTGACTGTCCTATAGCAAGTTATATTATTACTGATAACTGCCAGAACTGCCTTGGCAAGTCATGTATGAACTCATGTAAGTTCAATGCTATTAAAATGGACGGGAAACATCCAAGGATTGACCCTAACCACTGCCGTGAGTGCGGAATGTGTGCAAAAGCATGTCCATTCCATGTTATTGTGCATTTAAAGAGGCCATGCAAGTCAAGCTGCCCTGTAGATGCAATTACATATGATGAGCATGGCATTTCTGTGATTGATGATGAGAAATGCATTAAATGCGGCCAGTGCATACATAAATGTCCTTTTGGTGCAATAGGTTCTAAAACATATATTGTAGATGTAATTAATGCAATTAAATCAGACAGGCCTGTTTATGCACTTGTTGCACCTGCAATCGAAGGCCAGTTTGAAAATGGGATTACAATGGCAAGCTGGCGCAAAGCACTTAAGGCAACAGGCTTTACAGACATGGTAGAGGTAGGGCTTGGCGGTGACATGACAACTTCAAGCGAAGCAGAAGAATGGTGGGAAGCACATGAAAAAGGTGAAAAAAAGACAACCTCATGCTGTCCTGCATTTGTAAATATGATCAGGAAGCATTTTCCAGAATCAGCAGATCTTATATCAACAACTGTTTCACCTATGTGTGCAGTATCAAGAATGATTAAGGCAAAAGAACCTGATGCATACACAGTCTTTATAGGGCCTTGCATAGCTAAGAAATCAGAAATTGTTGACCAGAAGATAGAGGGGAATGCAGATGCAGTGCTTGCATTTAGTGAATTACATGCAATAATGCTTGCAGTTGACACAGAACACTTTGATGATGTGGACGGGTACCAGGAAGCAAGCAAGTTCGGTAAAAGATATGGCAATGCAGGCGGTGTTACAGCATCAGTAGTGGAATACCTTAATGAAACAGGCCGTGACGGTTCTGCACTTTCAGTATGCAAGGTAAGTGGTACAACAGAATGTAAAAAGGCATTATTACAGCTTAAAGTAAACAGGCTTAAAGAAGACTTTATAGAAGGAATGGCATGTGAAAACGGATGTGTAGGCGGCCCTAGTTCATATGGTGTATATCCTAAATTTAAGAAGAGCAGGGACGATATGATAGAAACAGCAGATGAAAGAAGCATAACAGAAAACCTTAAAAACTATGATATGGCTTCTTTCTCAATGCACAGGGAATAAAAATATGTTAAATGGAACTGGTACTGATACTGCATATGGAAGTGCTGTCTACCAGAAAACAGCAGACGGGGTTGTGCTTTTAACAGCAACCCCGTCTGTTATAAAGATGGCAGGCAAAGAAGACGGCGGACTGGAAGAACTAAAGAAAGTTAATATATTTGATGAAATACACCCAGAAGATATAGAATCAGTGAAGCATGTATTAAATCTTGCATTTAATGAAGGAAAAAGTGCTGAATGTGTTTTCCGCCGGATAAACCATTCTACAGGGGAATATGTATGGCTTTATGGAAGCTGTATGCCATTAAAACAAGAAACAGGAAGCATATATGCATGTTGTACATTTTTTGATATAAGCAGGCAGAAAAACATAGAAGAAGAACTTGCGGAAAGTAAAAGACTTGGACATGAAACAGCCGTAAATTTAAGCCGGCTCTACAATGAAGAAATTATGCGGCTTAGTACATTTTATGACAAGTATACATGCATAATCCGCTATAACCTAAATAAAAACTGTGTGGAATGTATGAAAGGAAAAACCATTTCAGGGCTTATTAAAGTTGGAATGACATTAGATGAGTGTTATAATACAACAGAAAAACTTTTAAGCAATGAAAAAAACGGGGATTCTTTTTTTAACTTATTTGACAGGAAAAAGATGTTAGAACTTTTTAATTCAGGCAAAAGGACATTTACAGTTGAAACACCATTTAACCTTGATGAAAAGACAGGTACTCTTTTTGCAAGGTTTAATATAACTATGAAAGAAAATCCATACACTAATGATATAATAGTTTTTGCAATAGAGGAGGATATAACACCAGAAGTACTTACAGGAAATGCTTTCCAGAATATTGCTTCTACAGAATTTATATCAATACTTTGTGTGGATATAGTTAAAAACAGGTATTTCTGCTGTATTACTTCAGAACCTGATATGTACCTTAATGCTGGCAAATATGGGCGTAATGGTGAATTTAGTACAACAATGCGCAGGATTTTTTATAATATTCCAGGGGTTTCAGAAGATAAAAGGGATGAGTTCCTGGAAAATTTAGATTCTAAAGTTATAAAGGAAAAACTTTCAGGTTCATCAGAATATATTTTTTATTATGGCAGAACCATAAAAGGGTCTGAAAGGCGTTACAAAATAAGCATAAGATGGCTTGACAAGGCACATAACCTTGTAATTATAGCTAAAAAAGATGTTACTGCTACAGTGCATGAAGAACAGAAAAAAGAAAAAATGCTTTCAGATGCCCTTGAAGATGCAAAAAAGGCAAACGAGGCTAAAACAGTTTTTTTATCAAATATGAGCCATGATATGAGGACGCCGCTTAATGGTGTAATAGGTTTTACTAACCTTGCAATAGAAAGCAGCAGCATGGAAGAGAAAAATGAATATCTTGGCAAGATAAAGACGTCAGGTGAATTTTTAGTACAGCTTATTAATTCCACATTAGATTTAAGCAAAATAGAAAGCCATAAAATGACGCTTATATATGAATATGCTGAATGGAATGATATTTTAAAAAGCATTACCAATTCAATACAGGCAGAAGCAGATAAAAAAAATATAAAGCTGGTTACTGATATATCAAAATGCCGTTATAATGGAAAAGTATATGTTGACAGTTTAAGGTTTAAACAGATATTTTTAAACCTGTTGTCCAATGCAATAAAATTTACCCAGGAAGGCGGGACGGTTGAATTTATTATAGAATGTCTTTCTTCAATGGTAAAAGGCTGTAACTGTAAAATTATAGTGCGTGACAATGGTTCTGGAATGAGTAAAGAATTTGCCAAAAAAGCATTTGAACCTTATTCACAAGATGAAACAGTGGCGGTTACAAGAATGGAAGGTACAGGGCTTGGGCTTTCCATTGTTAAAAGCCTTGTAGAAATGATGAAAGGTTTTATTGAACTTAAAACCAGTGAAAATAAAGGCACACAGTTTACAGTATATCTTCCAGTTAAAAGGGCAGAAGATATAAAAGACACCACAGAAAATACCCAGAAGGAAAGCAAAGACCAGCTTGCAGGCCTTAATGTGCTTTTATGTGAAGACCACCCTGTAAATACAGATCTTATAAAGCTTATACTGGAAAATTCAAATATAAATACAGTATGCGCAGAAAATGGCAAAGAAGGCGTTGATGTATTTAGCGCATCAGATATATGGCATTTTGATGCAGTAATTATGGATATATGCATGCCATTTATGGATGGGATAGAAGCAACTAAGGCAATAAGGCAGCTTGACAGGGAAGATGCAAAGAAAGTGCCTGTTATAGCAATGACAGCAAATGTATTCCATGAAGACAGGGGCAGGTTATTTGAAGCTGGAATGACAGGTTTCCTTTCAAAGCCTGTAAATGTGGAAATGCTGTTTAAAACCCTTAAAGAACAATGCAGAAAACATATTTAAAAAAAAGCGTTAATTCATGGCTTGTGCCATATTTTATATTATATGGTATAAGCCATGAAGAATTTATGGCTAAGCTATGGAAAATTTATGGCTAAGCCATGGAGAATTTATGGTTAAGCCATGAAGAATTTATGGCTAAGCTATGGAAAATTTATGGCTTTATATATTTCCAGATGGAGGAGATTTATGGCAGGAAAGTATTATGTTGTAAATAATGGAAGGAAAAACGGTATATATAGTACATGGGAGGAATGCAAGGCACAAGTTGATGGCTATAAGGGGGCAAGCTATAAAAGTTTTAAGGATAAAACAGAGGCACTGGAATTTTATTCTGCAAACCTTAAAACAGGCAGTACAATGAAAAACAGCCAGGCAGTTAAAGCTTATGTAGACGGCAGTTTTTATAATGGTGAGTATTCATATGGTGTTGTTATCCTTTGCAATGGCAAAGAAACCTGTTTTTCAGGAAAGGACAGTAAACCAGGGCTTGCATCAATGCACAATGTTGCAGGTGAACTAGAAGGTGCCATGGCAGCTATGCGCTATGCTGTTAATGAAAATATTAAGGAAATTGAAATATACCATGATTATGAAGGCATTGCAAAGTGGTGTACTGGTGAATGGAAGACTAATAAAGATGGCACAAAAGCATATAAAGAATATTATAATGGCATAAAAGGAAGGCTAAGTATTAAGTTTGTTAAAGTTAAAGGCCATTCCAATAACAAGTATAATGATATGGCAGACAGGCTTGCCAAAGAAGCATTAGGGCTTGGCTAAATTATAAAAAGTCCAGCTAATAAATGTCAATAGGAAAATAAAAAAACTTTGATTTTATTTTG
>CAJUJY010000027.1 GCA_910586555.1 uncultured Lachnospiraceae bacterium
TGAAAACTTTCAATATCCCGGTATGGGTATATTTGTCCATATTTTGAGTAGCAGGTGCGTGGCATGATTTTAGATACACTTACAAAGTTTAATATGAGGCGCAAACTCTGGATGACACCAGAACACCCATTATGTACAATGCCACAGGATTTTAAGGTTATGTACAGTGCCGCACTTATAATGCAGGCACAAGTTACAAAGAAAACAAGGCTTCTGGATAATTATGAACTGGAACGCCTTGTAAAAGCTGGATTTAAAATGGACTCCTCTGGTTTTGCCTGGGCATTGCGGATATCTTCTGATAAGGCATCAGTTATTGATTACCTGCTTGACAATCTTAAACAGGACAGGGAACGTGCTTTTTTAATAATGGACATTATAAATGTATCAATAAATGATGGAAATATAGAGGAAGACAGCAGAAATTCCATAAGGCTTTTTGCAAAAACGTTTTCTGTCCCGCAAGAAAGGCTTGCCCTGTTACAAAGGTTTATTGAATATGCATACAATGAAGATATAAAAGAGTGCCAGAGATTTGCAGCATTAATAGAAGAAAGAGTGCCAGGTATTGGGATTACTGATTTAAAATACTATATAATGCAGCTTACAGAAACTACAGATTTTACACAAAAGATACTTGACGAAAAGAAGAACTTCAGGCTTATTGACAGATGCAATATTTATGAGGACATTGTTTTAAACAGGGGAATGAGCCTTACAATAGATAATGCTGTTGTAAGGATATTTGGAAATATACTGCTTAATGGCGGACAGCTTATTATAAATAATTCTAAAATTGTGCGTAAATCAGGAAGCCACAGGGCATGTATAAACCTGCGGGCAGCAGGCAGCAGGGTGGAACTTTCTTCTGTGGAAGCAGACTGCCGTAATTACGGAATGTTTATAAGGGCAGAAGAGGGCACAGTAATTATAGAAAATTCAAATATTTACCGTACTTCAAGGGGTGCAGCAGTACGCTTCTGGGGCAAAGAACTTGTTATAAATGGCACAGGTTTTTATGAATGTTATTCACCAGAAGATGGCGGGGCAGTTATGGCAAGAGGCGGAAAAGCCATTATAAAAGAATGTAGTTTTAATGACTGTGAGGCAAGGCGTGGAGGTGCAGTTTATGGTGTGAATGGCACTATTGTATCAGACTGCCATTTTACAAGATGCAATGTTGCTGGTTATGGTGCTGCTGTATATTATTCAGGTGCTATGGAAGGCAATGTTACAAGGCTTTCATATTCAGACTGCCATCCGTCAGGTGCTGAAGCTGTACAGCACATTGTATCACAAAAGCCGCTGGTAATAAAAGACCAGTACCATATTGGTGTATCTACAATAATTGACTGCCCTGTTTTTGTAGGCATAAGCGGAAAGCTTGTAATAGAAAATGCAGATATTTACCTTAATTACCCTTTGCGCTGTTCAGGCAGCCTTATAATGGCAAATGCAAGAGTAGTATCAAGCCATATTGAAAGTGGCGACATGATATACCTTGATAATGCCAAGGAATGTAAAATACACCACTGTGAACTTGACGGTATGTTAAAAACAGGCGGGATAAATTTATTAAATACACGTATAAGCATAACCAAATCACTTTTCCGTAATATGGAAGGCGGAAGGGCAGTTTATAATGCATACCAGCCTGAAATAAATGACTGTATATTTAATTTCTGCCAGAAAGGTGCAATATACAGCCAGGGTGGAAATATAGACAGGTGCGTGTTTGTAAACTGCCGTGCAAAAAGCGGTGCAGGCGTACAGATGTATGGAAGGAAAGGCATTATAAAGAACTGTATATTCAGAAGATGCGTATCAGAATACAGCGGCGGTGCTATTGACAGGGGGGCAGGGACAAAAGTGGAGAAGTGCACATATGAAGACTGCCGGCCAGACAATATTTCATAAAAAAAGGACTGCCATACAATAAGGCAGTCCCGTTTTTTACAGGAAAATTTCTTAATGTTTATTCCCCTGTTTCTTCTTCTCTATTTTCTTGTCTATTTTCATCATCATCATTTTCTTTTCTTGGAAGCAGGTGTAATTTAACTTTTTCTATGCGGGTTTTAGATGATTCAATAACTGTATAACTAGCATATTCATCTGCTGCTGATTCCCCTGCATCTGGGAAATGGCCAAGCAGGTTAATAATATGGCCAGCTATAGAGTCATAGTCTTCAGACTGTATCTTTATTCCAAGTGCTTCATCAATATCATCAAGCTTTGCAATTCCAAGAAGGATATAGTTTTCATCATCAATTTTTGTAATTTCATCTTCTTCATTGGAGTCATATTCATCACGGATATCACCTACTATTTCTTCAATTAAATCTTCCATAGTAAGTATTCCGGAAGTTGAACCATATTCATCAAGTACTATTGCCATAGTTATAGAATCTTTTTTCATTTCAAAAAACAATTCGGATATCTTCTTATATTCATAAGTAAAATAGGCTTCCCTCATTACATCAGTAATGCGGAATTCTTCCTTTGGCCCATTGTAGAAGAAAACATCTTTAAGATTTACTATTCCAAGTATATTGTCGCGGCTGTCATCATATACTGGCATACGTGAATATTTTTCCTTGGAATAACATTCTATAAGTTCATCATATGATAAATCCACACTGGCAAATTCTACATCCATTTTAGGCACCATTACATCTTTTGCAAGGGAATCACCAAAATCTACCACATTTGTAATCATTTTTCTTTCTACTGTTTCAATTACACCTTCTTCATGGCTTAGGTCAAGTATTGTACGAAGTTCATTTTCTGTAATTGCCGGACGCTCATGGCTGTCTGTCTGGAAAAGCCCCATAAGTGCATTAGAAAGCTTGTCAAACAGAAAAGAAAGAGGGTAAAGTATATTAGCCAGCATATATACAGGTTTTGCATATATAAGGGACATCTTCTCACTATTCATTGACGCAAAAGATTTAGGTACTATCTCCCCAAATATAATTACAAGAATAGTAAGTATGCCTGTAGCAAGCCCTGTAACCAGGCTTTCCATTGTTGTAAGGCCGGCTTTTTTGGCAAGGCCTATAGCAAATGATGTAGTAAGTGAAGATGCAGAAAGGTTTACTATATTATTGCCTATAAGTATTGTACTTAAAAGCTTTGTAGGATTTTCAACCAGCTTAAGGACAAGGGAGGCATTTTTAGTACCTTCATCAGCCATAGACTTTATGCGCATTTTACTAACAGTTGTAAGACATGTTTCTGCTGATGAAAAAAATGCAGAAAGCAACAGAAGGATAAATAATATTGCTATCCTCGACGCGTCACTAGAATCCAAATAATCACTCCATTCAAATAAATCTATTGTTTATGTACAACAATAAATATTTTAACGGTGAAATATAAAATTGTCAAGCCTGCTAAGGGCATGGCAGGGGAAATTTAAGATATATTTTATTACTATGGGCAGAATATGCATATTTACAGCAAAATTAATTAATATGGCAAAACATACCCTAAAAAGTGCATATTGTACCAGACGTATAAACTTTTAATTTAGTTTATGTTATAATTACAAAACAGATACCATAACCAGATTTTATACTAATCCACCGTGCCACGTTTCTGTGGCATAAATAAAGGCTTTGGATATATTTATTATCTAAAAGGCAGGGCAAGGAGGAAGAATAATGTTAGGAGGTTCTTTATTTATAGCATCTGCCAGGTTTATATTAAGTATTACTGGTGTAAGCCTGTTTTATTTGCTAATAAGCAGACAGCGTTTTGATACAAAAAAGACAGTATTATCTTATATATGCTTTTGTATTGTTTTATCCCTGGCATTGTGTGCCTGGTATATTGCAGACTGGAAAAGTTTTGTAAAAATGGGAGTATTAACAGCATATATACTTTTTTCAATATTTTCCATATTAATGAGTAATGATACAATTTTTTTGTGTATATATAAACTTGCACTTGTATTTTACCTGCTGGCAGTATTTTTAATTAGCGGCATAGAAGTTTCAATTATTTTTTTTAATAGAAATGTGTGGGCAGATATAATTATACGTATTATACTAGTGGCAGTTATGACATATTTTATTAATAAATACTTGAAAGAACCCATTAAGGAGTTTAGTATTTATGTAGAAGAGGAACTTGACTGGTTTAGTGCTACAATTATGATAATAAGCCTGGTTTTTGGCATAGGCTATATTCTAAATCCAATAAGTACAGAGCATACACCGTTCCGTATTTACCAGATTATTATGAATTTTTTTCTTACAGGTGTATTGCAATTACTTATATACAGGCTTTACCTGCATATCGGCAAAGAACAGGAATACCAGAAAGAGAACCAGCTTATGCAGATGAACCACAGGCTTTTAGAACGCCAGCTAGAACTTTTGGAAGAATCAGTTGCATCAGGCAGGAGGATATGCCATGATATAAGGCACCACAATACTGTTATTGCTGAATTTGTGCACAGGAAACAGTATGAAGAACTGCTTAAATATTTAGAAGAATATGGACAAATAACAGATATGGGAATGCAAAAAAGGATATGTGCTAATACAGCAGTCAACAATATTCTTTCTGCATACACAAGAAAGGCAGAAAAGGAAAATATAAAAGTTACGATAGAGGCAGAACTTGAAAGGGATTTTCCAGTTCCAAATATTGATCTTGTAACAATATTGTCAAATGCCTATGAAAATGCAATATATGGATGTATGGAGGTTTTAAAATATAAAAACCAGGAATGTTTTATTAATATTTTTATCAAAAAGAAAAATAATAAACTTGTTATCTGCTGTAGTAATACATGCCTGATAGAAACAGAGATTATGCATGGCCAGCCAAAGCCTGAATTTACAGGTGGGATAGGTGTGTCAAGCATTGTAAAGACAGCAGAAAAATATGGAGGTGAGTATGATTTTAAAAATGACAATGGTATTTTTATATTCCGTCTTATTATGAACATGCCACATAAAATACAGACATAATTATATACAAGCAAAGGAGTAAATGCTATGTATCTTATAGCGCTTTGTGATGACGAAAAAGAAGAAATACAAAAAACAGAAAATATGCTTGCTATTTACCAGGAAAAACATATGTGGCTGGATTTTATAATAGAATGTTTTGAAAATGCAGATAAACTTCTTTATAAGGTAAAGAAAGAAAACTATAAACCAGACTTAATATTAATGGATATTTATATGCCTGGCAAACCTGGTATGGAAGCAGCATATGAATTACGCAGCATAGGAAATGAAAGCCGTATTATTTTCCTTACTGCTTCTAAAGAACATGCACTTGATGCTTTTGGCGTGGGTGCTGTACAGTATCTTGTAAAGCCAGTACAAAATGAATCTTTATTCAATGTGCTTGATATGCTTTTAAAAGATATAACAGCAGAAAGGAGGAGATATATTCTATTAAGGACAGATGGAAGGATACAGCGTATTTTAGTAAATAATATTTTGTATTGTGAAGCACAGAAAAAAACACAGCATATGTACCTTTTAGATGGTACAAAGCTGCTGCTGCATATGACCATGGCTGAAATTTATGGCATGCTATCCTGTTACCAGGAATTTGTAAGGGTTGGGGCTGCTTATATTATTAACTTGGAGTATATTGACAGTCTTAATGCACAAAATATAAACCTTAATACAGGAAAGAAAATTTATCTGCCAAGAGGTGCTTATAAAATTTTAAAAGAACAGTATTTCAGGTATTACTGCGGGGGGGTAACAGGATATAGCTAAAATCTTTAAAGAAATTTACAAAAGGGCATTAATGAAAGGAGCAACAGCCAGTGAATAAACAGAAAAATAACCATATAGGGAGTTCATGGGAGAGTATACAAGAAACAATATATATTCCACAAGAAACGGAGGACAGCCAGTTAAGTGTATTCCTAATTAATGACATTATTGATGCAAGGAAACGTGAAGGCATTACCCAGAGGCAGCTAGAAAGCATGAGCGGGGTAAGGCAGCCTATAATTTCAAGAATGGAAAGAGGAAATACAGATCCAAAACTTTCTACTGTATTAAAAATACTTGGTTCATTTGGCAAAACCTTACAGATAGTGCCAATGCAGGAAATGGAAAAGTAAAAAACAAGAAAACTAACATATATTTGTATCTAAGTTTATAATGCCAGAAAGGCCAGGAACTGCCAGTGCACTATTTGCACTGGCAAAAATTTGTTATTTTTTTATCATTGGGCTGTTTTCCTTTCTGGGATATTATAACATAGTTAAATAAAAGTACAAAGCACTTTTTGGCAATGCCTTATATCCAGTTTGTTCTTGTGGAATGAAAAAAAGAGTTGCCTGTATTTTGATATTTTGCTATAATTATTTGGAATTAATGGCAGTTTCTAAATAACAGGAGGATCTGTTTATGGATATAAAAAAATTGTTATATAAGGCATTTTTATTGCTTTTTCTATGTGCTTTTTTTATTGTATGGGGAAAAGTTCTTTTTAGAAGTTCTGCACATAACTATAATACAACAAGTTTGTTTTTATATATGTCTGCTAGTATGGTAATATTGTTTCTTTTTTATTTGTTTATTTCCAGATATAACAGTATTATAAAACGTCATTACAAAGTTATACTAGCTGTTTTTCTTATAGTATATGGCATTATTTTAATTATTAATGGGTTTTTATTACGTTTTACACCATCTTTTGATATGGATGCAATATATGGTGGTGCTATACAATGGCTTAAGCAGGGTTCATTTCCAGATTATTATGAATATTATGGATATTTTCCTAATAACCTTGGTGCAATGCTGGTTTTACATACGGTTTTTTATATTGCATCTGTTTTTGGTATTACAGATTTTTTCGGTGCCGGCATTGTATTTAATTCATTAATTATTACAATGTCAGCAATGGCAGTATCACTTACATGCAAAAAATTAAGGGGTGAATCTGCCGGGGTAATGGCACTTATATTTTTTGCATTATGTATACCATTTTTATTTATGGGTGCAGCCTTTTATACAGATTCGCTGTCACTTCTTTTTCCGGTACTGTTCTATTATTTATACCTTCACTTTAAAGGACAAAAAACCTGGAAAAAAAGCTGTTATTTGCGGCACTTATGGCAATAGTTCTTACAGCAGGGATGTTAATTAAATTTACAGTCCTTATAATATTAGTTGCTGTAATTATTGATGCGCTGCTTTCCATTAATTGGAAAGAAGTATGTTTAATAGCGGGATTTTCTATTATTGTGGCATTTGTTTCATTTAATGCTATGGATGCTTATATGTATAACAAGCACCTGGACAAGCAGGCATGTGAAGAACTAAACACACCATACCTGCACTGGGTAATGATGGGGTTACAGAATTATGGATATTACAGTCCAGATGATTATGAATATACAAGATCATTTCCAGCAGATAAAAGAAACCAGGCATGTTTTTCAAAAATTAAAGAACGTATAAGTGAAATGGGATTTAAAGGGGTTACAGAATTATTTATTAACAAGGCAGATGTATGTTTTGGTGATGGTACATTTGCACTTTCTGATTTTCTTGATGATACCCCAGATAAAGAAAGATGGGTACATAAATATATTTTATATGCAGGCGGGAAATATTCCAGTTACCAGCATTTTGTTGCTGGAATTTTACTTGGTATATATTTATTTATGTTAATTGGAGCTGTAATGTGCTTAAAAGGAAAAGAAACAGGAAGAAATATTATACTTGCCCCAAGAATGGCAGGTCTTGGTATTCTGGCATTTCTGCTTCTATGGGAAACAAGCGGAAGGTATTTTACAAATTTTGTCCCGCTTCTTTTAGTTTGTGCTGTTCTTGCATTTAAATGGAAAGGAAAAAGTTCTAATGTTTGATGGAAATATAGCAGGCAGCATAGCAGGAATATTATTTTATTTGGTATTCCAGCTAGCAGGAATATTTTTGGTATTACGTATACTTGCCAAGGAAAATTTTAGTATTGTTTTCAGGTTTTTAATAGGAAGTGTGGCGGGAACACTTGCTTTCCAGTGGTTTCCAGTTATATTTGCTTTTTCTTTTGGTTTTACATTAAAATCACATATTTTGGGACTGGTGCTTTTATTTTCTATTTGTATTATTACATGGGTAAAGACAGAGAAAACAGGATTGTTTAAAAGTAATCCATACTACAACATATATGAATGGTTAAGGTTTTTTAAAGAAAATCCGTGTATAATATTAATGGCTGTTATATTTATATATTTTGTATATTGTCTTTCAACACATACAATTCCTGTAAACAGTGATGGTTCAATCCATACAGGACAGGCAACATATGGTGATATGAATATGCACCTGGGATTTATAACAAGTATTGCAAACCAGAAAAGTTTTCCTCCAGATTATTCAATTTTTCCAGGAACAAAACTTGCATACCCGTTTTTATGTGATAGTATAAGTTCAAGCCTGTATATATCCGGAGCATCACTCCGTACAGCGTATATATTTCCAATGCTTGTGGCAGTCTGCCAGGTAATGGGTGGTTTTTATTGTTTTATAAAATACTGGTTTAAAAGTGCAGTAACTGCATTTATAGCATGGATAATGTTTTTCCTTAATGGGGGTCTTGGGTTTATATACTTTATGGATAAAGACAGCATTGCACGTAATTTTACAGATTTTTATTATACACCTACAAGCCTTGGTGATAAAAATTTCAGGTGGGCACAGATCATTGCTAATATGCTGCTTCCACAGAGGGCTACATTATTTGGGTTTGCAGTGCTTTTTCCTTTACTTGCATTATTCTTATATGGAATGAGGAAAAAAAGCAGGTTGTGTTTTATTATATCAGGTATTTTTGCTGGTGCACTTCCTATGATACACACACATTCTTTTCTGGGATTTGGACTGGCCTGCACAATGTGGCTGTTTTTTAACTGTAAAGAACTATGTGGAAAAATACAAAAACATAATCTGGCATGGATTCCATTTTTAGCTGTTATTGCATTTTTCACAATATTGCAAAAGATAAATGAAAAGGATGATATTATAAGCAGCAATGGATTATTAATTATGGGGGTAGGAATATTTGTTCTTGCTATCTATATATTTATATATATTATAAGGGTAGTACAGGAAAAACAGTGGAAGATGGTACTTAGTACATGGGGAGTTTTTCTTGCTATCGTTATTATACTTGCCTTGCCACAGCTTATTATCTGGACTTTTGGGCAGGCAGGGACAGAGGGTTTTATAAGGGGGCATTTTAACTGGTCAAATACAGATGATGGGTACATCTGGTTTTACATTAAAAATATAGGAATAGTTTCTATATTATTTATAGCTGGAATTTTATTTACCAGAAGAAAAAATTTATGGATTGCTTCACCAGTATTACTTATATGGTTTATTTCTGAACTTGTTGTTTTCCAGCCAAATGAGTATGATAATAATAAATTATTATTTATAGGATATATATTTATATGTGGCATAGCTGCGGACTTTGTTACAATGATGTTTTCTAAAAACTGGTTATTTGTTTTAAAAGTAACTGCCGGGGCAGCAATGGTTTTTACAGGTGTTATATCTGCCTTGCTGACCCTTGGACGTGAATGGGTTTCGGATTATGAATTATATTCTGTATATAATGTAGAAGCCTGCCAGTTTATTGAAAAAAATACAGAACCAGATGCGGTGGTACTTACTGCTACAAACCATAATAATGCAGTACCTTCACTTACTGGCAGGAACATTGTATGTGGTGCATCAACATTTCTTTATTATCATGGTATTAATTACTATGGGCGTGAAGCAGATATTCCGGTAATGTATGAAGACCCTGTTTCTAATTATAACCTGTATAAAAAATACAATGTAGATTATATATATATCAGTAATGCAGAAAGAAACAGTTATGCAATAAATGAAGATGGATTGTTGCAAATTGCAAGCTGCATTTATTCCAATGAAGAAACCAGTATTTATAAATTAAATGGTTAATATTCCATTTTTATCTGTATTTTTGGAAAAAGTTACACATGTATGTTTAAATTATATAGTTTTATTTGAAATTTTTGCTAAATTGTCAGAAAACTATTGCATAATTAAAACAAAAGTGTTACAATTAAGACACTTAAAAAAGACAGCGGTTTTATACCGTATATGTCAGGTGAGGAGGCGGATATGCGAAAGAAATCCCATATTTCATTGGCCTGGTATCTAATGAACAGTGAAGGGATGGAAATGTTAGGAAGTCATAAAGGCTCATTCTATATAGGTAGTATATTACCAGACTGCGTTCCATCATTTTTTGTAAGGAAGCATACATTTGAGGATTCCTTTGACATTCTTAAGAAAGAATTTGGAAAACTGGTTTCACATTTTGATGTAAGAAAGGGAGCGGATTGTTACTTTTGCAGGCATCTTGGTGTGATTGTCCATTATATAGCCGATTACTTTACATTTCCGCATAATGCCAATTATCCCGGGAAGTTAAAAGACCACTGTGTTTATGAGGAAGAGCTAAAACATGCAATGCGTTCCTATGTCCATAGCCCGGAAGCAATAAGAAAGCGTTTAGCGGAAACTGTCTATTCCCCTGGTGCGATATTGAACTTTGTCCAGAGAATGCATGAAATTTATACCAGAATGCAAAGTGCCGTGAGCCGTGATTGTGAATATATCGTAGAGCTTTGCCATACTGTTGTTGATGCTGTTCTTCTGCTATTTGAGGAACAAACTAGAGAAACGCACCTTAGCATACCAGCATAGAGATTATGGAAGACGGAAAGTTTTATGAGGACGGAGCCGTACATCGTATAAAGGGCTGCCTGTTACACATAATAAAGTAACAGGCAGTCTTTTTTATTTTAAACGGATGGAGGAAAGGATATGGAACATTCAGTATCAGTTAATGTTTTAAAAGATGACAAGTCTGAAGAAGAAGTAGAAGTATATTTTGAAACAGATGACTTTGATGAACTGGCAGATAAGGATAAAAAAGTTGCATTTATAAAAGAACAGGCAAAAAAACAGTATGAAGATATTAAGAAAGTTTATTTTAACAGGGTAGATTTAAAAGAACTGCAAAAAGAACTTGATGATATAAATGATATATCTGGCCTGTATAATGATGAAACATATAATGAATTTATGGAACATGATGATTTTTATTAGAAGGTTTGAAAAATTCAGACACTTATCACATTTTTTATCTTGACTTCTTCCTGATTTGCGGTAGAATAGATGATAGCGTTTTGTGTGTAAAGCGTTACACAAGATTAATTTTGGAGGAGTAAAGATGAATTCAGCAAAAAAGTTAATGAACCAGCAGAATAAAACTGGCAATAATGCAAATAAGCCAGGCATGCCGGCATCTGGTGACAGGATTTTAGGAGATGCAGGCCAGGGTCCTGGCAGAAAGCCATTAATCCTTGGGGCTATATGTGTTATAGTTGTACTGGCACTCTGCATAGGTGTAGGGATACAGCAGCTAAAACCGCAAAGAGTACTGGCTGTTGAAGGTACAAAGATGACTATGGACGATATGATGTATCCTATATATGAAAGAGAAAGCATGTATCTTCCACTTAATGAAACATACCAATATATGATGGGTTCTTCTGTATGGGACGTTGGCTACCAGGGAGATGATTCTTCTGTTGAAGCTGGCACAAATAATTCTGATGGCCTTAAGATAGAGATTATAAATAAGGAAACAGAATATGAAATCTTATACCAGGAAGCAGAAAAAGCAGGATATAAGGTTACAGATGATGAGAAAAAGGAAGCAGAAAAGCAGGCAGATGAGGCATTAAAAGGACTTTCAGGCGTACAGAAATTAAAACTTTGTATTTCTAAAAAGAATTTAACTTCAAGATTTGAAAAAAGGATTGTGGCAGACAGGTATAAGAAAGACCAGCAAGAAAGCTTAAATAAAGAAGTTGATGAAACTAGTGCAATTTCAGGCATTTCAAAGAAAGATAACCGCCAGTATGATATCGGGTACTATTATGTATCACTTTCCACTACTGACAGTGAGGGCAACACAAAAGAATTATCAAAAAGTGATAAAAAAGAGCTTGCAGACAATATGAAAGCACTTGTTAAAAAGGCTGCTAAGGCAAAAGATTTTTCAAAATTAATTGAGGATGAGTCAAAGTCAGATATTAAGTATAATACAGGTAATTTTACAGAAAAATCAGGCTGGACATTTGTTTCTGATAAGAATTTAAAGAAAATCAAAGCTTTAAAAAATAATGAAATTTCAGAAGCATTTATTGATGATTCTGCTGGATATTATGTATTTGTTAAAATGATAGATAATAATTCAACAGAAGCTTATGAAGCAGAATGTGACAAAGCAATAGAAACAGCACAAGAAGCCAAGTATGATGAATGGTATAAAGGAATCAAGGACAGCTATAAAGTTGAAGTAAACAATGAAATCTGGGACGAAGTAACTATTGGTGCAGTAACGACAGGAATAGTAACAGCAGAAGATTTGCAGGCAATGGCTGAGGAAGATTCTTCAGAGGCTCCAGAGGAATAAGAAACCAGTAAACAGGTATTAATTTAGTACAAGCCATGTGGATATACAATCCAGGAATGTTATAATACATTCCTTATGCGGCAGGTGAAACCGCACATCTGGTATATGCCATATGGCTTGTTGCTATTATTTTATATCAGATGAAACGGAGGAATACTATGGAAAGTGTTAAAAGAATTTATGTTGAAAAAAAAGCACCTTATGCTGTACGTGCAAGGGAACTTAAGGAAGAAGCAAGGCGTTATCTTGGAATTAAGGAACTTTCAGATGTACGTGTACTTATACGTTATGATGTGGAGAATTTAAGTGAAGAAACATACAGGCAGGCACTTGTTACAGTGTTTTCAGAACCACCAGTAGATAATTACTATGAGGAAGAATTTACTTATAAGGAAGGAAGCCTTGTATTTTCGGCAGAGTATCTTCCAGGGCAGTTTGACCAGAGGGCAGATTCCGCAGAACAGTGTGTAAAACTTCTTAATGAAAAGGAAAATCCCGTTATACGTTCAGCAGTTACTTATGTTTTTGAGGGAAATATAACAGAAGATATGGCAAGGCGCATAAAAGAGTACTGCATTAACCCTGTTGATTCGCGTGAAACAGATGAAAAGAAACCAGAAACACTTGTACAGGAGTTTGATGAACCAGCAGATGTAGCAGTTTTTGAAGGTTTTAAAGATATGCAGGAGGAAAGACTTAAATCACTTTACGATTCTTTAAACCTGGCAATGACATTTAAGGATTTTCTCCATATACAGAATTATTTTGCAGGGGAAGAGAAGAGAGATCCTTCTGTTACTGAAATCCGCGTACTTGACACATACTGGTCTGACCACTGCCGCCATACAACATTCCTTACAGAATTAAAGAATGTGGAGTTTGAGGACGGTTACTATAAAGAACCTGTTGTTAATGCATATGAAGAATATCTTAGTGCAAGGAAAGAGATTTTTAAAGACAGGACAGATAAATTTGTTTCACTTATGGACATTGCACTTATGGGCATGCGAAAGCTTAAAGCAGATGGAAAGCTTGATGATCTGGAAGAATCAGATGAAATTAATGCATGTTCTGTAATTGTACCAGTTGAAATAGATGGAAATACTGAGGAATGGCTTGTGTTCTTTAAAAATGAAACACATAACCATCCAACTGAAATTGAACCTTTTGGCGGTGCTGCCACATGCCTTGGCGGTGCAATACGTGACCCGCTTTCAGGACGCGGTTATGTATACCAGGCTATGCGTGTAACAGGTGCAGCAGACCCGTCTGTCCCTATGGCAGATACGCTTGCTGGCAAGCTTCCACAAAGGAAAATTGTAACAGGTGCAGCGAAAGGCTACAGTTCATATGGCAACCAGATAGGGCTTGCAACAGGGCTTGTAAATGAAGTTTACCATCCAGGCTATGTTGCAAAACGTATGGAAATAGGGGCTGTTATGGGTGCAGCGCCAAGGCGCAATGTAATACGTAAAAACAGTGAACCAGGTGATATAATTATACTTATAGGGGGACGCACAGGACGCGACGGGATTGGCGGTGCAACTGGTTCTTCCAAAGCACATACTACAAAGTCGATTGATGTATGCGGTGCAGAAGTACAGAAAGGAAACCCTCCTACAGAACGTAAAATACAGCGTCTGTTCCGCAGGGAGGAAGCCAGTTTAATTATTAAGAAATGCAATGATTTCGGTGCAGGCGGGGTATCAGTTGCTATTGGTGAACTTGCAGACGGATTAAGGGTAAATCTTGACAAAGTACCTAAAAAATACGCAGGTCTTGATGGAACAGAACTTGCAATTTCTGAGTCACAGGAGCGTATGGCAGTAGTTGTTGCCAAGGAAGATGTTAATAAGATGCTTGCCCTTGCAGCAGAAGAGAACCTTGAAGCTGTAGTAGTAGCAGAGGTTACTAAAGAGCCACGCCTTGTACTTATGTGGAGGAACAAGGTTATTGTAAATATATCAAGGGAATTTCTTAATACAAACGGGGCACACCAGGAAACAAATGTAGTAGTAAAGACACCTTCCAGGGAAGATAACTATTTTAGCCAGGAAAAAGAAGTTACAGATATAAAAGAAGCATGGCTTTCTACATTAAATGATTTAAATGTATGTTCACAAAAAGGGCTTGTTGAAATGTTTGATGGTTCAATCGGGGCAGCAAGTGTATATATGCCTTATGGCGGCAAACGCCAGCTTACGCCTGTACAGACAATGGTTGCAAAGCTTCCTGTCCTTTCTGGCAAATGTGATACAGTTACAATGATGAGTTATGGCACTGACCCATATCTTGCAAGCTGGAGCCCTTACCATGGTTCTGTATATGCAGTAATATCTTCTGTTGCAAAAATAGTTGCAGCAGGTGGTGACTACAAAAGGATACGTTTTACATTCCAGGAATATTTTAAGCGTCTGGGAGAAAACCCGGAAAGGTGGGGCGAACCAGTTGCAGCGCTTCTTGGTGCATATGATGCACAGATAAAACTCGGTCTTGCTTCTATTGGCGGTAAGGACAGTATGTCAGGTACATTTAATGATATTGATGTGCCGCCAACATTATGTTCATTTGCAGTAAGCATTGCTAAGGTACAGGATATTATTTCCCCTGAACTTAAAGAAGCAGGCAATGTACTTGTTAAATTTGATATTGAAAAAGACCAGTATTCACTTCCAGTATATACACAGCTTATGCAGCTTTATAGTAAAATCAGGGAAATGGCACAGGCAGGAATTATTAAATCAGCATATGCCACAGGCTATGGCGGTATATGTGAAGCTGCCAGCAAAATGGCGTTTGGAAATGACCTTGGTGTTAAAATAGATGACAAAAATGTAAATATAAGTGCATTATTTGCAAAAGATTATGGTTCAATAATTGCAGAAGTATCTGTTAATGATATTGGAAAAATTACAGCGGGTTATACAAAGATTGCAGATATTACAGATAATCCGGAGTTTGTATATGGCAATACAATAATTCCAATGGACGAAGCATTAAATGCATGGACATCAAGGCTTGAAAGCGTATTTCCAACAAAATCAGGTGTTGTGGATACAGGGCTTAAAGATAGTTTATTTGAAGAGAAAAATATTTATATATCTTCAGTTAAAACAGCAAAGCCAGAAGTATTTATCCCTGTATTTCCAGGAACTAACTGTGAATATGATACTGCAAAGGCATTTGAGGCAGCAGGGGCTAAAGTAAATACAGTTGTATTTAAAAATATGTCAGAAAGCCAGATTACAGAGTCTGTAAAAGCATTTGAAACAGCTTTAAACAATGCACAGATACTTATGTTTTCAGGTGGCTTCAGCGCAGGTGATGAACCAGACGGTTCAGCTAAATTTATAGCATCAGTATTCAGGAATAAAAGGATAATGGAAGCAGTACATGGGCTTTTGCAGAAACGTGACGGCCTCGTACTTGGCATATGTAATGGTTTCCAGGCACTTGTAAAACTAGGGCTTGTGCCTTATGGTGAAATAAAACCGCAGACAGAAGAATCACCAACCCTTACAACAAACAGTATAGGACGGCATATATCTAAAATGGTATATACAAAAGTAGTTTCAAATAAATCACCGTGGTTCTTAAAAGCAAACCTTGGGGATATTTATACAATTCCTGCATCACATGGTGAAGGACGTTTTGTTGCAAGTGACAGGGTAATTAAAGAACTCTTTGAAAACGGGCAGATTGCAACAAGGTATGCAGATTTATCAGGGAAACCATCAATGGACGAAGACTTTAACCCAAATGGTTCATATGCCGCAATAGAAGGAATTACAAGCCCGGACGGGCGTGTGCTTGGCAAAATGGCACATTCAGAAAGAATTGGTGAAGGCGTTGCCATAAATATATATGGAAACCAGAACCAGCATATATTTGAATCGGGTATTGAATACTTTAAATAAGCAAAATACCAGTAACTGCAATTAACTTTTATGTAATAAAGCAGCCTGCAATGCCTGTTTTATGGCATTGCAGGTTGTGTACATTCACTGGATAATGTTAAAATACAAAACTACCAATAAAATATAACTTATTAGTTTAAACCTGTAATACTTCTTTCTTTGTTTCACTGGAATTTAATAATTTATCAACAACATTTTCAGGTATATTTCTTTCAGAAGCAACTTTTTTAATATCTTCTGCCGGGATTCCTATTTGTTTCATAGTCCTTAACATAAGGACAGCTTCATTTCCAGCCGCTTCTTTAGTTGCTTTTTCAACCTTTTCTTTAGCTAATTTTTCAGCTTCTTCTTTAACTAATTTTTTAGCCTCACGTCTTAGTTCTTTTTTCCATTTTGGCTCGTAATCTTCCCTTAGCATACAATCTACCTCCTCCATTATCTGTGGATATTTTTCCAGTTTATAGTCTGCTGTACCTTTATTATCCATAGCAAGTTTTCCTGTTCTTTTAATTATTGTAATTTTTATGTATTATTTATTATACCAGTCATGTAATAATATAGCAATTATTTTTTACTTGTTCGCAAGCTCTTCTTTATTTATACATCTGCTGGCAAATAAAAATATTATATAAAAGGCAAGCACCATTATACATACAATAAAAAGTGCTGCTATCTTTAATGTGCCTGGCAGGAAATTAAGTATTGTATTATAGGCTTTATGGGATATGCTTCCTGCAAGTGCCAGAAAAAGGCATGGAAGTATAATCCAGTGTATATTGTCGGGCATTATATAGTCTTTTAAGTAAAAACCTTCCATAACTGTCATAATTACCTGGCTTATAAGCATTCCTGCAAGATATGCTTTTATTCCATAGACAGGTACAAGAACTATAAGAAAGTATATTTTAATTATAAGGCTTAATACAGTTATTATAAATGTAAGCTGTGTATGTCCCATTCCATTTATTATACTTGTAAATGCTGTGGAAATATAAAGGAAAGGGCAGAGCCATGAAAGTATGGTTATGTATGATCCAGCAGTTTCATTGTGGAAGAAAAGTATGCCCATTTCATCTCCAAATACAATAAATATACAGACACACAGCCAGCCTATAAGGAAATTATATTTTGTTGCAAATGTTACGGATTTTTTTATTCTGGCAAAGTCCCTTTCTGCCTGTGCTTTGGCGATTGATGGCAAAAGCATAACTGCAAAGGCATTACTTATTGCTGATGGAAAAAGTATAAAAGGCATTGCCATTCCAGATAAAACACCATAAATACTTAATGCATCTGCTGGTGTATACCCATGTTTCTGTAAGGCAGCAGGTATAAAGACTGCTTCTGCACTATGCAGAAGGGATACTATAAGTTTAGTTGTAGTAAGTGTTACAGAAAGTGAAAAGAGTGTTTTAAAAACAGGGTGCCTGCCTGCACTGCGTTTTAAATTTCTGGTTTTATCTGTTTGGTTTCTTGTTCTTTTATCTTGTCTAAAAGATATAAAAAGCCTTGCTACACTAAATATGCAGCCACAGATTTCACCTGTCACAAGCCCCCATACAGCAACAGCCGCATTAAATTCTTTGCCAGAACCTGCAAACATACACATAATATATACAAAAAGAACCCTTGACAACTGTTCAATAATCTGTGAAGCAGCAGGGACAGAGGCATTTTGTATTCCATAATAATAACCTGAAATACATGCTGATAAACTACAGAAAGGAAATAAAACAGCCATTATTTTGAGGTATGGGGCACATGTTTTTTCAAGTATAATTTTTTCTGCTATCCATTCCGGGTTTGAGTAAACAAATACAAGAATTATTAATGAAAGGCCAAGGGCAAGAACCATGCCTTGTATAAGTATTTTTACAGGAGAAATATAATCTTTGCCCTTTTTTGATGTGGCAGCACCAATAAGCTGTGAAATTGCAGTTTGTATACCAGCACCATATATTGTAAAACATATTCCATATACAGGGAATATAAGCTGGTATATCCCTAAAAGTTCCGGGCCAAGCAGCCCCGCAAGAAAAATTCTGTAGAAAAATCCTATAATGCGTGTTATAATACCAGCAATAGTAAGTATTATAGTTCCTTTAATAAGTTTGCTCTGTAGGAATTTCATATAATATATGCCTTTCTGCTTATAGCAAAAGCGGTTAATATACTATATGAAAATTGTGGATTATTATGTTAAATTTTAAAAACATAAAAACCTGGCAGCTTTATAAAGCCATGCCAAAAACTTTCTAAAGGACAATATAATATAAAACCCTGGCTGGTTTTGATAAGAATAAGAAAGGAAATAAACAATATGACAGAATGGGAAAAAGCACAAGCAGGATATTTATATGATGCTAATTATAATAAAGAACTTGCAGAGGCAAGGGAAAAATGCGCAGATTTATGTTATGAATTTAACAACTGCAAACCATCTGATACAGAAAAACAAAAAGAGATTTTAAAAAAGATAATAGGGGAAATAAAAGGTAATATAGTTATAACTGCACCATTTTATTGTGATTATGGCTTTAATATTTCGGTTGGTGACAATTTTTATACAAACCATAACTGTACTATTTTAGACGGGGCAAAGGTTACATTTGGGGATAATGTATTTATAGCGCCAGACTGTGTATTTTCAACAGCAGGACACCCTATAGATGCAGGGCAGCGTGCTAAAGGTTTAGAAATTGCCCTGCCTGTTAAAGTTGGTGATAATGTCTGGATTGGGGCAAATGTGAGTGTACTTCCAGGAGTAACTATAGGCAGTAATACAGTTATTGGTGCAGGAAGTGTTGTAAATAAGGATATACCATCAGGAGTTGTTGCAGCAGGCAATCCATGCCGTGTTATACGTAAAATTACAGAAGCTGATAAAAATAAATATCCAATATATAAATAAATTACTTAATTAATATAAATAAGGGATAAAGTAGCAAAATGCCAGTAACAGAATTATTAAATAAAATAAATTTCCATGATAGCTGTGTAAATACATTAATTTATAAAAATGGCATAATTATATTAAACATTGATTTGTGTATGTGGAAACAAACAGGGTATAAAGCAGGTGAACCAGAGTTAAAGGAAATTATTTTAAAATTCTTTAATGTAACAAATTACAAATGGGACTCTTTAAAAAATGAAACAGATATTGATTATGATACAATTATTAATATTACGTATAAAGATAATATTTTAAAAATAGTTATGCAAGACCAGGAAATTTCTATACTGGAATTTAAATGTAATACTGTCTTGGTTTATGATTATCCCAGATTATAATAAATCCAGTTTTTGAAATGCGGATATCCGCAGTCTGCATTTCAAACAACTTCCGGTTTCAAGCAATCTTCAACTGTGGCAAGCAGACACCCGCTGCCTGCCCACCAAACTACCTTATTGCCACTTTTAAAGCTCTGGTAAACTTTTTTACTAAAGCCTTTAATTTTCTTTATATTTATTTACAGGATAACCATTTCCCTGTAAATCTGTTGTTTTATTAAAAGTATCTTTTTTATTTTCCTCCTGTCCTTTATACTTACCAGGCCTGCTGCTTTCCCATACACCATCAGGAATTATTTTTACAGGTTTCTTTTTTTCTGTTATTTTCATAAAACTACCACGCCTTTCTAAGCTGCCTGGAAACTTTTCCAGGATAAAATTTTTTCAAATTATATATCTGTTATTATATATTTTTGAAAAAAAATTATACAAAATAAAAACAGGAAAAATTACGTTTTGTTACCTTTTGCCCTGGTTTTCATATACTGGTATATTATAAGTTAATTTTTGTGAGAGGATGGTAGCATAATGGTATATCTTGATAATGCTGCGACTACACCAGTACACCCAGGGGTTCTTAAGGCAATGCTGCCATATCTGGAGAAGCAGTATGGCAATCCGTCCGGCATTTATGAATTTGCAGAAAAAAGCAAAGATGCTATTGATAATGTAAGAGAAATAATAGCATCAAGCATTAATGCAAAACCAGAAGAAATATATTTTACAAGTGGCGGTACTGAGTCTGATAACTGGGCGCTTGTAGGCATGGCAGAGGCTTTAAAGGACAAGGGAAGGCATATTATTACAACATCTATAGAACACCATGCAGTTATAAATACATGCGAATACCTTAAGCGGCGTGGTTTTGATATAACATATCTTGATGTGGGCAGGGATGGGATTGTTAATACAAGGCAGCTTTTAAAATCTATAAGAAAAGATACTATTTTAATAAGCATAATGGCAGCTAATAATGAAACAGGAACTATACAGCCAGTGCAGGCAGTTGGTGAAATTGCAAAAAGAAATAATATATGTTTCCATACAGATGCAGTACAGGCTTATCTTCATATGGATATAGATGTAAATAAAATGAATATTGGAATGATGAGCGCAAGTGCCCATAAGTTCAGGGGGGCAAAGGGCTGCGGATTTTTATATATAAGGGAAGGCATAAAGCCGGCAGTTTTTATGCATGGCGGCAAACAGGAGTCAGGCATAAGGGCAGGCACAGAAAATGTGCCTGGAATAATAGGTATGGGAGAAGCTGTTAAAATTGCAGTTAAAGATATGCATAAAAACATTGTTTATGTAAGAAATATGAGGGATTACCTTTTATACAGGATTGAACATGAAATATCTGGGGTAGTACTTAATGGTTCCAGGCATATGCGCCTTCCTGGAAACCTTAATGTAAGTTTCCTTGGCATTGAAGGGCAGAGCCTCCTTATAATGCTTGATATGGATGGTATCTGCACATCAAGCGGTTCTGCATGTACGGCAGGGCTTGGCGGTGGTTCCCATGTACTTAAAGCACTTGGGGCAGATGGTGACAGGTTAAAAGGGGCATTAAGAATGACGCTTGACACTTATAATACAATGGAAGAGATGGATTATGTGGTATGGCGCCTTAAGGAAAATACTGCTGCACTCCGTGGCAGGGATTAATGTAATGGCAACATTTCCGGCCTGCGGTTTGTAAATTCTGTATAGTATTTAAAGCCGCAGGTTTTTAGTATTTCTGGCACATTGTCAAAACCATATCCAAGATGTGCCGTTTCATGTGCATCTGAACCAAGTGTTATTATTTCACCACCAAGATCTTTATAAAGCTTTAAAATTTTCTCATGGGGGTGTGGGTGGCGCAGTCCATATTTTAACCCGCTTGTATTTAACTCAATTCCTTTACCATTATAAATTAGTTTTTTAAGTATTATTTCAATTATATCAAGAAAACTGTCTGTTATAGAAATATAATATTCTTCATTGTATGCATTGTTTTTTCTTAATTTTTTCATATATGGCGTATATCTGGTAATATAATCAATATGCCCATAAACATCAAAGTCCACACTGCTTTTTATATTTCCAAGTGTTGTTTCATAAAACTTTTGTAATACAGTTTTTTCATCTTTACCTTGCCAGGCTTCGTCATAATAGGGGTCTGTATTGTCTATAAGGTGTGTAGAACCTATTACAAAGTCGAATTTATATAAATTTAAAAGTTCTGTACACTTGTCTTTAGCATCTTCTTTAAGCCCCAGTTCAATTCCAGTGCGTATTTTTATCTGTGGGTAAAGCGGTATAAGCCGTTTAATCTCACTAAAATAAGCATCTGCATCAAGGAAAAATGGTGGTTCTTTAATATTGCTTTTATTATAAATTGCAGGGAAGTTATAATCCATATGGTCTGTAAAACATATAGAAGAATAACCGTTTTTTATTGCTGCTTTTAACATTTCCTCCATTGGGGTTTTACTATCTGTTGAAAATGCTGTGTGTACATGGCTGTCTGATTTTATCATTCCTTAACCTCCTTTATTCCGCTTATATCTGTATCAATAACCATTGAATAATTAGTATAATAAACAACGAATCCTGGTTTGCTTCCATTTGGCTTTTTAACATGTTTTTTCTGTATATAGTCAATTTCAGCTTTGCCCTGTTCTTTAGCCTTTGAGTAATACGCTGCAAGCCGTGCTGCTTCTTCAAATGAACGGTCAGGAAGTTCTTTGCCCTCTGTTTTTACAATAACATGTGATCCTGCACTTTTTTTTGCATGGAACCACCAGTCATTGCCTGTAGCAATTTTAAATGTAAGTTCGTCATTCTGGTAATTATTTTTACCAACATATATATCAAAACCATCTGAAGAAATATAGTGCAGCGGTTTACTTTTAGAAGTTTTTTTGCTGCCTTTGCCCTGTTCATTACGGCGTTTTATATAGCCATATTCAGAAAGTTCTTTCCTGATTATAGAAAGATCTTCCTCCTGCCTTGCTATATCAAGCGCATTGCTAATTGATTCAAGATGTGAAATTTCCTGGCTTGTTTCTTCAATTTGTACATTTAATGCTTCAAATGTACGTTTTAATTTAGCATATTTTTCAAAGAAACGCTTTGCATTGCTGACAGCATCCATATTTTCATCAAGGGGTATTGTAATCTCTTCGCCTGTATAATAATTATCACAAGTAAAGCTTTTTTCACCACCTTTTAATTCATATCCATAAGTTGTAAGAAGTTCGCCATATACCTTATATTTATCCCTTTTTCCAGTATCTTTAAGCTGTTTTGCCTGCAAATCATATTTTTTGCGCGCCCGTTCAAGTGCAGTATTTGTTATTTTACGCAAATCATATGACTTCTGCCGTATACGTGAAATTACTTCTTTAGCTGAATAATAAGAACAAAGCATCTGGCTTGCGCTTTCACATTCCTTTGACTGGTAAATGCTGTTACCAGAGTATATGGATAAAGGTATACATGAAAACTCTACAGGCTCAGTCCCTTTATAAATAATATATGGTTTAAATGCTGCTTCTTTTACCTGTTCCATTATTCTTGTAAAATTGCGGTAAAGGTGCAGTTTTTCCATTGCAGAAAGTTCTGCTGTACTGTTTTTATCTGAAAGTGAGGAAATATATACCAGTTCATTTGACATAACAGGGCTTAAACCTGTAATTGAAGTGTATAAGGCCTTTGTAATATCAAGCGGTTTTGAAAGGACTATATCTGTAAATTCTTTTTCTGTAATGGTGAACGGATCAAATTTATCCTTAGTGCCTGGTATAAAATAATCCCTTCCAGGAAGCACTTCCCTTACTGAACTTACAAGCAGTGAAATATGTTTAATGCTGTCAACTATTTTATTATTATCATCACAAAAGATTATATTGCTGTGTTTGCCCATAAGTTCCACTATAAGGAATTTATGGCATAAATCACCCATTTCATTAAGATGTTCAAGTTCTATTTTTATTACACGTTCAAGACCTTCCTGGCTGATATTTATAATACGGCAATTATTAAGGTGTTTTCTTAAAACCATACAGAATGTTGGTGCAGACATAGGGGAAGGTTTGTTTTCATCATTAAGGTAAATAAGCGGAAGGCTTGGATTAACCGATATTACAAGCCTTTTCTGGAAACGGAGCGTGCCGCCGTCTTTTTTTGTAATGCTCTGTTTTATGGTAAGCAGCAGTTCATCTTTTTCAGGCTGTGCTATTTTGGTAATGCGTCCATTTACTAGTGTATTTTTAAGCTCATTTGTAAGAGCTGCTATTGTAATTCCATCTAATGCCATAACTAACCTCATTTCTAATATTTTACATAAATAATTAATGTAACTGGTATTAACAATTATATTACCCAGGCTTTAATAAAGCAACTGGAAAATAGCCAGCCATGGTTATTTTATAAACTTTTATATGGCCAGGGTTTATGTATACAGAAAATTGTAAGAATAATTTAAATTTTTTTTAATGGAATATTTATATATTTAGTATTATAATAATAAACGTGACAGAAAACTTATACGCAGTACAGGAAAATTTACCAGTCCATCTGGCTGCGGGATTAAAAAATCTTTTATAATAAGAGGTGAGGAAGGTTATGGTAAAAAGTAATATTAAAAAGGCTTTTGCAGTATTATTTTTATTATTTGCAGTAGTACTGCCATTTACGGCATGTGGCAAAGGCAAAGGGGAGGGTTCTGGCAAAGAAGATACACCAGAGTATGTATATGAATCAAAGTTTAATGATCTTGGAACTGTAGGAATTGATTATGTAAACCAGTCATTTATAAAAGATGGCACTATTTATATGACAGGTTCCCATTATGAATATAATGAAAAAGATGATTCTGGCAAGTCTTCTAGTTATCTTTTAACAAGCGCTGTTGATGGCAAGAAAATTGATATGGCTGAATTTAAAGGATTAAAAAAGAATGAATCCCCAGATAAATTATTTATCGATGAAGAAGGCAAAATCCATGTATTATCTTATTTTTATGATTATAATGAAAAAACTGGCGATGGCAGTACAAAATACTATTTGTCAGAGCTTAATAAAAACGGCAAACTGTCAGGCCATAAAGAAATAAAACCTGATGTTAAGAAAAATGAAGACTTTTACCTGGGCAGTAACACAATTTATGCAGATGGTAAACTAATATCATCTTCAGACAGTAAAATTTATATCTTTAATAAAGATGGTTCTTTGTATAAGAAAATTGAAACAGACAATTATGTTGATAAAATTTTTACAGCAAATGGCAAGTTTTATGTTATGGCAACTATGGAAAATATAAGCGGCACAGGAATCTGTGAACTTGACATGAAAACTGGCAAACTTGGCAAACCGTTTGATTTCGGCGGCCTGACTGTATATAATATCAGCAGTGTAAGCCAGGACAAAGATGGCATAATGTATTTTTGCAATAATGATGGTTTATATAAATATGACCTGGATAAAAATAAGGCAGAACTTTTGTTTAACTGGATAAATGTTGATATTGATGGTAATAATATATCAAATTTTTATATAATGGAAGATGGAAGTTTAATTGCTTTAAGTGTTTCAACTAACTACGATGAATCTGGAAAAGGTGGTACAACTTCAACTATTGAAATAGCAACTATTGATAAAAAGAAATATTCTGAGTCAAAGCAGAAGAAAAGGCTTATACTGGCAGCAAATTATATAAGTGATGATATAAAGACACAGATTTTAAAGTATAATAAAGGCAGTGAAGATTACCATATTGAAATAAAGAGCTATAGTACATACGAAGATCCACAGAAACAGATGAATCTTGACATTATATCAGGTACAATACCAGATATTATTGAATTAAACGGATTATCTAAAGATACTTATGTTAAAAAAGGGATTTTAACTGATTTATATCCTTTTATGGAAAAAGATAATGAAGTTAAAAAAGAGGATTTTGTAGATTCTATAATAAGCCTTACTGAGCATGATGGCAAATTGTATTATATGCCTACTTCATTTTCAATAGCTTCCCTTGTTGGTTCTAAAAAGATTTTTGGTGATATGGAGGGCTGGACATATGAGGAAATGGAAGAGAAATATAAAGAACTTCCAAAAGATGGCACATTTATGGAAGGTATGACAAGTGAATGGTTTATACAAAATATGCTCAGTTCACAGATGAAAGATTTTATTAACTTTGAAACAGGTGAAGTAAACCTTGATTCTGAAGAGTTTATACATATGCTTGAGTTTTCAAAAAATTTCCAGACAAGCGATGAATATATAAAGGAGCAGGAAGAAAACGGCTGGAAAAGTGAAGATATTTATAAACTTGTAAAAAGTGGCAAACTGCTGTTAAGAAATATGTATCTTTATGATTTTTCAGATATACAGGTTAATGAAAAATTATATAAAAGCCAGGGTGGGTATACTGTAATCAGCCAGCCTTCTAAGGACAGGAATAATAAATTAGCAATGGGTTCAGGTGATGCATGCCTTGCTATTTCGGAAAAATGTGATGATAAAGAAGGTGCATGGAAATTTTTACGTGGGCTCTATACATATGAATACCAGAAAAAAGCATTTAAGTATAATGGTTTTCCTGTAAGAAAAGATGCACTTGATAAAAAGATTGAATATGCTATGGCAACTAAAAAATATAAAGATGATGATGGTACGGAGGTAATTCCTATACAGGGTGATTCATATTCAATGGATAGCTTTACAGTAGAGTTAAAACCATATACAAAAACCCAGATGGATCTGTTCCGTTCTATGGTTGACAGGATTGGTAAAGAAAACAGTTATGATACATTTTATAATGATATCACTGAGATGATTAATGAAGAAACAAAAGCTTTTTTTGCAGGTGATAAGACTGCAAAAGAAACAGCGGAAGTCTTGCAAAGCAGGGTAAAGATTTATGTCAGTGAAAATTCTTAACAATATATAATTGCAGGTGTAGGAGATTATGAAGTTTTTTAAACGGGATACCAGGGATTGCAGGACAAGAAAAAAGAAACAAAAAAGGATTAAGGTAAGAAAAAAAAGCCGGGTAAAAGAGCATCTGGTATCAGGAATGTACCTTGCACCAAGTTTTTTTGGTGTTATGGTATTTATGATTGTGCCATTTGCAGTAGTTATTTATTATTCCCTGGTTGATAAGCCTATTGATGGCAGTTTTACAGGCCTTGAAAATTTTAAAATGCTTTTTTCAAATGCTGCATTTTTACAGGCAGCAAAAAACAGCCTTCTTTTTTCAGTAATTGCAGTGCCGCTTGCAGTAGTGCTTTCAATGCTGCTTGCAGTGCTGCTTGATGCCAATATCCCGTGGAAAAGCCAGTTCCGGACATTCTTCCTTTGTCCTATGATGGTTCCTGTAGCATCTGTTGTACTTATATGGCAGGTAATTTTTAATTCACATGGAGCTATGAACGGGCTTCTTGAAGTTTTTGGGTTTACGGGCATTGACTGGCTTAAATCTGATTACAGCATGGTTGTTGTTATAAGTATGTTCCTGTGGAAAAACCTTGGCTATAATATGATTTTATTTATGTCAGCGCTTGGGAGTGTCCCAAAGGACATTATAGAGGTTGCACAGCTTGAGGCAGCAGGGAAGCTTACAATTTTTTTCAGGATTAAGCTTAGGTACATAAATTCAACAGTTTTATTTGTTGTGATTTTATCACTTATGAATTCATTTAAAGTATTCCGGGAAGTTTATCTTTTATCAGGTGCATACCCATATGAATCACTTTATATGTTACAGCATTTTATGAATAATACTTTTGAATCCATGGATTACCAGAAGCTTTCCGCAGCAGCTATTGTAATGTGTATATTTATGATTGTTATAATAGGTATTTTATTTTTTATTGAAAGTAAAGCAGGTGAGGATTTTGAAAGTTAAATCTTTTAGGGATAAGCAGAAAAAGGTTAAAATTAAAAAAAAGCGGCATAAAAAATCTTTTATATTATTTATAATTGCATTTATAGCAGCGGTATTTTTTATGCTTCCTACAGTCCTTACAATAGCCAATTCATTTATGAGCCCGCAGGAAATTAAGGCAAACTATGGAATGGTTTTTGACGATGGTGAAAGTGCAGGATATATATCTGAAAGAGTAAACCTTAAGTTTATTCCTGATATGGTAACTTTTAAACAGTTTGCAACAGTCCTTTTAAACAGCCCGGAATACCTGCTTAAATTCTGGAATACTGTAATATATACTGTGCCAATACTTGTAGTGCAGGTTATTATTGCAATACTTGCAGCATACAGTTTTACAAGGTTCCGGGGAAGAATAAAAGAGATTTTATTTTTTTTATATATTATACTTATGCTTCTTCCTTACCAGGTTACGCTTGTCCCTAATTACCTGGTAACAGACTGGCTTGGGTTAGTTAATACAAAATGGGCAATATGGCTGCCTGGAATGACTTCCCCGTTTAGTGTATTTCTTTTTACAAAGTTTATGCGGCGTATACCAGGTTCAGTTATAGAAGCTGCCAAAATTGACGGCGCAGGGGAATGGCAGATTTTTTCAAAGATATGTGTACCGCTTTGCAAAGGGGCAATGGTTTCAGTAGCAATACTTATATTTATTGATTACTGGAATATGGTTGAACAGCCGCTTATAATGCTTAAAGATGAAGATATGCATCCGCTTTCAGTTTTTCTTTCAAAAATTAATTCAGGTGAAGTAAGCCTTGCATTTGCAGTGGCAACTATATACATGGTTCCAGGGATTTTAATATTTTTATATGGAGAGGAATATCTGGTAGAGGGTATTTCATATTCTGGAGGACTAAAAGGTTAATGCTTTATAGGGAAGGAGATAATATTTCTTATGGCAGTACAAGAGTTAGAAAAAAAATACCAGAAGCGTAAAGACAGGGTTAAAAATATTGCTATTATATTTCTGGTAATTATGCTTTTGCTTACATTTTTTTCCAATACTATTATGAATTATTCACTTGCAGAGGTAGAAACTGCCTATGCACAGTCAGGCACCCTTACTACAAAAATCCGCGGTGAAGCTTATGTTGAGGCAAGGGAACCTATAGAGGTAACTTGTAAAAAGGAAAGGGAAATATTAAAAGTATTAGTAAAAGACGGGGATAAGGTGAAAAAAGGCCAGGTTATGTTTGTACTTGCGGGTGAAAGCAGTGCAGATGCGGTTAAGCAGGCACAGAAAGAACTGGCAGACCTTAATCATGATTATGCAAAGGCACTTCTTGAAATGGATGTTCCTGATTATGCTGCAAATTCACTTGAAATAAAGTATGCAAAAAGGGATTTGCAAAAAGCAATTAAAAGTATAGAAACTGCTAAAAAAGAGAATAAGAATAAGAAGTCAGAGTATGCAAAACTTGAGAAAAAGGTAGAAAATGCTAAAAAGGCAATGTTAAAAAAAGCGGATGAAGTATCAGCAAAGGCATATGAAATTTCACAGCTTGATCTTGAACTTGAGGGCCTTGAAAGTGAAAAGGCAGAACTAGCAGGAGAAAATAACGGGGACATTGCAGAACTTAATGAGGCAGTAACAGCAGCAAAAAGGGAAACTGAAGATGCAGAGGATAATGTAAAAAAGTATGAAGATACACGTACATCTAAAGTTATTGAAGAAGAATTAAAAACTAAAAGAAAAGAACTTGAAACCCTGCAAAAAGAACTTGAAACATTAAAAGCCGATTTAAAAGAAGCAGAATCACCGGATACAACAGATGATAAAATTACAAGCTTAGAAAGAAGTATACGTGATGCTGAAGCTGAAATATCTGATTTTAATTCCCAGATAAGCCAGAAAAATGCAGAAATTACACAGCTTAATTATTTGTATAATGTTTCTGAAAGTGAAGATGCAGAACAGTACTGGCAGCAGTTAAGCAGTGCAAAACAGGAACTGGCTACATTAAATAAACAGATAGAAGCCAAGAAAAGGGAGCTTGAAGATTTAAAAAAGGATTTAGAAACTGCTAAAAAGAATGTTTCAAATTCCAGTGACAAGAAGAAAAAGCAGCTCCGTGATGATATTACAGCAAAAGAAAAGAATATTACAGAGGTAAAAGGGGAAATAACATCACTTGAAAATGAAAAATCATCAAGTGATGGCAGGGAGTCACAGCTTGCTGCTGCAAAATCACAGCTTTATGCTGCACAGGAGAAATTAAAAAATGCACAGCGCCAGCTTGAAGATGCACAAAATGCAATTAAAAATAATAACAGCGGAAAGCTAAAACAGGTAGAAGATGATATTAAAGAGTTAAAAAGCAGGAAGCTAAAACTTAATAACCAGAAAACAAAACTTGATAATTTATATGCAGAACTACAATCAGCTTATGAAACCGCTAAAGCAGATGCAGGTTCTTACCAGAAAGCAGATGAAAGCCAGATTGATACATTAAACCAGGCTGTACAGGAAAAGCGCAAGGCACTTGAAAACCTTTACTTAAACCTTGCAAAGGAAAAACGTGATAATAACCTTAAAATACAAGTAGCTTCCCTTGATAATGAACAAAAAGCAGAAGCTATTAATATGAAAAAAAATGAGATAAGCAGACTTAAAAAGAAACAGAAAAAAATGGTAATCAGGGCAAAAGCAGCAGGTACAATTTCTGATATAAGTGCAAAAACTGGTGAAAAGACAGTACCTGGCAGCAGCCTGCTGCATATACAGTCAGGTAAGAACGGATACCAGATAAGTGTTCCTGTAACAATGGAACAGAGTAAATTTGTTAAACTTGGTGATAATGCTACAGTATTAAATGTATGGGATGATGATATAAAAGTAGTTTTATCAAGAATAAAAACAGATTCTAAAAACCCGGGTGCAGGCAAAACACTGGTTTTTAATGTTACAGGCAAAAATATTGAAAATGGCACTTCATTAAGCATATCTGTTGGTGAAAGAAAAGCAAGTTATGATTACATAGTGCCTACAAGCGCAATACGTGAGGACAGTGAAGGTAAATTTGTATTAGTAATACAGGAAAAGACAAGTCCTGTTGGCAACCGCTATATTGCAAAAAGAGAAGAGGTAAAAGTGCTTGCACAGAACGAAACACAGTCCGCAATATCTGCGGGATTTGATAATTATTCAAACATTATTACTACTGCTTCAAAGGCTGTCCAAAAAGGTGATTATGTGCGTCTTGCACAGCAGTAAATGCAGGGTTTTGGCAGCATTTTATTTATGGCTGTGTAAGCTGGCAGATAGTGGAAAGGCGTGGTTATTTATATGAAAGTTTTTCCAGGAGGCATAAAAAATAAAATAAGGTTATCAGTATTTTTATTATGTATTATTGTGGCGTTATCATGCCTTTGCCTTTTACATATAACTAATAAAAAGGAAAACCAGTTTAATGCAGCAAGGTACTGGCAGTCAGGACGCCAGGAATTTACATATATTTCTGTTTATATATCCCCAGAAGAAAACTGGAATGAAAATGACAGGAATACACTTGTAAGCAGCTTAAAAATGTCATTCCAGCAAAATTCAATTATAAATAAAGACAGGGAAGATAACAGTGCAGGTCTTTTAAATGATTGTTTCAGTTGTGAAGGCGTTATGGAATTTGCTAATGGTAAAAATACAGCAAGTGCAAAGGTTACAGCAACAGGCGGGGACTTTTTCTTTTTCCACCAGGCTTTATGGCTGTCTGGTTCTTCATATTCAGATAATGATATTATGAAAGACCGTGCTGTAATTGACAAGCAGCTTGCATGGCAGCTTTTTGGCGGAGAAAATGTGGCAGGCATGCCATTTAAAATAAATGGCAATACATATTATGTAGCAGGCGTTGTAGATATGGGTGAACCAGAGAAAAAAGAAAATACAAATGAAATAACATGCCGTGCATGGCTTCCTTACAGTGCCTTTTGCAAGGAATACCAGGGGCAGGGCAGTATATCTGGGGAAACAGTGAATACAGGCTCTGGCATTTTCCAAGGAACAGAACAAGAAGAAAATGTTATAAATAAACTTCCGGTTACATGCTATGAGATTGTAATGCCAGATCCTGTTAAAAACTGGGCTTTAAATATTATACAAGAAAACCTGGATACAGAAAACCGTAAAATGGTAGTAGTAGAAAACAGTAACAGGACAAACTTTTTTTATGTTATAAATAACCTGAAAAGGTTTTTCTATAAAACAACAGGCACAAAACCCGTTGCATATCCTTATTGGGAGAATGAAGCAAGAGTACGTGATACCCAAAGGGAACTTTATACGGGTATACTTATAATTGCAGTTATATACCCGGTTTTACTTTTTATCAGGGTTATTGTATGGATTTATAAAACAATAGATGGCAAAATTAAAAAACGCATACATAAAAAACATAGCTTGGAAGTGTAAACTAGAAATGGGGAGTATTATGTATAAATGCTTTTTAGTTGGAACCGGGGGTTTTGCTGGTGCAGTTTTAAGATATTTAATAGGTCTTGTGCCAGTAAAAGAAACTATGCTGTTTCCAGTAAAAACATTTTTAATTAATATAACAGGGTGTATTTTAATTGGCTTTATCACAGCTTTGGTTTCAAATAAGTTCCAGTTAGCACCAGGGCTTGTATTGTTTTTAAAAACTGGTGTATGTGGAGGCTTTACAACATTTTCAACATTTTCGCTGGAAACATCAGATTTAATTAAAAATGGACATGCAGAAATAGCTGTATTATATGCAGTTTTAAGCGTGGTTACAGGGATATGTGCAATTTTTCTAATACAGTATTTTACTACCAGGTAAAAATGGCCGCGTAATTTATATTTGAAGGAATACTTTTTATGGAAGAATTATTTGTATATGCACTGTTAGCCCGTGAGGGCATAATAACTGAAAATATGTTTGCAGAAAGGATTGACAGGTTATTTTCTGAAAACCCATCTGATGAAATTTTATTAGAAATTGAGTGGCTGAATAATATTAAAAAAGCAATTATCCTGGTTTATAAAAATATGGATTATTCTAATATGGATATACCAAAGTTTGGCAAAATACTAATGGGTTAATTAGAAAATTATTATTTAAAATGTAAAAATATTAAAACTTTTGGTGATACAATGTATTCACTATGGGAAGGACTTCCAGGAAATATACAGGATATAGAACCGTTCTGGACATTTTCATATGCTGATGATGTGCTGGCATATGCAGATACCAGACAGGCAGAAGTACTTTATAAAAAGGCAATAGATTATTATAAATAAAATATAAGCCGCAAACAGATTACGTCCATTTCATAAATTTATGTGTAAACAGAAGATAATTTATAGTTATCTGTGGTCTGTTTTAAAAAAGTTGTACATATGGAATTTTTATGTCCTGGCAGTTCCAAATAGGATTCTACTGGCAACCCACTTCCGCTTGGACGGGTTCACGCAACGGCGCATAGAAATCTAAATGTTTCTACGAAACAAATGTGTGTCCTTTATTGCCTGCCAGTTTTAAACATATAGCAGGTTTTTTATCCCAGATAAAATATTTCTCCTGGAACGTAAGAACATGCAGGCAGTTTTATATATTTTCTGTAAAAGGCACTATCGTAGTGGGAACGTGCCTGCTACAGAAAATATATAAAACTGCTGCATGTACACAGACTAGAATATATACAAAAAACCAAAATTGATAGTCACATTTGCCTATATGTAGTGCAGGCAAATGTGGCTATCAATATAGGATAACTATAAATTATCTCTTGTTTATATATAATTAAAGATTTATAAAACAGCCATACCAGCAAATTAATAAGAAATTCTCCTGTAATATTTATAAAACAGTATCATATATTTAAATTGTGATAAAACCGGAGGTTCTTATGCAAAAATTATTAAGCAGCGCTATATATACCATATGCCTTATACTTCTTTCACTTGCATATATAAACGGTACTAAAGATTTCCTTTCAGGATTTGCACCGTTTAGCCAGTATAAGGAAACAAATACTTTAAAACCACATAAAATTACAGCAGAAAGCCTTGGAATTACTTCTTATGCAGATGAACCTGTTAATATGTATTCTAAAGCATACTGCCTGGTTGATGCAGACAGTAACAGGATCCTGGTTTCAAAAAATGCAGATGAAAGGCTTCCAATGGCAAGCACTACTAAAATAATGACATGCATTGTTGCACTTGAAAATGGAAACCCAGATGATATTGTTACAGCTTCAAAGTATGCAGCTTCCATGCCGGACGTACAGCTTAACTTAAAAGAAGGTGAACAATTCAGGCTAGGGGATTTATTATATTCACTTATGCTTGAATCACATAATGATACAGCAGTTGCAATAGCTGAACATATAGGTGGGAGTGTTGAGGGTTTTGCAAAACTTATGAACCTTAAAGCTGAAGAATTAGGGCTTAAAGATACACAATTTGTAACACCAAACGGCCTTGACAGCGAAGGACATTATACCACTGCATATGAATTGTGCTGTATTGGTGCATATGCACTGCAAAATAAACAGTTTATGGATATAGTAAGGACGCCATCACACCAGTTTTCAAATTGTGGCAATACACGTACATATTCTGTTAATAATAAAGATGCATTTCTTACAAGCTATAATGGCGCACTTGGGATAAAAACAGGTTTTACTGGCAATGCCGGTTACTGTTTCTGTGGTGCAGCAAGAAGGAATAATACTACACTTGTTTCATCAGTGCTTGCATGTGGCTGGCCTCCTAATAAAAGGTATAAATGGGCAGATACAAAAAAGCTTATGGATTATGGTTTTAAGGGATTTACACAGGCAGGGATATCTGCAAGTACACCGCTTCCTAACATTGAAGTGACAGGCGGCAAAGAAGTTTTTGTACCTGTAAAACGTGTAGGTGCTGGCAGTTTTACAATACTTATGTCAAAAAATGATATAGCAACTGTAAGTTATGAACTGCCAGAAAAACTTAATGCGCCAGTGCGCTCTGGTGATATTATTGGATATGAAAAGTATTTTGTTAATGACAGCCTTTATGTATCGTTTCCGGTTGTAGTATCAAAGACAATAGAAAAAACGGACCACAGATATTTTACAGATATTTTATTACAGATGTTTTTTGCACATTTTTAAAAAATATTTACAAACCCGCCTGTTTACAATAAATGTGCTTTAGCCGCCAGGATGCCAGATTAAGCCAGGTACTATAGTAAATCCCATTGTATCTGGTTTATTTAAGTACAGCAGACTTAAAATCCCCTTTTTCAGCACATTTTACAGCAGCGCATATTCTGTTATATACAAGATCAGATATTGCATTGGATTTCATATCTTTGTAATCATCATAAAACAGCGGTTTAAGATAAAATACCTGTGTAACTACACGCCGGAGTGACCATAAGTCAAATACTTTCCAGGAGTTGACGATTGCAACAGGTACTATTGGTGCTTTTGCCTTTATAGCTCCTTTAAAACAGCCAGGTTTAAACGGGTCTACATAATTGCCATTGCGGTGTTCATATCCTCCTGCCGGAAATATTATAAACTTGCGGCCCTGTTTTACCTCCTCTGAAACTTCATTAATTATTCCTGCTGCCTGCCGTAAATCGTCCAGTTTTATTCTTTTTCCCTGTACTAAATCTATAAACTGTTTTACAAGAGGGATATATGAGCGGTCAGCGTCCATTACGATTGAACAGGGGCTGTTATGTGAATACATTATGCCAAGGGCATCATATTTTCCCTGGTGGTTAGCAAACATTATATAGCCACCATTTTGGGGAAGGTTGTTTATGCCATATGCATTTGTTGTAATCCTGCCTCTTTTTTTCATAATATTAATACAGTGCCTGTCGTATTCATATCTGAATGTTTCTGAATATTTCTCTGGGTGCCTGGAATAATATTCCATCTTAGGTATCATCCAGACACGGTGTAAATTGCCTAAAATCACATAAATAAATCTTAACACAGTTCCTACCTTTTCCTTTATTGATAATTTTAGTCATTAGTAATAACTATGTAATATAATTTATCATAATTATAGGATTTTTACAACTTATTTCTAGGTTTGCCGCTTTTACAGAGATTTCTTGGATTCTAAGCATAATTATGTTATAATTTCCTAAAACAGGTTTATGTAGTTATAATTTTATATAAGAATTGAGGAACAATAGTGAAATTTTTCCATTTATCAGATTTACATTTTGGAAGGCAGTTACATGGCTATAGTTTGTATATGGAACAAAAGGAGTTTATTAAACAGCTTTCTAAATATATTAAGGAAGAAAAACCTGATGCAGTGCTTTTTTCAGGCGATATATATGATAAGGCAGTTCCAGCAGGGCAGGCAGTAGCACTTCTTGATGAAATGCTTGTATCATTAGATAATATACCATCACTTATTATTGCTGGCAACCACGACTGTGCAGAAAGATTACAATATGGCAGGAGTTTTCTGGAAAAGCACAATATTTATATATCTGTACTGCCACCACAGAAAGAAGATGAAAGGCTTAAGAAAGTTATTTTAAAAGACCAGTATGGAAATGTATGCTTTTACATGCTGCCATTTATAAAACCAGGCATGGTACGCCATTTTATGCCTGATGCGGCAGCAGGTGGTGAATATGCTGTTATTAAAGCACTGCTTGAAAAAGAAGATATCAACTTTTCAGGGCGCAATGTAATATTGTCACACCAGTTTTATAAAAATGGAAGCCATCTGCCAGAAAGGTCTGATTCAGAACAGAAAGCTGTTTCTGTAGGCGGCACAGATGAAATTGATATATCAGTGTTAAACGGTTTTGACTATGCTGCACTTGGACATATACATAAAGCACAGCAGGCTGGAAAGCAGATATTCCGTTATTGCGGTACGCCGCTTAAGTATTCAGTTAGTGAAGCAGGACAGGATAAAAGCATAACTGTAGTGGAAATGGGGACTAAAAAAGATGGAATACATATAAGGACACTTCCTGTAAAACCATTACATGATGTATTAAAACTGCGTGGAGGCCTTGGGGAAATTATTAGTTTTGCAAAAGAAAACAAAGATAAACAAGATGATTATGTAAGTATTACCATTACCGATGATGATATTCCTGAAATGGCAAAGGAACAGTTACAGGGATATTTTCCTAATATACTTGAAATTATAGCAGATAATGAGAGGACAAGGCAGATACTTAGTGAAGAGGCAGCAGATTTTAAAGAACTTTCACCTTATGAAGCATTTGCTGTATTTTTTAAAGAAATAACAGGGCGTGGAATGGATAATAAAGAAAGCAGCCTTTTAAAAGAAGTTATAGAAGAAGCGTTAAAAGACAGGCCGTTTTAAACATATTAAACCTTAATACTTACGGAAAAACCAGCAGGTATAACCAGCAGATATATAAAAATAAAATTTGGAAAAAGGGGAGGGAACATATTAATTATGAAACCAGTAAAACTTATTATGTCAGCCTTTGGATCATATGGGGGAACTGAAATAATTGAATTTGGCGAAATGCAGAATGGGATTTTTCTTATAGCTGGTGATACAGGCGCAGGAAAAACTACTATATTTGATGCCATAATGTTTGCACTTTATGATACCATGAGTGTTAAGGACAGGAAAAGTGCAATGATGAGGAGTGAATATGCTTCCCCTGAAAAAGAAACATATGTAGAATTTACTTTTAGCTATGGTAAGGATATTTACACAATAAAAAGATTTCCGCCGTATGGAAGAAAAAGCAGGCGCAGGGATAAAGACGGGAAGTATAATATAATAAGGCAGCAGGGCAAGGCAGAACTTATAATGCCTGATGGTACGCAGTTTAATGGCAAAACCATACAGATAAATAAAAAAATAGAAGAAATTACAGGGCTTACGGCAGAACAGTTTAATAAAATTGCACTTATAGCACAAGGCAGTTTCCAGGAATTAATTATGGATAAAACAGGCAGGCGCAAGGAAATATTCCGGCAGATTTTTTCAACACAGGCCTATGGTGATATAGAAGATATTATATATAAAAAATATAAAGACCAGTCTTTACAAATGAAGAATAATTCCACAAGACTTGAAGAACTTGCAGGCAGCATAGATTTTGAAGAAGACAGCCCGTACAAAGAAGATTTTAAAGATGCATTTGAAAAGAAAGATACAGAACCTGGGTTACTTCCCAATGTTTTAAATAAGGAACTTGCCAGGCTTAAAGAAATTTATAATAATAAAAGCAGCCTGTATAAAAAGGAAGAGGAAAAATACAATAGCATAAAACAGCAAATAATAAAGGCAACAGAAAAAAATAAACTTATAGACAGGCTTTTGCAGTCTGGAATACAAAAAGAAAAACTTGATGCCCTGAAAAAAGAAACAGATATTAAAGCTGTGGTTTTAGGGCTTTCAAAAAAGGCAGAAAAAGTATTATTTGCAGAACAGGATTATAATAACAGGAAGACAGAATATACAAAAGCAGAAGAAAAAGCAAAAGACTTTATAATAAAAGAAAAAAAGCTGGATTTAGAATATACAGAAGCTTTAAGAAATTATGAAAGAGCAGAAGAGGAATATAACAGGCTTATGCCTGTTTATATATCAAAAAGGGATAGTCTTAAAACAGATATTGAAAAATATAAAACACTTAAAAATAAGGAAAAGACATTAGATACTTTGGCAAATTCTATTAAAAAAGCAGTAAAGGATAAGGAAGCAGAAGTTAAAGAACTTGGAAAAATTAAAGAAGAAATAAATATTTGTGAAGAAATTTTAAAATCTTATGAAAACCTGGAACTTGAAATTGGACAGGCAGAAACAATATGTAAAGAATGTAGCAGCAAACAGGAACTTCTTGAAAAGTTTAATAAAAAAATTAAAATATGCCAAAAGCAGGAGAAAGAATTATCTTTACTTGCAGAAGAATTGTTTTCCTGTATTAAAAAATGGGAACAAAGCCGCAGGAAACATGAAGAATACAACAGGGCTTATATTGCCTGCCAGTCTTCATTTCTGGCAGAAAAACTTGTACCAGGCAAGCCATGCCCTGTATGTGGTTCAACAGACCACCCGCATGTGGCAGATATAGCTGTAAATATGGTAAATGAAGAAATGCTAAAAGAAGCAGAAGCAGAAGAACAAAAGTATGAAGCAGAGAAAAACATTATACAGGGAAAAAATGGAAAACTGCAAAATATATATGCAGCAGAAACAGCAGTTTTAAATGAATATATTGAAAGGCTTTTTAGTAAAAAAGAATTACATAATAACATTTATTATGATAAAGACTGCCAGAATAAAAATAGCCAGAATGGAAATTACAAGGATATAAATTATTCTTTTTTAGAATTGCAGCAGCTTGCAGGCCAGAAACAAGCTTTAGTTTCTGAAGAAACAGGCAGGGCAGTTAAGAAACTTAAAAACCTTAAAGAAAAATCTGCTGATAAAAAAAGCAGACAGGAGAAAGTTAAAAGGCTTGCTGCCAGCCAGGAAAAAACTTTGTCCTTAATTGAAAATAAAGAAAGTAAAATACGCAAGCTGGAATTAGAATCGGAAGGGTTAAAGAATGAAATTAAAACATTTAAAACCTCACTGGCATATAATACAAAAAAAGAGGCAGAAGAAAAGCTAGAAGAATGTAATGAAAATTTAGAAAACCTTTTGGAAAAATATAAAAATACAAACCAGAAGTTAAAAAATATACAAAAAGACCTTACAAGCATACAAGGGGCAAAAACAGAACTTGACAGCCAGATTAAGGAATTATATACAAAGTATGGAAAATCATATGAAGTATTTAAAATATTATTAGAAGAAAACGGTTTTAATACTTATGAAGAATACAGGGATGCCCTAAAAGATCCAGGCACAGTAAAAAATATAGAAAATGAAATTGAAAGTTATAAAAAAGATTGTCTTAAAAACAACACAGAAATAAAAACTATAAAAGAACAGCTTGAAAATACAGTAAAAACTGATATTGGCGGGCTTAACCAGTCTTTAGAAGAAACAGGTGCTTCAATATCCTTGCTTAAAAAAGATATTGAAAAATACAATTTGTATATAAATACAGGCAGCAAATCATTTGAAAGGCTTAGTGTGCTTATAAAAGAGCGCAGTGCTTTGTCAGAAAAGTTAAGGGTGGTTAAATCACTTAATGATGCTGCCAATGGTAAAGTACATTTCCAGACATATATACAAAGGCAGTATTTTAAACAGATTATACAGGCAGCAAATATAAGGCTTTCTAAAATGGTACAAGGAAAATTCCTGCTTAAATGCAGGGATATAGGTACAGTAGGCCAGGGAGAAACAGGCCTTGAACTTGATGTTTACAATCCTGTAACTGGCAAGTCAAGAGATGCACATACCCTTTCAGGCGGTGAAACATTTATGGCATCACTATCAATGGCACTTGGAATGGCAGATATTGTACAAAATGCAGTTGGCAAAACAAGGCTTGGCACAATGTTTATAGATGAGGGGTTTGGATCACTTAGCGATAATGCCAGGGATAAGGCAGTAGATGTACTTTTGGGGCTTGCAGGCAGCAACAGGCTTGTAGGCGTTATATCACATGTTTCGGAATTAAAAGGACAGATACCACATAAGCTTATAGTTACAAAAGGAAATAACGGAAGCAGCGTAAAATGGGAAACCTGATATAGCCAAAGAAGGGATTGTAAAATGCAGTGTAAAGAAGTCCAGAGTAAATTTATTCCATTTATAAACAATGAATTAAACCAGAAAGAATTAAAAGAATTTACCAGACATATACACCAGTGTAAAGACTGCCATGAGGAATATGATATTTATTATACAATGATTATGGGCATGCGTTACCTGGAAAGTGATAATAATAAAACAGAATTAAAAATTGATTCAGAACAGAAAATAAAAGAAACCGAAGAATACCTTTTACAGTATAAAATATTCCAGGGTGAGAAAATTATATTATTTATTGTATTATGCATAGGGCTGGTATTTTTATTATAATAAAGAGCAGAACAGAAATGAGGGTTAAAATGAGTAAAAAAATAGTATTAATAGATGGGCACAGCATATTAAACAGGGCCTTTTACGGGCTTCCTGATTTGACTAACCCAGAGGGGATACACACAAATGGCGTTTATGGTTTTCTTAATATAATGTTTAAAATACTTGATGAAGAAAAACCAGACTGCCTTATGGTTGCATTTGATGTAAGTGAGCCAACATTCCGGCATAAAATATATCCTGCATATAAAGGAACAAGAAAGAAGATGCCTGATGAACTGGCAGAGCAAGTCCCCATTCTCCAGGAAGTATTAAAATCAATGGGTATTTTTATAGTAATGCAAGGCGGGCTTGAAGCAGATGATATACTTGGCACAATAGCAAAAAAGGCAGAAAATGAAGGCATGGAAGTTACCATTGTATCAGGTGACAGGGATTTATTGCAGATTGCATCAGAAAAAGTTAAGATAAGTATTCCAAAAACTAAAAAAGGAGGTTCAGAGGTTGAAGAATGTTATGCAAAAGATGTAGTGGACAAATATGGTGTTACACCTGCACAGATTATAGATTTAAAAGGGCTTATGGGTGATACATCTGATAATATACCAGGAGTACCTGGAGTTGGTGAGAAAACAGCAGTAAAAATATTAACCGCATTTCCATCTGTAGAAGAGGCATACAGCCATATTGATGAGATAACACCTAAAAGGATACAAATGCTTTTACGTGAAAATAAGGAACTTGCATTTCTTAGTAAAAAACTTGCAACAATTAATACATGCTGCAATATAAATTATTCATTTGAAGATGCAAAGCTTGGCAATATTTTTACACCTGGTGCGCTGGAATGGGTTAAACGCCTTGGGCTTAAAACAATAATAAAACGTTTTGATGCCTCTGTTATAACCAAAGTTGCAGCTAAACCACAGGATTTTAATTATATAAATAATGTAAAAGATGCTAATGCATTTGTGGACAGGCTTATAGAAGATAAACCTTTAGTAGCAGGAATTGCGTTTATGGGTGATGAATGGGAAAGCCAGGGTGCAGATAAGAAAAAACATAAAAAAAGCGGCGGGCAGTTAAGCTTTTCATTTGGTGCAAATGGTACAGATGCAGTATTAACAGAAGACAGGGAAGAAGATGCAGATAAGGGCAGTTTTTTATTTACAGGTTTTGGCATAACTTATGAAACAGACGGTAAATATTTAACTGCATGTATGCTTAAAAATAATAAAATTACAGGCAGTTTTATTATAAACCTTTATAAAAAAATTGAGAAAAATATAGAAAATATTTCCCTGTTAGATTTTAAAAATGCAATGCATCTTACAACACCTTTAGAAACTCTTGAAGAAGGAAAAAACGCGCCATGCCAGATGGCATTTAATGACAAAGATATAAAAAGTAAGGAAAACTTGTTTAACCAGGTAGCAGATATTTCTATTGCAGCATACCTTTTAAACCCGTTAAAAGACACATATTTTGCAGATGATATTGCAAGGGACTGCCTTAATTTAACAATAAAAACATATACTGAAAGATTTGGAAAAAATAAGCTTGCAGATATACTTATAAACGGATGTGAAGAAGAATTAAAAGAAATGCTTACCTATGCAGGTGAACTTTCTTATGTTTCATGCCTTGCATATAAACCTGTTATGGAAGCATTAAAAGCACAGGGAATGTACAAGCTTTTCAGGGAAATAGAAATGCCAGTGGCATATTATCTGTACCAGATGGAGCGCACTGGGGTACAGGCAGACCGGAAAGTATTAGAAGAAATGTCAGAAATACTTGATGAAAGGATAAAAGAACTTGAAACAGATATTTATAAGCTTGCAGGTGAAGAATTTAATATAAACTCACCAAAACAGCTTGGTGTAATATTATTTGACAAATTAAAACTGCCTGGTGCTAAAAAAACAAAAACTGGTTATTCAACTTCCGCAGATATACTGGAAAAACTGCGTACAGAAAACCCGGTAATTGCAAAAATACTAGATTACAGGCAGGTAAGCAAATTAAAATCAACATATGCAGACGGGCTTCCAGTTTATATTGAAAGCGATAAACGCATACATGGGAAATTTAACCAGACAATTACAGCAACAGGAAGAATAAGCAGCACAGAACCAAACCTCCAGAATATCCCTATAAGAATGGAGCTTGGACGGAAATTAAGAAAAGTATTTGTACCAAAAGAAGGCTGTATTTTCTTAGATGCAGATTATTCACAGATAGAACTGCGTATACTTGCACATATGTCAGGTGATGAAGAATTAATTGAAGCATATAAGCATGGAAAAGATATCCACAGGATAACCGCTTCAAAAGTATTCCATACGCCATTTGAAGAGGTTACAAGCTTGCAGAGGCGCAATGCCAAAGCAGTTAATTTCGGAATAGTTTACGGAATAAGCGGGTTTGGGCTGGCACAGGATTTAAATATAGACAGAAAAGAAGCTGATGAAATAATAGAACAATACTTTGCAACTTATCCAAAGATTAAGGAATTTCTTGATGGAATAGTAAAGTCTGCGAAGGAAAACGGGTATGCAAAAACAATGTCAGGGCGCAGAAGGCCAGTACCAGAGCTTTCATCAAGTAACCATATGCAGAAATCATTTGGTGAAAGGATTGCTATGAATTCACCAATACAGGGAACAGCAGCAGATATTATAAAAATAGCAATGGTAAAAGTTGCAAAAAGGCTTGAGCAGGAAAAATTAAAATCAAAAATTGTACTACAAGTGCATGATGAACTGCTTGTTGAAACCTATATAGAAGAAAAAGAAAAGGTAAAACAGGTGCTCCTTGAAGAAATGCGTGGGGCAGCAGAACTTAGCGTGCCACTTGTAACAGAAGTATGTGAAGGAAATAACTGGTTTGAAGCACATTAATATTTAACGGTTTAACAAACCAGGATTTACAGAGGGAAGTTAATTAAATGGGAAATAAAAAGAAATTGTTCTTATCTATTTTTATTGCTGTAATCATAATTCTTGTTTATGCAGTTTTTGTTAATGTATGTATAGCACCATTAATTAAAAGTAAACCAGGTTTTTTAACAGCAGGTATAATACAAGCTGTTGCAAGATTAGTATTATCAGTAATTTTGTGGATATCAATAAACAGTCTTTTTAGTATTAAAATAAAAATAAAGAAAGCGGGATTTATAAAAGGATTTTTATGGTATGGATTTATTTTAATTATTGCAATTTTATTTCAATTTGCTAGTAATTACCAGCCACCAGAAAAAAATTTTCTGGTGGCATTACCAATGATTGTTTATTTTTTCATAGTAACACTTGTAATTGGGATATATGAAGAATTATTGTGCAGAGGTTTATTATTTAATTCATTTAAAAATTATTTTGGAGATACTAAAAAAGGAATATATTTATCAGCCATTTTTTCATCATTAGTATTTGGAATTATGCATCTGGTTAATCTTATATGGTCTCCTTCTTTGGTAATATCAACAACATGCCAGGTAATATATGCAACATTCGTTGGTTTTCTATTCTGTGTTATATATTACCGTTCTAAAAACCTGGTTGCATGTATGTTGTTACATGGAATATTTGATTTTACGGCTTATTTCTGGTTTACATTCTCTGATAACCTGTTCCAGCAAACACTAGATTCTAATTCTGTAGATATCTCAATCGGAAATGGGGTTTTGCTGGTATTATTATCATCAACTTTTGTTATATCAGGAGCATTCCAGTTAATAAAAGAATTTAGTAATAAAACTTTAGATATGAAAAAATAATAAATAATTAAATAAACTGGAATTCTGATAAGACACTTTTTATAGCATTTATTAACTGTTATATCTTCTCTTCAAAAAGTCCGCAAACCCTTGAAAATACTAAATTTATAACAAGTGAGTTTGCCCTTAGACTTTCCCTTGTGTTATATCCTTTTCTCTCATGTTACGAACCCTCATAAGGGCAAAAATAAGGGAAAGAAAAACCTGTAACAAATTATAACACAGAATAAATTGGGCAGGAAGAACTGATAGAAATGCTTTCTTACATAACTTCAGATTTTCAATATGCTAATTTAAAAAAACTTTTTTCAATTTTTTTATTAACAATCCGATTACTCTATCATCTATGTTCTGATGATAGAGTAATCGGAGGATTTCCTGCTTTTTCATCTTTGTGTTTAATGATTGCTCCTAAATCTATAATTAATGCACAACTTTGCAATTATTTCCATATTGTTAACAGTTCAAAGATTCCCATTGACTTTACATAATTAATAGTTTTTTTCATCTCAGCATTTAGAGAAAAATCATTTTCAATTATTTGGTCATGATAACTCTTCAATGCCATATTACAATTATACATAGCCTCAAAATAATATTTATCACCCTTTTTCCCTTGATATGAATAACTTCGCATACATTTTTCAAATATTTCAGCCAATTTAGCCTGGTAAATATCATCCTCATTAAATACTCTGCGAATAAGCTGTTTGAGAATATTCCAAATACTTTTAACATACTTTATATCCGAATATTGCAGCGTCTGCATTATTTCTAACACGGTATCTTTTATAACATCTGTATTTCCATTATTTTGTTTTAAAATATATAGTACTCCTTGTAACCCCAGCGAAGCCTCGGATATCACTTTTTCATCATTTGACCAAAATGCATCTTTAAGTTTTCCTATTGCTTCCATGTAATCTCCGGAAACAGCTGTTTTTATCGCTTCAAAAGCACTTCCATTAGTCCCTTTTTCATTTAACAATCCTATAGCCTTTTCAATTATTGGAAGTGTTTTAGCAATTTCTAAGTCAGCTTGCCCTAATGCATACAACATAACCGTAAATTCATTCAAGTACCTTTTTTGCAATTTTTCCGTGTCAAATCCCCAAATCTCTATTCCGCTATCATTCTTAATCTTATTAATTCTATCTGCAACCGCATTAAGTATACCCGTTAGACAATCTGCATCCCACTTAATTCTCGTATATTTATCATTGCTCATAGGAGATGTAAGATAAAATAAATTAATATATTGAAATACATTCCCATTCGAAGGATTCCCCAATCCACCTAATATATAATCCTTATACAAATCTGCTAAATTTACTTCTGTAGGATACGGTAATTCTTCCCATATTACAACATTAAATTTTTTCGTTTCTGGTAATATGTTAGTTTCTTTTTTCCAAATAGCCTCTTCAATTTGCTTACTGAATTTTTCGTTTTTTGAATTTCTCCATAAAATTAGTAATTGCGCAATTCCATTGTCACGCTTTTCAATATCATTACTCTTAACCAATTCAATTGCATTGGAATAACATTCAACATTATCGTCCAACATAATGTTTACGTCATTAAAATAAGATGCTAAACATAATTTACCTTTATCAACTGCAAATAATTCATCTTTTAGTTCAGCAGCAATTGAACCATTAAACCTAGTTGATAATCTTTGAAGAATATTGCTTATATTAGACATATACTGTTCATTATCATTATGATTAATTCCAACAATAAATTTAATTAGTTCAATAATTTTTGTATCATCTAAATAAACTGCCATTCTGGATAAAACATCTAATGCATTGTTGAGACTCAAAAATGAATGACGGTATTCAAAATTTTTATATTTTGTTTTCTGCACACAATTCCATATATTACGGTACAGAAATTGCATTTCTTCCAACTCATAAATTGCAATACCACGCCTTGACAAAATTCTTTCAATAACATCTTTATTATTTGATCGAATCATAAAGGAAAACTTCCAATATGTATTATTACTTGTGTGTAAAATTTTCTCCATAGCAGTTGGCAATAAAATACTTTGAACTGTAAATATTGGAAGGCAAAGCATATCCAACATTAAAATAAATTCAAAACTCAAACGTTGTAGTCTGCTTTGTCCAAAAGTTATCGAGTTTGCGCGGTTTCTATTTACTTCAAAAACATTTGCCTTTGTGTCATCTTTAACGGTTGAATTTAAAATTTCCTCTCTTAATTGATTTTCCAAATCCAAAATAATCGTTCTGGTTCGGTATTCATTATCCTTATATTCGGAATCCGAATAATTACTGTCTTGCCGCATCCAATTGCCGGAAGCGGCATAACACAAACTCAGATAACTTTTATATGACGCATTATGCGGAGCATCCAATCTCTTTTTTCTTAATTCATCCAAACATTCTTTCAAAATTTTCTCAGATAAATCACGTTCGCCAATTTGAAGATAAAGACCTGCTTTTGCAATTTCATTTTTTATGTTTGTATGTGCTATTTTATCTAATGTACATTTCATTTTCTCAATATCAAACATAGCTGCCGCATGTTTTACTAATTCAATCCAATAGGCCGTTTTATTGGAGTCAGGCAATTGATCTAAATATTTCTCGCAGACTGTAATAATCTGTTGATACTTTTCCTCATCCCCATCAATTCGATACATCTGAAGCAGGTACAAATCTATTTGCAATCTCCATTCCAGTTTCACGTTTAAATCTCGTTCTTCAACAGACTTACAGATGGACTTTAATTGATCCGCCTGATTATCATATAATGGTATCAAACACATCATTTGCAGTTTTATCAAATTTGACAAAGTATGTATAAAGTTTGTATTAATGTTTTTACACTTAAAAATAAAAGTATCAAATCTGTCAGAAAAATAATTACGATATTTATCCCTCTTTGCTTCGGGTAACAAGACATAATCTCCCTCTTGCTCCAAAATTTCATTTGAAAATTCTAACATATTGAGAACATAGGTATCCTCTTCACTTTTCTCCCATTTATATGGATCTTTATTTATATATGGAGCATTGTCTTCAAAACACACATCTTTACTTTCCGCTTCTATTATAGATAAGAATTTTTTGTATGCTTCCTCATATTTATTATGCTCATTTCCTTCAAGCAATGTTTCTAAATCAACCAACGCAATTTTTCTTTTCCTAAGCACTTCCTTCTCAGAATCATTCATATTTCCAAATAAATTTATTAAATATATCTGCGGACAGTTTTCTCCTAAATTATCATGCAGCCATCCATGCCAACTAAGGAAATTGGGATCATCACCAGAAAAACCAATCATACACAAAGTTGTTTCTATTAACGACTGCTGTACTGTATTCACAAATGCTGCATATTTCATTGGATAACAACGATAATCCTCTTCACTAATAATATATGGCCGCACACTTGGAATACTGCCATGAAGCTTAATGATTCTTGCTAATCCGCTACTGCTCCCCGGCAAATTATCTTGAGACAGAATAACTTTATATTCTTTGTCTTGTAGAATTTCATCACATGTTCTTTCCAGCAAAGTATCATAGTTGGTAGTAAATATATCTTTCCAGTTTAATTTTAACAATCTTCTATGCAGCTCTCCTGGCACAAACATCTCATCACTTATATTATTTTCAATAAGAGTATTCATTTTATTCCTATCAAAAAAGGCAATATATTCTTCTGCAAGACGAAGTGTATTTTTACCTGAGGTTTTAACAATCTTTTCTTTTGTCCAATTCTTAATTCTTTTCTCTTCACTTGGCGTAGGATAAAGTTCTTCATACATTGCAGCTGCCAATTCACTCCAATCGGGTGGTGACACACGATATCCAATCCCTTCTGCATTTTTAGAAAATCCAGCACCGACCATAAGCGATGCTCCTCCGAACATTTTAGGATCGTGTAATTTTAAAGCAATATCTTTTATGTATGTCAATGTAGCGCCCTTCCCCATTCTGATACCTCCTCATTTTATTCCATTAATCTCGTAAATACGCTTGTTTACAACGGTGTTATCCGATTTTACAGCTACTTTGTATTAATAATTAATTTTACTATCTGCCATATTACTCAAAAAAACCATCTGCTTCAAAAATGCGGTCAATCTCATCCGTATTTATCGCTTTTAATACCTTTTGCCTGATACATCCATGTGACATGTCAAGCCGTTTAAACTTATCTTTGCCAGACGCATCTTTTTCACGACGGATTAATTGAACACGTCCTATTTTGGGTTCTTCCTCTGCATATCTAGCCAATGCCTTAGCTTTTCCAAGGTTATCTTTAAAATTAGGATTATGCGGCTCCAATATGTCTATTACATAACCAAGGACAGAATCTTTCCTGACAATAATAAAATCCGGATATGCAGGCTTTGTTTCGCCTTTCATCTCATAAGGCATACACATAGACCATTTTTCTCTGGGCGGATTCCGTAACCAGCAGACAAAATCAGAACGTTTCGACTCCTCATCTATCAATCCGCTTTCCCAACCATTTAATTTTATTTGTGCCATTCCGTCCGCATATGCAA
>CAJUJY010000028.1 GCA_910586555.1 uncultured Lachnospiraceae bacterium
AAGCGGGTTGCCTGTAGGATTACTTTGGACTTGCCAGGACATAACATTCTGGCCTCTTAATTTAAAATAAACCGTGGATAACTATAAATTATCCTTTATTATCCTCTTGTACAGGAAGTATTAGTAAATATTTTTATTGCCAGATGACACTATACTGACATACTATAAAAGTACAATAAGCTTTGTATACTACTATAGTAGTTATGCAATTTATATTATACATAAAGAAAGAAGGAATTAATATGAAACATGGAAAAAAATATTTATTACCTGCCCTGCTTGCTTTAGGTCTTAGTATTACTGGAACTAACAGCCAGTTTATAAAAGAATGTAACACAGGTGTTACAAAAGCAGCAGAAACAGATTTTGTTATTGATGATAACAAAATATTAACAGCTTATAACGGAACAGATACAGATATAGTAATTCCTGATGGCATAACTGGAATAGGTGACAGGGTATTTTACAATTATACTAAGTTAAATAGCATTATTATTCCTGATAGTGTTATAACTATAGGTGAAAAAACATTCTGGAATTGTAAAAACCTGGCAGAAATTACACTTCCAGACAATATAACAGAGATAGGAGCGGGTACATTTAAAAACTGCCGCAGTTTAACAAAGATTATTATTCCTGGCAATGTAAAAACTATAGAACAGGCATTATTTTCAGATTGTAGGAATTTAGAGGAAGTTGTAATCCCTGATGGTGTAACAACTATAAAACCTGCTGCATTTTCTGGCTGCCACAGCTTAACAAAAGCCAGGCTTCCAGAAAATCTTGTTACTATAGAAGATTCTGCATTTTCCGGGTGCAAAAGTTTAACAAAAGTTTCTATCCCTGGCAATGTAAAATCCATAGGACACTTTGTATTTTCTAATTGTCAAAATTTAAAAGAAATTAATATTCCTGCAAAAACAGAAATAATAGGTGATTCTGCATTTTCTGGGTGCAAAAATTTAATTTCAGTTATAGTTAAACAAAGTAATAAAAAATACCAGTCAGAAGATGGTGTTTTATTTAAAAAAATTAAAAACGGACTGGAATTAATGCTATATCCTGCAAATAAAAAAGGAGCTGTATATAAAATTCCTGGCAAAACCCAGAAAATAGACAACGGGGCATTTACAGAGAATAAAAAGCTAAAAGAACTAGTACTTTCTGGAAATATGAAAAATATAAATTATCAAAACTCCTTGTTTTTTGGAATTAATAATTTAAAAACCTTAAAAATAAATATGAAAAAAGGAACAAAAGTTAATATAACCTTTATTATAGATAAGGACAGCAGCTTCGGCAGTTTAATGCCAGAAGCTGTACAAAAAAATAAAAACATTGCAAAAATAACCATGCCAAAAGAAAAGGAAAAGAATGATGATACAATAGATTATCCTTTAGCATATAAATTAAAGGGAACTATTAAAGCCAATAAAAAAGGAAAAACAGAAATTGTATTTAACAGGACAACTTTCCAGAATAAAAAAACTAGTGATAAAGAAGTTAAACAACAAAAGATAAAATTAAAAACAACACTGGAAATCACAGTAAAATAACTTACATGCATTTTTATAATAACCTGCCAGGTATCTGTGCCTTTATTCCATAGCTTGTAAAAAGCCCTCTTTTTTCAAGTAATATTATGCTAACCAGAATATTCAGGACAAATGTCTGCCTGGCACTTATCCAGCCACCAGCCATATATAATCCACATGGTATATTATATATGGCTGGTTTTAACCAGATATTGCCAATATGCAATTAAAAAGGCAGTTTTTTATATATTTCCAATTCTTTCATAAAATTCTTCAAGTGTAATATGTTTTTTCGTTATATATTTTGCTGCTTGTCTGCCAACATACCTGAAGTGCCAGGGTTCAAAATTAATTCCTGTAATCTCACATTTATCCTCTGGATAACGCAATATAAAACCATATTTATAACAGTTATCACGCAGCCACTTATTTCCAGGTTCTTCCATCTGTGAAACGTCCATATTTGTATTACCTGAACAGAGTATATCAAGCGCAAGGCCTGTCTGGTGCTCACTACAGCCTGCCGGCATAGTTTCTTTATACACCTCTTGCAATGCTGCCTCATATGACATGCCATTTGCCATAAATGCATTTACATCTTCATCAATAAGGTTTTGCTGTTTTAAAGGGCTTCTGTATGCAGAGGCTATCCAGTAACTATATCCCTGTTTATCTGCATCTGCAAGCATTTCTACCAGGCTGTCATAAAGATATTCCGAAGCCTGTAACCTTCCATTACATATATACCTTAAACAAGGGTTATAATCTTCTTGTAACCGGTGGTCTTTATTAGCAAGTACAAGAACCTTTTCATTATTATTATAAATTCCAAGGCATCTTTTATTTTTTATTTTACCTTTATTGCCAGTTTTAAAGTTGATGTTGCTGGCATTATTTCCATTTAAGAAACTCTTTTTATTATTTTTTTTACCATGGTTATCATCTAAATATACACTATAACCTGGCTCTGCAAGAACTCCTGTTTTACTGCTGCCATTAATGAAGGAAAAGCAAAACAGGCATAAAACTGCTGCCAGGCCGCCAGAACAACACAATACACATTTAAAAATTTTTCTTAACATTACAGTACTCTCCTTTACCTAAAATTATAACCTGTTTTATATTTAAAATTTTAGATAATAATAACCTGCTGCTGTATATCTTTTATTGCATAGTTGTATCATAAATGTATATTTTGCTTGTTTTAACAAATATTAACCAAATCAAAAAATATTGAAGTCACCGTACTAGAAGAAAGCGCATGTTTTGGTGGCATATCTAAAACAGTAGAATATAAGGGACACCGCCTTTTTTCAAACAAACCTGTTATTTTATGGTAGTATATGCTTTTCACTAATGCCGTTTATTACCAGCCTGGATTTAATCTCATGGTCATCAACGCTGTTATAAAACACATTGTATAAAATATGGGCTGCCGCATTAAGAATAAAAGTGCAAAATATAGTATTTTAGTAAAATAAATTTTCTATATATTGCATAATATTTTCTTAATACGGCAGCCCCGTTTATAACGGAATATTGTTTATTATCTATATTATAATTTAGCGTAATAAAGATTTTATAGAAATGATATAATATAAATAGATATAAGAATTTACAGATTTAAAAATTAATTACAAATTTTAATTATATTCTTTTCTGATGAATAATAATAAACCATGTCAGACAGAACTTCTTCAGCAGCTACACAGTTTATATTAACTTCTTCTACCATTTTTTTAAGGCTGTCCGGTGAAACCTGCCCGTTATCTGGTATTATAAGCAGTTCATGTATACTGCTTGGAATTATATATAACCCGGTTTCTGCCATTTTTCCTATATCCTTCAGGCAGTCTGGATAAAGTATTGCCGCAGCGCCATGTACCCCTTTTCTGTTTGTAAGGACAAATGGCATTTCCCCTTCACAATAACTACAGTCTTCAATCCCGTCAAATGCATCTGGCATTTCCTGTATTCCTGTTTCTAATACTTCTTTTTCTAATACACTTCTTAACATAGATTTAAGCGGGCAGAACACTTTTGGAAACAGCCTTTCTGTATTCCGTATTGCAACTGTATACAAAGTTTTTACAGTCATTCCCCATCTTTCCATTATTGAATTAGAAATACGTACAGATCCCGTTCCATTTTCATCTTCAACTACAAGACAGTAAAATATAATTGCCATATCAAGAAATGGTATATATGGTATTTCTTTTAAAAGCTGGCTGTTTTTTTCATATGACACAAGCCGGCATACTATTTTACCCATGCAGTTGTTAATATCCATACTAAAACCTTTAAATCCGCCAGCCTGCATTTTATTATATTTTTCTTCCATTTCTTTTGCAATATATTCAATGTCTGTCCCTTTTAAATAATCTTCATAATAAAATTGTAAATAAAAGTTAGGTGATACATTTTTTCCATCTTCTACAATTACCATACCTTCAAGTTCCAGGGAATTATTTTTAATAATATTATGTATTTCAATACCTGCCCTTCCATTAAAATCTTTTTCAAGTTCTAAAACCAGCATACGTTTAAATTCTTTGTAAGTATACCTGTCCTCCATTGCCTGTCCTCTCTTTCTTCCTGTTTTATTTATACAAAACCAGAGTGCCAGACAATTCCTGGTCTGGCACTCCAGCCTGTTAAGAAAACCCCTTTGCTTCCAACTGTTACCAAAGGTAATAAAAGTATAAACTCTATTTTACGTTTTAATATAAATATGGGAAAATTTAACGGTCTATTTATGCAAATAACGAAAATGTATACAGATTTTTTGGGGAAATTCATAATAACACAATTTAATTTATTTTGCACCGCAAAGAGATTTTCTATAAAATATACTACTAGATATACATACATAATACAATGTTATGGTTATATAAAAAAAATGCCACAGAATATCGTATCCTACAAACCAGAAATTGCTTTTTATAATTATCTGTTTTTTATTTTGTGCAATAATGCTTTTTATTCCATGTAAGTTATACAACATGCACAATATTTACAACAAAAAATACCTTAAAAGCCTGTATTTACATAGTTTAATGTACTTTATAGAATACTGTGTTCTGGTCTTTCCTATATTTAACCAGATTTTTAAAGATATACTTACTTATACTTTTTTTATTTTTAAAAATAATTTAACCTCATCAAGCAAGTTCCAAACCCGCCGCTTAAAAAGTGGTGGTTTTTACTTAATGAGGTTAAATATTAATCATCAAAGCAAAGTGTAACTTCCAGTTCTTCCCACTGGCAGTTTACAATTTCTGGCAGAAGTTTTGTGTCAAATCCAAGCCTGTCCTTTAAATAACCATGGAAATCAAATTCTTCCGGGCCAGACTGCCAGATAAATTTCTCTCCTGGCACTGTAAAGTAAAAATCCCTGTCCTTAAATATGCCCATAACCGAATCCCCCCAGGAGTTTTTTGTATCAACTACCGAGAAAAATAATGGTTTTGTCTGGTTTTTTGGAATTGCCAGGCAGAACTTTTTTGGTACTTTATCAAACCACAGCATAAGATTCTGGTAATTATAAAAATTCCAGTGCCCTGCTACTCTCTCTGTATATGGAAATTCTAGGTATATCCATTTATTGTCACCAGGAATATGTACCATATAAAACTTGCACTCTGCTTTTATATCACCGCCACAAATATCTGCATATTCTTTAATTTTTTCTTTTATGTTATCTATTGTTGTGTTATGGAAAAGTATAGCACATTTGTAATCTTTTAAATCAGGAATGAAATTTCTATTTCCCATTATATGCCTCCTATGCTGCTTATGTTTTACTTGCTAAGAAATCCATCTATACCTTTAGCTGCGGCTTTTCCTGCACCCATGGCAAGTATAACTGTTGCAGCTCCTGTTACGGCATCTCCGCCTGCATAAACTGCTGCTTTTGATGTGCTTCCATCTGTTTCCTCTGCTACAATGCACTTTCTTTTGTTTACCTCAAGCCCTTCTGTTGTTGAAGAAATAAGAGGGTTAGGGCTTGTGCCGAGTGACATTATAACTGTATCCACATCAAGCACAAATTCCGAACCAGGAATTTCAACAGGGCTTCTGCGTCCTGAACTGTCGGGTTCACCAAGTTCCATACGTATGCATTTCATGCCTTTTACATTGCCGTTTTCATCTTCAAATATTTCAACAGGATTTGCTAAAAGGTCAAATATAATACCCTCTTCCTTTGCATGGTGTACCTCTTCAACCCTTGCTGGAAGTTCTGCTTCACTGCGGCGGTATACAATATGCACATCTGCACCAAGGCGTAATGCTGTCCTTGCAGCGTCCATTGCTACATTACCTCCGCCTACTACTGCTACCTTCTTTCCTGCTGATATAGGGGTATCATAGTTTTCATCAAATGCTTTCATAAGATTGCTTCTTGTAAGGTATTCATTAGCAGAAAATACACCATTGGCATTTTCACCAGGTATTCCCATAAATCTTGGAAGTCCTGCACCAGAACCAATAAATACAGCATCAAAGCCTTCTTCATTAAGCAGCTCATCAATAGTAACCGCCTTGCCTATTACAACATTTGTTTCAATCTTTACACCAAGTGCCTTGACATTTTCAATTTCACTGTCAACAACACTGCTTTTTGGAAGACGGAATTCTGGTATTCCATATGATAATACACCACCGGCTTTATGGAGTGCTTCAAAAATTGTAACATCATAGCCAAGTTTTGCAAGGTCACCTGCACATGTAAGCCCTGCCGGCCCTGAACCTATAACCGCTACTTTCTTTCCTTTCTGGACAGCCGCTTTAACAGGTTTAATTCCATTTTCCCTTGCAGTATCAGCAACAAAACGTTCAAGTTTCCCTATAGAAACAGCATCACCCTTGATTCCACGTATACACTTTGCTTCACACTGGCTTTCCTGTGGACAGACACGTCCACATACAGCAGGAAGTGCTGAATATTTGTTAATTACATGGAAGGCCTCTGAAAACCTGCCATCTTCAACTTCCTTTATAAATCCTGGAATATCTATATTTACAGGACACCCCTTTACACATTGCGGGTTCTTGCATTTAAGGCAGCGTGATGCTTCTGCCATTGCTTCTTCTTTATTATATCCTAAACATACTTCTTCAAAATTAGCTGCACGCACTTTTGGCTCCTGTTCACGTACAGGCACTTTCTTCAAAACATCTGTTTCCATTAATCTGCTTCCTCCATTTCTGTGCTAATGCTATGCAATAAACTGGTATTTATGCCATACAAACCATGTATTATGTATTGTATGTGCTAAGTTTAATTACAATTTCCACATCCGCCATGGTGTGTGTCACCTTCTTCAAGGCGTAACATTGCCCGTCCTTCTTCTGTTTTATACATTCCCTGGCGGCGCATGGCCTGGTCAAAGTCAACAAGATGCCCGTCAAATTCCGGCCCGTCAACACATGCAAACTTAATTTCATTACCAACTTGTAAGCGGCATGCACCACACATTCCAGTACCATCAACCATTATAGGATTCATACTTACAATAGTTGGTATTCCAAGCTCTTTTGTAAGAAGTGAAACAAACTTCATCATAACCATAGGGCCTATTGCAACTACCCTTGTATATTTCTTTCCCTGGTTTTTAACAAGTTCATTAATCTGGTCACAGCCATTACCCTTAAAACCATATGAACCATCATCAGTAGCAACATAAAGGTTAGCAGCAACCTTTTTCATTTCATTTTCAAGGATAATAATATCCTTTGTACGCGCCCCGATTATAACATCTGCATCAATGCCATGTTCTTTAAGCCATTTTACCTGTGGGTAAACAGGGGCAGTACCTACACCTCCACATACAAAAAGAATATTTTCCTTCTTTAATTCATCTTCTGTCATATCCACAAGTTCAGAAGCACAGCCAAGCGGACCTGCAAAATCCATAAATAACTGGCCCTCTTCATATTCTGCCATTTTCTTTGTAGAAGCACCAACAACCTGGAATACTATTGTAACTGTGCCCTTTGAAGCATCATAATCACATACAGTAAGTGGAATCCTCTCTCCCTCTTCATCTATTTTTACAATAACAAACTGCCCAGGTTTACATGATTTGGCCACCCTTGGGGCTTTAATATCCATAAGCCATATATTATTGGCAAGATATTCTTTCTTTAAAATTTTAAACATAATAAGCCTCCGTTTTTTATTTATCTATAGTTACAATCCACCTGCTTTTTTTACATTAGCCAGATAATATCTGTTTTCATATTTTAAAAATATCCAGGTTAGCACATTTTGATAAAAAACTGTTTGCATATCTTTCATCATTACTTACATTCCCGCCAAACCATTCCGGCGGCACAAAGTTTGCGGCATCTTCTTCATCCGCAAATTCCACTTCAATAAAATACAATCCTTTTAACCTTCCTTCAAAAATGTCCAGTTCACCTGTATGTCCATCAGAAAGTGGTATAATATATCTTGTTTTTTCTATAATGTAGCCATCTGTTTTCTGGCGCAGGTGTTCATATCCCTCTCTGGACAGAGGAGCTTCTATTTCGGTATTTATCCTTACACCAGGGTTTGCTTTGCCCTGGTTTTCTGGCAATGCCTTGTAAGTTAAAATATACTGGTTCCCACTCCTGCGTATTCGTAAAACAGGGGAAGAACAAAGATACCCCTGTTCTATATCCTTTTTCTTATATTTGCTAAGATCCGCAGGCAGGGATTTTACAAGAAACTTCTTTTCTATTTCCATATTTTTACCTTGCCCTGTTATTTTATTTCATTGCCTGTTTTAGCATCTTTAGATTTGCGCAGTGCAATGCCTGCCTTAATACCTGCAAATGCAATTACAATACTAATAAGGAATTTTACCAGATACCAGGCAAAAGCACCCCCAAATGATAAATCTGCAAGGCTTTTTGCCAGAAATGCTGTTGTAACCATAAAAAACTACCTGCCTTTCTGATAATTGTTTTTTAAATTATATATTAATATTTATCCTGGTATCATATGGGTTTATTTAACGCCTGTTTACAAGTTCCCTTGTAATATCTTCCCAGTCAAGCCCACATTCTGCCATAAGAACCATCATATGATACAAAAAATCTGCAATTTCATACTTAAGTTCTTCACTTCCTTCATTTTTAGCAGCAATAATAATTTCAGAAGCTTCTTCACCGCATTTTTTAAGGATTTTATCAATTCCCTTATCAAAAAGGTAATTTGTATATGAACCCTTTTTAGGATTATTTTTCCTGCGGACTATTATATTATAATCTTCTTCAAGGACTTTTAAAGGGTTAGTTTCTATATAGTCTTTTTTGGCAAGTTCCTTAAAGAAACAACTATAACTTCCTGTATGGCATGCTGCACCTATCTGGTGTACTTTTGCAAGTATTGTATCATTGTCACAGTCAAGCATAAGCGATTTTACATACTGGTAATGCCCTGACGTTTCACCCTTAACCCATAATTCCTGCCTGCTGCGGCTAAAATATGTCATCTTGCCAGTTTCAATAGTTTTCTTATATGATTCTTCATTCATATAAGCAACCTGGAGTACTTCACTTGTACGGTAATCCTGTACAACAACAGGCAAAAGCCCGTTGTCCATAAGTTTAAACTCTTTAAAATCTATAAGGCTTTCAAAAAGTTCTACATCTATACCCTGTCTTTTAACAGCCCGTTTAGCCTTGTAAATATCTTTATCTTCAAAATAATTTGTAATAACTGCATCTGCATTTTTATATGAAAGAAGTTCTTCAAGCCCGTTCCTTATTAAACCATCCCTTATAAGAACCTGCATCTTTGTATTAAGGACTGTTTCACCAAAAGCATCTGTAGTATTAATATGTTTAAGTATTGCTGTGCCTATTCCCATATCATAATATTTATTAAGCTGTGCTGCATTATGGAAATCAGCTTTCATATCAATTTCTATTGCAAGCTTGTCTTTTCCAAACCTGGCAATTATTTCATCAATTTCATCTTTTTCTGGAAAAAGTGCTTTTCTTATAACAAGTTTTTTAGCTCCTGTGTAAAGTGCTTTTTTAGCATCTTCAAACCTGTTTATATAAATACCTATAAAAAATGGTATGTCAACCTGCTTTTCGATTTTCCTCGCAGACAGCAGAAACTCTTCCCTTGAAGCTTCATCACCTGTATAATTATATATAAAAAGGCCATCCGCCCCTTCACATGAATACTTTATGGCAAGACATTCAACATTGGCAGGGACTTCATTTTCTGCATTAATAAATGCAATTATTTTCTTCTGTGCCATGCAACTGACCATTCCTTTCCCCACAGTACCAGGAACAGGCCTGTGGCTGTTGTTTAACCTCATTAAGTAAGCCCTTTACAATACACGCTTCTTAAGCGGTGGGTTTGGTTTACCAGGGCTTGCTTAGCCTGGCAGGAGTTCAAGCTCCTGCCAGGCTAAGCAAAGCGGCAATGAGGTTGTTTTTCAAGTGGGCAAGTAGCAAATGCCTGCTTTGCAGGCAATGCGGATTGCGAATATCCGCTTGACCTGTCTGTATAATTTATACCTGCTGGCAACAAAACAGCACATACATTATACAACATTGCTCTAAGTTAATCAACAAAAAGTAAATTGTAATTATGCATTAAGTATTTTTTAAGCTGTTCTGCTTTATCAAGCCTTTCCCATGACAAGTTAAGGCCGTTTCGTCCAAAATGCCCATAGGCTGCTGTCTGTTTATAGACAGGTTTTCTTAAATCAAGCATTTTAATTATTCCTGCTGGACGCAAATCAAAATTTTCACGTATTATGTTAACAAGTTCTTCGTCACTAACCTTTCCAGTACCAAATGTATCTGCCATTACAGATGTAGGCTGTGCAACACCGATTGCATATGAAAGCTGTATTTCACACTTATCTGCAAGTCCTGCTGCAACAATATTTTTTGCAACATAACGTGCTGCATATGCTGCTGAACGGTCAACTTTTGTACAGTCTTTTCCAGAAAATGCACCACCACCGTGGCGTGCATAACCGCCATATGTATCTACAATAATTTTACGCCCTGTAAGCCCGCTGTCGCCATTTGGCCCGCCAATAACAAATCTCCCTGTAGGGTTAATAAGGTATTTTGTTTTCTCATCTGTAAGTTCTGGCGGAAGTACAGTATCAATTACATATTTACAGATATCTTTATGTATCTGTTCCTGTGTTACTTCTTCAGAATGTTGTGATGAAATAACTACTGTATCAATATGTACAGGTTTTCCATTACTGTCATATTCCACTGTAACCTGGCTTTTGCCATCAGGACGCAGGTAACTTAATGTACCATCTTTCCTGGTTTCTGTAAGCTTTTTTGCCAGTTTGTGTGCAAGAAAAACAGGGTATGGCATATATTCTTCTGTTTCATTTGTTGCAAAACCAAACATCATTCCCTGGTCACCTGCGCCAATAGCTTCAATTTCCTGGTCACTCATATTATTTTCCCTGGCCTCAAGTGCCCTGTCAACTCCCATTGCAATATCGGCTGACTGTTTGTCAAGCAGAATGTTTACTTTGCATGTATCACAGTTAAAACCTTTATCATCACTATCATACCCAATTTCACGTATTGTTTTGCGCACAATATCTTCATAGCAGACATCTGCTTTAGTAGTAATTTCCCCCATTATCATTACATAACCTGTAGTAATAACTGTTTCACAAGCCACACGGCTCATAGGATCCTGTTCTATAAGTGCATCTAATATTGCATCAGAAATATTATCACATATTTTATCAGGATGGCCTTCTGTAACTGATTCAGATGTAAATAATCTTCTTTCCATAATAATCCTCCATTCCTGCCACAAGCCCGCAAATCCTATGTCACAGGCACAAGTTTTTGCAAAGGTTTGAGTTTTTTTATCTGCTGCCCTTAATATAATGCCTGCGGGCAGCCTGGCAGATATTATTTTTATTGGCTTGTATTGTAATATTCTCTTAAGTGTATGGCAATCCTTATAATAAAAAAATAAGCCCGGCAATAAAGCGGACTTGATATACCAACTCCTCTTATTGTTCGGTTGCCCGCTCAGATTGGCACCTTCCTGCAAGGGGGTTGCCGTGGTTTCACAGAGCCTTAACTCTCCGCCACTCTTAATAAGAGATACTTACAATATTTTTTTAATTACATAAATACTATATATCTATTCTGTATATCTGTCAAGGAAATTTTTATATTTCCCACATCTGTTGGATAGCTGGAATATGTAGCTTTCCTTTTCCATAAATTCATTGTATTTTATTGCCAGCATTGTTTCAGGCTGGTCTTTTATGCTTCTGGCAATCATCCGGGAATCTGTGCCATAACGGGCGCTTACTTCTTCATATACTTTTTTCGCCCAGACAGCCTTCCCTTCATCAATCGTTCCCTCATAGCCGGCTGCGCTGAAGGTCATCGCTGAAACAAGCATTACCACAATCAACAGTAAAACCTGGAGCACATTGATTCTAAATCCAATGAACAGGCTGATTATTATGGTAAGAGTCCCCTGTATAGTAGAAACAACTGCCCCCGACAGGATATTTCCGATAGAAATCTGTGAACGTGCAACCGGCGCAACCATAACCTCTTTCATATATCCGTCCGAAATATCCGACAGGATATCTGACGAATTATTGATACCCGTCTGAAAAACAGTCATAATAATAACGCCTGCAATCAAATAATTCATGGGTCCGCCAAAGCCGCTCATGGAAGATTTCATCATAAAGGAAAACATCACCAGCATGAACATGGACATCACGATGCTTCCAATCATCCTCCCCCTGTTTCTGGTGTAATTTAACAAATTCCTCTGTATAATTGCTGTAACTGGATTCATGACTGTCTGATCTCCTTTCCTGTGATTGCGAGGAAAACCTCGTTCAATGTTCCGTTTTTTGCCTCAAAATCAAGAATCGTATCTTTACACTCTGCCAAAACAGCAAGCGCATCAGATGCTTTCTTTGTATGGAAAACAACCTTGTTGTCTGCTTTCTTATAAGGAATCTTTTGCTCCTTCAATATCTTTTCCAAGGTTTCCGTATGCGTACAAATTGCATCCACCCCAGTTCTGGTATACTGGTGTTTTAAATTCTCCGGTGTATCGTGGGCAACAATCTTCACATGATCCATAATTACAATTTTGGAGCATACCTCCGCTTCATCCATATAATGCGTGGTCAAAAAAATCGTCATGTTTTTCTGCTTTTGCATTTTCTGGATATATTCCCATACATTTGCCCTTGTCTGTGGGTCAAGCCCGGTTGTTGGTTCATCTAAAAACAAAACCTTTGGAAAATGCACAAGCCCTCTCGCAATCTCCACACGGCGCTTCGTTCCGCCGGAAAGACTGCCGGTAACCGCCTTTTTCCAATCTGTAAGCTCCACTAAGCCAAGGGCAAAATCAATCTGCTCTGTAACCTCATTTCTCGGAACCTTATAAAAGCTGCAATGATATTTTAAATTTTCCTCCACCGTCATTTTTGCATCCAGCGTGGAATCCTAGAATACAATGCCGATATCCTTTCTGACTGCCCCCTTTTCTTTGTAAACATCATGCCCATTAATCCGGATACTTCCCTCCGTTTTATCCAATATTGTGCATAAGGTATTGATTGTGGTACTCTTACCTGCGCCGTTGGGTCCAAGAAACGCAAAGATGCTTCCCTCATCTACTGTAAATGAAATATCTTCTACTGCCTTAAAATCTCCGTATGTCTTTGAAAAATGTTCTACTTCAATTATTGGATTCATTGCTTTTCCTCCTCATCCAAAAAATTAAGCCCTATGGATTTATTCCCATAGGACTTATTGCTATAGATTCTATAGTGCCTCTAATTTATTTATTTGTCTGGTATGCCGCCAAATGCGCCAAATTTGCCTCTATCTGGAATGAAACCGTCATAATCTGGTGAAAAGCGTTCTGCTCCCGGTATGTCTGCCGGGCTTCTCCCTCTCCCAAAAGAGCCGAATGCCCGCTCCCGCATAGACATCAGCTGTTCAAACTGTTCCCCGCCCATACGCTCCCTTGCCTGGTCCATCCAGTCTGTTATATTATCCTCCTCTCTGCCATCAGCCTCCTGTATTCCAAACGCTGCAATAATCCTGTCTAAATATTCCCCAAACTGCTGCAATTCCTCCAGTGACAGGCAGTCGAAAATTTCCTCATAATCTGTTTCAGGCTGCTGGGTCTTTTTTCCTTTTTCCGTCAGATGAACAACCATGACCCGTTTGTCGTTTTCAGAGGGCTTACGTTCCACATAACCGCTTTTTTCCAGCTTATTTAACAGCTCGTTCAGTGATTGCTGCCGGATGCCCAGCAGATACGTCAGCTCCCTTGTCTTAATTTCCGGCTGGATTTTCAGCATGGCAAGGATTCTCCCCTGCCCCCGTGCCGGATCGGCAAATGGTCCTGACTGTGCCTGACTGAACATCTGCCGGCGTTTCATAAGCCATTGCAGCGTAGAGAGCTTTTCATAAATAGCTGTATACATATCATCCATATCATGCTCCTTTCATTTTATACTGGTACTTGTATATTTGCTTATTCAATATAATACAGGTACCATTCCAATTTGTTAATAGTACCTGTACTATTTTTTAAAAAATAGTATTTGCAGACAAAATAAAATCCATTTGGCATATGCCCGTTCTTCCTCTGTGATATAAATTTTCTTTTCCATACTGTTTTACCTCGTTTCTCCTAAGATTTTACCATATTTATTTTGTGAGGGCTATCTACATACAACGGATTTTCACTTTGCTTATTCTTCCCATTTTTCACTTTACTCACAATTCACACCTGTTACTGCTGTTGTAAAAAAACTCATTTTGATTACTTCTTTCTTAAAATTTCATTTTTTGATAAAGAAAGAGCTTTGATATGTAAATTTCCTTCCATTGGTGTTAAAATAAGGGCAGGGAAATCCTTTGGGAGAACCCTGTGCGGACATCCGGTACATTCTGTTTGGCGATAGGCTGTACCGGTGTCCTGTTTTTGTCCGTTCCAAAGTACATACAAAACTCCTGATTTTTGGCTTTATGCCAAAGGTTTATAAGCTCCATATTCAGTTGTCGTTTGGCACTTCTATTTACATTTCACTTTCATTGAAAATTCCCTGTATCCATTCAAGGTATTTATCCATATAGTATTTCTGCCCAAAAGCATGGTCTTGTCCTTCTGCCACAACAATAGAAATATCACAGCCTTTATTCTGGGCGTGCATAATATAATTAATACAAAAGCACTGATTCCAATAACAAATACTGCTATTAACAATATGATTATTATTTTCATGTTTTTTTCACTGTTTTAAAGCTCCTCCAATTATAGTATATTTATTTTATGGGCATATAAGTATCAAGGTATTCCAGTATCTTTCGCATATACTCCCCATACACTTTATTGTCATTCTGCAAACCGTGACCCGAATGTTCACATAAATAATAATCATGGGGGACATTGTTATCCTCAAGTGCTTTCAGAAGCCTTAGCGATCCTTCATATGGCTGGACTTTATCATATTTTCCATATGCAACGAGAGTAGGTACACTGTTTTCGTTTACCCAAAGCAGAGCAGAAATATCTTTTATTTCTTCATCATACTCAGAAGTACCAAACGCTGATTTGATTTCCCTAATTTCCATAGATTGGGAGTACACGCTTGTATCAGGGTGGTCATCGCTGACAAGGGTATAGTTAATACCTGCGGCTACATATCCCTTAGAACAGAGCCACTCCAGCATTTCTCCATCGCCAGATTTATCTCCGCTTGTAAAACCACCTGCATGAAGATATACAACCAGACCATAACTATTTCTGGAATCACCGGCTGGAACATAAAGGTCAAATTTATTGGCTTCGCCCTCACCATAAGCGATGTCAGTATATACCTTTCCAACTGTATCATTCCATTTGACTTTAAATTCCCCGCCAAATGGATCATGCTTCATTTTAAAAGCAACAGACCCTCCAAAAGCAGCAATAAATGTAACAATATAGATAATTCCCCACATAATTTTGCCTTTCCTTTTTGCTTTTTTTTCTTTTCTCATAGAAAGTTACCTCCAAACATGGTGCCGCCCAACAAAAGGTTCAAAAATGCCCGAAAAGCAAGCCGCCCAAAAACAACCGCTACGACAATGATAAATAATAAAATTAGAATACGTTTTTTAGTATGTGTCATGTTATCTTTCCTTTCTGCACACTTGATTTTTGAATGAAAGTGTGCTATCATTCTATGAAACATTTGCATTGTCGATATAATTGTATCAGCAGTTTTTGAAATGTCAATAGGAGGACAGAAAATGAAACAAAACAGGGAAACTGTATCACCGATGAGCAATGAAGGAAGAAATATTTATGTAATAGAACATATAACGGAATCTCTCCTGATGCTATTGGAGGATAAGGATATTGAAAATATTTCTATCAGCGAATTATGTGATAATGCAGGCATTGGACGGGCTTCTTTCTACCGCAACTTTAATAGTAAAGAAGATATTTTAAGGTCATATATCAATAAATTATTTGATGGGTGGAAACGCGACTGGGAGAAAAATAACAATATTCCCCTTAGTTCAGGTATTGGCATGATATTCAGGCATTTTGAAGATCATAAAAAATTTTATCATCTTTTGAATGAACGCCATCTTATTTATTTGCTAAAAGATGTTATTATGGAAATTATGGAATTAAAGCCAGACCTGCCTAAATCAGAAGCTTATGCGAAAGCATTTGCTGCATACACCCTGTATGGCTGGATAGAAGTGTGGTTTCAGAGGGGAATGCAGGAATCCGCAGAAGAAATGGCTAATCTTTTCAAAATGCAGGGACTATGATATATAGGACTGCAAGAGAAAAATCTATTATAGGCACCCTGCTGGCATTCAGCCAGCGTTTATGTTCCGCTTTCCACCTCTGCTCATATTTTGAGGTTTCCATGAAACGGGCCTGTGCCAGTTTCCCAGAATGCCGGTGGCTTTTTTTAACCTCATCAAGTAAGCCCTTTAAAGGGCACGCTTCTATGTTGCAGAAACATAAGCGGCGGGCAGGGACTTACTTGTTTCAGTGGGAGTATAAGCTCCCACTGAAAAGCTGCGGTAGCAGCTACGAGGTTATTTTGCAAGTGGGCAAGTAGCCAATGCCTGCTTGCAGGCAATCAAAGATTGCTTGAAATGCGGATTGCGAATATCCGCTTGACTATTTTCAAAGCGTCCTGTATATCTCTCAATTCTTTTTTAAGCCTGGCTATTTCCTTTGCTTCATCGCTTGCATAATTGCCAGAGCCCCTTACAGGCACCCCGCTGTTATTTTCCCTGGCAGTTTTGGTCCATGTACCTATTGCACAGCCCAAATGGCCCGGCCCGGTATTTACCAATGGTACACATTCTGCTGTATTGCCCTGTCCTTGCCACGCAGTTTCACATTCCGTCCTGGCGTTGTACGCAGTGGTGCTTCAATCTCACCCATGTTACAACTTACTTTTGCTCCGTTTACTACATAAGTTTCCGCCATAAATTCCACCTCTAATACATATTATTTATTAAAAAAGCACATTATTTTATTAAAAATTATAAATGTTATAATCTATTAAATTAAATAGTATCTATTTTCAATGCGGGTTCCCATTCTGTAACAATATCAATATTAAAATTATCTGTAATAATAACATAATGCCGTATACTTACCATATCTATAAACCCTGATGACATTTCTTCTATTTCTCTTCCAAATTTCCCATTTTCTAACTTATATATACAGTTTATAAAATTATTTTTTTTATATTTGGAAATTTCTTCATCCGGATATACTCCTTCCTGCACAATACCTTCATCTAAAATTCTAATAGCACTAACATTACCAAATTTTATAGTAACATGATAAGCACTTCCCCATAACTCTATGTCTAATCCCCTTTCTTCTGAATTGGTAATCCATGTTTTGTATGTATCTTTAGGAATCATTCCTTTATATACTTCTTTCCATATTTCCATATCTGTCCTCCTTAATATCTAATTTTATATAATTTTTATTTGAAACTTTAATTTCCAATGTTGCTCCTCCCATCTTACGTATATAATTTGCGTACAAAAATATCAAAAACCTTTTCATCACCCTGCTTCATTCTTTGGATTAAAATAAAACCAGTATCCACAAAACTCTCCTTTCCGCCAAAGTATTTTTATATTGCAATGTATCAAACGTTTATTACATTCTACTATGTATAACGGAGCAGAACGCAAAAAAGACAGCATTTTTAATTATACAAAATTAAAAACACTGCCTTTTTTGTCCTTTAATGTCCTGGACAGAATTTATTTATACTAAATGCCCCAGTCCCTGCTAACCATTTGCCATTTTAACAAGTATGGTTTATTTTCCACATCAAGGCTTGCTTAATAATATTAAAGGCTTCCCTTTGTAGAAAGCACGCCTGTAATCCTTTTATCATATCCAAGTGCCATATCAAGTGCCTTGGCAAATGCTTTAAATGCTGCTTCAATTATGTGGTGGTTATTAACCCCGTCAAGCATTTTAAGATGCAGGTTTATTCCTGCACTATAGCTTATGGCATAAAAAAATTCATGCAGCATCTCTGTGTCAAAATCCCCCACCCTTGGTACGGTAAGGTTTATATTATACATAAGGTATGGGCGTCCTGATAAATCAAGCGCACACAGTACAAGTGCCTCGTCCATTGGCAGCATACACTCACCAAACCGCTTTATGCCCTCCTTGCTTCCTGCTGCCTCTTTTATTGCCTGCCCTAACACAATGCCTGTATCTTCAACTGTATGGTGTGAATCAACATGCAAATCCCCTTTTACTGATACTGTAAGGTCAAAAAGCCCATGCCTTGCAAAACTGTCAAGCATATGGTCAAAAAAGCCAATACCTGTACTAATATCCGACTTTCCTGTGCCATCAATGCTAAATCTGGTTTTAATATCTGTTTCTTTTGTCTTTCTTGTAATACTTGCATTACGTCCCATTTTATAATCTCCTGTATTTTGTAATAATCTAACTAAAGCCAAAAATAATAAATGTAAAAACTTTCATTATATTTATATGGCATTACCTTTTCTGTATTATTATTCCTCAAACCTTACTGCTATTGAATTAGCGTGTGCTGTAAGCTGTTCTGATTTAGCAAATTCCTCTATATCTGTATGTACTTCTCCAAGTGCCTCTTTTGAATATGAAATTATGCTTGTTTTCTTTATAAAGTCATCTACTGATAATGGTGAGAAAAATTTGGCTGTGCCATTTGTAGGCAGTACATGGTTTGGCCCTGCAAAGTAATCACCAAGTGGTTCACTGCTGTATTCCCCAAGGAATATTGCACCTGCATTTCTTATTTTTGTCATTATGTTAAATGGGTCTTTTGTAATAATTTCAAGGTGTTCTGAAGCGATTTCGTTGGCTGTGTCTATTGCTTCCTGCATATTTTCTGCTATAAGTATATATCCATATGAATCTAATGATTTCTTTATAATTTCACTTCTTGAAAGTTCTTTAATAAATTTGTCCGTTTCATCTGAAACCTGCTTTGCAAGTTCCTCACTTGTAGTTATAAGTATAGCTGATGCCATTTCGTCATGTTCTGCCTGTGACAGAAGGTCTGCGGCTACATAGCGTGGGTTAGCAGTTTCATCTGCTATTACAAGTATTTCACTTGGCCCTGCTATGGAATCAATACTGGTATGCCCGTATACTGCTTTTTTGGCAAGTGCTACAAATATATTTCCTGGTCCTGTTATTTTATCAACTTTTTTAATGCTTTCTGTACCAAATGCAAGTGCTCCTATTGCCTGTGCTCCTCCAGCCTTATATATAGCATCTGCGCCTGCTTCATTTGCAGCTACTAAAGTCATAGGATATACTTTTCCGTCAGTACCAGGAGGTGTAACCATAGTAATTTCATCAACGCCTGCAACCTTTGCAGGCACAATGTTCATAAGCACAGAAGACGGATATGCTGCCTTGCCGCCTGGCACATATATGCCAACCCTTGATAATGGTGTAATCTTCTGTCCCAGTATTGTGCCGTCTGGTTTGCTGTCAAACCAACTGTAACGTACTTGTTTTTTATGATACTCATATATATTTTTAAGGGACTTTCTTATAACTCCTACAAGGCCAGGATCAACTTTTGTATATGCCTCATCTATTTCTTCATCTGTTACTTTAATATTTCCTGCATTAATCTTAACCCTGTCATATTTTTCTGTATATTCAAATAATGCTTCATCTTTTCTTTCCCTTATATCTGCCAGTATCTTCTTTACTGTATCCTCATATTTGCCATACTGTCCAGGGGTTCTTTTTAAAAGGTTTTCTAAAATATTATTACGTTCCTTTTCAGTAATTTTAATAATTCTCATTTTTATACCCCGTCTTTCTTTATAGTATTATTAAAAATTAGTCTGGTATTACCTGTTTTAAATCATGTACAAGTTTTGTTATGCGTTCATGCTGCATTTTCATACTTACCTCATTAACAACTACACGTGCAGAAAGCGGGCAGATTTCTTCTAATACTTCAAGCCCGTTTTCTTTAAGTGTAGAGCCTGTTTCCACAATGTCAACTATAACCTCTGAAAGCCCTACTATTGGCGCAAGTTCTACTGAACCATTAAGTTTTATTATTTCTGCTGTCTGGTGTTTGCAGTTGTAAAAGTAATCTTTTGCTATACGCGGATACTTACTTGCAACCCTTATAAGTGAACCATCGTTTAACTGTTTCCTTGCACTTGCAGGCCCTGCCACACACATACGGCATTTGCCAAAGTTAAGGTCAAGTACCTCGTAAAGTTTCCTGCCTTCCTCAATAATTGTGTCCCTGCCAACAACGCCAATATCTGCTGCACCAAGCTCTACATAAGATGGGACATCTGTTGCTTTTGACAGGAAAAATTTATATCCAAGTTCCTCATTTGTAAATATAAGTTTCCTTGTTTTATCATCTTTCATCTCATCACATGTTATGCCAATTTGTTCCAGAAGTTTAAGTGTATGTTTTGCAAGCCTTCCTTTTGCAAGTGCAAATGTTATATATCTCATATTTTTGTGTCCCTCCATGCTCCCACATTCCAGTCTTCTGTTTCATCTTCTGATTTAAGATAAAGTACATTTTCTATCCCCATACGTTTTGCATATTCCCTGTATTCCTCTTCTGTTTTTTTTGAAGATTTGCGTACAAGCTGTATAATCCTGCCGCTTTCCCGCAGCCTTTCAGCTTTTTTAACTGCCTTGTCACGTAATGGCTGTGTATATAGTATCATTGTTCCCTGTATAAGTTCTGTGTCTGCCAGTTTCTGGCGTGAAAGTGCTATCATAAGCTGGTCAATTACTATTGCAAGCCCGGTTGCTGGTGCATCTTTTCCAAACTGGCTTACAAGCCCGTCATACCTGCCGCCTGTTGCAACTGCTTCACCATTTCCATAAGTATAGGCTCTGAATATTACACCTGTATAATAACTATAGTTACTTAACATGCTTAAATCAACTGTAATATAATCTTCAAAACCATAAGAAGCAACTATATCTTCCAGCTTTTTAAGACGTTCCATTGCTTTATATACATCCTCATTTTTTGAACGTGCCTTTACAAATTCTATTGCTTCACCAAGATTATTAAGCATTTCTGGCATTTTAAGGAAAATTTCTTTAAGCTCTTTTGAAACTGTAAGGTTATCTAACAAATCTTCAACACCAAAGAAATTTTTGCTTTCAATAAGGCTTCTTAACTTAGCTGTTTCTTTTTCTGTAAAACCTGCCTCTTTAACAAGCCCGTTTAAAAAACCTGCATGTCCTATTTCAAGCTGGAACTCTTTAAGCCCGCTTTTTAAAAGACATTCAATAGTAAGTGCCACCATTTCTGCATCTGCATCAGAACTGCCATCATTAAAAAGCTCTGCACCAGCCTGTGTAACTTCCTGTAATTTGCCTTTATATTTACCTGTATTTATAAATGTATTTCCAATATAGCACAGACGTATTTGCATATGTTCATCTTTATAATATTTGGCAACACACCTTGCTATTGGCGGTGTCATATCAGGACGCAGCACAAGTGTATTGTTTCCTCTGTCAAAGAATTTGAACATTTCATTAGATGATGCTGTACCTCTTTCTTTACTGAATATATCAAAATATTCAAATGTTGGCGTCTGTATATCCCTGAAACCATAAGAACAAAGCACTTCATGTACAGCAGACTGGACTTTAAGTTTATTGGCACACATAACCCCGTAGGTGTCCTGTACACCCCCTGGGGTGTGCAAAAGCCCTGCCCCGCTGCTGCCCCAGTCCATATATATATCCTGTCCCATCTGTTTTAATCCTCCATATATTTTATATTCCCAGTATAACAAATAGTTTTATTTATCATAAATACCTGTCGGGTTTTCCTGTTTAGGGTCATAGCCCTTTGCACGTAATGCATTAATTATCTGCTGTTTATGCTCATGTCCGAAAGCTTCAAGCGTAATTGTAAGTTCAACTGCTGCATTCCTGTTAATGCTTACAAACTGGTTGTGTTCAAGCCTTATAATATTCCCGTTCATTTCTGCAATAACATTTGCCACATTAACAAGTTCACCAGGCCTGTCAGGAAGCAGCACAGCTATTGTAAATACACGCCCTCTCTGTATAAGCCCGTGCTGTACAACAGAAGAAAGGGTTATTATATCCATATTCCCGCCGCTAAGTATTGAAACCACTTTTTTATTTTTACATTTAAGATGTTTTAATGCTGCTACTGTAAGAAGCCCTGAATTTTCAACGACCATTTTATGGTTTTCTATAATATCAAGAAAGTTTACTATAAGTTCGTGGTCTTCCACTGTTATAATCTCATCAATGTTTTTTTGTATATAAGGAAAAACAACATTGCCAGGTGTCTTTACCGCTGTACCGTCTGCAATAGTTTCTACATCTGGAAGTGTTACAACTTCCCCTGCATTTAATGAAGCTTTCATACAGCTTGCACCAGCAGGTTCAACGCCTATAACCCTTATATTTGGGTTAAGGAATTTGGCAAGTGTAGAAACACCTGCCGCAAGGCCGCCCCCGCCGATTGGCACAAGTATTATGTCAACTGTAGGAAGTTCTTTAAATATTTCCATTGCAATAGTTCCCTGGCCTGTTGCAACTGTTTCATCATTAAACGGATGGACAAATGTCCTGCCTTTTTCCTCTGCAAGTTTAACTGCATACTGGCTTGCCTCATCATATACAGAACCATAAAGTACAACTTCTGCACCATAACTTTTTGTCCTGTTCACTTTAAGAAGCGGTGTTGCTTCTGGCATAACAATAGTTGCTGGTATTCCAAATAATTTGGCAGCATATGCAACACCCTGTGCATGGTTTCCTGCTGAAGCAGTAACAAGACCCTTTTTCCTTTCTTCTTCTGTTAATGTGCTTATCTTATAGTAAGCACCCCTTACTTTATATGCACCTGTATACTGCATGTTTTCAGGTTTAAGGTATACTTTGTTACCTGTCTGTGCAGAAAAATATTCACTGTAAATAAGATTTGTAGGAAGCACTACTTCTTTAACTTTTTCTGCTGCCTCCTCAAATTGGCCAAGCGTCATCATAATTATAAATTACCCCTCTCTGGATTTTATTCCCTGCCATCATACGGCATAAACAATTTCTTTAAAGCTGTCTTTATCTTTTAATGCTTCTAAGAGCAGCCCTTGTTTTTCTAAAGAAACATATATGGCTGCTGCCTCTGCCTGGCAGTTTATGGATTTTTTAGGATTAAATTCTATATCTGTAAATGCATCATAGCCTGTTATCTGTTCTGCAAGGCTTTTGTTTAAATACAATGCATTTATGTACAGCCAGTTATAAAAAAATGTTTTAGGATCTGTTTCAAAACTTATGCCATCAAATATAAATGAAATTATATTTCCACTGTTTTTTAAACGTATATCTTTTTTAGCAGCTCCTGGCGGCATATCTAATAAATCCGTATATGGCCCGCCGTCTTCAAAAACTTTCCCTGCCTGGAATACTTGTTCAACAGAAACTTCCCTGCCATCTTTAGTTTTTAATAACAAGTTAAAAGCACTTAGCTTCCTGCCAGTTTCTTCTTCTGACTTGCTTGAAACCTCCAGGACTTTCTTGCCATTATTTTTTTTTAAATATTCTTTATGCAGGCTTTGTATGCATTTCCTTTTCTGTTTATCCGAAAAACCACTATAAAATTCAAATTCTGTATCCTGCTTTATAAAAAATTTGTTATCTAATGATACCACAAATATGGGTCTTACCGCCATTATATGCACCTCCTGCCTGTCCTTGCCTGTACTGGTATAATACCACTATTTATCTATTATACCAAAAACGCCAGATAAAGCAATGCTATTTATTTTTACACACGTCTGTTTCATAAATTTTTAATTACGTGTAAACAAAAGATAATTTATACATGGTTAAGAATTTAAAAACAGGTGTGAAAAAAATATTTTTATAATTGACAGTTATATAAAAGTATGTTATTATGAAACTACTCTAGTAGTGTGAAAGGAGGCGGACATTGATGGATATTAAGTTATTTGATTCGGAATTAAAGATAATGGATGTGTTATGGCGTGAAGGAGATACAACCGCAAAGCATATTTCAGATGTCCTTAAGGAAGAAACAGGCTGGAATATGAATACTACCTATACACTTATAAAAAGGTGTATTAAAAAAGGTGCTATTGAACGTTATGAACCTAAGTTTATGTGCCATGCTTTAATTCCAAAAGAAGAGGTACAGGAAGCAGAAACTAATGAACTTATTAATAAAATTTATGATGGTTCGGCGGATAAGTTATTTACAGCGCTGCTTGGCAGAAAAAAACTTTCTTCAAAGCAGATTGAAGATTTGAAAAAAATTGTTGGGGAGTTTGAGTAGTTTTAACCTTATCTTTAAAATGAAGAATATATGGGAAGGGAAAACTACAGGAATTTATAAGATCCAGGTGTATAAATCCTGTGGCATGGTGTTAAAATGAAATTATTAGAGATGGGTTTTTCTGCTTCGGTTATTATAATTGTAATTATTATATGCCGCGTCCTGTTTATAAATAAACTGCCTAAAAAAGTATTTCTGGCTTTGTGGGCTGTTGCACTTGTACGCCTGCTAATACCATATTCATTGCCATCTGTAATAAGTATTTATTCTTTAGCAAGCCAGGGCGGGTTTATAATTGGGGAAGCAGAAAATATAACAGGCCCTGGTAATAAAAACCAGGGACAGGAAAAGATAAATACAAAAGAAAAAGATAAAAAAATGGCAGGAACTAAAAACAGTATAATAAAAAAAGTTACAGGGAAAATGGATTTTCCTGTATTGGCATTTGTCTGGATTGCTGGTTCTATAATTTGTGCAGCAGCTTTTATAATGGCATATATTTTATGTTATAAAAGATTTTGCACTTCCTTGCCAGCCAACAATAGTTTTACAAAGGAATGGCTACAATCCCATAAGACGGTAAGAAATATTTCCATAAGGCAGTCAGGATTTATTAAATCCCCTTTATCATATGGAATTCTTAAGCCAGTAATTTTAATGCCAGAAAAAACAGACTGGAGTAACTTAAATAAAATGCAATATATCCTGGAACATGAATTTATACATATAAAAAGGTTTGATGCAGTTACTAAATTATTTTTAATTACAGCTTTTTGCATACACTGGTTTAATCCTTTAGTATGGGTAATGTATATACTTGTAAACAGGGATATTGAGCTGGCATGTGATGAAACTGTGGTAAAACATTTTGGGGAAAATTCCAAAGCTGCTTATGCGCTTGTACTTATTGGAATGGAAGAAGAAAAAAACAACACTGTGCCATTAGGGAGTAATTTTAGTAAAAATGCGGCAGAAGAAAGAATTATGGCAATTATGAATATTAGAAAACCCCCGGTATTTGTATATGTTTGTGCACTATTATTATTTGCTGTAATTGTATCTGTTTTTTCTACTTCTGCATCAGGAAGACAGAATAATTTAAGTACAAAACTTTCTGGCATTACAGCAAAAGAAACAGAGGAAAATAAAAATATAGCCAGCAATGAAGAAGACGGACAGAAACCAGAAGAGAGTTTTTCTGGCAATTATAATAGTGTTTTAGGTGAAATAGCTGCTGGCATTGCAGCAAAGGAGGATTACCAGGCATTAGCAGGGCTTGCTTCTTTTGTAAACGGGGAGGATCTGGATAAAATTGCAATGCAAATAGCAGAAAATGGGGACTATATGGCAATTATAGATTTAGCACCTTTTTTAAGCAAAGATGTTATAAATGGAATTGCAGAAATTATGGCAGAAAATGAAGCTTATGCAGCGCTTAAGGCAATAGCCCCGTTTATGTTAGAAACAGACTTAAAATATAGCAATTATGGAAACCAGTGGAAAGGGGAGGATTTTTATGATTAAAACTAAATTTTTTAAAATGTTTTGCGTAGCAATGGCAGCGTGTACTATATGTATTATACCAGCAAATGTAATGGAAGCATCAAAAACACCTGTTACTGTTAAAAGTTTGGATAGCAGCCAGAAAATGAAGAAAAAGGCAGTTGCAAAAAATAAGGTAAATGTAAAAAAGAAAGAAAGCAATGTAGTTATAAATACAAGCTTATCAAAAGAAGACCAGGAAAAACTTTTTAAAGAATATAAAAAATATGGCCTTGAAAAAAAAGATGGCCTTTTATATTATAAAAATAAGCTGGTACGCTGCTTTGCCGATATTTATGGAATAGAAAGCCATAATAAAAACGGGGGCATAACAATTAACAGCAAAAGCATATATTCATATTTTAACAGGGACGGCAAGGCGGATTTTTGTATAGAACGCGAAAATATAATGAGCACTGGGAAATGGTCATTTGGCAAAATTATTAATACATATAAAACATTACAAAATATGGCATTTGCTATGCCAAAGGAAGTTATAAACAAACTTCTTGAGGACAGTGTTAAAAAGAAGGACTATACAAATCTGGAAGTCCTGGCTATATTTGCAGACCAGGAAAGTATAGATAATGCTGCAAAACAGATAGTGGACAATGGTGACTATAAGATAATTGAAACTTTTGCATATAATATAAGTAAAAATGTACTTGGTGAAACCGCGCAGAAGCTTATAGAAAAGAAGCAGTATAATGTATTACAAAATATAGTATGTTTTATAGATAAAAAAAATCTCGATAAAATTGCAAAACTTCTTTATGATAAAGGCGCATATGATACATTAGGCGCAATAGCCTGGGCTTTAGATAAAAATACAATAGATGGATATGCAAAACAATTTGCCTCAGAAGAAAAGGGCAGGGAACTGTGTAATATAGCATGGGCTGCAAGTGGAAATGCAATGCGTGAAATAGCAGAAATGCTTGTAAAAGATAAAAAATATGATTTGTTGCAAAATATACTTTGTTTTGTACCTAAGGAAGATATAGAAAAAATTGCAAAGCAGCTCTATAAAAATGGCAGTTACACGGTGCTTAGTGATATAGCATGGGCAGTAAACCGTGAAACATTAGAAGAACTTGCAAAAGCAATGGCAGATAAAGGTGAATATAATGCACTTATGGGAGTAGTACCATATCTTTCAGATAAATAATTGTAAATATATTTTGGCGTTTGTATGCCCTTTTATATATATTTCTGTATGCTGTATTGTTTATAAACTTTTTCCAGGCAGGGTAATTGCCTTTTAGGGAAATTTATTTAAACACCGGTAGCACATAGTGCATTTGTTAGCTGGAACAGCAACTCCTTCTTTTACTAGAATATTTTTCATAGGGCATATTTTCCGCATAACCCACAGCCAGTACATTTCTGGCTGTGGGTTTTAAGGTTGTATAAAATATTTATATTTCTGGTATAATTTTCTTTAATTCTTCTTTTCCGTTCTGGTATGATAATCTTATTTCCCTGTATAAATTATTATAAAAATCTATTGCTGCTTTCTGTCTTTCTTTTGCAATTTCTTCTGCTGTTTTTGTATAAAACTTTGAATACAGGTTTTCAAGTTTATATTTATATTCCTGGAAGAAAGACAAATCTGTATCACTTTCACCAGATGAAACAGTGCCATCAGGAAGCAGTGAATATATTGGTTCAGAAACAATGCCTTTATAAACCAGTGTCCTTGCAATCCCTATTGCCCCTGATACATCTAATTTATCCGCATCAAATAATATTTTAGCTTCAAGGCTTAAAGGCGGGTTACTGCTTCTGAACCTGTGTGTCTGTATACAATGGCGTACCTTGTCTGCATAATCTTCTTTAAACCTGTTACTTAAAAGGAAGCTATATGCCATATTGCCACCTTCCTGTGCATGGCACACAGATGGATCTTTAAACTGCCTGCTGCGTGCAATATCATGTAATAAACATGCACATATTAAAACATCATAATCTACATTAGTTTCTGTTTTTGCAATTTCTAATGCATTATAAAGCACACGGTAAATATGTTCCTTATCATGTGCACTGTCTTTCATACATGAAAGCATATATTTTTCAATTAAAGAATATGTTTTTTTATCCATTAATAATCTTCCTCCATGTTTTGTATATTTTTGTTTTGTGCAGACATTTTTTATTGCTTCCAGGTCAAGCCCTTTGCCAATAAAACTTATTATTTCATGATGGTTTTCTGTAATTAACCAGTTAAATTTCTTATCAGTAATATAATAATCCCCTGGCAAATATGTATCATTAATTACCAGGTGTACAACAGAAGGGGCACATTCAGCTATCCAGTGCCCTGCATAATGCTGTAAGCTATCTTCAATTAAAAGATATACTTTATCACACTTTACAATTTCAGGCAGCCTTTCAATCCAGTTATATAAAGCATTATTCCTGGCACCAAGCTGGAATCTGTAAAGCACAGGAATATCCTTTCTAAAACCATTTTCTATATTTGACCAGTAAATCCCGTGTTCTTTTGCATACTTCCAGTCTATAAAACATTCCAGTATTTTTTCATAAACATTTTGCCATTCATCTATGCCAAGAAACCTGAAACTGCCTGAAGGTATTTGGTTTTTAGCAATATATTCTGCTATTTCACCTCTTGCCCCTCTCCATTTGCCAGATATGTGCATATTTACCCCCTTCTATAAAATTATTTTACCATAAACCAGGCTATACTTACAATATTTTTACCAATATTATTTATAAAACCATTAAAAATACAGCCAGGTACTTATAAATACCCGGCTGTATTTTTAATGATTTATAATTATTTACAAGTTACAATTCTATCTTTATTTTAAATTTCTTCATCCAGTAATCCACCTGTAACAGATATGCAAGCATCTGGGGCCCTGCCATTAATTGTCCATACCATGGCTTTCCATAATCTTTTACACTTTGCATAAATTTTTCAAGTTTTTTTACATCTATTATTTCAAATAATGGTGACCCGCCTTCTTTTATAACATTTTCAAGACGCTCTGTAAGAAGTTTTTCATAATAAGGGTTATAACTTTTTGGATAAGGGCTTTTCTTCCTGAAAAGTATTTCGTCAGGAAGTTTTCCATGTGATGACTGGCGCAGCAGGTTCTTAACTACACCATCATACGCTTTCATATCCCACGGCACATTAAAGACATATTCCACAAGTTTTTTATCTGCAAAAGGAACCCTGGCTTCAAGCCCTGAATGCATGCTTGTTCTGTCCATTCTGTTTAAAAGTGTCTGCATAAAAAACCTTATGTTAAGATAACCAGTCCTGCGCCTGCTGCTTTCTGTTTTATCTTCCCAAGGAAGCAGGGCAATTTCACTAACTGCATCTTTATATGCCTTTTCTACAAACCCGTCTATATTTAAAGCATACAGCACATCTCTTTTTATTAGTTCTTTACGTGGTGACAAATCAGGTGTCCATGGAAATGTATTGCTTTTTAGAAATTCTTCTTTATGGAACCATGGGTAACCACCAAATACTTCATCTGCACATTCACCTGTAAGTACTACTTTATGGTTTAAACTGACTTCCCTGCAAAAATGTACCAGTGATGAATCTACATCTGCCATACATGGCAAATCATGCGCATCTATAGAATCATATAAAAGACTTGCCTGTGTTTCATAAGAACATTCAAGGTAATAATGTTTAGAACCAAGAAATTCCACCATCTTACTAACATATGGGCGGTCTTGTGACGGCTGGAAACTGTTGGCTTTAAAATATTTATCATTTCCTGTAAAATCAAATGAATATGTAACAAGCTGTTCCCCTTTTTTCTTAAGTTCTGCTGCACATATAGCTGAAACAAGGCTTGAATCAATGCCGCCTGATAAAAATGTACAGATTGGCACATCAGAAACCATCTGCCTTTTTATTGCATCTTCCACAAGAAAACCTGTTTTTTCAATGGTTTTCTCATAACTGTCTTCATGCGGCCTGCTTTTAAGATGCCAGTAACAGTTATTTTTTATTCCATATTGCCCACAGCTTAAATAACATCCAGGTTTAACTTCATATACACCTTTAAATATGCCTGACCCTGGAATCCTTGCAGGCCCCATTCCAAAAACTTCATTTATTCCATCTTTATCTAATACTGCTTCAACACCTGGATACTTAAATAAGGCCTTTGGCTCTGATGCAAATATAATAGTCTGGTCTTTAACAGTATAAAACAATGGCTTAATTCCAAAACTGTCCCTGTACAAATATATGGTTTCATGTCTTTCATCATATATTGCAAACGCAAAAATACCATCAAGTTTTTTTACAAATTCTGGCCCGTACTGCAAAAAAGAAAGCAGGATAACCTCCGTATCTGAACCAGATACAAAACTCCACCCTGCATTTATAAGTTTCTTCCTAAGCCTTGATGTATTATAGATTTCCCCGTTATATACTATATGGTAAGAATATCCGCCAAGCTTCCGGCACATAGGCTGTATGCCGCCAAGAAGGTCAATAATTGCAAGCCTTGTATGTGCAATGCCACAATGTTTAAAAAGGCGCGTTCCATTACTGTCAGGCCCTCTGTGGGCAATGCTTTCTTTCATTTCCTCCAGTACACTTCCATATAACCGGCTGTTTTCAGTAAAATCCTGTGAGGCATTAAAAAACCCTGCTATTCCACACATATTTCCTCCATTCCTGCGTTACTATGCATATTTTAATAAATAACAATAAAAGCATTATAATTATATGCTGGAAATATGGAAATATAACCTGGAAGCAGTTAATTTTTATATATTGCTTTATGTTTCATCATATTTACATGAAACTTCTGCATATGCACATTTATCACATATTATTGGCAGTGCCTGTTTTAAATTTTCTATTTCTGCATAACTGCATATACCACCGTCTTCACCATCAAGTGTCCATTGTACATCATCATCACTGGATACCAGTATATGGCTGCTGCTTAAATATAATATTTGTGGCGCATCAAGCTGTTTTGAAAGCAGTGAATTTAAAACCTGCTGTATTTCTATCGGGTTTTTAGGGTTACGTATAAATATAGCTTCAAATTTGCCATCATCCATCTTTATGTTTTTCTTGCTATATGCCTTAAACCCTGCAACAGATACGGAATTACTTACAAGGCCTAATATAAATGTATCTTCATATAATTCACCACCACTCTTTATTACCATATGGTGCGGCTTTATATCTGATATATGCTTTAGTGCTTCTGCAAAGTATGCTACCTTGCCAAGTGTATTTTTCCATTCCTGGGGTGTCTGGTATGAAACTTCTGTAAATGCGCCAAAACCTGCAACATATGTAAAGTTTTTATCATTAAACTTTCCCATGTCACATTCAAATATACTGCCAGCAACTACAAGTTCTGCTGCTTCTTTCATTGTCTTAGGTATTTTAAGGCTTGATGCAAAGTCATTTACAGTACCGGCAGGTATATAACCACAGACAGGGCATTTTTTAAGCTTCATAAGCCCTGCTGCCACTTCATTCATTGTACCATCACCTCCGGAACAGACAACATAATTATAATCCATTCCCTTTTCTGCCACTATCCTTGTAGCATCTCCTGCGCGCTGTGTAGCAAATATTGTAACCTGGTATCCTGCATTGCAAAAAACCTGTATAATATCTGAAAGATTGTTGCGTATCTGTTCCTTACCCGCCATGGGATTGTATACAAATAACATTTTTTTATCCATAAAATCCCTCCATGCTGCCAATAACCTGTAAATAAATTCTTTTGTAACCTGCCTGGCAAATATTTAATAATTCCAGGACAGTATCTAGTGGAACATATCCCATGCTTCTTTTATTCCAGAAGCTGTTATATATTCTTTAAACCTGTCTTCTTCTTTAATATATTCACTATATGGAAGTTTAAGTTCCCCTTTTTCTGTATAATACTTCTGGTTATATGTGCCATCAGTATTATAGACAAGCCTTCTTGTTTCCATAAACATTGCATCACCAAATGAGAAAAAACGGTACTTAAGTGAAACTGCTTCATTATAAGCTTTAATAATCTCCCTTTGTCCTTCCAGTGCAGATACCAGCATAAGAAGTGTAGATTCTGGCAGATGGAAATTGGTTATCAATGCATCTGTAACCTTAAACTGGTATCCAGGATAAATAAAAATATCTGTATCACCACTGCCAGGCTTTATAAACCCATAACTTACTGCTGCTGATTCAATAGTCCTTAAACTTGTAGTGCCTACACATATTACCCTGCCGCCCTGCCTTTTTGTATTATTAATTAATTCTGCTGCTTCTTCACTTACATGGTATTCTTCTGTATGCATATGGTGGTTTTCAACATTATCTGATTTAACAGGCCTGAAAGTCCCAAGACCTACATGTAATGTAACCCTTGCAATATTTACCCCTTTATCTTCAATTTCTTTTAACAGCCCTTTTGTAAAGTGAAGACCTGCTGTTGGTGCAGCAGCAGAACCCTCATGTTTTGCATAAACTGTCTGGTACCTGTTTTTATCTTTAAGCTTATGTGTAATATACGGCGGCAGCGGCATCTGTCCAAGGCTGTCAAGTATTTCTTCAAAAATACCATTATATTCAAACTTTATAAGGCGGTTTCCATCTTCTATTACTTCCAGGATTTTCCCTTTAAGAAGCCCTCCGCCAAATAAAAGCCTGTCACCAGGCTTTGCTTTTTTTCCAGGTTTTACAAGTGTTTCCCATATATTATTTTCTTTGCGTTTAAGAAGAAGCAGTTCTACCTTGCCGCCAGTTTTTTCGCGTTCCCCGTAAAGCCTTGCAGGGATAACTTTTGTATCGTTTATAACAAGGCAGTCACCAGGTATAAGGTAATCTGTAATATTATTAAAAACCTTATGTTCCCTTTTGCCTGTTTTTCTGTTTAAAACCAGAAGCCTTGATGCATCCCTTTTTTCCTTTGGATCTTGTGCAATAAGTTCTTCTGGCAGTTTATAGCTAAAATCAGAAGTTTTCATTATTTACCAGTTTTTCCTCGTTTCATCCATAATATCCCATATTTCTTCTAATGTAATCCAGTTTTCTTTTTCTGTACCCTGTATACATACATTATACAACTGTCCCATTGCTTTAAATATATCTTCCCTTTCACAAGTTCCAATAAATTCCCTGTACTTTTTATTAAGTGCATTAAATGTCCTGGTAAACTGCTTTGCAGTTTCTGCCACATCTTCACTGTTTTCTGTTTCATTCAAAAATACCTTTGTATCTTTATAACATTTTAAAGCTTTTTTATATGCTTCATATGGCACGTACCTGCTTCCGTCCCAGCTACGTAAAGGATTATCTATATTTTCAGAAAGCCACCTGCTGCCACGGAGGTTTTTTACATATAAGGTATCTGTTATTCCTTTAAAATGCTCTTTAACATACCTGCCAGCATCTTTTGGCACACTGTCAAGTTCAATTTCCCTTAATTCTTTAAGGGTTGTAAGTACTTGTATATCTGTACCATTATATCCAAATATATCATAAAATCCTACAGATTGTAAACTTTTAAGGTTTTCTATTTTATGTATATTTGTAATTATGCCCGGACAGCCAGTAATATACAGTTTTTTAATATATGGGAATTTATCTGCAATTAACCCTGTATCAATTTCCCTGGCATCATTAATCCATAGTTCCCTTATCTTTATATCTTTGTATATAATACATGGCAAATTAAAATCTTTTAGTGATATATGAAGTATAATTCCTTTATCCTTAAGGACAGGATTTCCATAAACCACAAGTTCTTCTTTTAAACTGCCATATATTGTAAGCTGGAATGTTTCTTCTGGAAGCAAAAGCTTTTTAACCCCTGTTATATCTGTTGCTATATTATAAAGCCCTGTACCTGTAAGGTCAACTGTCTGTGCTTCTGGTTTATCCAGTTTTAATGAATGGAGAAAGGGGCTTGTTTTTATAAGGTTTTTAAGCTTTGGAAAGTAACCGCAGATATCCGCAGATGTAAGACATGGAAATACACTTAATGAAGCATTTTCATCAAAAAGCTTGTATAGTTCATTATCCAGGCACCAGGCGTTATTTTTAAATAACTTGCCTTTTATATTTGTAAAACCAACATTATTAACATATTTTTTATAATTTTTCCTAGCGTCTTCACTTGCCAGGTTCCAGCGCTCTTCAAATATATAGCACTCCCCCTGTGTCCATGTATCATCAAAAAAGGCTTTATCCCTGTCACTTTCCACAAGAGGCCATATGCCAGCAAAAATATAATTGCCAGGAACATCTGTCCTGTCAATAACCTGTTTAACCTTTATATGCCTGTTACAATAACAGTCTTTATAAAATGGTTCCAGGTTTTTAAGCACACTAGTCTGTGGCACTTCTTCCCCAAGATAATCTAGTGTTATATAACATGTGCTGTTATTATTGGTATCAATCACTTGTATTGCACCATATTTTTTAAGTTCTTCAATATAAAATGCATATACACCGCCAGCCTTTGCTTCTTGTCCCATTTAACCCTGAACCTTTCAATTTTTTACAATAAGAACTTTCCATTCTTCTTCTTTAAATCCTGTTAAAACAATATCACCTGCTACAACTAACGGGCGTTTTACAAGCATGCCATCTGTGCCAAGCAGCTCTAACTGTTCTTCCTCACTCATGCCAGGCAGCTTATCTTTTAATTTTAATTCTTTATATAAATTGCCGCTTGTGTTAAAGAAGCGTTTTAATGGCAGGCCGCTTTTTTTATACCAGTCTTCCAGTTCTTCCTTAGACGGGTTTTCTTCCTTTATAGGCCGTACATTGTATGCAACTCCTTTTTCATCAAGCCATTTAAGGGCTTTTTTACATGTAGTACACTTAGAATAACATAATACCATAACTTCCATAATAAAATCCTTCCATGCCATGCATTATAGCACAGCCAGTTATACAATTCCCCGTTTTATATACTCCTCTGCAACTGCCAGGTCATTAGGATAAGTAATTTTAAAATTATACATTTCCCCCTGTACAATTCCTACAGGAAAATTGTTTATTGTAAATACGCTTGTTGCATCTGTAAGTTGTTCCTTTTTGCCAGCGCTTAGCCTATTGTAAAGTTTTCTGAACTTTTCTGCATAAAATGTCTGTGGTGTCTGGCACATATATAATAAAGACCTGTCAGTTATGCTTCCTACTGTTTTTTTATCTGGACAGTAAAGTATTGTATCTGTTGCAGGGACAGCCGTAGTAGCTGCCCCATATTTTAATGCTGTATTTATATTCCCATCAATTATACGGTTATTTATAAACGGCCTTGCAGCATCATGTGTAACAACTATTGTACTGTTGCAAATACCATAATTATCTTCAATATAGCTTATACCTGCCATTATTGTATTATTACGGCTCTGCCCGCCAGCAGTAACAGCTATATTTTCCATGCTGTTTCCTGTATGTTCTTTTATAATTTCCTCTGTATAAGAAACCCATTCATAGGGACAGAGCACAATAATCTTTTTAAAGCCGCCATGTTTTAAAAACCTGTTAAGTGTATGGATTATTACAGGTTTCCCGCCTGCCATAAGGAACTGTTTAGGTTTGTCCCCGCCCATGCGGCTTCCCATGCCGCCTGCAAGCACAAGTGCAAAAACCTGTCCTTTTTCTTCTGCCATAACCTACGCTTCTTTCTGGTTAATATAATTAACCAGTCCCCCGGTTTCAATGATTTTCTGCATAAATGGCGGAAATGCCTGGCCTTTAAATTCTGTCCCTTTTGTCCTGTCATAAATCATTCCGCTGTCAAAATCAATTTCAACTATATCACCTGCTTCTATTGCCTTTGCTGCTTCTTTACATTCAATAATTGGAAGCCCAATATTAATTGCATTACGGTAAAATATCCTTGCAAATGTTTCAGCAATAACACAGCTTATGCCTGCTGCCTTAATTGCTATAGGTGCATGTTCACGTGATGAACCACAGCCAAAGTTTTTATTTGCAACCATTATATCACCTTTTTTAACGCGTTTTACAAAATCCGGGTCTATATCTTCCATACAGCTTTTAGCAAGCTCTGCTGGTTCTGATGAATTAAGGTATCTTGCCGGAATAATTACATCTGTATCTACATTATCTCCATATTTATGGACTATGCCACTTGCTTTCATAAATAATCCCTCCATTTACATTCCTGTCAAAACTTTTGCAGGCACTTTTATAATAATTATAAACCTAATTCCGAAGGCTGTGAAATCTTTCCTGTTACTGCACTTGCTGCTGCAACAGCAGGGCTTGCAAGATAAACTTCAGAATCTACATGTCCCATGCGCCCTACAAAATTACGGTTTGTTGTGGAAACTGCCCTTTCGCCTGCCGCAAGTATGCCCATATAACCCCCAAGACACGGGCCGCATGTAGGTGTGCTTACAACCGCACCAGCTTCTATAAATGTCTGCACAAGTCCTTCTTCAACAGCTTTAAGGTAAATTGCCTGGGTAGCAGGGATTACAATAACCCTTATGCCATTTGCAACTTTATGCCCTTTAATTACCTCTGCTGCAACACGCAGATCTTCTATACGCCCGTTAGTACATGAACCAATAACAACCTGGTCAATTTTTACTTCACCAGCTTCACTTACAGTCTTTGTATTTTCTGGAAGATGGGGAAATGCAACAGTTGGCTCAAGTTTACTTAAGTCAATAATATATTCTTCATCATATACAGCATCTTTATCTGCTTCATATATTTTATAAGGCTTCTTTGAATGTTCTTCCATATATTCTATTGTCTTTTCATCAACAGGGAAAATGCCATTCTTTGCACCTGCCTCAATCGCCATATTTGCAATGGTAAAACGGTCATCCATTGAAAGGTTTGCAATGCCATCACCTGTAAATTCAAGTGAACGGTATAATGCACCATCAACACCAATCATTCCTATAAGGTGGAGTATACAGTCCTTGCCACTTACCCACTTTGAAGGCTTTCCAGTAAGTATTACCTTAATTGCAGACGGCACTTTAAACCATGCCTTTCCTGTTACCATGCCACAGCCCATATCTGTACTTCCAACACCTGTTGAAAATGCACCAAGTGCGCCGTATGTACATGTATGTGAATCTGCACCTATACATGTTTCACCAGCAACTATAAGCCCTTTCTCTGGCAGCAGTGCATGTTCAATACCCATCTGCCCTACTTCAAAGTAATTAGTAATATCATGTTCCTTAGCATACTCACGCACACATTTGCAGTGTTCTGCTGACTTTATATCCTTATTTGGCGCAAAATGGTCAGGTACAAGGACTACTTTATCTTTATCAAATACTGTTTTTTTATTTAACTTCCCTGCTTCATGTATAGCAACAGGGCCTGTAATATCATTGGCAAGCACTAAATCAAGGTCTGCTTCAATAAGCTGGCCAGCTTCAACAAATGGTAAACCTGCATGAGCTGCCAGGATTTTCTGTGTCATAGTCATTCCCATTTATTTATCCTCCATTCTGGTAATTGTAAACTATTTAAATAATTATATAAGATTCCTGGAAAATGTCCAGAGTTTATTTTACCATAACATATATATCTCTTCAATAAAAACTTTTATGCATTTATCTTGTCCAAATACAACAGACCGCTTGATTTCCAAAACGGTCTGTTGCATAATTTATTCTAATGGAACATATCTATTTTGTCTGGATCATAAAACCATCAGATCCTTCCCCATATATTGTCTGGCCATCTGCCTGTGCATAAGCTACAACAGAATACCAATAAACTTGCTTGCTTTTTAATGTTTTGTCACAAAAAGTATTTGTATTCCTGCTTTTAATATGTTTTATTTCATCCCAGTTTTGTGTTCTGCTGTTATAACGGTATACCAGATATCCACTGGCATATGGCTGTTTTTTCCATTGGAATTTTGCCACCGCATCTGTAACTTTAACTATTTTCACGTCCGCCGCTTTTACTTTTTGGGGATCTAACACCCGTACAATACATACTGCCTCTTTTCCATTTGCAGTTTTTGCTACAATCTTACATTTCCCCATAGAGTTTGCTTTTACAACCCCTTTTTTATTTATAGAAGCTATTTTATTATTTGAAGTACTCCATGAAACAGCTATATCAGAGGCATCCACAGGTGAAAATCCTTTTACATATAACCTCTTTTTTTTACCAGTTAGTATTTCAACAGATTTTTTTAAAGTAATAGAAGATGACATGACAGGTACTGTTTCTGAAGTAAATGCTTTAATACGTATTGTAGAAGGCCAGTACTCCTTTGAATAATCTCTCCAGTTTTCAGACGGGTTACAGAAAAAACTCTGTCCAGGTAATTCTTTTGTTTTTATATTGCACCAGCCATAATCAGTTGTATCGTCTACATAAACTTTGATGTTTTCACCTTTTGCCTGTTTTAGTGTAAATACTATTGCAAATGATTCACCACTTTTTATTGTAACATCTTGTTCTAATGGTATTGTATAATAACCTGGGTAATCAAAAGTACCTGTCTGTGGTTTTTTAAATACAGGTGTTCCATTTTCTGGACTTGAAGTATCTGAAATATTTTTATAAATCTGGAGGGAATATTTTACATTTTTTGTTTCAAGTGCAATACTTACTGCCTGGAGTTTTTCTGCACCTGTTTTTCCAGCAGATGCCTTAAAAATATTTGCAAAACTTGAACCACTTCTGAAAATCCCAACAGCTGTACCTGTTGCACCATCATAATGATAATTATATTGGTATTCATCTGTCTTTCCTAACTCTAAAAATGTAGCTTCTGCAGAACGCATGGAACGTTCTTCATAAGATATCCAGAAATATCCACCGTTTCCCCATTCATCTCCCCAGCTATTTTTTGCAAGCCATGCACCATCAGTAGAAGGGCGGAATGATTCAAGAAAATTTTCTTTTGGATAATTATCATCCCATCCAACAATATTAATTGCATGGTTTCTGTTATTGACATATTTGCTATAGTATGCCCCTGTTTCTTTATTAAAATAATTGTCATCTATATAGAATTCTGTATAGGCAGCTCCCATCTTCTGAATCATTGCCTTGACTTTGTTTCTTTTTGATATACGTAACCAGTATGCATTTTTTAAATGTGCCACATCTTTATATGCAATCTTTGGATCTAAAGCTAAAGATTGTGGCAGTTCATACTCTTCTGGATAAGGGGCATCCTTTTCATCAGCAAAACCAACCCAGTTTGCCAGTAAAAATGTACCCATTCTTGTTGAACCATTAAAAAAATTTAATTCATTATCTATTATTACCCTGTCCCCATTTGCATTACCAAGTGGATCATCTGGTATATTTGTAACAAAATATGCCAGATGCCTTTCAGAAAGATCTAATTGTTCCGCTTTAGCCATCTTCCGGGTCAGCATATTGGACTCTGCGCAGGCTATAAATGCATGTGTCCAGCATGTTCCATAATTTTTCTGGTTCTTCACACTTGTGACACGTCCAAAATCCCTAAGACCATAAGACGCTGGTAAATTAACAGTATCTGTTGCCTTAACTGGTAAAGAACCTGGTTTAGCCATTGCCTGTGTTGTATAAACTGTGTGCTTGCCAGATATAACAAGTATAAAACATATACTAACAGCCATTATCATAAATATGTTTACAAAAGAAACTTTTTTTATATATCTTTTCATAAAATGCTCATTTCTGTTATCAGTATAATAACAACAATAAATATACTTTATAAGTATTTTTTAAAAATTATAACAAATATATCTTAATTTGTCAATCAAATTTTAAATGATTTGATTACTAATACAACTACACTAATAAATAGGCTGTAAATATCCTATAAATAAATACTATAACCAAATATTTTTTTAATAATATTAGAATAAAAAGTTGATAAAATTAAAATAGATGCAAATAAAAAATACTTGCATGTTCTATAAACTTGATATATAAACTAATGGACAGTTGGCAGTTCAAGTTTGCTGGCTGTTGGTTTTTTATGCTGCATATATTGTATATGCTGCATATACAGGCAGATGTTATAATTTTTAAAAAGTTTTTATTTTTTTGTAGTATCTGTTGTAAAAAACGTAGTATATAGATAAGACCAGGAAGGAGGCAGGATATTTGTTGGAAGATAAAGAAATTATTAAGTTGTTTTTTGAACGTTCAGAACAAGCGTTACAGGAACTGGATATAAAGTACGGAAATGTCTTACAGAAGCTTTCGTATAATATTGTAAATAACAGGCAGGATGCAGAAGAATGTGTTAATGATGCTTATTTAGGCACATGGGACACAATCCCCCCTGTAAAGCCTGGCCATCTGTTAGCATATGTTTGTAAAATTACAAGGAATATTTCATTAAATGTTTATCACAGAAACAAAGCAATAAAACGGGACAGCAGATATACAGTTGCAATGGAAGAAATAGAGGCCTGTATAAAAGCACCAGACACAGTGGAATCAAATGTTTGTGCCAGGGAATTAGCCAGTGTTATTGAGGAGTTCCTGGATACACTAGATAAAAAGAACCGTGTTATATTTATGCGCCGTTACTGGTTTTGTGACAGCTACAATGATATAGCAAAGTTTACAGGCCTTACTGTAAAAAATATATCTGTCCGTCTGGCACGTATACGCCAGAAATTAAAGAAATATTTAACTGAAAAGGAACTAATATAAAAAATTGCTATTAATAGTAAAAATTTGTATATACTGGAAAGGTAAGGTGTTTTATATGGATATAGAGAATTTTTCAAAGGCTATGGGGGAAATTAATATTAAGTATATTGATGAAGCTGCAATCTGCCAAAGAAAAGCCAGAAAATATAACCAGGCTAAATGGGCATTTGCTGCTGCCTGTTTTGCCACTATTGTTATTATAACAGCATTATTGTACGCCAGGCTGCCGGGCAGGAATACTGATATGCTTACTTTAAATAATGGTGATAAAGTTATTTTTGTAAAATCTGGTACACCTGGGCTTTCTTATAAATCACTGGATATTAATATAACTACAAAAAAACTTGCCAAAAAAGAAACCCCTTCCCTGTTTACAGGACTTCCTGTTATAGCATATGCAGTTTATAATGGAGATAGCATAAATTCTGGCAGTACACAGGAATTAATTGGTTTTGTGGCAGAGTCTGGAAATATAAAGATAATTACATCTGTATCAGATATAAATTTGTTTGATACAGTAGTTTCTGGAAATGAAGAAGAAACAAAAGTAAATGGTACAAGTATAACAGCATGGTATTTTATAACAGATAAAAACAGCCAGGGAAAAAGGAATATAATTTATTATGCAGTATTAAAACTTGGCAGCAGCAAGGTATATATTGAAAATAAAGGGGCAGCAGGTAACAGGGAAGCTATAAAAAGTGAACTGGCAGAAGTTATAGAGAAACTGGCAGACAACAGCAACATGGACTGATATAAAAACAAGGAAGAGGCTGCCGCACTAAGAATAAAAGTTAATGCGGCAGCCCCAGTCTTTAACATTTTATAATATATAAAATGTTATATTAATGTTACTTTATTATACGCGCTTTTAAAACACCATCAATATTATTTAACTTATCTGCCATTTCCTGTGTGCTTTCTGAGTCTATATCAAATACGCAGTATGAATAATTTCCTTTGCTTTTATTTGTCATATGTGCTATGTTTACACCTTCAAATACATTGGTAAGGCGGTTTAACATGCCAGGCACGTTTCTATGTGCTACTGTAATCCTGCCTTTGGCACTACATTCACCAGCATCACATGCCGGGAAGTTTACTGAATTGGTTATATTGCCATTTTCAAGGAAATCACGTATCTGGTTAGCTGCCATTACTGCACAGTTGTCTTCTGACTCTTCTGTTGAAGCACCAAGATGTGGTGTTGCAATTACATTTGGCATACTGGTTACAGCAGGATTAGGGAAATCAGTAACATATTTTGCTACTTTTCCTGATTCAAGTGCTGCTTTCATATCTTCATCATTTACAAGTGTATCCCTTGCCATATTAAGGATAACTACACCATCTTTCATTTTATTAAATGCTTCTTTATTTAACATACCTTTTGTATTTTCAAGAAGAGGCACATGGATTGTTATATAGTCACACCCGCTGTATATTTCATCATATGTTTTAACGATATTAATATCCCTTGAAAGTGAAAGGGCATTTTTTACTGAAAGATACGGGTCTACGCCATACACTTCCATTTTCATGCGGTTAGCTACATTGGCAACAAGCACGCCTATTGCGCCAAGGCCGATTACACCTATTTTCTTGCCCATAAGTTCTGTGCCTGCAAACTGCTTTTTTGCCTTTTCCATATCTTTGCTGATATTCTGGTTGTCTTTATTTGCTTTTACCCATTCAATACCGCCATTTATATCACGTGCTGCAAGCAGCATTCCTGCAACAAAAAGTTCTTTTACACCGTTTGCATTAGCTCCTGGTGTATTAAATACTACAATTCCTTTATCTGCGCATTTGTCAACAGGAATATTGTTATATCCTGCACCTGCCCTTGCAACTGCAAGCAGGCTGTCTGGAAGCTCCATATCATGCATTGAGGCACTTCTTACAAGGACTGCATTTGCATCTGCAAAATTATCTGTTTTCTCATATCCATCTGTAAAATTATTAAGCCCTACTGCTGCTATTGGATTTAAACATGTATATTTAAACATTTGCATTTTCCTCCTCGAACTTTTTCATAAAGTTTACAAGTTTTTCTACACCTTCTTTTGGCATAGCGTTATAAATGCTTGCCCTCATTCCGCCTACAGTGCGGTGGCCTTTAAGGTTTACAAGCCCCTCTGCTTCTGCTTCCTTTACAAATTTTGCATCAAGCTCTGCACTGCCTGTCACAAATGGCACATTCATAAGTGAACGGTCTTCTTTAACAACTGTACCTTTAAAAAGCTTGCTCTGGTCAAGGAAATCATAAAGTATTTTTGCTTTTTCTTCATTTTTCTGCTTCATAACTTCAAGGCCGCCCATTTTCTTAAGCCATTTAAATACTTTTCCACAGATATAAATGCCATATGCAGGAGGTGTATTGTATAATGAAGCATTATCTGCATGTGTCTTATATTGTAACATTGTTGGTGTGCCTGGAAGCACATCTTCTGTAATAAGGTCTTTACGCATAATTACAATTACAACACCAGCAGGCCCGATATTTTTCTGTACACCGCCGTAAATTACGCCATATTTTGATACATCAACAGGTTCTGACAAAAAGCATGAAGAAACATCTGCCACAAGTGTTTTGCCTTTGGTATTTGGAAGCTTTTTGTACTTTGTGCCATATATTGTATTGTTTTCACAAATATATACATAGTCTGCATCTTCGGAAACTGGCAAATCTGAACAGTCAGGAATATATGAAAATGTTTTATCCTCTGATGAAGCAATTTTATTTGCCTTTCCATATCTGGAAGCTTCCTGCCATGCCTTTTTTGCCCACTGTCCTGTAATAATATAGTCAGCAACTTTGTTTTTCATAAGGTTCATAGGTATCATTGCAAACTGCTGTGAAGCGCCTCCCTGTAAGAACATTACTTCATAGTTTTCAGGAATCCCCATAAGCTCCCTTAAATCCTTTTCAGCAGTTTTAATAATATTATCATATGCTTTGGAACGGTGGCTCATCTCCATAACTGACATGCCAGTGCCCTCATAATCTAACATTTCTGCTGCTGCTTCTTTTAATACCTCTTCCGGTAATACCGCCGGACCGGCTGAAAAATTATAAACTCTGCCCACTTTAATATGCCTCCTTTTGTATATATCTAATTTTTGCCTTTTTTAAGGTCATTTTCATCAAATGCCTCGTCAATGTTTTTGCCTGGTGCTACCATTGGGAATACTTTATCATCACTTTGTATTATACATTCAATAACAACAGGCACATCACTTTCTAATGCTTCTTTAAGTACAGGCACAACATCTTCTTTTTGCTCCACCCGGAACGCCTTTGCACCCATTGCTTCAGAAAGTTTTACATAATCAAGACTGTCATTTAATACTGTATGCGAATACCTTTTACCATAGAACAATGTCTGCCACTGGCGTACCATTCCAAGCACATGGTTATTAAATACAATTTCAATAACTGGCAGCCCGCTTCTTGAAGCTGTGATAATTTCATTCATATTCATACGGAAGCAGCCATCACCTGCTATATTTACAACGGTTTTATCTGGAAATGCTGCCTTTGCACCTATTGCTGCCCCAAGGCCATATCCCATTGTTCCAAGGCCGCCTGATGTAATTAATGTACGTGGCTTTATATATTTATAATATTGTGCTGCCCACATCTGGTGCTGGCCTACTTCAGTTGTAATAATTGCATCACCTTTTGTAAGTTCATAAAGTTTCTCAATAATATAAGGGCCTGTAAGCACTTCTTTATTGTATGTAAGAGGAAGTGCATCCTTACGTGCCATTACTTTATCAGTCCATTCTTTATGGTATAACTGTTCAAGCCTTGAATTAAGTATTTCAAGTACTGATTTTACATCACCTGTTATATTTAAGTCAACAAAAATATTTTTATTAACTTCTGCTTCATCTACATCTATCTGGATTATCTTTGCATTTTTTGCAAATGTTTCTGTATTTCCTGTTACCCTGTCAGAAAAACGTGAACCAAGGACTATAAGCACATCACACTCTGATACACTTAAGTTTGCTGTCTTAGTGCCATGCATACCAAGCATTCCAATATAGTAATCATCATTACCAGGAAATGCACCTTTGCCCATAAGTGTATCTGTAACAGGTGCATCAACACGTTTTGCAAATTCTTCAAGTTCCTTTGAAGCACCTGCTATAACCGTGCCGCCTCCTGCAAATATTACCGGTTTTTTGGAAGCACGCAGTATTTTCACTGCTTCTTCTATTGCCATTTCATCAATTTTATTTGTTTCCCTTGGTATAAGCCCTGGTACTTCCCTTGTATATTCTGCTTCATCACTTGTAGCATTTTTTACAATATCTACAAGAACTGGCCCTGGCCTTCCTGAACGTGCTATTTTAAATGCACGCCTTATAACTGGTGCAAGTTCATTTACATCTTTAACAATAAAACTGTATTTAGTAATTGGCATTGTTATTCCTGCAATATCTATCTCCTGAAAGGAATCCTTGCCAAGCAGCGGAAGGCCTACATTACATGTAATTGCCACAACAGGCACTGAATCCATATATGCTGTTGCAATGCCTGTTACAAGATTAGTTGCACCAGGCCCGCTTGTTGCCATGCACACGCCAACCTTACCCGTGGCACGTGCATATCCGTCAGCGGCATGTGCAGCACCTTGTTCATGTGAAACAAGTACATGCCTTATCTCGTCCTGGTGGCGGTACAATTCATCATAAATATTTAAAATTGCACCTCCAGGATAGCCAAAAATAGTATCAACACCCTGTTCCTTTAAACATTCAATAACAATCTGGGAACCTGTCATTTGCATTTTAGTAACCAACCCTTTCTTTTAGTTTTAATTAATTTTAAGGACTGCCCCTTTATCTGCTGATGTTACCATTGATGCATACCTTGCAAGGTATCCGGTTTTTACTTTTGGTTCTTTTGGAGTCCATGATGCTTTACGTTTTGCAAGTTCATCATCAGATACTTTTACATTAATTGTATTGGCAGGAATGTCTATTGCAATAATATCCCCCTCTTCTATAAGGGCTATAGGCCCGCCTACCGCTGCTTCTGGTGAAACATGCCCTATGGAAGCGCCTCTTGAAGCACCTGAGAAACGTCCATCTGTAATTAATGCCACACTTGAACCAAGCCCCATTCCGGCAATAGCAGATGTAGGGTTTAACATTTCCCTCATACCAGGGCCTCCTTTCGGGCCTTCATAACGGATAACCACAACATCACCTGGAACAATTTTTCCTCCCTTAATCGCTGCAATGGCATCTTCCTCACAGTCAAACACTCTTGCAGGCCCTTCATGTACCATCATTTCAGGCACAACTGCTGAACGCTTTACAACACAGCTATCTGGTGCTATATTGCCACGCAGCACAGCAATCCCGCCTGTTTCACTGTATGGCTCATTAACCGGGCGTATAATTTCTGTATTTTTATTAACACAGCCTTCAATATTTTCACCAACAGTTTTTCCTGTTGCTGTTATAAGGTCTGTATAAAGAAGGCCTTTTTTATTTAATTCATTCATAACAGCATAAATGCCGCCTGCTTCGTTTAGTTCTTCCATATAATGATGCCCTGCTGGTGCAAGATGGCACAAATTAGGTGTTTTTGCACTAATCTGGTTAGCAATGTCAAGATTAATTGTAACACCTGCTTCATGTGCGATTGCAGGCAGGTGGAGCATTGTATTAGTAGAACATCCAAGTGCCATATCAACAGTTAAAGCGTTTATAAATGCTTTTTCTGTCATAATGTCCCTTGGACAGATATTTTTCTCATAAAGTTCCATAACTTTCATGCCGGCATGTTTAGCAAGCCTTATCCTCTCTGAATAAACAGCAGGAACTGTGCCATTTCCCTTAAGCCCCATGCCTATAGCTTCTGTAAGGCAGTTCATGCTGTTAGCTGTATACATTCCAGAACATGAACCACATGTAGGACATGCATTACATACATAATTATCTACTTCTTCATCAGACATTTTGCCTGCTGCATTAGCACCAACTGCTTCAAACATAGATGAAAGGCTTGTCTTCTGCCCATTTACATGTCCTGCAAGCATTGGCCCGCCGCTTACAAATATTGTTGGTATATTAACCCTTGCTGCCGCCATTAAAAGCCCTGGCACATTCTTGTCACAGTTTGGAACCATAACAAGTGCATCAAACTGGTGCGCAAGTGCCATACACTCTGTAGAATCTGCTATTAAATCCCTTGTAACAAGGGAATACTTCATTCCTATATGTCCCATTGCAATGCCATCACATACTGCTATTGCAGGAAATACTATTGGTGTTCCCCCTGCCATTGCAACACCTGTTTTAACTGCTTCAACAATTTTATCAATATTCATGTGCCCTGGCACAATCTCATTATATGAACTTACAATGCCTACAAGCGGCCTTTCAAGCTCTTCCTCTGTAATGCCAAGTGCATTAAACAAAGACCTGTTAGGTGCTGTCTGCATGCCTTTTTTAACAACATCACTTTTCATATATTTTCCTCTTTTCTATAATTAATTTCTATACCCGTTCTGCAATTAAATCACCCATTTGCTTTGTACCTATAAGGGTTTTGCCATTATCCATTATATCAACTGTCCTGTAACCTTCCTTAAGTACCTGCTTTACAGCAGCCTCTATCGCATCTGCTTCTTTTCCAAGGTCAAATGAATAACGTAACATCATTGCCGCAGAAAGTATTGTTGCAACCGGGTTTGCCTTATCCTGTCCTGCAATATCAGGTGCAGAACCGTGGCTTGGCTCATAAAGCCCAAGCTTTGTAGCACCAAGGCTTGCTGATGATAACATTCCAATAGATCCTGTAACCATGCTTGCCTCATCTGAAAGAATATCCCCAAACATATTTTCTGTAAGTATAACATCAAACTGCTTAGGATCACGTACAATCTGCATTGCACAGTTATCTACAAGCATATCTGTAAGTTCCACCTCTGGATATTCTTCTGACACCTCTTTTACAACCTTACGCCACAGCCTTGATGAATCAAGTACATTTGCCTTGTCAACACTGCATACTTTTTTATTACGTTTCATAGCAATATCAAATCCCCATTTTGCAATACGCCTGATTTCATTCTCGTCGTATGTAAGGGTATCTATTGCCTTTAAGACACCATTTTCTTCTATTGTCTTGCGTTCACCAAAATAAAGCCCGCCAGTAAGCTCCCTTAAAACTACAAAGTCAAAACCACCATCAGTAATTTCTTCCTTAAGAGGGCATGCCCCGCTTAATTCATCAAAAAGAATGGCAGGACGTATATTTGCATAAAGCCCAAGACCCTTACGTATCTTAAGAAGCCCTGCTTCCGGCCTTTTATCTGGCGGCAGCTTATACCAGCCTGATTTGCCAACATCACCACCAACAGCGCCAAGCAGTACAGAATCCGCTGCCCTGGCTTTCTCAAGTGTTTCATCAGTAAGCGGCTCACCATATACATCAATCGAACAGCCACCCATTAAAAGCTCCTGGTATTCAAAAACATGGCCATACTTTTTGCCAGTTTTATCTAAAACCTTTCTAGCCTCTGCTATAATCTCCGGCCCAATGCCATCACCTGGAATAACTGCAACTTTATAATTCATAATTTACGCTTCCTTTCTATGTGTACTGCTTTGTAAAAAACACTATTTTATAGTGTATACAGAAATTATTGTGCTGTCAAGCTGTAGAGGGAAAATTTCTATTACCAGGATATTTTCTGGAAATTATATTTTAAAAAATAGCCATATTATTGGCTATCTTTTTTTATTTATATATGATAGATTATATACTTTCTAGTAAAAAAACTGACATTATTTTTAATATAAAATCTGATATGTATGTTTGTCTAGAAGCTTATTAAATTTTATTCTATAAATTTTTAAATTACAATTTAAAGGACTAGCTTAATAAGGCTAAAAATCTATTATAAACCATCAGGCTTTGTTCCAGATTATAAGTTTCATGAAAAATATTTGATAATTTTTTGTTATTATTAATTTTAAAGAGTTTATAATCTTCTTCGTTTTTTGGATTTTTTTAACCTCATTAAGTAAGCCCTTTACAATACACGCTTCTTAAGCGGTGGGTT
>CAJUJY010000029.1 GCA_910586555.1 uncultured Lachnospiraceae bacterium
ATTATATCATATATCTCTTAGTTTATCAAGTGGATTTTTACGCAATTCATCCCCCGCTTTCGCTTTGCTTAGAAGTGGGAGATTTCTTGCTGATATTTCGTTAAAAATTTATAAAGCAGCCATGCAATATTACAATTTATTGTTGACAATCTGCCATATATAGAATATAATAATGATATTAAAATGATATCATATTAATACATAAAGCTATCTTCAAGACAAAATAAAAAAGATGGCATAAGAATTTATGTGCTTATGGCAGGAATGGAGGATTATTATGGAAGAGAAAGTTAAAAAAGTAGAGGAAAAAGAAATTACAAAAGCCAATGGAATGTCTGTATTGCTTGTATTATTAGCAGGATTGTCAGTTTGTGTGGCAGTTTTTATTGTGAGTTTTATACCTGTAATAGAAACTAAACTTCCTGGCGGATTAAACATTTGCATACGTATTTTATGTGGAATTTGTGCAATGGTGCTTTTTATTATGCTTGCAGGATTACATATAGCAAATCCTAATGAAGCCATTGTAATGACTTTATTCGGTCAATATTATGGCACTATTAAAAAACAAGGTTTTTATTGGACAAATCCATTTGTTTCTTTAGTTGCACCTGGCAAGAATGTACAAAAGAAAATTTCACTAAAGACAATAACTTTAAATAATAAACAGCAAAAAGTAAATGACGCACTTGGCAATCCAATAATTATTGGTGCGGTTGCTGTGTGGAAGGTGGTGAATCCTACAGATGCAGTTTTTAATGTAGATGATTATAATACATTTCTTTCTATACAATGTGACTCAGTTATACGTAAGATTGCAAGATTATATCCATATGATTTACTTACTGACAATGATGGTAATGATGAAGAACATGAAAAGACATTACGTGGCAGCAGCCAGGAAATTGCAGAGAATATGAGGGAAGAACTTCAGAAAAAAGTAAAAGCCGCAGGAATTTTTGTAGAAGAAGTACGCATTACACATCTTTCTTATGCAGAAGAAATTGCAGCAGCAATGTTACAGAAACAACAGGCAACAGCTATTATAGCTGCAAGAAAGAAAATTGTTGAAGGGGCTGTAAGCATGGTACAGATGGCAATAAACCAGCTTTCAGAAGATGGTATAGTAGCTCTTGATGAAGAAAGAAAAGCAGCAATGACAAGTAATCTTTTAGTAGTTCTGTGCGGAAATAAAGAAGCACAGCCAGTAGTAAACAGCAGCAGTATTTATTAAGTTTTCAAGGAAGCAGGATTAAATTATTATGGAAGAAGAAAGGATTGAGGAGAAAGAGCTAAAATTACAGGAACGCCTGAAAAAACTTGAGGCACTTGAAGAAGAAGCTAAGAAAAGGGAAAGGAAGCTGAAAGAGAAAGAAAAAGCAAAGAAACAGATACTTTTAAGGCTTGCCCCGTCCCTCTGGAATGAACTTGCAAGGTGGGCGGAAGAGGACTACCGCTCAATAAACGGGCAGATTGAATTTTTGCTTGCTGAAGCGGTACGCAAAAGAAAAAACGGACAAAGATAGGCTGCCAGGGCTTTTTATTATAACTGGCATTAATTATATAACCAGAAAAGGGGTTATTGGATATGGAAATAACTTATATTGGCCATAGCGGTTTTCTTTTAAATACAAATGATGCATATTTCTTATTTGATTATTATACAGGACATATACCAGAAATGGACAGGGATAAACCACTTGTAGTATTTGTAAGCCATAAACACAAAGACCATTTTAACCCTGTAATATTTGGACTTGCAGATAAATACCCACATATTTTGTTTATACTTGCCAAAGGCGTTCCATATAAAAACTTATCAGTAAAATTCTCTGTTACAATGGCAAAATGGCAGGAATTATGTCCAGGGGATTTTAAAAATATAATGCTGGTAAAAAAGGATATTTCAGAAAAGGTTATGTTAGATAATGGAAAAAAACTTTTAATAAGGACATTGCGTTCAACAGATGAAGGCGTGGCGTTTACCATCAGATATAATGACAGGAACTATTATCATGCTGGTGACCTGAATATATGGGCCTTTGAAGAAGAAACAGAAGAATATAACAGAAATATGGAACAGATGTATATAAAAGAAATGGAAAAGTTAAAATATATAAAACCTGATGTGGCATTTGTGCCACTTGACCCACGCCTTGGCAGTAACTCATATAAAGGTCTTTTAACATTTCTTTCCTATACAGACTGCCAGTATATATTTCCAATGCACTGCTGGGAAAATTATGGCATAATAGGGGAATTTATAAAAAATTCCCCGGAATATAAAGACAGAATTGTAAAAATTACAAAGAAAAATACAACATTCCAGTTATTATAAAAAATAAAAATGTCTGTGATAAACCATAATAAAGAAAAATTCTTTCCAAATATTTTGTTAGTTAAATAATTCCTGTATAATCTTTTTTGCACATTCTTCTGGACTATATATACTTGTATCAACCCTGGTACTATACTGGATATTTCCAGCCATTAAAGCATACTGTTCCTCTGATTGCGTTTCATATCTGTTTTCACGCATAATATTACGCTGCCTGCAAATATCAAGCGGACAGTATACTTCTACTATATCAAGTGGGTTATTTTTTAATATTTCTAATAACTGGTGGTAATGAGGCTTTATTTCTTCCCTTTCAACTAAAATCCCGTCAATTAGTACATTCCTTCCCATATCAGAACATATTTTTGCTGTATGGTACATTATAATTATTATTTCGCTAAGATATTTCCAGTAATCTTTGCGCAGATAATTCTCTCCAGCCATTTCCTCGAATAAGTCATTAGCTACGACATAGAAAAAGATATCCTCCCGGTTTTGAAGGGCTTCTACAATAGAGGTTTTTCCTGCACTGGTAACACCGTTTAAAAAAATAATTCTTCCTTTTTCCATATTTTTTACCATTCCTTTTTTATTTAAGTATATCATGGGAATATTTATTTGTCATTCTCATATATTAACCGGAAAAAACAGGAGAAACCATAATATTGTATCAAAGGTTTCTGTTTTAGTCCACTAGTTATTTTAGTATTAGTATAAATGAAAAATTAAAATGTCTTCTTCATCTGTTTTTCTAAGATTATTAAATAAAACAGTACAGACAGTTTGTCCAATTTCTCCATAACCACCCTGGAAAAAATCATTTATATATTGTGAAACTTTGTCATAACCAGCCGCATTTTCCAGTGATAAAAGCTGTTCTTTATTGGAAAGTACAATTATATCATAATCACCTGTTATTTCGCGCCATTTTTCCTGGGTACCTGGTGTTCTATTACTTAAGATATCCACTCCAAAAGCTGTTTTAAAATAGTCAAACAGTGCTATAAAGGTTTCACCAGAACATATATTATTTTTTAGTTTTTCCTCAGAAATTTCTAATTCATTATGTATTTCCATTATTAAAGCTTCCGTTTCAGCCAGTTTATTATTTTTTACCAGCCTAACAAGCCTTTCATATTTATTTTTAGGACATATCCCAAAACTTCCTATAATTGACATAAAATATTTATCCTCCCAGTCCAGGTTTGTTAAATTTTCTAATATAATTTTATCATAAATACTATTATTTTGCTATAAATTTTATTGCAAAATCCCAAAAAAGCTATAACAACTAATTACTGGAAATGGTTTTGTTATAGCCTTTTAAGTATTGGGAAAGTCTGTCTTTTCTTTATATTTGTTTACAAGCACCCTGCATTATATTCTGGTTATATAATGGATTTTTGGCGTATGGAAACTCAGGGTCTGACAGGTGGAAAGAGAAATCTTTTCTGTCAACTATTCCAGCCGTTTTGTTACTATCGTATAATTCCATTAAAAAACCTGCTACTTGTGCGCTTGTGTGGTAATTTTTAAACATTTTGTTATAATCATATTCTTCTGTATTATTAGCAATTTTTCCAAATTCTGTTTTTGTTGCAGCAGGTGCAAGCACTTTTGCCTGCATTTTAGCTCTGGTTTCTTTTAATTCCCATGCAAGCCCCTCTGTAAAAACACTAACATAGAACTTTGATGCACAGTAAGTTATTGCATTTGGAACGATTGTATAACCACCGCAGGAAGAAACATTTATAAGCTGTGTCCCTTCTGTATCTTTAAAACCACGTACAAAAAGTGAAGAAAGTATAGTTAATGCTTCTATGTTTAAATGGAGCATTTTCTGGATTTTATCTAAATCATGCTGCCATATACTGCTATAATTACCAGAACCTGCATTATTAATCCATGAATAGAGGATGAAAATGAATAAAATATGGCAGTCTGGTCTACAGAATAAATAACGGACAGATAGAAATTGCACAATGTTGTTCACACTATGACCAAAAATAATATTTATAAAACTTTATTATACCCCATTTTAAGTATACTACACAGTTAAATACAAAAAACGGGGTATTTATTTAACCCCATCAAGTAAGTCCCCCCCCCACTTTTTAAGCGGTGGGCAGGAACTTACTTGTTTCAGTGGGAGTACAAGCTCCCACTGAAAAGCTGCGATAGCAGCTATGAGGTTGTTTTGCAAGCAGGCAAGTTGCAGGTGGCTGCTTGTCTGCAACCGAAGGTTGCTTGAAATCAGAGATTGCTTGAAATGCGGATTGCGGATATCCGCTTGACTTATTACAGTAACAGTTTTGCGGCAAAACACAGGTATACAAGTATACCTGTATACCAGATAATTAGTTTGCAGTTATTACAGTGCCTGTTTTGCCTGTTATGCCTTCAATAGCTGTATTAATGCTTGTTATAATTGCCTTGCGCGCTGGTGAGGAAGATGCAAATGAAACAGCAGCTTCAACTTTTGGAAGCATTGCACCAGAAGAAAACTGTTTTTCATTAATATATCTTGTAGCTTCTTCGACTGTCATGCTGTCAAGCTGTTTTTCAGAAGGTGTGCCAAAACCAAGGCACACTTTTTCAACACCAGTAAGCAGAAGCAGTATATCAACTCCAAGTTCTTCCGCAAGGCATGCACTTGTAACATCTTTTTCAATAACTGCACTTGCACCTTTAAGGCGTGTCCCCTGCTGGAGCACAGGTATTCCGCCGCCGCCTGCGGCAATTACTATCTGCCCGGCTTCCATAAGTGTTTTAATGGCATCAAGTTCATATATTTCCATAGGACGCGGGGCTGCAATAATGCGCCTGTAGCCTTTGCCTTCTTCAAATACAACATGGTTTCCTTTTTTCTCCTCTGCTTTTGCCTCTTCTTCGTCCATATATCTTCCAATATGCTTTTCAGGATATGAAAATGCTGTATCAAACGGGTCAACACGTACTTGTGTTATAATAGTTGAAACTGGCTTGTAAATACCTCTGTTTAAAAGTTCTGTCCTTATTTCATTTTGCAGGTCGTAACCTATGTAGCCCTGGCTCATGGCACTGCATATAGACATAGGTGCAACAGTATTAGACGGTTCAAGGCGGCTGTATTCTGTCATTGCAGAATGTATCATGCCAACCTGCGGGCCGTTACTGTGTGTTATTACAATATTAAATTTGGCAGCAGCAAGATCAGCAATGGCTGATGCAGCATTTTTAGCTGCCTCTTTCTGTTCTGGAAAAGTCCTTCCAAGGGCACTGTGCCCAAGTGCAACAACGATATTTTTATTCATATTATTTATGCCTCCATATATTTTAATTAAGATATATAATTCCCTTTAATTCCATCTGCTTCAATAAAAATAGTATATCACAGATAATAAAAATAATCTATCCGTTTTTACAGGCTTAATATGGCTGTTTCATAAATTTATAATACAAATAATAGATAACTATAAATTATCTTTTGTTTATATATAATTACTGGAAATGGGATATTACAGGCGGGGCAGATATCCGCAATCCGCATTTCAAGCAATCTCTGGTTTGCAAGCAACCTTCGGTTGCAGACAAGCAGACACCTGCAACTTGCCCACTTGCAAACCAGCCTTATTGCCGCTTTTAAATCCCTGGTAAACAAAACGCTCCGCTTAAGAAGTGTGCCCTTTAAAAGGCTGGCTTAATGAGGTTAAATTGGAAGAAATTTATTTTTTAGTAATTTCTTATTGAATTAGTGGTAATTTTGTACTAAAATATAGATATAAGTTTAAAAATATAATGCAATATGGACAAATAATGTGTTCTATTGGTGCATTATATGGCAGATGGCAGGATTAAGTTATTTACCTGTTGGCTGCTGTGCACAAAGTTAAACTAAATATGAAAGGAGCATATAGTATGTTTAAAAAAAGTTATGGGCGCTTTTTAGCCGCCGGGCTTGCGGCAGTAATGGCTGTTACACCTGCTTTTACTGTAAGTGAGGGCGTGGAAGCAGCAAGTGCTAAGAAAGTTAAAAGTGTTACACTGAAAATCGGCAAGAAAACAGTTACAAAAAAGACTTACACGCTTAAAGAGGGTGCAAAGGCCACAATTAAAGTGACTGTTTCACCTGCAAAGGCAAAGAAAACAATTACATTTACATCTAGCAAAAAGGGTATTGCCTCTGTTACAAAAAACGGGGTAGTAACAGCTAAGACCCTGGGTACAGCAAAGATTACAGTTGCTGTAAAAGGTAAGGATAAAAAGGTTAAAAAAACTTATGTAAACATTAAGGTTACAGAAGGGGAGGAGCAGAACTCACAGGTAACGCCAGAACCTGAAGTTACACCAACAGATTCACCATCACAGGTTCCAGGACAGACACTGGCTTCATTTACATCAGATATGAATCCTATCGCTACAACTGATAGTGATGGAAACCCATTATATGGCGGGGATCCGTCTGTTTTAGTAGATGATGGCACAGTATACCTGTATGTGGGACATGATGTTTCCAGAGCTGAGTCATACAATATCCCAGAATATTGCTGCTACTCAACAAAGGATCTTAAGAACTGGTCATACCATGGTACTGTACTTAATATGAAAGATGTTACATGGGGAACTGCTGATGCTGCATGGGCAGGCCAGGTTATGAAGTACAATGGGAAATATTACTTGTATTACTGTTCATGGGATAAAACAGACAGCGGAAAACAGTCTATAGGTGTTGCCGTTGCTGATAACCCGGCAGGGCCGTTTAAAGATAAAGGGACTCCTCTTGTTAAAGGTTCAACAACAACAAATGAAACAAGCGGATGGAATGACATTGACCCTACTGCATGGATAGAAACCGATAGCAATGGTGTGGAACACCGCTATCTTTCATGGGGCAATGGCAAGGTATTTGTATGTGAATTAAATGAAGACATGGTTTCCGTAAAAGATATAAACGGGGACGGAAAAATAACATTTGGCACACAGGCAGGCGGAAAGACTTCAAAAGATGTAGATATTATTGAAAAAGATGTTACAGGCCTGTCGTTTACAGAAGCACCATGGATTTACCGCCGCCAGGATGCAGATGGGAAATATACAGGCAAATATTACCTGTTCTATGCATATGGCTGGAGGGAGCAGATGGCGTATGCTACAACAGATGACCTGATGGATGGCAAACTGGAGTTTGGAAATATTTTAATGCCTCCAAGTGCTACATCAAATACAAACCATATGGCAGTGTTTGACTTTAAGGGTAAAACATACTTTATATACCATAACGGGTCACTTCCGGCTGGAAGCGGTTTCAGAAGGGCTCCTTGTATTACAGAGGTTAATTTCAATGCAGATGGCAGCATTACAGAAATACCTGAAACTGCGGCAGGAATCAATGGTACTGTTTCAAAAATTTATACTGGGAACGGGGATTTAGTTTCCCATGAAAAATTTGAGAACTCAGGTGCAGACAGTGCTTATCCATATACGAAAATTGGGGTAGGCGTATATGCAGATGCTGGTGTTAAAGATTCTGAATGGGTTCTTACTCCAGGAAAAGCAGATACATCAAATAGTGATTATGTATCTATCCAGTCAGAAAATAAGCCAGGGCTTTATCTTACAGCCAATGATGACAAAAGTGTAACCCTTGCACAGGACTATGATTTAAATACAATTCCTGAAACTGCAAAGAAACAGACATTTAAAAAGGTTGCAGGTTTATCTGATGCAAAGGGTGTATCTTATGAAAGCGTATCACAGCCAGGATATTACCTGACAATTTTAGGACAGAAAATGTACCTTATGTCAGGCAAGGATTTTGCATCAACATTTTATTTAGATAATAAGCCTGATGCTACGGCTCCAGGCGGTTCATTATCAAATGATAATGAACTTACAGGTATAACTGCATCCGTTCCTGACGGGGACAAAACAATCAGCATAACTGTAGAAAAAGACAGTGCAGGCAATTACAGCATGAAAGTACCATCTTCTGTAAGCACTGTTAAGGCAGTATTATCAATAAAGGATAAGAACGGATATGCATTTGCAGGTGATGTGCTTGCAGGCAGTGATGGAAGTGTTGATATTGCATTACAGGGCATGAAGACTGAACTTGTTATAACAGTATATGCAGAAGATGCTGTTACAAATAAAACTTATAAACTGTCTATTGAAAAGGATTATGCAGGATTTAAGTTTGGCGGTGAAATCCTTAAGGTATTTGATTTTGAAGGCCAGGATGATGGTGCTTTAGCAGTCCAGAAAATGACAGGGGCAGCAAAAGGGCTTGAAAACAAAACAGGTGTAACTTTTAAATATTCAGATGCTGGCATGAATGGAGGCAAAGCAATAACCCTGGATGGCACATATGGGTTAAAGCTTCTTGATGATGCTTCTGTTCTTGGTGAAAGCTATACAATTTCATACTGGATGAAGCCGTTAAAACTTGGCGGTGCAGTTGACCCTACTCTTACAGCCGGGACATTTTCACCAGAATACTGGTTAAACCTTACATTTGAGCGTCCTATCTGGTCTAACAATGGCGGATATGTAGATGTTGCTGGTAAAGTTTCTTATAAAGAAAATGAATGGCAGAATGTTGTACTGGTTATTGATGGTTCAAAAGCTGGAACAGCAGCCAATACAGTATATGGCAAGCTTTATATTAATGGCAGCCTTGCAGGTGAAGGTGATGTTGCAAAAGACATTATGATGAAAGCTAATTCAAAAGTTTACTTTGGTGCAAATGCATGGGATGCTTACTTTAGCGGGGATTTAGATGAAGTTATGCTTATAAAAGGCGCACTTTCTGAAAGTGATATCCAGGCAATTTCAGGAGGGGTTGTCACAGCAAAGAACAAAGGGAATTTATAATCTGTGTCAGGCGTTAGATATATTACATTACAATAAGACAAGGGGGCTGGAATAAAAACCAGCTCCCTTATTTTGTTTAACCTCATTAAGTAAGCCCTTTGCAATACACGCTTCTTAAGCGGTGGGTTTGATTTACCAGGGCTTACTTAGTCTGGCAGGGGTTCAAGCTCCTGCCAGACTGCCGCAAAGCGGCAATGAGGTTGTTTTGCAAGTGGGCAAGTAGCCAATGCCTGCTTGCAGGCAATGCGGATTGCGAATATCCGCTTGAAAAATAACCTGGACTTATAGTAATAAATAATTAAAATTGTATACAATTATACATTGACACATATACCCTCTTGTATTATAATTCTACTGGTATATAAAGTTACAATATAATATAATTATAATAATTAATTGGCCAGATAAAGTTTACCCTGGACAAAGAAAAGAGGTAAAATATGTCATTAGAATTATCTAAGAAAGCAGCAGCAGTTAAACCATCATCAACACTTGCCATTACTGCAAAGGCAAAGGAACTAAGGGCACAGGGAAAAGATGTTGTTGGGTTTGGGGCAGGTGAACCTGATTTTGATACTCCTGAAAATATTTGTGATGCAGCTATTGATGCTATTAACAGTGGTTTCACAAAATATACACCAGCTTCAGGTATTAACGAACTTAAAGAAGCTATTTCCAGGAAATTCAAAAACTATAACAATATTGATTATGCCCCGGAGCAGATTGTTATAAGCAATGGCGGCAAACATTCCCTTGAAAATATTTTTACTGTTCTCTTAAATCCTGGAGATGAAGTTATTATACCGGCTCCATACTGGCTTAGTTATACTGAAATTGTAAAACTTGCAGATGGTGTGCCTGTAATAGTTAAAACAACTAAAGAACAGAATTATAAGCTTACACCAGAAGCACTTAAAGCAGCTATTACAGATAAAACAAAGGCACTTATACTTAATACTCCAAATAACCCTACTGGAATGATTTACACAGAAGATGAACTGCGTGATATTGCAGATCTTGCTGTTGAAAAAGATTTCTATGTAGTTGCAGATGAAATGTATGAAACACTCACATATGACGGACAGAAGCATGTAAGCATAGCTTCACTTGGCAAGGAAATTTATGACAGGACAATCACATGTAACGGCCTTGCAAAAAGTTATGCAATGACGGGCTGGAGAATTGGGTATACAGGTTCACCTCTAAAGATTGCCAAAATGATGGGAAGCGTACAGAGCCACCAGACATCAAACCCTAATTCAATCGCACAAAAGGCTGCTGTAGAGGCAATTAACGGGCCGCAGGATTCAGTAGACCAGATGAACATAGAATTTGGCAAACGCCGCCAGTATATATATGACAGGATATGCAATATGCCATATATAAGTGCTGTTAAACCAATGGGCGCATTTTATGTATTTGTAGATGCCAGCAAAGTATTAGGCATGGCATATAAAGGGGTGGAAGTAAGTACAGTTGCACAAATGGCGGAAATCCTTATAAATGACTATAACACTGCCGTTGTCCCTTGTGCAGATTTTGGTTTTGATGACCATTTAAGACTTTCATACGCCATTTCAATAGAACAGATAGAAAAAGGGCTTGACAGGATAGAAGCCTTTTTAAAAGAGCTTAAATAATTATAAACTGCCAGACAGAATTAAATAACCAGGTACTAATTTCTATAATATCTGGTTATTATATTTTTAACCTTAACCAAATAATATCTGCAAACTTCCAATTACTGCTTACAGATACCATTTAACTATAATATATAATTTAAAAATGGAGGTTATAATGAGAAAATTTAAGTTAATAAAAAAAAGTCTTTTGTCTTTCCTGCTTTCTATAAACCTGGTTTCAACAGCATATGCATATGAAAACCCACAAACATTACCAGATATTAATGGAATGTCATTAGACCAGGCTTTTATAGCTGTTGCAGAATCACAAATCGGGTATGAAGAAGATAGTAATTATGAATCATACTTTGGGGCATGGGCAGGTGATGCTAAACAGGCATGGTGCTCCGAATTTGTTTCATGGAGTGCAGAGCAGGCTGGTATTCCTGGAGCTATTATACCAAAAGTAAGAAGTTCATCTGGATTCCGTGAATTTTTTAGTAAAATAGATAGTTTTTATCTGCTTGACGGTGGCTGTCTGGACGAAGCATGTGGATGTAGTGAGAAAGCAAGTGGTATATTATCTGTAAATGAATTAAAAAAAGGTGATATTCTGATTGTAGAAACGAATGGTGATATTTCAAACGGGCCAGACCATACATGCATTTTTTTATCTGTAGAACAAGATATGTTATGTACACTTGATGGAAATTCTGGAAATATGGTAAAGAAAAAAACAAGAGAGATTTCAAGTGTACATGGAGTATGCAGGCCAGATTTTTCAAAAACTGTAATAGAAACTGAAAAAGAGCAGTATATAGTTAAAAAAAGGAAAAAAGTTTCAATTAATACTTATATTGTTAATACAAATGGAAGTGAAATTATTTACAAATCAAAAAATAAAAAAATAGCAACCGTAGATAAAAATGGTATCATAAAAGGAATAAAAAAAGGGCATACATATATTACAATCCAGTGTAATGGCATTAGCAAAAAAATATATGTAACAGTCAGTTAAAAAATTTTATAGCACATTAGTTTCTAGATTATGTATCCATAAACCACAAATTTATTCTTTTATATTTATTAGTGTTTTATTAAAAAAATATTTTGTTTACATTTCATAATTATTTATATAATAACCAGATATAACAAAAAATTATATAAGAGATATTATTATCTGGTTATTATATATTTATTCTGTTAATATCACTATTTAATAATCATTATTATTACTATTTTTCTTTATATATTCATTACGTTTTGCAAGCAGTCCGGCTATTTCAAGCAGCAGTCTTTTGTCACTTTGTGACATGTTCTTTGCTTTAGTGCTTAACTGTGCATTAATACTATATCCTCCGTTTTCAGAAAACAGATCTTTTCCAGTACCGCCAGCATTATAGGTATCTGTATCAAACTGTCCCCATAAGATATCATTAGGAGTTGTATTAAGTGCATTACATATATTAATTAATGTATCAACTGACATTTTTACACTGCCTCCTTCAATATGTGAAATATGTACAGTAGACAGGTTTGTGATTTCTGCAAGTTGTGCCTGTGTTAATTTAATATTTTTTCTGCTATTTTTAATATTAAGGCCAAGTAGTTTTAAGTCCATTAATTCCTCCAAAAGAAAATATCTTTATATTAGTAAAAAAATTTAGTTAATTAAAAAATAGCAATAATGCATATGCTATATTAATCTATAAGATATCAATAATATTTTGAAATATGAATAAATTAACAGGGATATATTGCCTTGATAAGGCGTATATAGTATTATTTTTTGTAAAATTATCAAAAATATGAAGAAACCAGAATATAAATTAATAAGAATTTACATAATAAGCATACTTAATTATGGAGGCTGTTTATGCATAAAAATGATGTTGACAGAATTGTTAGTGTTTTAATTAAAGAAGGCTGGAATGGAAAAACACATAAAGATTTTGAAATAAAACTTGGAGAAATGAAACCTGGGGAAAAATACAGTTATGACCAGATTGAACGTGTAAGAATAAGATATCTGTATATTAATAGAAAAGATAGTGAAGAAGAAATGTAAACCTGTAAGTTTTTTTGATGTCTTTTGAACATATTTATCCATTCCAATTATAAATATTTAGGTGAAAATTTCCATAATATGTGTTATCATAATAGAAAATACTAAATATGATGAAAGGAATAGTTATGAAAGATATTAAAAAAGCGCTGTTTATGAAAGAAGCAGCATCAGGTAAAGGACACAATATCCTGGTTGAAATATGTATTGCTGTCCTTTTGTTTTTTATTGGTTCAACCGCCATGGGTTTTATACAGGTTCCTGCAATAATAGCATACCTTCTTAGCAATAAGGATTATATGTCAATGATTATGACAGGAAGGCTTGATACACAGAAAATGCTTTCTGTTATGTCAGATATGCCTGAATGGATTATGATAGTTATGCTTTTTGCAGAAATACTGCTTACGGTTATTGTACTTTTTTATTGCCGTTTTTTTGAAAAAAGGAAACTTTCCACACTTGGATTTGTGAAAAAGGGAATGTTTAAACAATATGTCCTAGGGCTTTTGGCAGGGGCAGCAGCATTTTCTGTGGTATATCTTATATGTGTAATTACAGGAAGTGTAAAATGCAGTGGTATTGCTACAGATATTATACCATTATATATTACCGGTTATTTCCTTGGTTATATGTTGCAAGGGATGGCAGAAGAAGTGCTTTGCAGGGGTTATCTTATGGTTTCACTGTCCAGAAGGTACCATGTGACATTGGCAATAGTTGCCAGTTCACTGTTTTTTGCATTTTTACATTCAGCTAACAGCGGGTTGTCACCACTTGCATATTTAAACCTGTTTTTATTTGGTGTATTTGCCTCACTGCTTTTGCTGGATTTTGGCAACATATGGATAGCAGGGGCTTTCCACAGTGTATGGAACTTTGTACAGGGGAATGTATACGGGGTACAGGTAAGTGGAATGAAGGTTTCTAATTCCATACTGTCGACTTCCTATACAAATGGCATGGAAATAATAAATGGCGGAAGTTTTGGAATGGAAGGAGGACTTTCAGTATCTTTTGTATTCCTGGCAGGGATAATAATGCTTTCATACCATCTTTATAAAAAAGGCGATATAGTTGATTTACAGGAGCTAGAAGGGGTTAATGGGGGAAGCAGCAGTACCATAAGCGTTACAGAAAGAGGTATTAATATAACCGGCATGGACAGCATAACATCTAGTGAAGATAATACTAATGCACCAGATATAAAAAATGTTAATAATGCAGATTATAATAATTATAACAGCCCTGATGAAATTAATGCAGATAACATTATTATAAATAAAGATGCAGATGTGCTTGATGGTGATATTATTAAAAATAATAACCTTAATTCTGGCATAAATGCTAAGGAAACAGATACAGAAAATAATAATGTACAAAAGACAGCATTTAACCAGGATTATTTTAAAAACTGAACATAGTTTTTATACGTTGTTTATATGTATGGAGTTTTTTAAGCTTATTGTGGCCGTTTGCTGCAATAAGCTCTCTTTCTTTGCTGTGTTTTAAATAATAAACTGCTTTGTCTTTAAGGTCTTCAATACCATCATAAACTACAAGGTCTTTATTAATATCAAATAATTCTAAAAGCCCGGGACGGTAATCTGTGAGCAGGAAGCCACCAGCAGATAAAACGTCAAATACGCGTAAGGGTATGCCATCTTCAATATTAGGTATTGTCATATTCAGGTTTATTTTGGAAGATGCAAATACTAACGGCATTTCACTATGGTACTTTACAGGAGGGTGGACAATGGCTTTATTTAAACCATCTGTGCGGCTTGTAGTAAAAAGATGCATATCTGCAATATGTGAAAGGGAATTTATAGCCTGCCTGCGCATAACTGAAGCTGCTTTATATGACAGCACGCTTGTAGCAAACCATAGTTTTAAGTCCCCGCCTTCACTGTTTTCCTGTTTTAAATCCATGTACCTTTCTGCATTGTCCATTATCTCACTAGTAAGCATTAAATTAATAATATTTCCGCCCGATACATTTAACTGGGCTTCTATTGCACAATCCATATAACCGCACAGGTACTGAGGGAATAAACTAACCATTTCGTCATAGCGGTTTTTATCATACAAGTTGCCAACAAATGATATATCATAAAGGTATTTGCATGTACTGGCGGCATTTTTGCTAAGCAGCCTGTTTATGCGTTCTGGTGCACCAGCAAGCGGAAGGTATTTTACTGTATCTGCACCCTGGTTTTTAAAGTATAAATATTCTTTTTTATCAAATATATATATTGTATTTACAGTGTTAAATATAGAAGGGTTCCTCATGCCGGCAAGCGGGGCATCACATGTCCAGCAGATATAGCGTGTCTTATATTTAAGGCATACATTGGAAATAGCAGTAAAATAGTTTACTGAAAAAACTGCATTATAGCTTCCGTTTTCCAGGCAGCCTGACAGTTTTTCTTCAAAGGCTGTATCTTTTATATGGTTTTTTACAGGAAAAGCAAGGACATCTGTAAAATGTCCCTGCTCTTTTAATTCATCAATTATATCATTATATAAGAAAATATCCCATTTATATATTAAAATTTTCATAATAATTCCCATATCTTATAAAAATGTATTATATTATTATAAGGTATTACATTCTTAATACTGTATTTTTACAAAACCAGCAGATACTATCTGTTTTTTACTGGTTTAAATTTTTAACAGCAGTAGACAGCATAAGCTTAATGCGGTTAAGCTGGTTTACCTCTGTTGCGCCAGGGTCATAATCCACAGCAACAATATTTGACTCTGGGAACTGGTGGCGCAGTTGTTTTATTACACCTTTGCCTACAACATGGTTTGGAAGGCAGCCGAAAGGCTGTGCACATACAATATTTGGTACGCCAGAGTGTATAAGTTCTACCATTTCACCAGTTAAAAACCAGCCTTCACCTGTCTGGTTGCCACATGAAACAACAGGGGAAGCATACCCTGCAAGTTTTGAAACGTGTACAGGCGGTTCAAAGCGGCGGCTTGCGGCAAGTGCTTCACTTGCTGCATTACGGTAGTATTCAATATATTTTATAATAAAGTTATTTAACATTGCGCTTTGTTTCTTTTTGCCAAGGTATTTTGCCTGGAAGTTGGCATTATACAGGCTGTACATAAAGAAATCAACCAGGTCAGGGCATACAGCTTCTGCACCTTCTGCTTCAAGAAGCTCTACAAGATAGTTATTGGCAAGCGGAAGGAATTTAACAAGTATTTCACCAACAATGCCAACACGTGGTTTTTTAATATCAAGCAGTTCAAGATTATCAAACTCTTTTATAATCTGCCTGATATTATCTTTAAATTCTTTTTTATTGCCTGTAGTTACTTGTTTCTTAGCAATGGCAAGCCATTTTTCATGCAGGGCATTTGCAGAGCCTTTAACTTTTTCATAAGGCCTGGTTCTATAAAGTACACGCATAAATACATCACCATATATAAGTGCCTGTAGTGCCCGGTGTGCCATTTTAAGGTTTATCTTAAGCCCAGGGTTTTTCTCAATCCCTGCACTCATGGAAATTACAGGAATATGCCCCATGCCTGCATTTTCAAGGGCACGCCTTATAAAACCTATATAGTTGGTAGCACGGCAGCCGCCGCCAGTCTGTGTAATTATTAATGCAACTTTATTTAAATCATACCTGCCAGATAAAAGTGCCTGCATAAACTGCCCTGTAACAATTAATGAAGGGTAACAGGCATCATTATTTACATATTTAAGCCCGTAGTCAATACATGAACTGTCCTGCGGGAGTATTTCTATATTATAACCACATGAAGCAAGTGCGGGGCCAAGTATGTCAAAGTGTATTGGTGACATCTGTGGTGTAAGTATAGTGTAATCCCTGCGCATTTCTTCCGTAAATATTACCCTGTGGTGTGCTGTATCTTTCTTTGCAGGCACAATATGTTTGCGTTTCCTGTCTTCTATAGCAGCAAGCAGTGAACGTATGCGTATGCGTGCTGCACCAAGGTTGTTTACTTCATCTATTTTTAATACGGTGTAGATTTTATTTTGTTTTGTAAGGATATCACTTGCCTGGTCTGTTGTAACAGCATCAAGGCCGCAGCCAAATGAGTTAAGCTGTATTAAGTCCAGGTCTTTTCTTGTGGCCGTAAATGCTGCTGCCCTGTAAAGGCGTGAGTGGTACATCCACTGGTCTACTGAAATGGTTGGCCTGTCAACTGTGCCAAGTTCTGATATGCTGTCTTCTGTAAGCACAGCAACGCCATATGATGTAATAAGTGAAGGAATACCATGGTTGATTTCAGGGTCAATATGGTAAGGGCGTCCGGCAAGCACAATGCCGTGGCAGTTATGTTCTTCTATATATTTAAGTGTTTCCACACCTTTAGCACTTATATCATTGCGCACGGCCTGCATTTCTTTCCATGCCGCCGCCGCTGCACGCCTGGTATCTGCGGCAGGAATTTGATTTTCTTCCGCAAAGTAAGCACTTAAACGCTTTGTTATAATTTCCATGCTTTCAAATGATACAAACGGGTTCTGGTAAATTATATCTGCATTTTGAAGTTCATCAACATTGTTTTTAATATTTTCACCATATGAAGTAACAATAGGGCAGTTATAATGGTTGCCAGCGCCTTCTGTTTCGCAGCGTTCATATGGCACACATGGATAAAAAATATATTTTATGCCTTGTTTAACCAGCCATGATATATGGCCATGTACAAGCTTTGCAGGGTAACATTCTGACTCGCTTGGAATGGATTCAATTCCAAGCTCATATATTTTGCGGTTTGATTCAGGTGAAAGAACTACCCTGTATCCAAGTTCTGTGAAAAATGTAAACCAGAACGGGTAATTTTCATACATATTCAGCACACGTGGTATGCCAACAGTCCCACGTATGGCAGTATCTTCATTTAAAGGGACATAATGTTTAAATATCCTTTTAAGTTTATATTCAAAAAGGTTTGGTATGCCTGAATTTTTCTTTTCCCTGCCAAGCCCCCTTTCACAGCGGTTGCCTGATATAAACTGCCTGCCGCCTGTAAACCTGTTAATTGTAAGCAGGCAGTGGTTTGTACAGCCTTTACAGCGTGACATGCTTGTTTCAAACCGGAGTTCATTAATTTGTTTAAAGGAAAGCATTGTACTTTCTTGTCCTGTGTATCTGTCTTTTGCAATAAGTGCAGCACCAAATGCTCCCATAATCCCTGCTATATCAGGGCGTACAGCCTTACAGCCTGATATGCGTTCAAAGCTTCTAAGCACAGCATCATTGTAAAAAGTACCACCTTGTACAACAACTTTTTTGCCAAGGTCTTTTGGATCAGTAAGTTTTATTACTTTAAGAAGTGCATTTTTAATAACAGAGTATGCAAGCCCGGCAGAAATATCTGCTACACTGGCACCTTCTTTCTGTGCCTGTTTTACTTTTGAGTTCATAAAAACAGTGCACCTTGAACCAAGGTCAACAGGGTTTGTGGCAAACAGTGCAATATTTGCAAAATCTGCAACATCATAGTTAAGTGACTTTGCAAATGTTTCAATAAATGACCCACAGCCAGAGGAACATGCTTCGTTAAGCTGTACCTTGTCAACAGAATTGTTCCGGATTTTAATACATTTCATATCCTGGCCGCCAATATCAAGTATACAGTCCACACCAGGTTCAAAGAAGGCTGCGGCTGTATAGTGCGCAACTGTTTCAACTTCACCTTCATCAAGCAGCAGTGCTGATTTAAGGAGTGCTTCACCATAGCCTGTGGAACATGAACGGGCAATTTTAGCACCTTCTGGCATAAGTGAATATATTTCTTTAATAGCTTTTAATGTAGTCTTAAGGGGGCTTCCGTTATTGCTGCTGTAGAAAGAATAAACAAGTGTGCCTTCTTCATCAATTACGGCTGCTTTTGTAGTAGTGGAGCCAGCGTCAATACCAAGAAAAAGGTTTCCATTGCACTTGCTAAAGTCCCCCTTTTTAACATTATTTTCAGAGTGCCTGCCTAAAAACTGTTTATATTCTTCTTTACTATTAAAAAGTGGTTCAAGCCTTGTTACTTCAAAATCCATTTCAATCTTCTTAGAAAGCTTTTCACACAGGCTTCCAAGGGAAGAACGTACATTTTTATCTGGATTCATGGCAGCACCAGATGCAGCAAAAAGATGCGAGTGTTCTGGCGCAATAATCTGGCTGTCTGTAAGTTTAAGTGTACGTATAAAAGCCTGCCGGAGTTCTGTAAGGAAATGCAGCGGGCCGCCAAGGAATGCTACATTGCCCCGTATTGGCTTGCCACATGCAAGGCCGCTTATTGTCTGGTTTACAACTGCCTGGAATATTGATGCAGACAGATCTTCTTTTGTTGCACCTTCGTTAATAAGAGGCTGTATATCGGATTTGGCAAATACGCCGCAGCGTGCAGCAATAGGATATAAGGCCTTATAGTTTTTAGCATATCCGTTTAATCCCATAGCATCAGTTTTAAGAAGTGATGCCATCTGGTCGATAAATGAACCTGTGCCGCCGGCACATATGCCATTCATGCGCTGGTCAATCCCGCCAGTGAAATATATAATTTTGGCATCTTCACCACCAAGTTCTATTGCAACATCTGTCTGTGGTGCAAAATCTTTTAGTGAGGTGGCAACAGCCACAACTTCCTGCACAAAAGGTATTCCCAGGTGCTTTGAAAGGGAAAGCCCTCCTGAACCCGTTATAACCGGGGATAATGGAAGATCGCCAAGGTCTTTATAAGCTTTTTGCAGCATTTCTGCCAGTGTTTCCTGTATATTGGCAAAATGCCGCTGGTACCCAGAAAATAAAATATTGAAGTCTTTATCTAAAACAGCTATTTTTACAGTAGTAGAACCGATATCGATTCCAAGAGTGTTATAATCTGGTTTCATTGTATACCTCTTTCTAAGGGTGCTGTATTAAAATTTATATTTTATATATTTATAAGCACCACAAATTGTAACAGGTTTAGTCATAAAACTCCATATTGCCTTATTATATGACAAACTTTTATTTAATGCAAGATGAAAAGTTTTGGTATCACGGCTGTTTCATAAATTTCCAAATGTGTATAAGTATATAAACAAGAAGATAATTTATAGTTATCCTGCATTGGAGGTTGTATATATTAAATAAAGGTTGTGTACATGCAGCATTTTATATATTTTCTGTAGCAGGTACGTTTCCACTACAATCAATGTCATTTAGTTAAGGAAATAGAAACTAAAATATTATGCCCTGGCAGTTCCAAAGTGTCCCATGAACAGCCCGCTCGCGCTTGGACGTCACACGCAATGGTGCATAAAGTCCCTATGCTTCAAAAAAAACTTCTTTGAAGCATTTAATACGGAACTTAAGCACCAGCGGTCCCTTTACAAATCTACAGCTTGTTCATTGTAAGCACATTTGGAACTTGCCAGGTAATATACACTTTGGAAACTTATTGGAATATTTTCTGCAAATATTCCTAACTTAATGAGATTGCACTACGATAGGTGCACAACACTATAGTGCCTTTTACAGAAAATATATAAAACTGCCTGCATGTTACTATGTTCCGTGGGAATTAAAAGTTTTCTTGTTTGTATTTTAATTTTTTGATAAAATTCTATGTCCCATGTAAAAGGTACTTTTGCGCTGTCATTAAACACTGTTACATGTGCAAGTGCAGTATAGTGCCATTAAACCAGGAAAATCCACAGAAAATATTCTTATAAACTGTCAAAACGTATATTACTGGCAAGTTCCAAATGTAATCCTAAAAGGCAACTGTACGGGGCCGCCGGCGTTTAAACCTGGTCTTAAATGCTTCAAAGAAATTTTTTCTTTGAAGCATACAGGTTTTATGCGCCGTTGCGTGAACCCGTCCAAGCGGAAGCGGGTTGCCTGTAGGATTACTTTGGCCTTGCCAGGGCATAACCATTCTGGTCTCTTATTTAAAATAAACCGTGGATAACTATAAATTATCCTATCTTTATATAAAATTAAAAATTATGAAACGGATGTGTTTTGATATAATTTTGTACACTATAACAGGCAATGGCAAAGGTACATAATGTATAAGGCTAATTTACAAGTTCTTTTATAAGGCTTTAAAAAATATTTAAAGCCAGATGCTTACAATGCACTAATCAACTTAATATGAATATATTATAATACAGGCTGCATTTAAACCTGGGTTTTATGGACTGGGCATTTGTGCCTGTGCGCTGCCTGGCACAAAACTGTTTATTAAAAAGCGGCGCAGAAATGAGGACTATTATGAATTATGAATATTGTGACGGTATGACACACACCATCAGGCAGGGGGAAACTCTCTATAGTTTAAGCAGGCAGTATAATGTGCCCCTTGCTATTATATTACGTGCCAATCCATATATTGATGTCTATAATCTCCAGATTGGCGATACAATTTGCATCCCTGTAAAAAACCAGGGGTATCCTGGCGGAGGGAACTGTACTAGCTGCGGAGGAATGGGCGTTATTCCTGGTGGGAATTATAAAGATGATGATGACGATGATGACAACGGTGATGATGACGATAAAGATGATGATGATAAAGATGATGATGATGACGATAAAGACGATGACGGGGACAAAGATGATAACAGCAGAAACCGTATGTATAACAGTGGCACAGGACTAAAGATAGATATGGGCATGCAAAGAAACATGGGTACTGGATATATGACAGGAAATGGTATGGAAAACAGTACAGGAAATGATATGGGAACAGGAAACAGCATGGGAAGTGTTGCAGAAAATAACATAGGAAATAATGCACAAGGTGGCCTTTATACAATGGGCGGCCTGGCAGCACCTGCCAGGAACAGGCAGCAACAAGGCACATGGGTAAAATATGTTGCACAAGCTGGTGATACATTGCAGGATATTTTAGATAAGTCGGAAGGTACCATGGATATGTTCTGGGAGAAAAACCAGGCTTGTAAAATGTATATGCTGCCAGGTGTTGCATATTTTATTTTGGAAAACAGTACAGATTAGGGTTTGACAAAGGTTATTGCTATCACTATAATTAGGGCATACTGGTTTTATGCCAGTATGCTGCATTGTTTAGGATTTTGCGCATGGAAAGTGTAAAACCGGCATTTTTTACAATATAATTTTGACAGGAATGGGGGATTTTTATGGACAAGTTTATAAATAAACTTGAAAAAAAGTTTGGAAAATATGCTGTGCCTGATTTAATAAGATATGTAATTGTACTTTACTGTGCAGGTGCTGCTATTGGAATGTTAAACCCAGGCATTTATTATTCTTATCTGTGCCTGGATATGAAGGCTGTATTCCATGGCCAGGTATGGCGGCTTTTTACATTTCTTATTGAACCTTATGGCTTTTCAAAAGGGCTTGGAATGTTACTTAGCATACTGTTTTTTGCTATACAGGTGCATTTATTCTTTCTTTTTGGAAGGTCATTAGAACAGGCATGGGGGACTTTCAGGTTTAATTTATATTTTTTCTCCGGGTATATATTAAATATCCTGGCAGCATTAATTTTATACCTGTCACCAATGCACCTGGAAGTTTATTATTCAGGTTTCCAGTATATATACTGGTCAATGTTCTTTGCATTTGCAGTAATAAACGGGGACATGCAGTTTCTGCTTTACTTTGTAATACCTGTAAAAGTAAAATGGCTTGCAGTGCTTGATGGTGTTTATATGGTTTACCAGGTTGTAAGCAGCCTTTACCATGGGATACAGTTCCTTTTATACGGCTATACAGCTTATGCAGCACAATATATAAGCAGTGCTGCAGCAATAGTTGTTGCGCTTGCCAACTTCCTTATATTCTTTTTTGCAACCAGGAATTACAGAAGAATATCCCCAAAAGATATACGCAGAAGAAGGAATTACAGGAAACAGTCACAGCAAAATGCAGGTGTGCCAAGACACCGTTGCGCTGTATGTGGCAGGACAGAATTTGATAATGAAAACCTTGATTTCAGGTTCTGTTCTAAGTGTGAAGGCAATTTTGAATATTGTTCTGACCATCTTTTTACACACCAGCATGTGAAGAAGTTTATGTAGATTGGAGAAATAGTAAATATGTTAAATATGAGTTTTATTGCCATATTAGGGATTATTGGAATGTATGCCTGTTATAAACCTGTCTGTGGCTATTTAAGGCATAGTAACAGCCAGGCAGGAAAGAAAAGTACCATGGCAGGTGCCATTGCACAGGATAAGGATAAAAGCATAGGTTTTTCTATATTTATTGCAATTTTTGTGGCGGCTTTTTTAACAAGGATTGTAGCAGCATTAATGTACCGTGGATATGAAGTTGATATTAACTGTTTTATATCCTGGAGTGATATGGTATTTAATGATGGTTTTGGTGCGTTTTACAAATCAGAAAGCTTTACAGACTACCCACCTGGATATATGTATATTTTATATATTATAGGTGCAATACGTTCACTTTTTGGCATGGCATGGGATTCAGCAGCAAGTACCCTTATGGTAAAACTTCCTGGCATTATTGCTGATATGGCTTCAGGGTGGCTTATATACCATATTGCCTCAAGGCGCATAAAAGAAACTGGTGCAGCAATGCTGTCTGCATTATACTTATTCTGCCCTGCTGTTATTTTAGATAGTGCAGTATGGGGACAGACTGATGCGGTATTTACATTCTGTGTGGCACTTATGTGTTATTTTGTAACTGAAAGAAAACTTATACCAGCTTACTTTATATTTTCGGCTGGCATATTGATAAAACCACAGACACTTATATTTACACCTGTACTTATATGCGGTATAATTGACCAGGTATTTTTAGAAGATTTTAACTGGAACAAGTTTTTTAAAAACCTGGGCTTTGGCATTGCTGCAATACTTTTAATAGGGCTTTTAATGATGCCATATGGCTTTAGTGATGCATTTGCACAGTATACAGAAACGCTTGGTTCATATGAATATGCATCTGTAAATGCCTATAATATATGGACGCTTATGGGGCTTAACTGGGCAGGGCAGGACGGTTACCTTATAGGGCTTACCTATAAAACATGGGGCATGGCAGCTATTGTATTAATAGTGGTACTTTCGCTGGTTATAAGCCTGCGCTGCAAGAAAAGCCCTTCAAAATATTATTTTATTGGTGCATTTATAGTTACATGTGTATTTATGTTTTCAGTACGTATGCATGAAAGATATATTTTCCCGGCGATGCTGCTTTTAATAATGTGCTATGGTGTGAGGCAGCGCAAGGAAATATATATACTTTATACTATTTTATCTGCAATGGCATTTTATAATATAGTACATGTACTGCTGTTTTATGATGCAAATAATTTTAACAGGCTTGAGCCAGCAACTATATTAATTTCTGCCGGTATGCTTATTACAGTGGTTTATATGTTTTATGTTACATTTAAATATTACTTTGATTATACACCACAGGAAAATGAACAGAAAGAAATTGCTGCCCAGATACAGGCAGGAAATACAAAAAAAGAAAAACAGAAGGGCAGGAAAAACCCAGTACATGCTTCTTCTGTGCTTGCAAAGATGGAAAAGGCAGATTATATTGCAATGTTTACTATTATGGCAATATATACAGTTATAGCATTTATGCGCCTTGGGCATATGGAGGCTCCGGAAACAAACTATTCTGTTATTAAGGAAGGGGAGATATTCCTTGATATGGGGCAGGAAATGGCCATAACAGATATGTGGGATTTCCTGGGATATAAAAATAACCCCACATATTATATAGAATATTCTGCTGATGGCAACAACTGGACAACACTTTGTGGTGAAGGTTCAGAGTGGGATGCAGGATCTGTATTTGCCTGGAACCAGAAGACCCTTGGCATAACTGCAAGGTATATAAAAATTTCGGTTGCTGCTAATAACTGGGAAGACAGCATACATGAGCTTGTATTTACAGATGATGGCGGCAACCAGGTGCTTCCTGCCAACTATAAAGAATATGAGGCACTTTTTGATGAGCAGGATATGTTTGAAGGAAGGAAGAGCAATTTAAACAGCACATATTTTGATGAGATTTACCATGCAAGGACAGCATATGAAATGATCCATGGGCTGTACTGTTATGAAAACACACACCCGCCTCTTGGCAAGATTTTTATGGCATGTGGCGTGCTTATATTTGGAATGAACCCGTTTGGCTGGAGGTTTGCAGGTACATTATTTGGTGTGCTTATGATTCCTGCAATATACAACCTGGCTAAAAAATTCTTTAAAGAAACATGGATTTCAATAGTTACTACGCTTTTATTTACATTTGATTTTATGCATTTTGTGCAAACCCGTATAGCTACTATTGATGTATTTGTTACATTATTTATAATATTATCATATTATTTTATGTACTGTTATACAAAATACAGCTTTTATGATACAGACCTTAAAAAGACGTTTATACCGCTTGGGCTTTGTGGCATAACTATGGGAATTGGATGGGCAAGCAAATGGACAGGCATTTATTCATCCGCAGGGCTTTGCATAATATTCTTTGCAGTGATGCTTAAAAGGTTCAGGGAGTATATATATGCATGTAATTACCCGAAAGGTGTTACAGAGGGCATAGAGCATGGGTATATTGTTGAAAATTTCCACAAGAAATTTTTTAAAACCATTGGCTTTTGCTGTATTTTCTTTATAGCAGTACCTGTGGTAATATATTTATTGTCATATATACCATTTAATGATGGTACTGACAGGGGGCTTATTGAAAAGGTAATAGAAGCGCAGAAAACAATGTTTAATTACCACTCACAGCTTACAGACGGGCATGATTATTCGTCAAAGTGGTACCAGTGGCCAATAATGTACCGTCCTATGTGGTATTATGACGGCACAGTTTCTGAAACATTAAGGGAAGGCATAAGTGCATTCGGCAACCCGCTTGTATGGTGGGCAGGCATACCAGCATTTGTATATATGCTTTACCTTATATTTAAGGAAAAGGATAAAAAGGCTGCTTTTATTTCTGTGGGATATCTGTCACAGTATGTACCGTGGTTTTTTGTAACAAGGACAGTATTTATATACCATTATTTCCCAAGCGTTCCATTTATAACAATTATGCTTGGATATAGTTTTTATAAAGTGGTGCAGAAACACCCTCTGGCAAAGAAAGCTGTATATATTTATGTTGCAATGGCTATAGGGCTCTTTATACTGTTCTATCCTGTACTTTCAGGAAAGGCAATAAACCCGCAGTTTGCTGTAAGGTGGCTTAAATGGTTTGAAAGCTGGGTACTGCTCCGTACATGGTAAGAAAACTGGAACTAAATATTAAATATGAAAGGATAAAGGGTTATGGATATATCAATGACAAAGTGTATACGGGAGTTAAACAGGAACCGTAATACAGAAGAAATGCTTGCAGAATATGTAAAGCAGGGCAGGAATTACTACGGCAGCCATGCATGTTATAAGCTTGCACTGGAGTATTATATGTTTTATGAAAATATATCAGAGGAGGCAGGCCCGTTAGATGGTGACGAGGAAAAAATTCTAGGGGATATTAACAGTATTATAAGCAGGTTTTTTAATGAAAATTTAAACAAGGAAGAATGTATATGCCTTGCAGAAGGACTTCTGGAACTCAGGAAGGGCATTACTGGCAGGATGCAGGTAATTTCTGCATATATTGACTGTTTTTCTGTGTATGAGTATATTTTAAACCGTCTTGAATACCGCTTTATAGAAATGGGGGACATGCCAGATGACACTAGTTTTACAGAAGAAGTTGTAAACTTTATATTTAGCAATAATGATAATGCAGCTATTAATGAAAAGGTACGTTTTGTAATGGGACAGCTTCCAATGAGAATGTTGCGCAGCAAGTATTTTGATGTTATAAAGGAAAGCGTTTCTATTTATAAAGGAAGTGATTTAAATTCCCTTGAAGGATTTGAATATATGTTCCGTACTAATGCAATGTTATATAAAGATGAAAATATGGACATATATTTTACAAGGTTCAAAAAGCCGCTTGAAGAACTTAAAAATGCTGCTTTTGAAAATGTAGACAGAAAGCAGTATAAAGTTTATAATGATATAACAGATGATAGTACTTATGAACTGCTTAAGCTGTCGGATTTATACATTCTTTTTGGGGAAATAGTGAACCTTTTGTATACAGTGGTTTCAGTGGCAGCATATACCAAGGAGGAGGACAGGGCAGCAGATAAAACCCTTGGTGTTGCAGCTACTATTATAAAAGGAATAAATGAACTGTTTACAGGCAAAAAGACAGATATATGGAAGCTTTCTGATACACCTTTAGAGAATAAGGAGGACATGCTTTCATGGCTTTCAGGGCTTATTGATGAACTGGAAGGGAAACAGGAAACAATAAGTGAAATCCTTGATATGGCAGAGGCAGCACTTCCACAGGTTAATGAAGTACATGGCAAAACAATAGAAAACCTTGGGCTTTCGGAAGACTTTGCCTTGCTTTCAAGGCTTTCACTCCTTAATTCTAACAGCACATTTGCAGAGCTTGGCATAGGCGGAGGAAACAGTGCAGGGACTGTGGAAGTAACACAGGATATGGCAGATGAAGTGTCTGGAAGGCTTATAAGTGAAGTAAAAGCTTTGTTTAAAGATACAAGCCGTATATTAAGAAGGGCAATAATGGCAAATACACTTGAAAAAATACCTGTATTCTTTAACACGCCACAGGAAGTTTCAGATTATATTTATGCATCACTTTCACAATGTGATGATGAAGCCGAAAAGTATGCTTCCAAGGAAATTATCAGGGATGAAATGGAAGAATATAAAGCATTTCAAAAATAAGCAGGAAAAACTTCCTGCTGCCACTGCATACCAGTATAAGAAAGGACAGAAGGCATGTTTGTCTGGAATAAAAAAATGTATATGGACAGAAAAGTAAGAAAAAAGCCTGCCAGGTACAAAAAGCTTGCATGCAGGAAGAAGTCTTTAAAGCAGTGCTTTTGCATTACATTTCCTGCTAATGGTGTAAATATTATGGATATTTATTCTTCAAAAGAACCATGGTTTAAATACAGGGCAGCGGCAGGCATTGAAATAATAGGCATGGCATCATGCAGGGAAGCTGCATTACAGCTTGTGGCAGAAATGGCACAGGATATTTATAAAAAGTATGGGGATATCTCCCCAGGGCTTGTAAGGGAATTTTTTGCATAAGCAGGAAGGGAGGCAGGTATATTGGCGGCTTTAATAGCAATGGTTTTATTAACAGTTTTAAAAGCAGTTTTATTCCTGCTTCTTGTGGTTATACTGGTTATTATGCTTGTTTTATGCCTTGTGCTTTTTACACCATTAAAATATAATATATATGCAGAAAAATATAATACCACCAGGGCAGAAGGCAGGTTTTCATGGCTTCTTGGGATAGTAAAGGTTTCGTTTTTATATGATAATGGTGAGGGCAGTTATAAATTAAAAGTATTTGGGGCAGATTATAAGAAATTAGCAGGATTTTTTGCGGGATTTTCCAGGAAGAAAAAGAAAAAAGAATATAATTTAGAAGCTATGGAAGATCCTGTACAAAACAGGGATAAAAACGGAAAGGACAATTATGAAGAGAAGAAAAAAGTTAAAAATTTTCCACAGGAGGAGGAGAAGCCACTTCTTAACAAATTTAAAACGTCTTTCAAAGAAAATAAAACGCATAAGGATGAAGGCAAAGCGCCGCAGGAAGAAAAAGCAGGCATGGATAAAAAAGATAAAGAAACTGCTTGGAATAGTAAGAACAGTGGAACAGGTAAAGATAAAAGGGCCGGCAGCAGCATTATCAGTAATATCCGCATTTTTTGGAAAAAAATAAAATCCCTGCCGGAGGAAATAAAAAATATTTTTAATAAGATTAAAAAGAACATAAAAACATTTAAGAAAAAAGCCAGTAACATACAAAATACAGTACATGGCATGAAAGGAAAGTTTAACAGGGTAAAGGAATTTATCCTTTCTGAAGTTACAAAAAACATGTTAGACATTACAAAGGATAAAATATTTTATCTGTTAAAAAAGATAAAGCCACGCAAGATAAAAAGTGATATAGTATTTGGGACTGGTGATCCATGCCAGACAGGGTATATTACAGGACTTTGTGCTGTGTATATGGCTGTGTCAGGCACATTTTTTAATATAACACCAGATTTTGAAAATAAAATCCTTAAAGGCAGGATTTCTGTTTCAGGGCATATACGGGCTTCTTCCCTGGCATTTGCTGTTTTAAGGGTAATTATAAGTAATGAATGGAAAAGCTTTTATAAAGAAGCGGTAAAAATTAAGGAGGAATTTTAAATGGGAGATTTCAGTTCAACAGTCCAGTCTTTATTTAAGGGCATGGATGGTTTTCTTACAACTAAGACAGTAGTAGGTGATGCAGTAAAATTTGATGATGGTACAATAATACTTCCGCTTGTTGATGTAAGCTTTGGTGTGGCAGCAGGGGCATTTTCAGAGCCTGGTAAAAAAGAAAACGGTGCAGGCGGCATGGGAGGCAAAGTACAGCCAAGTGCAATACTTGTAATAAAAGACGGGCAGTCAAAACTTGTTAATGTAAAGAACCAGGATGGAATTACAAAAATACTTGATATGGTGCCTGAACTTATAGATAAGTATGGCAAAAAGAAAAAGAACCAGGAAGCAGACGGGGAAGAATATGGCTATGATGATTATGATGAGGAATATGACGGGGAAGAATACGGGGAGGAAGAGGAACAGTAACAGTATTATGCCCTGGCAGTTCCAAAGTGTCCCATGAACAACCTGCTTGCGCTTGGACGTCACCCGCAACGGCGCATAAAACCTGAAAAGACCAGGTTTAAACGCCGGCGGTCCCTTTACAAATCTGCAGCTTGTTCATTGGAAGCACATTTGGAACTTGCCAGGTAATATACGTTTTGGCAGTTTATAAAAATATTTTCTGTAAAAGGCACTATAGCGCCACCAGTGCCTGGGTCTGGTAGTTTTACAGACCCTATGCACTGCTAACACTATATATAGTGTTGTGCGCCTATCGTAGTGGGAACGTGCCTGCTACAGAAAATATATAAAACTGCTGCATGTACACAACCTTTAGTATATACACAACCCCAATGCAGGATAACTATAAATTATCTTTTGTTTACACATAATTAAAAGTTTATGAAACGGACGTGCTTTTCATGTTTTATTTTATATAAAAACAAGGAGGATATAAAAGGTGGAAAGGTGCAGGTTGTTTTTATTTGATTTAGACCAGACATTGCTTAGAAGTGATAAAACAATTTCAGAAAGAACAATAAAGGCATTGCAGAAATGCCAGGAAAGGGGCATATTAACTGGGATTTCCACATCAAGGGCAGAACAGAATGTACTATCTTTTACAGAAAAAATAAAGCCGGATATATTAATTACAAGCGGAGGGGCACTTGTAAAATATAATAATGAATACATATATAAAGCCATGTTTATGGCAGAGGAAACAGGCCAGATGATTAAAACTGCAAGAAAGGTTTGCGGTAATGGCTGTGAAATAACAATAGATACTATAGACGGACATTACTGGAATTATAAAACTGACCCAAAGAAACAGGATAAAACCTGGGGTGAAAGTATTTATACAGATTTTAGCAGTTTTAATAAAAGCTCGTTTAAGATGTGTGTAGAAATATTTGAAGAAAGCCAGGCAGAAAGGCTTAAGGCACTTTTAAAGGATTGTGACTGTATACGCTTTTCAGATGGTTACTGGTATAAATTTACCAAAAAAACCGCCACAAAAGAAAATGCAATTATAAAAGCCTGTGCTGTATGTAAGATTAAAACAGGAGAAATAACAGCATTTGGTGATGACTATGCAGATATAGGAATGTTAAAACTGTGCGGCATGGGAATTGCAATGGGAAATGCAATAAAAGAAGTTAAGGAAATAGCAGATCTGGTAATAGAAAGCAATGATGAAGACGGGATTGCAAAATACCTGGAGAGTTTATTGCAGCAAATGGATTTATAATAAGGGGGTTATATATGCCAAAAAGTTTTAATATTACAGGGGTATGTATTCCAGAATTGCACTATATGGCAGACACAAGAAACCGTATTAATGAAATTACTGCTAATTATATTGAAAAGGGCTGTTATTTTACAATAAACCGCGCAAGGCAGTCTGGCAAGACTACAACTTTATATCTTTTAGAGAAACACCTACAGGAAAAGTATACTGTAATAAGGTTTAGTTTTGAAGCAGCAGATGAATTATTTACTTCTTTATACAGTTTTGCAACAGGATTAATACAAATTACTAGTAATGAATTAAAAAGGCAAAAGGCAGATGAAAATATATTAAAGAAATGGCAGGAACCACTTTCAAAGGAATTTCCTTTTATTGGCTTAAGTACACGTATTACAGAATTATGCCAGAATAGCAGTAAAAAGATTGTGCTTATGATTGATGAAACAGATAAAAGTTCTGATAACCAGATATTTTTATCTTTTCTTGGACTTCTTAGAAATAAATACCTGGAACAACAACAGCAGAGGGATAATACTTTCCACTCTGTTATACTTGCAGGCGTATATGATATTAAAAACTTAAAATTAAAACTCCACCCTGGTGAAGAACCTAAATATAACAGCCCGTGGAATATTGCTGCTGATTTTACAATAGATATGTGCTTTAAACCAGATGAAATTGCAGGAATGATTTCCATGTATGAAGAAGACTTTAAAACTGGTATGGATATTAAAGCTTTAAGTAACTGGATATATGAATATACATCTGGTTATCCTTATATGGTTTCCTGTATCTGCCTGGTTTTAGATAAATACGTTGCTGGAAGCCAGGATTTCCCAGAAAAGAAAGATGCCTGGACAAAAGAAGGTTTTTTAAAAGCTGTGCGTATATTTTTACAAAGTTCTAATACACTTTTTGATGATATGGCTAAAAAACTTAATGAATTTCCAGTTTTAAAAGAACGTATAGGTGATATATTATTTTGTGGTGCACAGTATACATTTGAAGCAGACAGCCCCGTAATAAATACTGGAATAATGTTTGGTTTCCTTAAAAATTCTGGCAATATTGTTACTGTTGCGAACAGGATTTTTGAAACTAAAATATATAACATGCTGCTTTCTGAAAAAGAATTTGCACAAGGCATAAACTTTAAACATACAGGTAATATAAAACAGTTTATAAAAGAAGGCAGGCTTAATATGTACCTTGTAATGGAAAAATTCCTGGAATATTATGAAGAAATCTTTGGAAATACAAGTGAAAAATTTATTGAAAATGAAGGACGGCGTATATTTCTTATGTACTTGCGCCCTATAATAAATGGTTCTGGGAATTATTATATTGAAGCCATGACCCGTGACCAGACCCGTACAGATGTAATTGTTGACTATGGAGGCCAGCGTTTTATAATAGAAATGAAACTCTGGCATGGAAAGGTTTATAATAGGCATGGTGAAGAACAGTTAATTAATTACCTGGATTATTACAAACAGGATACAGGTTATCTTTTAAGTTTTAACTTTAACAAACATAAAAAAACTGGCATTAGTAAAATTGTAATTAATAATAAAACAATAGTGGAAACGGTAGTATAATTTAAATATCAAATATGGTTCTTTTGCAATAATTTGAAAAATTTTCTTGCATTTATGCCAATTATTTGTTAGAATGTCCATGTTGTGCAAATGAATAAGTTATGAAAAGCAAGGAGGTGCTTATTGTGGCAAAATGTTCAGTCTGTGGTAAAAGTGTCCACTTTGGTAATAAAGTGAGCCATTCACATAGAAGAAGTAATAAAATGTGGAAACCAAATATTAAATCTGTAAGGGTTAAGGTTAATGGCGGTACAAAGAAAATGCCAGTATGTACAGGATGTTTACGTTCTGGAGCTGTAGAGCGTGCGTAAGCATATCCAGTAAATATAACAGGACCGGTTATATAACCGGTTCTTTTTGCAGGGGGCAAAGCACAGCTTTGCCCTTTTACAATTATTTCCAGTTTTGCAGCCTAACTGCAAAAAAGGTTATATCCAAGTATAAGACATAAAAGTATTATAAGAATTGCTATAATCCCATTATCAAGAAAAAGCATTATTGTCATTCCTATAGCTATCCAGAAGAGGATAAAACCGGCCATTCTGCGCATAATTACCACCATATTATTGTTCTTGCTTTGAAGGAAGCAATAAGTTATACTATATTATATGATGTAAAACTTAAAAACTGAACCTGGATATAACCCGGCAGACGGGAAGTGGCAATTTGTGCCTGTGCGCTGCATGGCACAGTACCAGGTTAGTCAAGCGGATATTCGCAATCCGCTTCGCTACTTGCCCACTTACAAATCAACCTCATTGCCGCTTTGCGGCAGTCTGGCAGGAGCTTAAACCCCTGCCAGACTAAGTAAGCCCTGGTAAATCAAACCCACCGCTTAAGAAGCGGAGGGACTTACTTAATGAGGTTAAAAGCAGCGTTTTTCATTCCTATTTGTGCCGTGTGTAAGCACAAATTCGCAAATTTTAACAAGAATGGAGGATTTTTATGAAAGGGAAAATGAGTACCAATATGGGAAATATTGTAATAGACCGTGATGTACTGGCAAAATATGCCGGTACTGCCACTATGGAGTGCATAGGTATAGCAGGCATGGCATCTTTAAATGTTAAAGATGGTTTTGCAAAGCTTTTAAAAAAGGAAAATGCTGGCAGGGGTGTAAATGTATATATAGTAAATAATAAATTAAAAATAGAACTCCATGTTATTGTTGCATATGGTGTAAGCATACGTGCAGTAGCACAGAATGTACTTGAGAATGTAAGGTATAAGATAGAGGAATTTACGGGCCTTGGTATAGAATCTATTAATGTTGTTGTTGAAGGCGTCAGGATTATGGACGAAGATTAGCCTTTAGGCAGGACATAGTACAAGGAGGAATAAAAAAGTGGGTTTAAAATCAATAGATGCAGAAATGCTGCAAAAAATGTTTTTATCAGGCGCTAAAGCATTAGATGCAAAAAAAGATTATATAAATGAATTAAATGTATTTCCAGTGCCAGATGGTGATACTGGAACCAATATGTCCATGACCATAATGGCAGCAGCAAAAGAAGCAGCAAGCCTTGAAAATCCTGATATTAACCAGCTTGGCAAGGCAATTTCCAGCGGTTCGCTGCGTGGTGCAAGAGGTAATTCCGGTGTAATAATGTCACAGATTTTCCGTGGCTTTGTTAAAGGGATAAAAGGGAATGACAGGCTTGATGTAAATATACTTGCCAATGCTGTACAGCATGCCGCTGATACTGCCTATAAAGCAGTTATGAAGCCAAAAGAAGGCACAATACTTACAGTAGCACGTGCTGGTGCGGATAAGGCAATGGATATTTTAATTAATGATGATATAGAAGATGTCATTATGTTTTGTGATGCTGTAACAGAAAGCATGGAAGAGGCATTACAGAGGACACCTGAACTGCTTCCTGTGCTTAAACAGGCAGGAGTGGTAGACTCAGGCGGTGAAGGGCTTATGACTTTCCTGCGTGGTGCAACCGATGCATTAAAGGGGAAAGTTTCAGACTTTACAATTACAAGTAAGAAAAGTTCCAGGATAATTAAAACAAGCCTGCCAGAAGAAACAGCAAATATAAAATATGGCTATTGTACAGAATTTATAATAATGCTTGAAAGAAATGGAAGCACAGCAGAAGAACAGCTAAAAGAATACCTCCAGGGCATTGGCGACTGTGTTGTTGTAGTGGCAGATGATGAAATAATAAAAGTGCATGTCCATACAAATGACCCAGGGCTTGCCATACAGAAGGCACTTTCATTTGGTTCACTTACAAGCATGAAGATTGACAATATGCGTGAAGAGCACCATGAGAAAGTTATACGTGATGCAACAAAGATTGCCACACAGCAGAAGAATGCCAGGAAAGAAAAAGAAAATGCAGGAAATAAAATAGCAAAGCAGGAAGAACCGCGTAAGAAAACAGGTTTTATAGTAGTATCTGCTGGTGACGGGCTTTCAGATATATTCAGGGATTTAAAGGCAGACTATATTATTGAAGGCGGACAGACAATGAACCCAAGCACTGATGACATGCTTAAAGCAATAGATGCTGTTAATGCAGACAATATATTTATACTTCCTAACAATGGCAATATAATACTTGCTGCAAACCAGGCGAAAGAACTTTCAAATGATAAAAATATTATTGTAATACCTTCTAAAAATATACCACAGGGAATTGCTGCACTTATAAGCTATGAAGAGAAGTCTTCCATAGATGACAATGAGAAAAATATGTCCAGTGAAATGCTTAATATAAAGTCAGGCCAGGTGACATATGCTGTACGTGATACCAATATGGACGGCAGGGATATTAAAAAAGGTGATTATATGGGCCTTACAGATAAAACTATTGTTTCGGTTGGAAAAGATGTTAAAAAAGCAGCAATGGGGCTTATAAAAAACCTGGTTAATAAAGAATCAGAACTTGTAAGCCTGTACTATGGTGCAGATGCAACTGAAGAGGAAGCTGAGGAGCTTGCAGACATGGTAACAGAGGCATATGAAAGCGTAGATGTAGAAGTACAGTATGGCGGCCAGCCAGTATATTCTTATTTTGTTTCCGTGGAGTAGGGTTAATGGAGGATTTTTACAGAAGTGGAACTTAACAGCAGCATAAGGGAGATTAAGGGTATTGGTGAAAAAAGCGGGAAGCTCTTTAATAAACTGGGGGTTTATACAGTAGGGGAGCTTCTTTGCTTTTATCCACGCGGATATGATATTTTTGGCCAGATAGAACCTGTATCCTCTTTGCAGGAAGGCAGGACAGTAATAATAGAAGCTGCCCTGAAATATTTACCTAAAGTTACAGCATCAGGAAACCTTAAGGTAACAAGGGCAGTATTTAAAGATACAGGTGGAAGCATAACAGCAATATGGTTTAATATGCCATTTATGGCAAAAATGCTCCATATGGGCACACATTACATACTGCGTGGCAGGACAGCCTGCCGGAACGGGGTTTTAGAACTCCACCAGGCAAAAATTTTAACAAGGCAGGAATATTCAAACCTTACAGGCACACTACAGCCTGTATACCACCTTACGGCAGGGCTTACAGGCAATGCCATTGCAAAGGCAGTAAAAACAGCACTTTGTGAAACAGATTTAAACGGGGATTTCCTGCCAGCATGCATAAGGAAAGAAAACAATCTTATGCCATGGAAAAAGGCAGTACATGCAATACATTTCCCAAAAGATAAAGAAGAGTGCATTAATGCAAGGCGCAGGCTTGTGTTTGACGAATTTTTCCTGTTTGCATTAGCAGCCAGGCAGATGAAAAAGACAAAAGGCCAGATACCATCAAAATATATAATGAATAATAGTGTGCTTGCACAGAAACTTTTAAACTCCCTTCCATATAAACTTACAAAAGCACAAGATGCTGCCTGGCAGGATATACAAAAAGACATGCAGTCAGGAAAGGTTATGAACCGGCTTGTACAAGGGGATGTTGGTTCAGGTAAAACAATAGTTGCACTGCTGTCACTTCTTATGGCAGCAGAAAACGGTTTCCAGGGGGCAATTATGGCACCTACAGAGGTGCTTGCATTGCAGCATTATGAAACATTTACAGCCCTTTTAGAACCGCTTGGCATAAAAACAGGGCTGCTTACAGGGTCATTAACTGCTGCGCAGAAAAAGAAGGTTTATGCGCAGATACTTGCACAGGAAACTGATATTATAATTGGTACACATGCCCTGGTACAAGAAAAGGCGGAATACAAGAACCTTGGGCTTGTAGTAACTGATGAACAGCACCGCTTCGGCGTAAAACAAAGGGAAGCACTTTATTCAAAAGGAAAAGAACCCCATATGCTTGTTATGAGTGCAACCCCTATACCAAGGACACTTGCAATAATATTATATGGTGAACTTGATATATCAGTAATAGATACAATGCCAGAGGGCAGGAAGCCGGTTAAAAACTGTGTAGTTAATACAAGCTACAGGCCGCAGGCATATAAATTTATGCAGAAAGAAATACAGGCAGGCCACCAGGTATATGTAATATGCCCTATGGCAGATGAAAGTGAAAACATGGAAGCAGAAAATGTAATAAGCTATTCACAGATGTTACGTGAGAAAATACCTCCAGGAACAAGGATAGAATTTCTTCATGGCAAAATGCCCCCGGCACAGAAAAACAGCATTATGGAGAGTTTTGCGGCACATAAAACAGATATCCTTGTATCTACTACAGTTATAGAAGTAGGTATAAATGTGCCAGAAGCAACTGTAATGATGGTTGAAAATGCGGAACGTTTCGGGCTTGCACAATTACACCAGCTACGCGGCAGGGTAGGGCGTGGCACGGCACAGTCTTACTGCATATTTATGGCAGGCAATAGTTCCAGTGAAGTAATGGACAGGCTTACAGTAATTGGAAATTCTAATGATGGTTTTTACATTGCAGAACAGGATCTTAAGATGCGCGGGCCAGGTGATTTCTTTGGGATACGCCAGAGTGGTGAGCTTGGCTTTAAACTTGCGGATATATACCAGGACGCAGATATACTAAAGGCAGCAAACAAAGCTGTTTCAAATTTTAGCAGCGGGGATATAATAAAGATGTGTATGGAAAACGGAAGGTTAAAAGAGCAGATTATGTCTTATACTGGTACTGTTTTCTTATAATTGCAGGCATAGCAGCATTGATTTTTAAAAGTAACCATAGTAGAATTATAACATAACATTGCAGATATCTTTTGGTTATGGTGTTTTGGAAGGAGCAGCAGGGTTATGGCTGATACACTTTACCCAGATGGGAAATTATTTGAACTTGGCAGGGTTAATTATGATAAACTTGTTTTATATTGTACAAGGCTGGAAGAAAAAGGGCTCTGGAACCAGGCAGGACAAGTTATGAAACAGTCAAGCACCAGTGTTTTAGATCTTTATATACAGTCTGTACTTATGAACCTTGCAGTACATTGCGGGGAAATTTTAGACAGCCAGCGTGAATTTCTGCGTGTAATAACTGTAAGCAACCCCCTTTGTATTCCGGTGAAAGGCAGGATAAAAAGGTCTGTATATAATGACAGCAGGCGTCTGTATGAACTGCCGCCTGTACTTTTGCAGCTTTGCGGCCTTTATGATAAAGAGTATAAAGACGTGATGGCGCTGTATTTTCTTGATGCTTTCCTGAATATATTATTATGTATGGCATATCTTAACCGTGGGAAAGATGCGCAAATAAATGATTTTATACAAAAATACTATGAAAAAATAAGCAGTTTTATTATAGACCAGGATATAAACACGAAACAGGAATATATTAAAAGAAAACTTATGCCAGACGGGTTAGGCTGTGATGCAGGCTGGTTTAAAGAAAAAAAGAAAAAGGAAGCAAAAGAAACAAAAGCAAAGAAAACAAGTAAGGCAAAACCTGCTGGCACTTTAGCCGGAGATAAAAACCAGCCGGATATTAAAAAAAATCAAAAGAACCAGACAAACAGGCAGGAAGTTTCTTTAAAAACAAAACCAAAGAAAAGCCACAGGGGCATTAAAAATAACCAGAAAAACGTTATATCTGCAAATACTGGCGCAGACAGCCAGACATTAGAAGAAGAGAAGAAAAAGAAAGAAGAAGAAAGAAAACGTTTAAAAGAAGCATTCCTTAAACGTGTAGAAGAAGATGCAAGGCTTGCAAAAGAGAGGGAGGAAAAACTTGCAAAAGAGAAGTTCCTTGCAGTTAAAAAACGGCTTGAAGAAAGGGAGAGGGCAGAACAGGAAGAACAGGAAAAAAAGATACAGGCACTTCTTGGTGAACTTGATTCCCTTGTTGGTTTAAAAGATGTTAAATGTGAGATACAGTCATTAACAAACCTTATTAAAATAAGGAAACTCAGGGAAAAAATGAAAATGCCTGTCCTGGATATGTCATACCATATGGTATTTACCGGAAACCCAGGCACAGGCAAAACCACAGTGGCACGCCTTGTAGGCAGGATATATAAAGCGCTTGGCATACTTTCAGATGGAAAAATGGTTGAAACAGACCGTTCAGGGCTTGTAGCAGGGTATGTAGGGCAGACTGCAATAAAGGTGCATGAAATTATTGAACAGGCAATAGGAGGCGTGCTTTTTATAGATGAAGCATATTCGCTTGTAAACCCTGATGTACCAAATGATTTCGGAGGGGAAGCCATAGATGCACTTGTAAAGCTTATGGAAGACCACAGGGACAACCTTGTAATAATAGTAGCAGGTTATACTGAAGAAATGAAAACATTTTTAAAAAGCAATACAGGACTTATATCGCGCTTTAACAAGTTTATAAATTTCCCTGACTACAGCAGGGATGAGCTTATAGATATTATGGACGTTATGGCAGGGGAAGCAGGGCTTAAAATAGAAGAAAGCGCTAAAAAACGTGTACTGGAACGCCTTGGAAACATGGGGCAGGAAGAATGGGATGATTTTGGCAATGCAAGGGGCATAAGGAACATGTTTGAAAAAATTGTGACAAACCAGGCAAACAGGCTGGTACAGCTTGGGACACCAACAAAAGAACAGTTAATGACAATAGTCGCACAAGATGTTATATAATTATACTACAGGATTTCACCCAAAAAACGTCAAGTTTCGCTATTTTATGTGTATCAATATATCTGGAAACGCATATTTCCAAGATAAAACTATATTTGACCATAAAAGCATGATATGTTACAATGAAGTGATTACCAGAATATTGTTTGTGCTGCCTGTGGTGGCATATCCTGGTTGTGAAAGGTACGGTTATTTATATGAAAGTTGTAGCAGGGACAGCAAGGGGAATGAACCTTGAAGTGCCTCAGGGAAGGCATACAAGGCCTACCACTGGCAGGATAAAGGAAACATTGTTCAATATAATACAAAAAGATGTGCCAGAAAGCCGTTTCCTTGATTTATACAGCGGAAGCGGAAGCATTGCAATAGAAGCATTAAGCAGGGGTGCAAGTGAAGCTGTCCTTGTTGAAAATAACAGGCAGGCCCTGGCATGCATTAATGCTAACATTAAAAAAGCAAAGTTCCAGGAAAGGGCACAGGTTATGCCATATGAAGCTATGCATGCATTAAAAAAGCTTGATAACAGCGGCAGGGTTTTTGATATAATATTTATGGATCCTCCATATGGAAGGGGCTTTGAAAAGGAAGCTGCCATATATCTGTTAAATTCGGGGCTTATAGAAAAAGGTACACTTATAATTATAGAAACCAGTACAGAAGAAGATATATCATATATGGAAAGCTTTCCATGCCATATGGAAAAGGTTAAGGAATATAAGACAAACAGGCATGTTTTTTTAAGAGTAAATGTTTAAGGTGCTACGGAGGGATAATTATGGCAACAGCAGTATTCCCGGGAAGTTTTGACCCAGTTACAACAGGGCATATGGATCTTATAGAAAGGGCATCAGCCATATTTGATGTCCTGATAATAGGTGTCCTTAATAACAGCAGCAAAAGCCCGTTTTTTACAATAGAAGAACGGGTGCAGATGTTAGAAAAGCTTACGAGCGGTATGCCTGGAACCAGTGTGTTGCCATTTAACGGGCTTCTTACAGACTTTGTAAAAATGACAGGTGCAGATGCAATAATAAGAGGGGTGCGGAGCTCTTCAGATTTTGAATATGAACTTCCTCTTGCCCAGGCAAACTATAAACTTAATTATAAGGCAGATACTTTATTCCTGGCTGCAAGGCCGGAACATTCATATATAAGTTCAAGCGCAGTAAAAGAACTGGCAAGGTATAAAGGTGACATCAGAGGGTTTGTACCAGAAGAAGTATACCAGTTTATAAAACAAAAGTTTGACAGCTTAGATTCATGAATTATGTCTATACGGCAGATAGGAGTGTACATATGCAAGTTAGCAGGATTGAGCAGAAGATTGAAGATATTTATGCATTTGTAGAGAGTTGTAAAATGCAGCACTTATCAACAACCAAAGTGGTAGTCCCTAAAAACGAATTATACGATTTACTCGACGATTTACGCCGTGATGTGCCAGAAGAAATAAGAAGGTACCAGAAGATACTCAGCCAGAGGGACGCAATTCTTGAAGATGCAGAGGCAAAAGCCAATGAAATACTTATAGATGCCAGGGAACAGTACAGGGGAATGGTGGAAGAACACAGCATAATGCAGCAGGCATACCAGCAGGCACAGCAGATGGTACAGCAGGCAGCAGATAAGGCAGATGCAATAATTGCCAATGCATTAAAACAGGCAGAAGAGATAGGGAGTGGCGCAATTTATTATACAACAGACATGCTTGATATGGCCGAGAAAGTAATTGCAGGGGCATATGAGGGTGCAGTAAACAATGCTAATGCATTAGAAGCTGCTTTAAGGAAATACCTTGAAACAATAAGGCAGAACAAGGCGGAACTTTTAGCTTCTAATGCACCTAAAGAAGATACAAGGCAAATGAATATGCCGCCAAAGCTAGATGAAGAACCACATTGATAATAAGAAAGTGGTAATAAAAGCGCAGCATTCTGGCTAGGGAGGATTTTTATGAATACAAAAAATGATGTTGAAGTTGTTATAAATGGTAAGCAGTATACAATGAGTGGATATGAAAGCAGTGAATATTTACAGAAAATTGCAACACATATTAATGAAAAATTTACATTGTTTAAAGAGCAGGAAGGTTATAGCAGGCTTGATACAGATATGAAATATATAATGTTAGCCATAAACCTTTCTGATGATTACCATAAGGCCCAGAACTCAGCTAATGACCTGCGTATTGAAAATGAAGAAATGGGAAAAGAAATATTTAATATGAAGCATGAAATGATATCTATGCAGGCGCAGATGGAAGCGCTTGAAGAGAAACTTAAAGTCCTTGAAGAAGAGAAGAAAAAGGCAGAACATGATGTAATAAGGCTTGAAACTGAGCTTGGCACACCGCCAGGCAAAAATAAAAATAAATAAAAACCAGACAGGAGGGGGACTGTTTTATATAGCAGCCACCCCTTTTAACATTAATAAAAGGCTGGTTTAATGAGGTTAAATTATGGATAATAATATAAAAAATAACACACGCCCTGAAATACTTGCACCTGCTGGTTCAATGGAGAGCCTGTATGCTGCTGTAAATGCAGGCTGTGACGCTGTTTATATTGGAGGTGGCATGTTTGGTGCAAGGGCATATGCGGACAACCCGGATAAGGACAACCTTTTATATGCCATTGGTTACTGCCATCTCCATAATGTAAAACTTTACCTGGCTGTTAATACACTTCTTAAGGAAGAAGAGATTGCAGACAGGCTTTATAATTATATAAGGCCATATTATGAAGCAGGACTTGATGCAGCAATAGTACAGGATACGGGGGTTATATATTTTCTGCATAAATACTTCCCAAAACTTGCATTACATGCAAGTACACAGATGACACTTGTAACAGGCAATGCGGCAGAATTTCTTAAAGATTATGGCATAACAAGGATTGTGCCAGCCAGGGAGCTTTCACTTGATGAGCTGTATTATATGCGGCAAAGTACAGGGCTTGAAATAGAAGTATTTGTGCATGGTGCGCTTTGTTACTGTTATTCAGGCCAGTGTCTTTTTAGCAGCATGGCAGGGGGAAGAAGCGGCAACAGGGGAAGATGCGCACAGCCGTGCCGCCTGCCGTATTCACTGGATTTTAAAGGCGTGAAACAGGAAGGCTTTATATTAAGCATGAAAGAACTGTGCACCTTGCCATATATAGGGGAACTTATAGAATCAGGTGCAAGTTCATTTAAAATAGAGGGAAGAATGAAAAGCCCGGCATATACTGCACTTGCAACATCATTATACAGAAAATACACAGATTTTTATATGTCTTATGGAAGCCATGGCTATGAAGAGTATATAAAGGAACATAAAAAAGAGCTTTTACATGATATAGGGCAGCTTGCAGAAGTATATAACAGGGAAGGGTTTACAAGTGATTATCTTTCTGGAAGATCTAAAAGCATTTATACAGCCTTTGGCAGTGAAGGTTATGACAGATATGCAGGCCTTGGTAAAAAGGGTTTATCAAAAACAAAAAAAGAACCAGATATGCTTTCTTTAAGAAGGCCTAAACATGGTGGTGTTTTTATTGGAAATGTAGTTAGTACAGGAAATGGTGTACTTAGTTATAAGACAGAAAAGGATATAAATTCACAAGATGTTTTAGAGTTCCGGAATAAGCAGATGGATACACTGTATGAATATACTGCGGGGAAAGATATAAAGGCAGGAAGCATAGTAGAAGCAAAGTTTAAACATGGGTGCAATATATGTAAAGGAGACAGTGTTTACAGAACAAGAAATGCTTATGTACTTAACTGCATAAAAGAAAAATATCTTGAAACAAATAAAAAAGTGTTAATAACTGGCAGTTTTAAGGCAGCAGAGGGAAAAGAAGCATGCCTGTCTGTAACAAAAGATGGTATTACAGTTACAGTATATGGCGGTATATGCCAGAAAGCAGACAAAAACCTGGCAGATAAAACTGCGGTTAAAAAAAGCCTGGCACAGACAGGAAATACAGAATTTAGCTTTAAAGAAATTAAAATTATATTGGAAGATAACTTATTCCTGCCGGTATCAATGCTTAAAAACATGCGCAGGGAAGCATTAGAAAAGCTGCGTGAAAAAATAATATCAGGTTATAAGCGTAATGCAGATATTACATTTACAGGTAAAAGTACAGACAGCCATTTATATAATGCTAATATACAGTTAAATACAGGGATTGTCTATAAAGCATCTGTAATGGATTTTTTACAGCTTAATGCAGTTTTAGAAAGCAAACAGGTTTCAGAAGTTTATATAAAAACAGAACTTTTAGACAGTAAAAGCATAAGGGAAGCGCTGCTTGAGGTGCAGTTATCAGGACGGAAGTGTTATGCCATACTGCCGTATATTTTCAGGAAAATGGATTTGGATTATGAAGAAAAAATGGCAGCACAAGGCAGAAGCATTTACCAGTATAACTGGGACGGTTATGTTATAAGAAATATTGAAAGTTATATTTTTTTAACTAAAGTATTAGGGATAAACCCAGAAAATATTATTACAGATTCAAACCTTTATACCATGAACAGCTTTGCAGGGCGTTTCTGGGAAGAACATGGGGTTAAAAGGCATACAGTGCCGTTTGAACTGGAAATACCATGTATAAAACAGGCAGCATTGTCTGGAATGGAAGCTGTTATATATACGCATATCCCCCTTATGGTATCAGTACAGTGTGTAATTTCAAACCTTGGAGGCTGTAATGGAAATCTTAAGGCTAAACAGATTGCATTAAAAGATATAAAAGGAAGGGAGTTTATAGCAGTTAATTATTGTAAATACTGTTATAGTACAATTTACCAGAAAATGCCATTATATGCCCTGCCATGTATAAAAGATTTAGAAAGTGCAGGGGTAAGAAGTTTCAGGTATGATTTTACAATAGAAAATGCAGAAGAAACCAGCATTGTATTAGCTGGCAGATATAACGGCAAAGCATATACAGGGCATTACAATAAAGGCATCTTGTAACTTTCCTGCAATTATAGGAAAACTTGTATATGGTTTGTAAATTGGAGGTCATGGCATGGATAAAAAAGAGGCAGTTAAGAAACTGGCAGCTATATTTGGGGATATGGACATTATAGGAGTGCTGCATACTATACTGGTTGTAACCTCCAAATATATAATTATAATACTGTTTGCTATATATACATGGCACTGTTTTACAGTATTTAAAGGAAACAGTCCCTTAAAAAAAGAAAAAGTATATAAAAGACAGAAGCATATAATATATTATATACATTTTATATGTTCACTTGTTTTATATTTAAACAGCCTTGATATAAAAATAGTAATATATTACCTTATACAGCTTGTATTTTTTATATTTGTGGATAAAACATATTCATATGTATATAAAGGGCTGTCAAAAACACTCCTTAATAATATGTTTATGCTTATGGCAACAGGCTTTATAATGCTTGGGCGTTTTGGAAAAGGGTATGTTGTAAAGCAGATGGTATTTGCAGCAGCAATATGTTTATTAAGCCTGTTTATACCATATCTTATAGAAAAGTTTAAATATTTTGACAGGTTTGGCATTGTATATGCAATAATTGGGATAATACTCCTTGCACTTGTATTTGTAATTGGAGAGGAAAAGTATGGTGCAAAAAACTGGATAGTTATAGGCAAATTTGCCTTACAGCCATCGGAGTTTGTAAAGCTAATATTTGTATTTTTTGCCGCGGCACTTCTTTCACGTTCTGTAAAACTTGCTAATATAGCTGTGGTTTCAATACTTGCAGCCGTACATGTACTAATACTTGTTGCAGAGAAAGATTTAGGGGCAGCACTTATATTTTATATAACATATATTGTTATATTATTTGTTGCAACAAAGAAAGCCTTATATCTAGGTGCAGGCCTTTTTGCTGGCACGGCAGCGGCAGTAGTGGCTTATAATTTATTTGCACATGTAAAAACAAGGGTAATAGCATGGAGCAACCCGTGGGGGTATATAGATACAGCAGGCTACCAGGTTGCACATTCACTGTTTGCAATAGGCACAGGCGGCTGGTTCGGGATGGGGCTTGGTGAAGGCATGCCTTTAGCAGTCCCTGTTGTAGAAAGTGACTTTATATTTTCGGCAATATGCGAAGAACTTGGCGTTTTCTCTGGTATATGCCTTATACTTGTGGAAATAAGCTGTTTTATTATGTTTATAAATATATCGCTTAAAATGCAGAGAAGGTTTTATAAACTTGTGGCACTTGGTTTAAGCATAGAATATATATTCCAGGTATTCCTTACAATAGGAGGTGTTACAAAATTTATACCATCAACAGGAGTTACACTGCCACTTGTAAGCTATGGCGGCAGTTCAATAATAAGCACAGTAATTTTATTTAGCATAATACAGGGAATGTATGTTTTAAATGGTGATAAGGAGGAACAATATGAAAAAAGCAGGAAAGCCAGGCCAAAAGACACAAAAACGGGGAATGGCAGGAGGAAACTACAGTAACAGGTTTAAAAAGTTTATGGACATGCCTGGTGAAGATATAGAACTTATGGATACAGATATTACAATAAACACTGCTTCCAGTAAAAAAGGCAATATGCAGATTATAATAGTAACATATGCCGTTGTATTTATATTTATGTGCATGGCAGGGTATATTGTGTATTTTATGGTTAATGACAGCAGTGAAGTGATAAACAACCCTTATAACAAACGGCGTAATATACTTGCAGAACGCATTGTGCGTGGAAGCATATATTCTTCTGATGGCAAGATACTTGCTGAAACAGTTACAGACAGTGAAGGTAATGAAAAAAGGGTTTACCCGTATAATGATATATTCTGCCATGTTACAGGACGGACGGCAAACAGCATGACAGGTGTAGAACTTTCACAGTGTTACCCGCTTTTAACTTCCCATTCAAATCCATTAAAACAGCTTGCCACTACATTCCGTGGGGATAAAAACCTTGGTGATAATGTGTATACAACGCTTAATGCCAGTTTACAGCAGGCGGCATATAATGCACTTGGCAGCTATAAAGGCGCAGCAGTTGCAGTTGAGCCTTCTACCGGTAAAGTACTTGCAATGGTTTCAAAGCCAGGTTATAACCCAAACACCATAGAAAGTGACTGGGACAGCCTGGTTGAAGATGAAAATTCCCAGTCTGCACTTGTAAACAGGGCAACACAGGGGCTTTACCCGCCAGGTTCTACATTTAAAGTGCTTACAGCTATAGAGTACATTATTGAAAACCGTTCTTCTTATAAGAAATATTCATATAAATGCAAAGGGTCAGACTCATTTGACGGCAATGTTATAAACTGTTATGCAGGAGAGAAGCATGGAGGGCTTGGGCTTGGCAGTTCACTTGCCAAATCCTGCAATGCATCATTTGCCAATATAGGAATGACATTAAATATTAAATCCTTCAGGAAACTTTGCAATAAATTTATGTTTAACCAGAAGCTCCCTGTTAAATTTGAATATAACCAGAGCAAGTTTTTGTTAGACCAGAAATCTAAAACTGGTGAAATAATGCAGACTGTAATAGGCCAGGGCAGGACAACAGTAACACCACTGCAAAATGCAATGATAGCCGCTACAATAGCAAATGGTGGTGAAATGATGGTTCCTTATGTTACAGACCATACAGAAAATGAATCAGGCCAGGTAGTAAAAACATATGGCCCTGTTTCAAATGGAAAGATTATAGATAAAGACATTGCAGATATAACTGGTAAATTTATGATGTCTGTAGTAGAAGATGGCACAGCTTCATCATTAAAAAGCCTTCCATATAAAGTAGCAGGGAAAACGGGTTCAGCAGAATTTGACTCAGAGGGGACATCACATGCATGGTTTATAGGGTACGCACCAGCTAAAAACCCAAAGATTGCAGTAAGCATAATAGTAGAAGGCGCAGGGACAGGAAGCCAGTATGCAGTACCAGTAGCAAAAGAGATGTTTAGAGATTATTTAGGGGAATAAGTTTAAATATGCCAGTAAACCAGAGGTATTTTTTATAACCGGAATTTGTACAAAGTAATTATTATGTTCCTTATAATTTTTGCAATGCCTCTTCTTTAGATGCTACAAAAAAGAAGTTGCTGCCTTTATTAGATTCAAATATAAAATCTTTTAATGGTTTACTTGTATAACATGAATAATCACCATAAATAGCAATTTTTATATGATAGTTTGTAAATTTCTGGAGAATTTCCCCTGCTATTTTTGTGCTAAGAATAAAAACTAGAAACTATTGCCATACTAGTTCCATTATATTCTGCAATACTGGTATCCATAATATCCCTCCTGTGCTTTATAATCCTGCTTTTAGTACAAATTCCAGTTAAAGGTGTATTATATATATGAAATGGTTATTTGTCAAATTTTAGTAGAACAGGTTATATGGCTGCTTAATAAATATGATATAAAAATAATAGATAATTTATAGTTATCCACGGTTTATTTTAAATAAGAGGCCAGAATGTTATGCCCTGGCAAGTCCAAAGTAATCCTACAGGCAACCCGCTTGTGCTTGGACGGGTTCACGCAACGGCGCATAAAACCTGTATGCTTCAAAGAAAAAATTTCTTTGAAGCATTTAAAACCAGGTTTAAACGCCGGCGGCCCCGTACAGTTGCCTTTTAGGATTACATCTGGCCTTTGCCAGGTAATATACGTTTTGGCAGTTTATAAAAATATTTCATGTGGATTTCCCTGGTTTAATGGCATTGTACTGCACTTGTACATATAACAATGCTTAATGACAATGCAAAAGTACCTTTTACATGGGACATAAAATTTTATCAAAAAATTAAGATACAAGCAAGAAAACTTTTAATTCCCACGGAACGTAATAACATGCAGGCAGTTTTATATATTTTCTGTAAAAGGCACTATAGTGCCGCCAGTGCTTAGGTCTGGTAGTTTTACAGACCCTATGCACTGCTAACACTATATATAGTGTTGTGC
>CAJUJY010000030.1 GCA_910586555.1 uncultured Lachnospiraceae bacterium
TGCTTACTTGAGTCTTCCAAGATTTGTGAGATTTTTGAAAATTGATTTCCGTGTCCACATGCAAAACCAGTCTTGACAAAGATATCTAAAAGTGTATACTATACTACAGTTAAATATTAGCATAAACTGCTGATGTGGGGATAAAAACAGGATATGTGCTTAAAGAGAGCAGGGAATTTGCTGGAATCCTTGCAGCAACAGTCTGTCAAATGGGCCACTGAGGGCACGGAAGAAGGGTTTTATCCTGTGTATTCTGTTGACGTATGGCATCGTTACTGCCAGGGGTATGTTAGTACCCTTTTAAGAGTATGGGAAACCATAAAACAGGGTGGCACCGCGGTTAAGATAATCCGTCCCTGGCTGTTATTATAAATATATAATAATGGCCAGGGACTTTTTTCTTTATAAAAACTTAACCCTGTAAATAAACAATAGATTGCAGGCTGTGCAAACAAACCTGTTGTTATAAACAAGAAAAGCCCTGGCTGTGCGCTGCCAGCCCTTAACTTTACAGGACAGATGCAACAGTATTTCTAAAATATTAAAAAGCAGCGCAGAAAAGAGGTTTATTATGATTAATGGCAAAAAAGTTTTATATAGCGGCATGCAGGCAACAGGCAGCCTTACTTTAGGAAACTACCTTGGTGCACTTAAAAACTGGGTTACACTGAATGAAGAATATGAATGTTTTTTTGGTGTAATGGATTTACACTCCATTACCATACGCCAGCAGCCGGCGCATTTCAGGAAATGTGCAAGGAATTTGTTTGCGCTTTATATTGCAGCAGGGCTTGACCCTGTTAAAAACTGCATATACTACCAGTCACATGTTTCTGCACATGCAGAACTTGGCTGGATTCTTAACTGTTTTACTTATATGGGTGAACTTAACCGCATGACCCAGTTTAAGGATAAGGCAGCTAAACATTCAGACAATATTAATGCAGGGCTTTATACATACCCTGTGCTTATGGCGGCTGATATACTTTTATACCAGGCAGATTATGTGCCAGTTGGCAAAGACCAGCAGCAGCATCTTGAGATAACACGCGATATTGCAGAAAGGTTTAATTCAATATATGGTGATGTGTTTACAATACCAGAAGGCTATTATGGTAAAAGCGGTGCAAATATAAGAAGCCTCCAGAACCCTTCTAAGAAAATGTCCAAATCTGATGAAAACCCTAATGGAAGCATTTACCTTATGGATGCTGCGGACGAAGTTGTACGCAAGTGCAAACGTGCAGTTACAGATTCAGGAAATGAAGTATTGTACTCAGAAGATAAGCCAGGAGTAAGCAACCTTCTTGAAATTTATTCTGCATGTACTGGTAAATCCATAGAAGAAGCTGAAAAAGAATTTGAAGGTAAGGGTTACGGGGAATTTAAACTGGCTGTTGCAGAAACCGTAAATGCTGTCTTAGTGCCTATGCAAAAAGAATTTGAACGTCTTTTGCAGGATAAAGGGTATCTTGATGGCATTATTAAAGATAATGATGAAAAAGCAAGATACTTTGCAAATAAAACCTTACGCAAAGTACGTAAAAAAGTTGGTTTTACAGATATTTTGCATTAACAGGAAGGAGGCTTTTATATGGCTGGTTCATCTTTTGGAAATATTTTCAGAATGACCACATGGGGCGAATCGCATGGAAAGGGGATTGGTGCAGTTGTAGACGGCTGCCCGGCAGGCCTTGTACTTAATGAAGAAATTATACAGTCATACCTTGACAGAAGAAAACCCGGGCAGACAAAATATTCTACACCCCGCAAAGAAGAAGATAAAGTAGAAATACTTTCAGGCGTATTTGAAGGAAGGACAACCGGAACGCCAATATCTATGGCTATATATAACAAATCGCAGCAGTCTAAGGACTATTCTTCCATTGCAGAATGTTACAGGCCAGGACACGCTGATTATACATTTGACCAGAAATATGGTTTCAGGGATTACAGGGGCGGCGGACGTTCTTCTGGACGTGAAACTGCTGGCAGGGTTGCGGCTGGTGCTGTTGCAGAGGAAATCCTTAAAGAACTTGGCATTAATGTACTGGCATATACAAAATCAATATGTGGCATAACTATAGATGAAAACCTGGCATCACATGAAAATATAGCAAAAAGCCCGCTTTTTATGCCAGACCTTAATGCGTCAGCAATGGCAGAAGAAGCAATTTTAAAAAGAATGAAAGAAAAGGACTCCGCAGGCGGCATAATAGAATGTATTGTAACAGGTATGAAAGCAGGTGCAGGAGAACCGGTTTTTGAAAAACTTGATGCCAACATTGCCAAAGCTGTTATGTCCATTGGTGCTGTTAAAGGTGTTGAAATTGGTGCAGGTTTTGCAGCAGCAGATTCTTCAGGCTCTGCCAATAACGACTGTTTCTACAATGATGGTACAGGAATTGTTAAAAAAACAAATAATGCAGGCGGAATACTTGGCGGTATAAGTGATGGAAGTGACATTATTATAAGGGCAGCCATAAAACCTACTCCTTCTATACCAGGTTTACAGCATACTGTCAATAAAGAAGGGCATAATACAGATATAGAAACAAAAGGCCGCCATGACCCTGTTATTGTCCCAAGGGCTGTTGTAGTTGTTGAAACAATGGTTGCTGCCACAATTATTGATATGCTTATGGTTTCAATGACATCAAGGCTTGATTTAATGAAATTATTCTTCAGCCTTTAAATTTTTTAATTGTGGCAATAAAGCTGTCTGGCCCATATATTAATACCGGGGGATTTACACTTTACTATAAACTATAGAAAAGAGGCCATTTATGAGATATTACCATTATGGAAATAAAGACAGCAATATTTTTACAGAAGAAAGGGAGTTAAAAGCATCAGGAAGCATTTATACCCCAGAAGACAAAGTGGCAGAAACATATAGAAACCGTCTTTCTAATAAAAGTACCCTTATTATAGAAGATGATACAGTTTATGAGATTGATGAAGAATGTTTAAAATGCAGAAAATAACATGCATGTTTTTAATAAACTAACTGGGCTGGTACTAGCGGATATCCGCCAGTACCAGCCCTTTTAAGCTTTCAGGAAGCCTTCACTAAATCCCTGTGCACAAAATAAATTTTATGCACATTAAGAAAATTAGCAGAAGCAATTACCGCCGCCACCACAGCAGCAGAGAAGTAATAAAATCCAGATTATTGAACCACAGCCAGATTCACCGCCACAGCCTCCGCCGAAGCCAAATCCGCCGCCGCCGCAGCAGCTGCAAAGAAGGAGCAGGATAATTATCCAGCTACATCCATTTTCCCCTGAACTACATCCACCACAATTTGTTGCTGCTAAATCACTCATAAAATCCTCCAATCTGCCATTTACCAGGCAGTTAAATTTATTTACAGTCTTATAATATGCTGTACTGCTTGGACAGTTTACTAAAAAATAAAAATAATTTTTTAGCCCTGTACTATCCTGGTAAATTTTCTGGTTGATATATATGGAATATTCCTATACAATAATTATAAATTCCACAAATTGTAACAAGTATTATATGAATGGAGATAAATTATTTGCAATGAATACTAATAAACACTATTTTATAAAAACTTTGTTTAGTATCCTGCTTTGTATATGCATTACAGGATGTACATTACAGCCTGCTAAAGAAGAAACAGATATTCCAACGGAAAGCCCTGGAACGGAAGATACAGAAAAAGAAAACACTGGCATGGATTATGATGAAGCCCTGGAAGCAGCAGCGGATTATATGGAAAACATGACTATAGAAGAAAAGGCAGGACAGCTTTTTATAGTAAACCTTGAACTGCTTGACAAGAGCAATGGAAATTATTATGAATGGAAGAAGTTCACAAAGGCAATGAAAAAATCCATTAATAAATACCATATTGGAGGTGTTATACTATTTTCAAGGAATATAGCTGGCAGGAAACAGACCAGAAAACTTATAAACCAGCTTAATAAAAACAGCAATATACCACTTTTTATAACAGTAGATGAAGAAGGCGGGGATGTTGCAAGAATAGCAAATAACAAGAAAATGGGAACAACCATATTCCCGTCTATGGAAGAAATTGGAAAAACAAAAGATACTTCATATGTTTATGATATGGGTACAGTTATCGGGACAGAAATAAAAGAACTAGGATTTAATGTTGATTTTGCACCAGTCGCTGATGTAAAAACAAGTGAACTAAACCTTGAAATAGGTACAAGGTCTTTTGGCGGTGAACCTGGCAAAGTGGCAGATTTAGTTTCCGCTTTTGTAAAAGGCATACAAAAACAAAATGTAAGTGCTACGCTTAAACATTTCCCAGGACAGGGTTCTTCAGATGGTGATACCCATATAGAAAGCGTAAATATTGACAGCAGCATAACAAGCCTTAGGAAAAATGATTTTGTGCCATTTGAAGCAGGCATAGAAGCAGGTGCAGATTTTGTGATGGTATCACATATTTCTGTAAGCAAAGTAACAGAAACCTCACAGCCAGCCAGCATGTCAGATTTAATAATGGAAACAATACTACGTGACGAACTTGGCTTCCAGGGGATAATTATTACAGATGCCATGGACATGGCACCAATAACTAATAATTATACATCCGCAGAAGCAGCATATGGCGCTTTAAGCGGAGGTGCTGATATAGTCCTTATGCCTCTTGATCTTGAAATGGCATACAATGAGGTTGTAAACAGGATAAATAATGGTACTATATCCAGGGAAAGGCTTGATGCTTCTGTATTAAGGATACTGGCGGTAAAGTTTATGCGTGGCATTATGGTACCAGGCATAGAAAATGAAATGGAACAAAACAAAAATGCATAAAACAGCCATGCCCTTTTGGAAACAACACTTGCGCTTTTTACAGAAATTGATATAATGTATTTTAGTATATATCTGGAGGAAATAATGGATAAAATGACAAATTATAACACTGGACATTATAATAATCTTTGCAGCTTAACGGGGCTTGGTGAAGAATGTGGCGTATTTGGCATGTATGACTTGGATGGCGCAGATGTTGCACCAGCCATATACTATGGGCTTTTCTCACTCCAGCACAGGGGCCAGGAAAGCTGTGGCATTGCCGTAAGCCAGACAGACGGCCCTAAACGCAATTCATGTGTATGTAAGGGGATGGGGCTTGTCAATGAAGTAATAAATGCAGAGTCCCTTGGGAAAATGCATGGTGATATTGGTGTAGGCCATGTCCGCTACTCTACTGCTGGTGCAAGCATTGCTGAAAACACACAGCCGCTGGTACTTAACTATATAAAGGGGACACTTATAGTTGCACACAATGGCAACCTTGTTAATGCCACAAGTTTAAGGAATGACCTTGAAGCAAATGGAGCTATTTTCCAGACAAGCATTGACTCAGAGGTTATTGCATATCTTATTGCACGCGAAAGGCTTAAATCAGGGACAGCCGAAAATGCTGTTAAAAAAGCAATGGAAAAAATCCAGGGTGCATACTCACTTGTAGTAGCAAGCCCCAGAAAGCTTATAGGTGCAAGGGATCCATTCGGTTTCAGGCCGCTTTGCATTGGCAAAAGGGATAATTCATATATACTTGCTTCAGAATCCTGTGCCCTTGATACTATAGGGGCGGAATTTATCCGTGATGTAAAACCAGGTGAAATTGTTGCAATTACAGCAGATGGCATCCAGTCAGACATGAGCATGGCAAATGGCAAAACAGCAAGGTGCATATTTGAATATATATACTTTGCAAGGCCTGACAGTTATATAGATGGCATATGTGTACATGAGTCCAGGCTTATAGCCGGGAAAATACTTGCACAGACATATCCTGTTGATGCTGATATTGTAGTAGGTGTACCAGAATCAGGAAATGCTGCTGCAATGGGTTATTCACTTGAATCAGGAATACCTTATGGCACAGCATTTGTTAAAAACAGCTATGTAGGACGTACTTTTATAAAACCAAAGCAGTCTGCGCGTGAATCAAGCGTTATGGTTAAACTTAATGTATTAAAAAATGTTGTAGACGGCCAGAGGGTTGTTATGATAGATGATTCAATAGTACGTGGTACTACCAGTGCACGCATAGTTAAAATGTTAAAAGATGCAGGGGCAAAGGAAGTGCATGTACGCATAAGTTCCCCTCCATTCTTATATCCATGCTATTTTGGCACAGATGTGCCTTCAAGTGACCAGTTGCTTGCATATAAGCATACTGTTGATGAAATATGCAAACTTATAGGTGCCGATTCCCTTGGCTATCTTGATATAAACCGCCTTGGTGAACTGGCTGGCGGGAAACCTGGATACTGTGATGCATGTTTTTCAGGCCACTATCCTGTAGAACCACCAGAAGAAGATATACGCGGTGATTATGAACGCTGATAGCCATTAATCTGTGGACGGCGCTGTGCCACAGGACAGATTTTATATTTATTAAATACTGGCAGCGCAGAAATGAGGAAAAAATGAGCAACGACAGATATACAAGCCCGCTTTCAGAACGTTATGCAAGTAAAGAAATGCAAAAGCTTTTTTCACCAGACAAGAAATTCAGGACATGGAGGAAGCTCTGGATTGCACTTGCCGAAGCTGAAAATGAACTTGGCCTCCAAAATGAAAAAGGGGAACTGGCTGTTACTAAAGAACAGATTGAAGAACTTAAAGCACATGCAGACTATATAAATTATGAAGTTGCAAAAGAACGTGAAAAACTTGTGCGCCATGATGTAATGTCACATGTATATGCTTACGGTGTGCAATGTCCAGGCGCAGCAGGAATTATACATCTTGGCGCTACTTCATGTTATGTAGGTGACAATACAGACATTATAATTATGTCAGAAGCATTAAAACTTATACGTACCAAGCTTATAAATGTAATTGACAGGCTTGCAGGTTTTGCAATGAAATATAAAGACCTGCCAACTCTTGCATTTACACATTTCCAGCCAGCACAGCCTTCAACCGTTGGCAAGCGTGCTACCCTGTGGATCCAGGAATTTATGATGGATTTAGAAGACCTGGATTACATAGTTTCAACAATGAAACTTCTTGGCTCTAAAGGCACAACAGGCACACAGGCAAGTTTTATGGAATTATTTGATGGTGATGAAGAGAAAGTTAAAAAACTTGATTCCATTATTGCAGCCAAAATGGGATTTGATGCATGTTTCCCTGTATCTGGCCAGACATATTCACGTAAACTTGACACACGTGTTTTAAATGTACTTGCAGGCATTGCTGCAAGTGCACATAAATTTGCGTGTGACATACGCCTTTTACAGCACCTTAAGGAAATTGAAGAACCATTTGAAAAAAACCAGATAGGTTCTTCTGCAATGGCTTATAAACGCAACCCTATGAGATGTGAAAGAATTACTTCGCTTTCAAGATATGTTATGTCAGATGTCATTAATGCAATGTATACATCTGCATGCCAGTGGTTTGAACGTACACTTGATGATTCTGCCAACAAACGCATAAGCATACCTGAAGGCTTTCTTGCAACAGATGGCATATTGGATTTAATGGCAAATGTAACAGACGGGCTTGTAGTCTATGATAAAGTTATAGAAAAACACCTTATGGCAGAACTTCCATTTATGGCAACAGAAAATATAATGATGGACGCTGTAAAAGCAGGTGGCAACAGACAAAAACTCCATGAAGAAATACGCCGGCTTTCCATGCAGGCAGGTGAAAATATAAAAAAATATGGCATGGAAAATAATCTTTTATCACTTATTGCAGAAAGCGGAAAGTTTCCTGTAAGTGAAGAAGAACTTAAAAATGCTATGGAACCTTCAAGATATACAGGACGTGCCGCATCACAGACAGAAGAATATATAAAAGAATTTGTAAATCCTGTACTTGAAGCTAATAAAGACATACTTGGTATAAAACCTGAAATAACAGTATAAAAATACTTTTTACAATGAAACTTTATAATAGGAACAAGACCTGTACTGGCAGACTGTAATATTCCAGCATACAGGCAGATTGGGGGCATTATGGCAAGTAAAAGAATTTTAACAACCAAAGCCGTTGTTAATATGGTAACAGCAGAAGATATTTATACAGCAGACAACCAGCTTATTATTCCTAAAGGAACCGTCCTTACAGAAGATATAATAAAAGCTTTAAAAGACCATTCAGTATTTGCAATAAGGGTTGATACAGGCTTAGACGGTGTTACTCCTGTGATTATGGAAGATAAGCAGCAGGCAATGGCAGAAGATGGAGATAGCAAAACCCTTGCCATAGAGCCTGTAATTCCTGATATTCCTGATGATGGAATTATAAATACCAGTGATACCAAAGAATTTAAAGAATTCCAGTCTTCATTTATGGAAAGCGTTGACAATCTTAAAAATGTATTTAACAGTGTTGTAATGAAAAATGAAGAAATTGATACCAGCCTGCTTCTTTCAGATGTTAAAGAAGTAATATCCAAAGGCAGGAACAGCTTCCATATACTTGACATGCTGCAATGCATGAGGGGATATGATGATGTAACATATGTACATTGTATGAATGTTGCATTATTAAGTAACCTTATTGGAAGGACAATATACCCTGAAATTTCACATGAAGAACTGGAAGTCCTTACATTGTCAGGTCTTTTATGTGATATTGGCAAAATACTTGTACCAGAAGAAGTCATTAATAAAAATGGCAGGCTTACCCTTCCAGAGTATAATATTGCCAAAACACATGTATTCCATGGCAATAATATTTTAAAAGGGCTTAACCTCGACCCGCGTATCGCCGAAGTTGCAATGCGCCACCATGAAAGATGTGACGGGAGCGGCTACCCTGGAGGTTTAGTAAGGGAACAGATAGAAGAATTTGCAAGGATTGTAGCTATAGCAGATGCATATGATGCAATGACAACTGACAGGCCTTACCGTAAGGCAATATGCCCATTTGAAGTTATACATATGTTTGAAAGGGAAGGCCTTGTAAAATATGATGTCAAGTTCCTGCTCCAGTTCCTTGAAAAAGCAGCACATGCATATGTCAATACCAGGGTAAAACTTTCCAATGGTGAAACAGGCAGGGTTATTATGATTAACAGAAAAGAACTTTCAAGGCCTGTAGTAAAAGTTGGTGATACCTACCACGATTTATCAACAGAAACTTCCTTGCATATACAGGACATAATAATATAAAAACCAGGTTAAAATAATACTTGCCGCAGTAAACGGCAGAATGGAGGAATATTATGGTAACAGCTATTGTCGGGGCTAACTGGGGAGATGAAGGAAAAGGCAAAATTACTGACATGCTTGCAAAGGAATCAGATATTATTATACGTTTCCAGGGTGGAAGCAATGCCGGCCATACAATTATCAATGACTATGGCAAATTTGCCCTGCACCTGCTTCCATCAGGTGTTTTTTACGGCCATACAGTTAATATAATTGGTAATGGTGTAGCATTAAATATCCCATATCTTTTTAATGAAATTGACAGCCTTGTAAAAAGGGAAGTGCCAGCACCAAAACTGCTTATATCAGACAGGGCACAAGTGGTTATGCCATACCATATAGCATTTGATGAATATGAAGAAGAGCGTCTTGGAAAGAAATCATTTGGCTCTACAAAGTCAGGTATTGCTCCGTTTTATTCAGACAAATATGCCAAAACAGGCATACAGGTTTCAGAACTTTTTCTTGATGATGAAGCATTAAAAGAAAAAATTTCAAGAATCTGCACACAGAAAAATATATTACTTAAGCACCTTTACAACAAGCCAGTACTTAATGAAGAAGAACTTCTGGAAACACTGCATGGTTACCGTGACATAGTTGCACCTTATGTATGTAATGTTTCTGCTTTTCTTAGAAAAGCCCTTAAAGAAGGCAAAAACATACTGCTTGAAGGACAGCTTGGTTCGCTTAAAGACCCAGACCACGGAATATATCCTATGGTGACCTCCTCTTCTACCCTGGCTGCATATGGCGCGGTTGGTGCAGGCATACCTCCATATGAGATAAAAAGGATTGTAACTGTAGTAAAAGCATATTCAAGTGCAGTTGGTGCAGGTGAATTTGTAAGCGAGATACTTGATGAAGAAGAGGCAGACAAACTTAGGAAACATGGTGGTGATGGTGGTGAATATGGTGCAACGACAGGACGTCCAAGGCGCATGGGCTGGTTTGACGCAGTTGCAACACGTTACGGCTGTGAAATACAAGGTGCTACAGAAGTAGTACTTACAGTACTTGACTGCCTTGGCTACCTTAAAGAAATACCTGTATGTACAGGCTATGAAATTGATGGTGAAGTTACAACAGATTTTCCTGTAACAGCAAAACTTGCCAAGGCAAAACCTGTATATAAAGTACTTCCTGGATGGGAAAGCGATATCTGCGGCATAACAGAATATAACAGACTTCCTGAAAACTGCCGCAAATACATTGAATTTATAGAAGAACAGATTGGTATACCTGTTAAAATGGTATCAAACGGGCCAAAAAGGACAGATATTATATACCGTAATTAAATATAGTTTAATCTCATAAAAGTTTACAAAACTATAAAGACTGCTGGTATGCAGCAGACTTTTATATGCCCTGTTATATATTTATTTCTGGCAGGGGTACTATGGTGCAGCAGTGCTTAAATCTGGTTTTTCCAGGCTTTATGCACTGTTATATGTGCCACTGTAGCGCAATGTCATTTATAAAGGGGGCATTATATGAATTATGGTGAACAACAGGTTAAGAATAAAATCCAGGAACTTGCATCTTCCAGAACAAAAATTAAAAACAGGATACACCTCTACAGCATTATTTGCCTGGCAGTTGCCCTTCTTGTATCCTTTCTTGTGCTGTGTTTTAGTGCTGCCGGCCTTTTACGTGGGCTTGCTGGCAGTGCACCATCCATTTCTGGAACAGAACTTATGCCAAGCGGCTATGCAACTACAATATATGATGCAGATGGCAATGTAACACAGACACTTGTAGGTTCTGATGCCAACAGGATATATGTGGATATAGGACAGATTCCAAAAGATGTACAACATGCATTTATAGCTATTGAAGACGCAAGGTTTTATGAACATAAGGGAATAGATTTAAAAGGCATAATAAGGGCTGTATACACTGGTGTAATAAACCCTGGCGGCATTGAACAAGGGGCAAGCACTATTACACAGCAGCTTCTTAAAAACCAGATTTTTGGCGGTGGGAATGAAACTTCATTCTTTGCAAGGTTTGCACGTAAAATCCAGGAACAATGTCTTGCTATAAACCTTGAAAACAATATGGACAAAGACCAGATTTTAGAATATTACCTTAACACAATAAACCTGGGCCAGAATACTTTAGGTGTTGAAGCAGCAAGCAAAAGATATTTTGATAAATCTGTATCAGAACTGGATATATCTGAAGCAGCAGTTATTGCGGGCATTACACAGAATCCGTCAGAATATAATCCAATTACCAACCAGGAAAACAATGCTGCCAAACGTAAACTTGTACTTAAAGCAATGCTTGAACAGGAGTTTATTTCAGAAGACGAATATGAGGACGCACTTGGTGAAGACGTCTATTCTTATATAAAGCAGGTCAATGAAAAAAAATCTTCTGCTAAAAGCCTTGTTAATTCATATTATGTAGATGCCGTTATAGATGCTGTTATAAAGGATCTTAAACAGGAACTTGGCTATACAGAAACACAGGCATACAATGCAGTTTACAGAAAAGGCCTTAAAATATATTCATGCCAGAAAAAGGAACTACAGGATATCTGTGATAATGTTATAAACAATGACAGTTATTACCCGGAAGAAACTATTAAATATCTTTCATATACACTTTCTGTAAAAAGCCCTGACGGGGAAATATCAGAATACACAGAAAAAGATATAAAATCATTCTACTACAGTAGCAAAGGCAGGGATATAAACCTTTACTTTAACAAGAAAAAAAAGGCAGACAAATATATAAAAGCATTTAAAAAAAGCGTTTTAAATGGCACAAACGAAGTTATAGCAGAAAAAATTAATTTTATTAAACAGCCACAGGCATCACTTGTACTGCTTGACCAGCACAACGGGCAAGTACAGGCCATTGTTGGCGGAAGGGGCACAAAAACTGCTGACAGGACATTTAACAGGGCAACTTCTTCTAAAAGGCAGCCAGGTTCTACATTTAAAATACTTTCAACATACCTTCCTGCACTTGATACATGTGGAATGACCCTTGCCAGCGTTGAAGAAGATGCACCTTATAAGTACCCTGGAACTAATATAATGGTAAAAAACTGGGATAATTCAGGTTATAAAGGCTTTATTACACTCCGTGATGCCATTGTCCATTCTAACAATGTAGTAACAGTAAAGACATTTGAGAAAGTATCACCACAAACAGGATTTGATTACCTTACAAACCTTGGCTTTTCTACGCTTGTAGATAAAAAACAGTCTGAAGATGGCAAAATCTATACTGATATACAGCTTCCTACTGCACTTGGCGGGATTACTGACGGTATTACAAACCTTGAACTTACTTCTGCATATGCAAGCATAGCTAATGGCGGAACATATACAAGCCCCGTATTTTACACAAAAATAATTGACCATGATGGCAATGTGCTTCTAAAGAATAAACCTAATACAAAAAGGGTTATGAAAGAAACTACAGCATGGCTTCTTACAGATGCGATGAAAGATGTAATTTCAGATGGCACAGGCATGGCAGCAAAGTTTGAAAACACAGAAATAGAACAGGCTGGCAAAACAGGCACTACCTCTGGCAATACAGATTACTGGTTTGAAGGTTATACCCCATATTATACAGCAGGCATATGGACAGGTTATGATATAAATACAAAACAGCCTGCTGGTGACATGCACAAAAAAATGTGGAAAGACATTATGGAAAAAATCCATAAAAAAATGAAACTAGAAAAAAAAGGGTTTAATAAACCAGATGGCATTGTATCATGTAAAATCTGTACAGAATCAGGACTGCTTGCTAATACTGGCGTATGCGGCCCGGTATATGGCAGTACAAAAACACGCACAGAATATTTTGCCAATGGCACACAGCCACACAGGAAATGCAACCTGCATATAGAAGGCACTGTGCCATAAATATAATATTACTGGCAATGTATAAAGCTTGCATGTCCCTGCATCCATATTGTACCTTTAAAACGCCTGCCAGCCATTGGTTCACCAATAAGGTCTTTACTGTTAATGCATACATTCATAATAATATCATTACAATTTAATAAAAGTTCATAAATATATTCATTTGTATAAGGATTAACTGCCTTGTTCCAGTTAATAATTGTCCCAAGTATTGCATAATTATCTGACTCAGAACCATATGGTATAAAAGTAGTTTCAACTATACTGTATAAATCTTCTGTCTTTATGCGTTTATTAATACGTGTACTTAAGTCTATATCTTCAATAGTAAGGCTGTCAATAGCCTCCTGGTCACCAGCCTTTGCCCTGGCTATAAGCTGGTTGCGTATATGTGTTTTAAGTTCTTTTTGCCCCTGCATTTCACTGTTATGCGCCATGCCAAGTAAAATGCTGCCTTCAAGTGAAAGACCTGATAGTGACAGTTTTGCCTTGCATGGTGTATTTTCAGGACAATTCAAGTGTATATAGTCCACCGCATTCTGAAGATAAAAAATCATTGAAATACCAAGCCGCAAATCATCACACATACCAGTAAAAGCACTTGTATCTACCCTTCTGTTTACAATAACATCTTCATTAGAAGTTACAAGTATGCTTTCACAATATGGAAAATAATGTTCAAGATAGAAAAAACCAAGTTTATCATATTCACCACGAATTGTAATGCCTGTATGTGGGGCAAACTCTTTAGTTATTTCAGTATATATACTTTCGCCATTATGGCTGGCTTTCTTAGTCAGGTTTGGTTTATCCATAATTACACCAACAAGTTTGTCTAAATCCTGGCGTGTGCCAATATTGCTAAAGCCTATGGCTCGTAAAAAACGATGCATCCTTACCTCCGCTAATAATTTTATATGTTAAAGCGCTTTATATGTCATAATACTACGAGTACCAGATGTGCGCAAGTAAAAAATACAAATAATTTACAGCTATCCATTGTTTTTTTCTTTATACAACTTGCAATAATGCAAAAACCAGTGTATACTTTTGACTATATAGCTGCAATAATATTAAGGCAGGTGCTGCCACCAGGCTGGATAATGGTGAATATATATGGACAGGTTTAAGGATGACAGATCAATCCAGAAGCAGATTGACCAGCTTTCAAAGGAAAACAGGGATTTAAAACTTATAGTTAAAAAACAGCAGAATAAACATAAGCATTTCAATATAATTGGGATAATACTGATTGTTACAGGGCTTTTATTCCTTGGATTTTTAATTTATGGTGAATATAACGAATATAACAGTGCAAGGAAAATCAAAAAACTACAGGAACAAAAAAAAGCATCATATAACGGGGCAGATGTACAACAAGGCATACTTCCCGAATACCGTAAAATGTATGAAACAAATTCCGACCTTGCCGGCTGGATTGTTATTGATGGTACAGATATAAACTACCCTGTGGTACAAAGCAAGGTTTACCAGGAATTTTACCTTAACCATAACTTTGACGGGGAAAAAGATGAAGCAGGTTCTATATTTGCTGATGCACGTAATGATGTATTTCTCCCTGATGACAATATAATTATTTATGGGCACAATATGAAAAATGGTTCTATGTTTGGCACACTGCAATATTACCTGGACAAAGATTATTATAACAGCCATAATATAGTTTCTTTTGATACCTTATATAAACGTGGCACATACCAGATAGCGGTTGTCGGCCTTTCAAAGATATCTGAAGAAAGTGATGGCACATTTAAATATTATGATTTTATTAACGCAGAAAATAAAAAATCATTTAAAAAGTATGTGGAAAATATTAAGAAGCTTGAAGCATATGATACTGGTGTAAGTTTAAAGTATGGTGACAAGCTTATTACCCTTTCCACATGCAACAGCGTAGAAAAAGATGGAAGGCTGTTTATAGTAGCCAAGGAGGTCAAAAATGGACAGGATTAAAAAACATTTAACAACATTAGTAATGTTTACATTATTTATGGCATTTATGCCACCAGTACATGCAAATGCAGATGAAGGGGATATGTATAAAATAACATATAACCTTACAGGGGTTACTGTTTCACCACAAATAGCAGAAGCTGCTGAAGGTGAATCAATAGATATGTCATTTACAGCAAATTCCGGCTATACCCTTCCAGAAGAACTGCCAGAGGGGGCTGTGCAAATTGGTGGTACATATTTATCAGAATCAGATTACATATACCAGGATGGGGAACTTTCAATTCCAGACGTATTTGGTGATGTTGTTATCACAGTTGCAGGCATTTCTGAATCAGGCAGCACAGAGGATCCTGGTTCCTCCAGTACTGGCGGCCCTTACAGCATAACATATGATTTATATGAAGTTACAGCAAGCAAACAGGATGGCAATGTAGAAGAAGGCACAGCTTATTCAGTAAAGTTAAAAGCCAATAAAGGATTTAAATTAAGCCCTTCCAATGTAGCAGTACAGGTTAATAATGAATATGTATACAGCGGGTATTCATATAATGAAGGCGTGCTTGAAATTGATTCAGTTACTGGTGATATAATTATTGAGGCCATTGCAACACCAAAAGCAGCATCAAAAAAAGATAATAAAAATAATAACAACAACAAAAATACACAAGGCAGCAAAAATACACAAAATAATAATACCACTCCAGGCAGCAGTAATTCAAAGTCTGCACAGGCCGCTGCCAGTTCTGGCAAAAGCACATCAAACTATAATACCAGTTCATACAGGGCACCAAGGACTGGTGACAGTACAGATATACGTTATTACGGGGCTTTTGCACTAATATTTTTTGGTGCAGGCCTTATACTTACAGGCAGAAAGTTTAAATAAAATTATATATCTGGCAAAGCAGCTTTATTGCTGCCCTTAAAGCCAGGATTACAAAAACCCTTGTACATTTACCTGCTCTTTATATAAGCCAGGCAGAATGTACAGGTTTTTTTTGCCAGGAAAATAAAAAAAGCCCTTACCCAGCGCATTAAACGCCAAACGAGGACTTAAGTGCGCCTCCAGGGGTTCGAACCCTGGACACCCTGATTAAGAGTCAGGTGCTCTGCCAGCTGAGCTAGAAGCGCTAATATTATATAAAATTGTCATTTCTTTCCGACAAAAGGTATTATATCAGTACTGTAAGAAAAAAGCAAGCATTTTTTTAGAAAAATTTAATTTTTTTCAAATTTAATCCATTAACTACAGTATTTCCATTAGTATAATAAAAAATTTATTAAACAGACTAAATTAAGTAATATTTAATAGAATTGTATAAATGGGATAGTTGTAAATAATTCTCTTTTCATATATAATAAATGGAAAATGTCTTAAACAAACCAGAATGGAGATTTTTACTATGTTAGAATTACAAAATATATCTTACCAGGTTAATGATGATAGCGATGATAAAGAAATTTTAAAAAATATCAATCTTAAGATTGATGAACACCTTGTTGTAATTACAGGCCCTAACGGTGGTGGTAAGTCAACACTTGCTAAAATAATTGCCGGAATAATAAAACCTGTTTCAGGCAAAATTATACTTGACGGTGAAGATATTACAAACCTTTCTATTACAGAAAGGGCAAATAAAGGGATAAGTTTTGCATTCCAGCAGCCAGTCCGTTTTAAAGGCCTTACTGTTATAGATATGGTGCGCCTTGCTGCTGGAAAGGAAATTACTATATCACAGGCATGTGACTACCTTTCAGAAGTAGGCCTGTGTGCTAAAGATTATATTAACAGGGAACTTAACTCAAGCCTTTCAGGCGGCGAGATAAAACGTATTGAAATTGCAATGGTTCTTGCAAAAGGATCAAAGTTTTCAATATTTGATGAACCAGAAGCAGGCATTGACTTGTGGAGTTTCCAGAATCTTATAAAAGTATTTGAAAAAATGTATAAAACAATAAATGGACAAGTCCTTGTTATCTCACACCAGGAAAGGATTTTAAATATAGCAGACAAAATAATTGTTATTGCTGATGGAAATATTATAAATGAAGGGAACAGGGAAGAGGTTATGCCAGAACTTATGAAAAATAATATTGCATGCCCTACCCTGCTTAATAAAATGGAACAGGAGGAATTTTAAATTGGATACATTAAATACTATAGAGAGAAATATATTAGAGCAAGTAGCAGATATACACAAAATACCAGAGGGTGCTTATAACATACGTTCTAATGGTGCCCTTTCAGGCAGGAATACAACTGCCAATATAGATATAGTAACAAAGGAAGACAAACCAGGCATAGATATAATTATAAAACCAGGTACAAAGAATGAAAGTGTCCATATCCCTGTTGTATTAAGCATGTCAGGACTTAAAGATATGGTATATAATGATTTCTATGTAGGTGAAGATGCAGACGTCACAATAGTTGCAGGCTGCGGCATACACAACTGCGGCGTTGACACATCAGAACATGATGGCATACACACATTTTATATTAAGAAGAATGCCAAAGTAAAATACATTGAAAAACACTATGGTGAAGGTGACGGCATGGGAAAACGCATACTAAACCCAACCACAATAATAAATATTGAAGAAGGCGGCTGCCTAGAAATGGAGTCTGTACAAATAAAGGGTGTTGACTCAACTAAACGTGATACAAAAGCATATCTTAAAGAAGGGGCAACCCTGGTAATACATGAAAAAATTATGACACATGGCACACAGACAGCAGAAACTAATTTTGAAGTGGATTTAGACGGCAAGGGAAGCAGCGCCAATGTTGTTTCACGTTCTGTAGCAAGGGAAAAATCAAAACAGGTATTTAATTCAAAGATAAATGGCAATAATGAATGTAACGGGCATACAGAATGTGATGCCATAATAATGGAAGATGCAAGTGTAAGTGCAATACCACAGCTTACCGCTAATAATATTGATGCTGCACTTATACATGAAGCTGCCATTGGCAAAATTGCCGGTGAACAGATTATAAAGCTTATGACGCTTGGTCTTACAGAGGCTGAGGCTGAAGAACAGATAATTAATGGTTTCTTAAAATAAATTATTTTCTGCATTTATTTATACTAATGCCGCCGGCTAAACTGGAAGCACTTAAAACAGCATAGAAATGAGGATTGATATGGACAAAGTTGCAATAGTTACAGACAGTAACAGTGGAATCACACTTAATGAAGCAAAAGGACTGGGAATAAGGGTAGTCCCTATGCCATTTCTTATTGACGGGGACACTTATTATGAAGAAATCAGTTTATCACAGGAAGAATTTTTCAAAAAGCTTAGTGAAAATGTAGATATATCCACTTCGCAGCCAGAACCTGGACAGGTTACAGATATATGGGAAGAAGAATTAAAACATGCAGAGGAAGTTGTGTATATCCCCATGTCAAGCGGGCTTTCAAGTTCATGCCATACAGCAGTAATGCTTGCAGAAGACTTTAATGGCAAAGTACATGTTGTAGATAACCAGCGTATTTCAGTTACACAAAGGCAGTCTGTACTTGATGCAATAGAACTTGCAGCAAATGGTACAGATGCAGCAGGCATTAAAAGATGCCTTGAAACTGTTAAAATGGAATCAAGTATATATATAATGCTTGATACCCTTAAATACCTTAAAAAAGGCGGCAGGATTACCCCTGCTGCCGCTGCATTAGGCTCTGCATTAAGGCTTAAGCCTGTACTACAAATACAAGGTGACAAGCTTGATGCATTTACGATTGCACGCACAAAGAAACAAGGGACAAATAAAATGCTTGCTGCAATGGAAAACGATATAAATAAGCGTTTTGGCGGTGTTTCCAATGTACACCTTGAAGTTGCACATACCCAGAACGAAACGGCAGCACTGGAATTTGCAGAAACAATAAAAGAAAATTTCGGTACAGGTGAAGTTTACATTGCACCATTGTCATTAAGTGTTTCATGCCATATTGGTGCAGGTGCATTAGCAATAGCATGTTCCAAAGTGTGTAAAATGTAAGATATAAAAATTTCTAAACCAGTAAAAACAAAATCTAAGCACCCCTGCTTAAAACAATAGATTCAGGAAGGCGGTTAATTATGGATTATATAAGCCAGTTAGGTGAAAACGCTAAAAAAGTAAAGGCGTATATTACAAATGCCAGTACAGAAGATAAAAACCATATTCTTAGCACAATAGCTGTAAAACTTTGTAGCAATACAGAACGTATAATTGAAATCAATAAAGAGGATCTTGCAAATGCCAAGGAAAATGGCATATCTGATGCAATGGCAGACCGTTTAAGGCTTACAAAAGAACGTATTGAAGACATGGCAGCAGCATGCAGGGAACTTATTTCCCTGAAAGATCCTGTTGGTGAGATAACCAGCGGCAGCATACGCCCAAATGGAATGAGAATTACCAAAACAAGAGTGCCTATGGGGGTAATTGGCATTATATATGAGTCAAGGCCAAATGTAACCGTAGATGCAGCAACACTTTGCATAAAAAGCGGCAATGCTGTTATACTGCGCGGTGGCAAAGAAGCAATAAACTCTAATAAAATACTTATGGACATTATGAGGGAAGCCATATCAGAATGTGGTTTCCCACCTGATATAGTACAGCTTGTCTGTGATACTTCAAGGGAAACATCTTTAGCAATGATGAAGGCAAACGGCTATATAGATGTGCTTATCCCACGCGGCGGCAAAGGGCTTATAAATGCTGTTGTAAATAATGCAACTGTCCCTGTAATTGAAACAGGAAGCGGCAACTGCCATATATACATAGACAATACTTTAGACCTGGATATGGCTGTTAATATTACTGACAATGGCAAAACACAAAGGCCAAGTGTATGCAATGCACTTGAAACATGCCTTGTGCATAAAGGCATTGCAGAAGTTTTTCTTCCATTGCTTAAAGAAAGGCTTGATACACACAATGTTGAATTACGTGGCTGCCCTGTAACCATTAGTATACTTGGCAGTAGTGTAAAGCCTGCTACAGAAGAAGATTATGCTACAGAATTTAATGACTATATACTGGCAATAAAAGTAGTAGAAAATATAGATGAAGCAATAGCCCATATTAACAAGTATTCCACAGGCCACTCAGAATGTATTATTACAAAGGATCTTGCAAGTGCAGAGAAATTCCAGAAAGAAACAGACTCCGCATGTGTATATGTAAACTGCTCCACAAGGTTTACAGATGGCAACGAATTCGGGTTTGGTGCAGAAATAGGCATATCCACACAAAGGCTTCATGCAAGAGGGCCTATGGGGCTTAACGAACTTACAACATTTAAATATTTAATAAATGGCAGCGGACAGACCAGGAATTAATTTAGGGATTATTATGAAATTTTTAATATACAGATGGCAGGCATACAACCAGATGGCACTTGAAGATGCTTTAATAAACCTTGGACATAAAATTGATACATTTACATGTGAAATTGACAATCCTGAAGAAGATGCGGAATTTGCAGCAAAACTGGATAACTACCTTAAAGTACATGCTTATGATGCTTTAATATCAATAAACTATTTCCCTGTAATTGCTAAATCATGTAACAAAGCAGGCTGCAAATATATTTCCTGGACGTGTGACAGTCCTATGCTTACACTTTACACCAGGTCAGCAAGCCTTGAATCTAATTATATATTTGTATTTGACCTGTTCTCTTACTGCGAACTTAAGGCAAGGGGAATTAAAAATATATGGCATCTCCCACTAGCTGCCGATATTGCCCGCAATAATTATATTTTATCCAAAACACCTAAAAAGGATTACCACGCAGATATTTCTTTTGTTGGAAGCCTCTATGAAAAAAACCGCTACGACCAGATGGTCAATATGCCTGACTATATACGTGGCTACTTTGACGCACTTATAAATGTCCAGATGGAAACTTATGGTGATAACTTCCTTGAAAGAATGTTATCTGATATAGAAGACCAGCTTGAAGGACGTGCTGTTAATATATCAGGCAATGAATTTACTGGCACACCGTCATTAATAGTAGCAAGTACAACACTTGGAATGAAGCTTGCTGCACTTGAACGCACGAAAATATTAAATATGGTATCAAGAAAATATAAAAATACCAGGATATACACAGGAAGTAATACCAAAGATATACCTTTTATACAAAATATGGGCAAAGCAGACTATATATATGAAATGCCACATATATTTTCCCAGTCAAAAATTAACCTGAATATTACACTTAGGAATATTAAAACAGGAATCCCGTTAAGAATATGGGATATACTTGGTGCAGGCGGGTTCGTGCTGACAAACTTCCAGGCAGAACTTAAAGAATTATTTGAACAGGGAAAACATCTTGACTGGTACAGTTCACATAATGAAATGATGGATAAAATAGCATATTACCTTGCACATGATAAGGAAAGGCAAAGAATTGCAAAAGAAGGTAACATGCTGGTAAAAAAAGAACACACAATGGAAAAAAGGGTACAGGTAATTTTAGAAACAGTATTTTAATTTTATTACACCAGGCTTTAGTACAATATAAAACAAGAAAGGGGAATTTCTATATGGGATTAAACAGTACAATGCAGGGTGACAGGATACATATAACTATTTTAGGCAGGAGAAATGCTGGCAAATCAAGCATTATTAATGCCATTACAGGACAGGATATTGCCATTGTTTCAGATATAAAAGGCACTACTACTGACCCTGTTTCCAAGGCAATGGAAATACTCCCTCTTGGCCCGTGCCTTATTATTGATACCCCAGGCCTTGATGACCAAGGGGAACTTGGCACAAAAAGAATTGAGAAAACCCTTAAAATGCTTAATAAAACTGATATCGCAATTATTGTTACAGATATATCTTCCCTGACATGCAGGGACTTAAACAGCCAATATGGAATGTCACCTGATGAAGAGCATATTATAAACCTTGTTGAAGAAAAAAAACTGCCATATATAATTGCGCTTAACCAGTCTGACCGCCTTGGCACTGGGAAAACAGAAGAAATATATAATATTATTTTATCTAAAAACCCTGGTATTCCTGTAAAGCTTATAAGTACAACACAAAAAACCGGCATTGAAGAATTAAAAGATTCACTTGCACTATTAGCCCCTGATCCATCTTCAATACCTGGCATAACAAAAGACCTGGTAAAGCCAGGTGAAATAGCAGTACTTGTAACGCCTGTTGATTCTGCTGCCCCTAAGGGCAGGCTTATTATGCCGCAGCAACAGGTAATAAGGGATCTGCTTGATAACGGGGCTGCTGCTGTAGTTACACAAGTGCCCGGGCTTAAAAATATTTTAAAACAGCTTGCAGGCAATATAAAAATAGTAATAACTGACTCACAGGCATTTAAAGAAGTTGCTGCAATAGTACCAGAAGAAATACCACTTACATCATTTTCAATCCTTTTTGCAAGGCATAAAGGCAATTTCAATAAACTTATAGAAGGGGCTGCTGCCATAGAAAACCTTAAAGATGGTGATAAAGTGCTTATAGCAGAAGGATGCACACACAGACGCCAGTGTGAGGACATTGGCACTGTAAAAATACCAAAATGGCTAAAAGAACACTCTGGCAAAGAACTAATTATAGAAACATGCAGCGGGACAAGCTTCCCAGCAGACCTTTCTCCCTATTCACTAATAATACACTGCGGCGGCTGCACCCTCACTGAAAAAGAAATGAAATACAGAATATCCTGTGCAGGCGGACAGGGCATCCCTATTGTAAACTATGGGATTTTTATTGCATATGTCAACAAAATTTTAAAAAGAAGTATAAATATGTTTCCTTCAGTTAGTAAAATTTTTAAAGATTAATAACAAATTCGTTAAAGGTGGGAATTTATGCATAAAAAGAAATATTATTTAAACATTTTATTTATGGCTGTGCTGCTTGGCCTGGTGTTTTATGTTATTTTAAAAGAAGAAGACCTTGGTGAAATATTTAACGCCTTAAAGGATGCAAGCCTTATATTTATGTTCTGGGCGGCTGTAGCAGGGCTTATGTATGTTATAATGGAAGGAATTTCCATGCAGATTATTTTAATATCCCTGGGCTGTAAAACCAGTATACTAAAATGTACAAAATATTCATTTATTGGATTTTTCTTTAATGCAATTACGCCTTCAGCCACAGGCGGACAGCCTATGCAGGTAATTTATATGAACAATGACGGAATAAATATGGGTGCTTCATCCGTAACCCTTTTATTCTGGACAATAATATATAAAATTGCACTGGTTATAATTGAAATGTTTGTATTTATATTTATGCATGGATTTGCAAAACAGTATATTGGAAGGCATATGTGGCTTTTTGTTATTGGAATTATTGTAAATGTAGTTTCAATATTCCTTTATTCAATAGTTGTATTTTCCAAAAACGGGGCAAGAAACATTGCATACTTTGCAACATGGCTGCTCCATAAATTCCATATAGTCAAAAGAAAAGAAAAAATAGAAAAAAAACTTGACAAACTGCTTGCATCATATAACGAAGGTGCAGAGTATATGCTAAGCCATATGAAAACTGCTGCCATAGTTTTATTTACAACAATTATACAAAGGGTTTCATACTTTGTGGTAACATGGTTTGTTTATAAAGCCCTTGGCTGTGACGGATATACCTGTATACAGATTATAGTACTGCAAAGCTTTGTATCTGTCTGTATAGATATACTTCCATTTCCAGGAGGTGTCGGTGTTAATGAAGGCTTTTTTGTAAGGCTTTTTGCACCAGTTATGGGAAAAAGCATGGCTGTTTCCGCAATGCTTTTAAGCAGGGGTGCAAGCTTTTATGTAATACTGGTTGTAAGTGCAGTTATTACACTTATGGCACAGATACACCAGATACATATGGAAGGCAGGAAAATAAAGTTTAAAGATAACAAAAACCGGAGGGAATAATGGCTGGCTATAAAATTATATACAGTGGCGGAACTGGTGAAATTACTGAGAAAAAATCCCACTTTATTGCTAATGTTTTTCCTGTAGCAACAGAAGAAGAAGTTCCTGGCATAATTGAACAAACCAGGAAAAAATACTGGGATGCAAAGCACAACTGCTATGCATATATTATTGGAACAAATCCTGGCATAAGCAAATGCAGCGATGACGGTGAACCACAAGGCACAGCAGGCAGGCCAATATTAGATGTGCTTTCAGGTGCAGGAATCTGCAATGCGCTTATAATTGTAACAAGATATTTTGGAGGTACTCTGCTTGGCACAGGAGGGCTTATAAGGGCTTATTCAGAAGCAGCAAAAGCAGGGCTTAATGTTAGCAGGATTGTAACAAAGGAGGCTGGCAAAAGGGTTATAATAGAAACAGATTACAACAGCATTGGCAAGCTCCAGTATATTACATCACAAATGGATCTTGCTGTTATAAATACAAAATATACCGATAAAGCCAGAATAGAACTTGCTGTCCCTTTAAACAGCGTAGACGGGCTTATTAACAAAGTTACAGAAGCAACATCAGGGCAGGCAAAGATTAATGCAGAAAGTGACATATACTTTGCAGTAATAGATAAGGAAGTTGTAATATTTTAAGCTATTGCTTTACTAAAAAACAGAGACGGTGGTTATAATGGATTTATTTGATTATATGAGGGATATGGATAAGGAAAAAGAGTCCCCTCTTGCATCAAGGCTAAGGCCAAGGACGCTTGATGAAGTAGCCGGCCAGGAACATATTATAGGAAAAAACCAGCTTTTATACAGGGCAATTAAAGCAGACAAACTTGGTTCTGTTATATTTTACGGGCCTCCAGGCACTGGAAAGACAACACTTGCAAAGGTTATAGCCAATACAACAAGTGCTGTTTTTGAACAGGTTAATGCAACATCTGCTGGTAAAAAAGATATGGAAGAGGTTATAAAAAACGCTAAGGATAACGCAGGCATGTATGGCAAAAAAACCATTCTTTTTGTAGATGAAATACACAGGTTTAATAAAGGACAGCAGGATTACCTTCTGCCATTTGTTGAGGATGGCACAATAATACTTATAGGCGCAACAACTGAAAACCCTTATTTTGAAGTAAACAGTGCACTTATTTCACGTTCCATATTATTTGAATTAAAACCGCTTTCTAATGAAAATATAAAAACCCTGGTAAACCGTGCAATAACTGACAAAGACAGGGGCATGGGCACATATAATGCTGAAATTGATAATGATGCCCTGGAATTCCTGGCAGATGTTTCAGGAGGTGATGCAAGGCTTGCCCTTAATGCAGTTGAGCTTGCAGTGCTTACCACAGAACGCGGCAACGACGGCATTATACATATTACCCTTGATGCTGCCTCAGAATGTATACAAAAAAGGGTTGTAAGATATGATAAAAACGGGGACAGCCATTATGATGTTATTTCTGCATTTATTAAAAGCATGAGGGGATCAGATCCCGATGCTGCCATATATTACCTTGCAAAAATGCTTTATGCTGGTGAAGATATACGTTTTATTGCAAGAAGGATAATTATATGTGCGGCAGAAGATGTGTCAAATGCTGACCCCCAGGCACTTGTAGTCGCAGTTAGTGCGGCACAGGCGGCTGAAAGGATTGGAATGCCAGAAAGCCAGATAATACTTGCACAGGCAGTTTCCTATGTTGCAAGTGCACCAAAAAGCAACTCCGCAATAAAAGCAATAGAAAAGGCAATGGAAACTGTAAAAAATGAAAAAGACGGGCATGTGCCGCCACACCTTATGGATTCACACTATAAAGATGCTAAAGGGCTTGGACATGGGACAGGCTATAAATATGCACATGATTACCCAAAACACTATGTAAAACAACAATACCTGCCAGATACCCTTACAGGCAGGAGGTTCTATATTCCGTCAGACAACGGGTATGAAAAAACAATACAGGAATATTTCCGTTATATAAACAGTTAAAATTATGCGCAAAATAGCGCAGAAATGAGGATATATGGCAAAACTTAAAAAAATATTTGCTATTGCAGGTGTTATACTGCTTATTGGAATGTACCTGCTTACATTTATGTCTGCAATGTTTGCAACCCCTAATACACATTCGCTGTTCTTAGGAAGCCTTGCAGCAACAATTATTGTGCCGGTATTTTTATATACATATACACTAATATATAAAGTTGTATATAAAAACAGGGAAAACCAGGAAAATAAAGAACAAAAAGATTAAAGTTTCATTACAAAACAGGCAAAAGGCTTGTTACAATCCACCCTGCTGTGTTAATATATGCCTTGGAAGGATTGTGTGGCTTAAACAGACAGGATTATTAATAACGTCCACTGTTTAAGCCTGCACTATAAATTAACTGTATTCTCATGGAGGTTTTGCATATGGATAACAGGCCAGGACAATGGTATGAGGCATATATTGGAAAAATAGTTCCAAGATATGCGTTTTTTTCTGTTATATTCTGCTTTGTCTTTAACTCACTAATTTATACGGGAACACAGATTTTAATGAAAAATGCAAAGCATTATGATTTATCAACGTCATTTGACTATAGCATCCCATTTGTCCCAGAATGGGTTTTAGTATATGTAATATGTTTTGCTTTCTGGGCAGTTAATTATATAATGATTACACGTACAGGGCATGATGAATGGTTTAAATTTGCAACAGCAGATTACCTTTCAAGAATTATTTGCATGGTATTTTTTATAATTATGCCAACTACAAATACAAGACCAGAAATTACAGGAAATGGTTTTACAGAAAATATTATGCAATTTATATATATGGCTGACCCTGCAACTAACCTTTTCCCTTCAATACACTGTCTTGTAAGCTGGCTATGTTATGCAGGCATAAGGGGAAGGAAGAATATACCATTGTGGTACAGGGCATTTTCGTGTATATTTGCTATTATGGTTTTTCTATCTACACAATTTACTAAACAGCATTATATAGCAGATGTATTTGCTGGTGTATTAATTGCAGAAATATGCCTGTATATAGGAAGGCATACAAAACTATATAAAAAAACCAGTAAAGTTTTTAATAAAATAAATGCAAAAGTTTTTGGAGATGCCACTTATGCCAGGGAAGAAGAACAGGAATATTTTTAATTTTTTATTTTTAGCTGTAGTATTTGTGGTAACCCTGTATTCTGTATTCCATAATGAAGACCTCTCTTCTATTTTAAGTTATATTAAAAATGCAGACAGCAGATACTGGGTTATAGGTGTTATATTTGTATTAATTTATATAGAATGTGAATCCGCAGTTATATATTACATGCTTAAAAGCCTTGGGGAAAATGTACTATTCTCCCATTGCTTCCTGTATTCATTTGTAGGTTTTTTCTTTTGTCTTGTTACACCATCTGCTACAGGCGGGCAGCCTGCACAGCTTTATTTTATGAAAAAAGACGGGCTGCCGCTTACAGTATCTGCAATGGTGCTTGTTATAGTAACAATTACCTACAAAATGGTATTAGTGGCGGCTGGCGCAGTTGTATTTATATTCCGTCCTCCAGAAATTATTACGTATCTTTCTCCTGTAACTGGGTGGTGCTTTCTTGGAATGGCACTAAATACTATATGCATAATTATTATGCTTATATTTGTATTTAACCCAGTATTTGCTAAAAATACCGCAGCATTTATAATAAATACTGCGGCAAAGTTTTCTGGTTCTTTAAACAGCCAGAAATATATGGACAGGCTTATGTCTGCAATGGTCAAATATAAAGACAGTGCCAGTTATTTTGCATCAAATAAATTTGTAATATGGAATGTATTTTGTATAACAACATTCCAGCGCATTATATTATTTGCTGTGACATATATTGTATGTGTTTCATTTAATACAGCAGATGCAGGTTTTTTTACAATAACAGGATTACAGGCAATGATTGCAGTTGCTGTAGATATGCTTCCCCTGCCAGGAGGAATGGGTATTACAGAAAAACTTTTTAAAGAAATATTTATCACTGTATGCAGCAAAGACCTTGTAATACCTGTAATGATTGCAAGCCGTGGCATAAGCTACTATACACAGCTTCTTATAAGTGCTGTTATGTCAGTTGCTGCATATTTTAAAATAGTATACAGAAAAGGAATACAATGAAATGATTGGATTTTATAATTATACGGTAATTCTTACATATATAAGCCTGCTTATTTCGGTTTTTGGAATGATACAGTCTTTTGGTGGAAGGTTCCGTACTGCAATTTTATGTCTTGCACTGTCAGGGCTATGTGATATGTTTGATGGCAAAATTGCCAGAAGCAAGAAAAACAGGACAGATGATGAAAAGCTTTTCGGGTTACAGATTGATTCATTATGTGATGCCATATGCTTTGGGATATTTCCTGCAATGATATGCTTCCTTATAGGTGTAAGAGGACCGCTTGGTGCACTTGCTGTAGGATATTACTGTGTCTGTTCAATAATAAGGCTTGCTTACTTTAACGTGCTTGAAACAAGAAGGCAGGCCACAGAAGGCGGTGCTAATAAATATTACCATGGGCTTCCTATTACATCTATGGCAGTAATACTTCCAATAATATTTTTATTGCAGGCATTTGTACCAGAAATTGTTTTTATAATACTGCTCCACTTTGTATTATTTATTGTTGGCACTTTATTTATTGTTGACTTTAAATTAAGGAAACCAAATAATATTACACTGTTTTTCCTTGTAGCAGCAGTTGCAGCAGCAGTCCTTATTATAATAATATTTTCAAGTTATAAAATTCCAAAACTCCGGTTTCCTGAAGTACCACTATGGCCAGTTATAAAGAAACTTTTTGGAATAATTATATACCAGATCTGACTACTTCCACGGGCAAACCTATGGGTTTTTGCCACAAATTTATAACAGGAAAGTACTGGTATTTGCGCCTTAGGGCACTGGAAAGGAGTGATGTTTATATGCAGGATAAAAGAAAACGTGTGCCTGCAAACAATAAGGGCATACAAGATATTATACTGGATTTTTTATACCAGACCCGTCCAGGCAGTTTTTTATTAAAAATACTTATAAAACCAGAATTATCAGGACTGGCTGGAAAATTTATGGATTCACGCTTTTCAAAACTGTTAATCCAGCCTTTTATCAAATATAATAATATAAATATGGAAGAATTTGAAAAATGCAAGTACCGCAGTTTTAATGAATTTTTTACACGTAAAATTAAAAAAGGAAAACGCCACTTTTCTTTAAAAGACAGTGATTTATGCTCCCCCTGTGATGCAAAGCTTAGTGTTTATAAAATTACAAAAAATTCTTCATTTATAGTAAAAGGCACACATTATAATATGGAAAGCCTTACAAAAAGCCATAAACTTGCACAGTATTACGAAGGCGGCACATTGTGTATATTCAGGCTTTGTGTTGACGATTACCACAGATATGCCTATATTGATTATGGCAAACAGAAAAAAAATTATAAAATACCTGGCGTACTCCATACGGTACATCCAAAGGCTCTTGGAAAATACCCGGTCTATAAGGAAAATTCAAGGGAATTTTCAATACTTCACAGTAAAAACTTTGGCAAGGTGCTTATGATGGAAGTTGGTGCAATGCTTGTAGGCAGAATATGTAATTATAACAAAGAAACGCATGCCGTGCGCGGACAGGAAAAAGGCAAGTTTGAATATGGAGGTTCAACAATTATCCTTGCATTTAAAAAAGACATGGTAAATATAGACGGTGAAATAATTAATAACAGCAGGTATGGCTATGAAACCATAGTAAAAATGGGTGAAGTTATTGGACAGAAAAAAGAAAGTAAGGAGCATAAATATGGAAACCCCAATATATGATTTTGTTACAAAGTACAAATCTTCCGGGGCAGCAAGGTTCCATATGCCAGGGCACAAAGGGAAGGGCTTTACCGGGTGTGAAGCCCTTGATATAACAGAAATAGAAGGTGCTGATGTACTAAGCATGGCAAGCGGCATTATTGCAAAAAGCCAGTTTAATGCAACGCGCCTTTTTGGTTCAGGCATAACCTTGTATTCTACTGAAGGATCATCACTTTGTATTAAAGCCATGCTTATGGCAGTACTTACAGATGCAAGAAAACAAAAAAAATACCAGAATGAATATATACTTGCGGCAAGAAATATCCACCGTTCAGCAGTTGATGCATGTGCACTTCTTGGTATTGGAATGGAATTTATAATATATAATTCCACGCTTTGTATAACAGAAAGTAACATAACAGCACAGGATATAGAAATATTCCTTAAAAACAGGCAGGAAAATAACAAAGACTTCCCTATAGCAGTATATATTACATCTCCTGGCTACCTTGGCGGCATATCCTGTATAAAAGAAATTGCAGGCGTATGTGAAAAATATTCCCTCCCCCTTGTTGTAGATAATGCACATGGGGCTTATCTTGCATTTTTAGAAGAAAACTGCCACCCTTTAAAACTTGGTGCCGCAATATGCTGTGACTCTGCACATAAAACACTGCCTGTACTTACAGGCGGTGCATATCTACATATATCAGCCAAATACAAAGAAAGGTATACCAGCCTTGCAACACGCGCCCTTGCACTATTTGGCTCAACAAGCCCCTCATACCTTATATTACAATCACTTGATTTGTGTAACCGGTATATTGCAGACAATTACAGGCTTAAACTTGCAGAATGTATAAACACTATAAATAAAACAAAAAAATTCCTAAAATCCAACGGTATATGCGTACTGAAAACAGAGCCACTAAAAATTGTTATAAATACCGCCGTTTCAGGTTATACAGGCATTGAAACCAGCATAGAAATGAGAAAATATGGCATTGAATGTGAATATTCAGATAAGGAATTTATTGTACTTATGGCCACGCCAGAAAACAGCCAGGAAGATTTTAACAGAATAAAAAAATGGGCTCTTGGCACATTTCTGGTACACAATAAAAAAGAAAAACTTGCACTCCCAAAGATACATTTTAAGAAAACTGCCCAGAAAATGACAATACGTGATGCAGCATTTTCACCATCAGAAATAATAGATGCCAAAGATTCCTTAGGACGCATATGTGCCTCAGAAACTGTATCATGCCCTCCTGCCATACCTATAGCAGTATGCGGTGAAGTTATAGACAAAAACATGGTAAAACTTTTTGAAATATATGGCATAAAAAAAATATGTGTAGTATTATAAACCTGGGGAATAAAAACTGCCAGGTTAAAGGAATTTTATCTTGCATATGGCGGATTAAAGAACTTGACATAATGTGCTTTAATAAAAAAATTTCAGAATATACAAAATCAATGCTTAACTATATGACTAAAATTGTTATTAAAAATATTACAGAAAAATATGAAAAAGTTAAGAAAGGACTTGGTGGTATTATGGGAGGAAAAATACTTGAATATGAGGCAAAAACTATTTTAAGAGAAGGCATTGAACAGGGGGTTAAATAAGGTTTCCTATCCTGGCAAAGACCCTGTTATTTTAACAAAACCAGGCAATGCAGATTGCGGATATCCGGTTAATTAAGGAGGATTTATAATGTTTAATTTTACAGAAGACTGTATGACAGGAATTGATATAATTGATGAGGAACATAAACAATTATTTGAAATTATTAACCATCTGGCAGATACATTAAATAATAATACAGACATTGCAGATAAAACAGAAGCTATGGATTATATCCAGTATTTTATTGAATATGGCAAAAGCCACTTTGCACATGAAGAAGCATGGATGGAAAGGCACCATGACCAGGAACTGCAAAGACAGCGCTTTGCACATAAGTTTTTTATGGATAAAATGCAGTCCATTGATTTAATGGGTCTTGATGATAAAGAAAAATACCCAATTACCAAAGATTTGCTGGTTTATATGATTAAATGGCTTTATGGGCATATTTTAAATAGTGATACTTTAATTGGAAAGGTTGTCCACCTGCCAGCTTATCCAGTTGTCCACCACAATGAAGAAAATGGAAAGGACGAGGTAATTTATTGTGAATTTCTCCCTAAATACCATACAGGCATAGAACAGATTGACATGGAGCATAAAAAACTGTTTGCAATTATTAATGATATTTATAAAATGACAGAAGAAGATTACAGCAATGACAAATATGATGAAATACTGGGACTGTTAGACAGGCTGGAAGAATATACACAAAGCCATTTTTGCCATGAAGAGGAAATTATGGAACAGCACAATTTTCCAGAACTGGAGTTCCAGAAAAATGCACATATTTCTTTTATTGAACGCCTGTCCGACAGGGATATGGGAGAAGAAACTGAAAATCCAAAAGAATTTCTTGAAAGCCTGCTGGACTTTCTATATGCCTGGCTTGGGAACCATATTATGAAACATGATGCAAAAATTGCACAATACATATCACAAAAAAATCCGCTTAATCTTACAAAACTGTAAGATTAACTTTGAAAATGTAAGGTAAATCTATGGCATGCCTCCTGTTATTTTGTTATCCTTGTAACAGATAAAGTTATATAATATTTGTTACAGCCTAATAAAATTATTAAACAGGAGGTATTTTAAATGGCAATTTTAGAAGTAAATAATCTTAAAAAAATATATGTAACAAGATTTGGAAGCAACCAGGTACAGGCCTTAAGTAATATTAATTTTTCTGTTGAGGCAGGCGAATACGTTGCTATTATGGGTGAGTCAGGTTCTGGCAAAACCACACTGCTTAATATCCTTGCAGCACTTGACAGGCCTACAAGCGGCGGGGTCATGCTTGAAGGCAGGAATATAGCAGGCATTAAGGAGAAAGAAATATCTGCTTTCCGCAGGGATAACCTGGGATTTGTATTCCAGGATTTCAACCTTCTTGACAATTTTTCACTAAAAGACAATATATTCCTGCCACTTGTATTACAAGGCATGTCACCTGCAAATATGGAACAGAAGCTTAAGCCAATAGCATCAAAACTTGGCATTACAGAAATCCTGCCTAAATATCCATATGAAGTATCAGGCGGCCAGAAACAGCGTGTTGCAGTTGCAAGGGCACTTATAACTTCACCTAAACTTATACTTGCTGACGAACCAACAGGCGCACTTGACTCTAAAGCATCAGAAAGCCTTTTAAGGCTTTTTAAAGAAATTAATGATGACGGGCAGACTGTTTTAATGGTTACACACAGCACAAAAGCAGCAAGCAATGCAAAAAGGGTTCTCTTCATTAAAGATGGTGAAGTTTTTCACCAGATTTACCGTGGAAATATGGAAAATGAAGAAATGTACCAAAAAATTTCGGATACATTAACAATTCTTGCAACAGGTGGTGATATAAATGAATAAGCTGTATTTTAAACTTATGGCAACAAATATAAAAAATGGCAAAAGGTTTTATCTTCCATATATACTGGCTGGTGCACTTATAGTTACACTTTTTTATAATATGGCAGCTATATATTCCAATGAAGGCCTTTCAAATATGCCAGGCAGCAGCGATATAACAATGATTATGAATTTAGGGACAAAAGTTGTTATAATATTCAGTTTTATTTTTATTTTTTATACCAATAGTTTTATAATGAAAAGAAGAAAAAAAGATATTGGAATTTATAATATACTTGGCATGGAAAAAAAGCATATAGCAATGGAGCTTTTTATTGAAACTATTGTAACCGCCATAACTATAATTTTATGCGGCCTTATAACAGGTATTTTATTTAATAAATTCCTTATGATGTTCTTATATAAATTATTAGGATTTGAAACTAGTATAAAATTTACTATTTCAGGAATGGCAGCCTGTAGTTCACTAATTGTATTTACAATATTATATTCATTGACAATTATCTATAATGTCATGCAGGTAAAACTTTCAAACCCAGTAGAACTTTTAAGGGGAAGCAATGTAGGCGAAAAAGAACCCAAAACAAAAATACTTATGGCAATTATGGGCTTTGTATGCCTTGGCACTGGTTATTATATTGCAATTACAACTGAAAATCCATTAGCAGCACTTTCCCTTTTCTTTGTTGCTGTAATACTTGTAATAGCAGGCACTTACTTGCTGTTTACATCGGGAAGCATAGCACTATTAAAAATACTTAGGAACAATAAAAATTATTATTATAAAAAGAAGCATTTTATTTCTATATCAGGTATGATTTACAGAATGAAACAAAATGCGACAGGGCTTGCAAATATATGTATACTTTCAACAATGGTGCTTGTTATGGTTTCCACAACTGTAAGCATGTTTGTTGGGGAAGAAGATATTTTAAAGACACGTTTCCAGGCCGAAATAAATATTTCCGCTTATTCAGATAAACTGGAAGACCACACAAAACTTGATAAAATTGTGGAAGATGAAATAAGGAATAATGGAAGGAAAATTACAGACAAATCCGGGCACGTTTCTATAAATATTGCAGGATTAATGAAAGGTAATGAACTTGACACTAATGGTGAAGATAATATCCAGTATAATTATTCTGACATTACATTTATTGAATTTATTGCAAAAGATGATATAGAAAATATATGCAATATAGAAACAGGGGAAATTCCAGAAGATGAAATTTTAATATACAGTAATTATAAATATAATGAAAAAGATTTAAAACTGCTTGGACAAACATTTAAAGTAAAAGAAAGCATTAAAACTGATGATGGTTTCCTTTCAGAACTTGCAGGCATTGACAGCAGCCTTATAAACTGTTTTTATGCAGTGGTTAATGATTATAACATGCTTGACAAAGTTGCTGTAAAGTTAAGGGAAAAAGGGGAAACTGATATCTATAACTACCAGCTCCATATAGATATTGATGGTACATCTGAGGAAAAAAAACAGTGTGGAAGTGCTGTAAAAGAAACTCTCAAAAATAAAAAAAGTAATGAAACTGGTTATGCAGCAAATATTATTGAAATACGCGAAAGCAACAGGGAAAGCTTTTACAGCCTGTATGGGGGACTTTTCTTCCTTGGTGTCTTTCTTGGGATAATGTTCCTTATGATTACAGTGCTTATAATATTTTATAAACAAATATCCGAAGGCTACGAGGACAGGGAAAGATTTATTATAATGGAAAAAGTTGGCATGGGTAAAAAAGATGTAAAAGCCAGCATACGTTCACAAATAAGGACAGTGTTCCTTTTACCTATAGCTGTAGCAGCAGTCCATGTAGCAGCAGCATTTCCAATGATCAGAAGGCTTCTTATAATGTTTAATATGACCAATTATAAACTATATGCTACATGCACTATAATTACAATTCTTATATTTGCATTAATATATATAGTAGTATTCTTACTTACATCAAGAACATACTATAAAATAGTTGGTGAAGAAAACAGGTAAGCTTATATATAATAAACACATACAAAAAGGCTTATGCCTGTCCTGTACAGCAGAAACGTCCATATTGCAAAAAACTGGTATGGACGTTTCTGTTTATACTATTTATCCTCTTCTTTTATCTCCCAGTGTATTAAAAATGCAAGGGCAGCACGCAACAGTATTATTCCTGCAACAGTAGCTATCTCTTCCCACTGCCTTACAACAACGGTACGGAGTATCTCGCTTCCCATTTTAAACTCTAGTGCAACCGCAAGCCCCTTTGCAAGATCACGTTTTGTATCAGGAGAACCTTTTACATAATTATAAAACCCCCTTATTCCAGCAGCAGCAATAATTGATACCCCCATAAACTCCAGTATAATTATTGTAAATTCAGCTAAAACGTGAAGTATGGTTTCAAGCTGGCCAAGTAATTCCATAGCATCCCCCATTCTTATAAATCTGTCAAGCGGATATCCGCAATCCGCATTTCAAGCAATCTTTGATTATTGCAAGCAGGCACCCACAACTTGCCCGCTTACAAAACAACCTCATTACCGCTTTCAAAGCCCTGGCCAGCCAAACCCACCACTTAAGAAACGTGAATTTTAAAGGGCTGGTTTAATGAGGTTACACTATATTTTATACAAGTAAAAAGACATGTCAAGAGTTTACAAGATTTATGAACGTCCGTTTCATAAACTATAATATAAATAATAGATAATTTATAGTTATCCGTGGTTTGTTTTAAATTGTATTGTACATGTGGAAATTTTTATGTTCCATTAAAAGGCCCGCTTCCGCTACGATTGCACACGTAACAGTGCATAAAATCTGAAAATACCAGATTTAAGCACTGACGGTGCAAAAGTGCCTTTTATATGGGACATAAAAATTTTCCACATGGTTTAAGTTCTATAGAAAATACCAGTTATAGATAAAAACCAGGGAGTGGTATATCTTTTATTATTTGTCAGTTTTAGGTATATAACAGTTTTTTATCCCAGATAAAACCAATTACCTGCAATACAATTTTAATATAAATGAAAAAAAGTTAAAATGTCAAAAATAAAAGTTTCACTATAGATATCCATTCCAGATAAATATAAAATTTATTTATGCTAAATACCATAAATATAAGCAGTAAAATTTTTAATTCCTCATGGGACGTAAGAACATGCAGGCAGTTTTATATATTTTCTGTAAAAGGCATTATAGTGCATGACATTAAGTTAAAGATATTGCAAAAAACATTTATATAAACCGCCAAAACGTATATTACCTGGCAAGTTCCAAATGTGCTTCAAATGGATAGCTGTACAGAACCGCTGGTGCTTAAGCCCTGTCTTAAATGCTTCAAAGAAGTTCTTTCTTTGAAGCATAAGGGCTTTATGCACCATTGCGTGTGATGTACAAGCGGAAGCGGGCTGTCCATGAAACACTTTGGAACTGCCAGGGCATAATATTTTAACCTCCCATTTAAAATAAACCGTAGATAACTATAAATTATCTCCTGTTTATATATAATTAAAAATTTATGAAACAGCCGTGGTATTTTTATAAAAAATGCTTGATTTTTTATTGCACTCCTGTTATAATACCTTTTGTTGGAAAGAAATAGTATTTTCAAATAATATTAGCGCTTCTAGCTCAGTTGGCAGAGCACCTGACTCTTAATCAGGGTGTCCAGGGTTCGAACCCCTGGAGGCGCATTTTATTATGGGGCATATAAAAGAGGCTGCTGCATTAAGAAAACAGCATACAATATATAAGAAGTTTTATCAGGATATTATATTTTGTATTTTTTATTCTTAATATGGCAGTCCTTTTTGTTTTATTATTTTATGTAAGTCCATATATTGTAAATTACAGGCTTTTATATATACAGGTGCATAATTCAAGTAATTATATAGCATTTTGCACCTGTATGTTTTGCCACTATTTGTTAGTACAAAGTTTTTCCATGTATTAACCCAGGTTTCTTTAAAAATGCAACCGCCATAAGTTTTAATTCTGATGGTATTATACAAAAAAACTTGTTAGCTTTGCCAGGTATAATAACTGCTTTATTTTTTTCAAGCCCGTCTATAGCATATTCTGCTACTTTTATGGCAGACATTGCCCAGGCTGGTGTTTTAATGCCTTCTTTTTCAAAGAATTTAGTATCTGTTGTGCCAGGGCAGAGTGTGCATACATTAACCCCATGTCTTGCAGCTTCATACCTTATTGCCCTGCTGTAACTATAAATATAAGCTTTACTTGCAAAGTAAGTTGAATTATAAGGACCAGGCTGGAAAGCGGCTGTAGAAGCAACATTTAAAATACTGCCCTTTTTTCTTTTATACATATCCCTTAGAAATAATTTACATAATATTGTAGGGGTTACCATATTAAGATACATAAGTTCCTCATCTTTTTTTATGCAGATTTTATCTGTAGTGCCAATAAGCCCCTTCCCCGCATTATTAACAAGTATATCTATTGTAAGACCTGTTTCTTTAACTTTTCTGTACAAATTCTTTGCAGAATTTTTCTGGCCCAGATCTTCCTTGATAGTATATACTTTAGTTTCTGGAAACCGTTTTGCCATGCTTTTTTGTGCTTGTACAAGATGCTTTTCTGAAGAAGACACCATTATAATGCCATATCCTTTACGTGCAAGCACCCTTGAAACAGCAATGCCAATACCACTTGTAGCACCTGTAACTAATGCATATTCCATATTAAATACCATCCTTTCTGGAAATTTTAATAATTATAACACAAAACCTGGATTATTCCATATAATAATTAATATATAAGCTATGTGCCAGATGGAGGGTTTTTATATGGGGTTTAAACAAACTATAATAAGGCATACACAATGTAATACAGGTCTTAACCGTAAAGCAATGTGTTTAAAACGTTCATGGGATGAGGTTTCTAAAATACTTGATTCTTTAAGTTGTGTATGTCCCTGCAAAAAGAAAAAATGCTGTAAGAAATAATTAAATATCCCTGGTCTTTTTCGCCATAAATGTAAACCCGTTTTTTGATATCCCTGATATGGCAATGACAGGGCAGCTTTTTTCTGCATCCCATGCAGTGTATACATGTGCTGTTTCTTCATGCTGCCCATATTTTATATGTAACTTTTGGTTTATATATTTCCATGTGCCTTGTATTGAACAGCACTCATAATAACCATTTCTTGCAAGTTTCATTGGTACAGAACATGTAATGCCCTGTGGAAGTTCTGGTTTTAATGTTATTCTTTCATAGAATCCATATAACTCTTTTTCTGGTATATATTGTTCTTTTTCACCTGCATATGGCTGTGCACTAAGAAATGGCCAGCCATCACCAGACCAGTATATTTTACGTATCTGCATTTTAGACGGCTCTGGTTTTCCTGTAAAGTTATGTTCCCTTATATGGCAGATAATATACCATGAACCATCTGTATCATTAAGTACAGAATTATGGCCTGGAGCCATATAAGCTTTGCCATCATTCCATCTGTATCCACAGTGTATAAGCAGCCCTGTAGAGTTTTCATTACCGGATATATCTGTCATTGGAATGTTGTTAAAATCTGTATAAGGCCCTGTAACATTGCGGCTTCTGGCAACCCTTACATTATAATCACTTTTTAGTGAACCATATGATACAAATAAATAATAATAATCTGTAGCAGGATTATATATTATATATGGGCCTTCTATTGCTGCACTCATCCAGCCAGGCCTTTTTGCAACACATACGCCAATTCCATCTTCTGCTGCAAGCCCTGTTTCCTTATCCAGAAGCAGCATATAGCAGCCACCCCAGAAAGAGCCATAAAGCATATACATATCACCTGTTTTATTATCTGTAACAATATTAGCATCGATTGCATTAACGGGCATTTCTTCTGTTGTCTTAAGTACGCACCCACGTGGCATAAAAGGACCTTCAGGGTTATCTGAAACAGCAAGAAATATACATGACTGCCTTACTCCCCATTTTGAATTAGAACAATAAAGCCTGTATTCACCATTAATCTTAATAATATCAGGTGCCCATATATCATTGCTTCCAGTCCATAAAGAAGCTTCTTTTGGAGGGGCAGCAACAACTTTTCCAATTCTCTTCCAGTGTATAAGGTCATCTGAACAATGGCAGTCCGCACCTGTACAATAAATATAATATTTACCATTAACATCATCTTTAAATATAGCAGGGTCATGTATATGCCATAGCCCTGTATTATTATCCGGGCGGTCTTTGCCCTTCTTAAATTCTGGTTTAGGCAGCTCTCTGGGTGGTTCATCTGGATAAATAAGTTTAGTGCCCATATTTACTTCCCCCTTTAACAGATTTATTATTTTTTTAAAACATTAACACTACATTAACATATACTGGCCATTTTAACAATAAATAATTATAAATTACTATGTTTATTTCATAAATCTTACGGCTATTTCATAAACTTTTAATTGTTCACAAACAAAAGATAATTTATAGTTATCCGTGGTTTGTTTTAAATTGTATTGTACATGTGGAAATTTTTATGTTCCATTAAAAGGCCCGCTTCCGCTACGATTGCACACGTAACAGTGCATAAAATCTGAAAATACCAGATTTAAGCACTGACGGTGCAAAAGTGCCTTTTATATGGAACATAAAAATTTTCCACATGGTTTAAGTTCTATAGAAAAATACCAGTTATAGATAAAAACCAGGGTGTGCTTCAAATGGATAGTTATAACCCCGGTTTTAAGCCTTATATCCCTTGAAGAACTTCCAATACAGTAAATTGCATCTTCTTCTATTTCTTCTAATTGCACTATAACTTTTTGTTTTTCCCCTGTCTTTAAAAAGACTTTTTCAAATCCCTTTAATTCCTGGAAGAACTTTGAACCATTTTTTCTTATATATACCTGTACTACTTCGCTTCCGTCATATGCACCTGTATTTTCTACTATGCAGCATATCTTGTTATTTGCAGTATTAATTTCTGGTTCTGTATATGCGAATTGTGTATAGGACAGCCCATACCCAAAACAAAAGCGTGGTTCAATGTTATATTTGTCATTATAGCGGTATCCAACATATCTTCCCTCTTTATAAGCAACACTTTTCCCACCTGGAAACTCCCCTAATGCATGGGCAGAGCAGTCTGTATGTGTTTTGTAGAATGTTTCTGGAAGCTTTCCAGACGGGTTTTCAATGCCAAGCAGTATATCTGCAAGTGCATTGCCGCCTTCCATTCCTGCATACCAGCTAAAGACAACAGTATATGCATCTTCTATCCAGCTTTCCATTTCTACCGGGCTTCCTGCAACCATAACAATAATGGTATCTTTTTTTGCTTTTAAAAGTTCTTGTATTAATATATCCTGCCTATAAGGCAGTTTCATATCTTTTCTGTCATTTCCTTCACTGTCATGGCTATGGTTAAGCCCTCCAATATAAATAACAGTATCATATCCAGGTGCAAGCCGGACTGCTTCTTCACAGAGTTTATTACATTTTTCTTTTAACAGGGTATCTTCTGTATCTGCCTTTAAGCCCTGGCCGCCATTTTCAAGGCTTGTTGCCTGCCAGTTTTCATTTTGTACGCCTTTGCCATCTTCATCTATGCTGCTGCAATAGCCTTGTACATAGTTAATACATACATTTCCTCCAAGATGGCTTTTTAAGCCCATTAATGGTGAAATCTCATAGAGTGCTTTTATTTCTGCACTCCCGCCGCCACTTGCATGCAGGTATTGTGCATTTTCACCAACTACAAGTATACGTTTTAACTTATCTGCTTTTAATGGTAATATATTCTTGTTGTTTTTCAACAGTATAACTGACTCCCTTGCTGTTTCCAGTGTTTTCCTCCTGTGTGCCTCTGTATTGTAAGCGCCGCTTTTACGGTTTCCATCAAACATATGGAGTTTCTGCATAAGTTTAAGTATTCTTAAAACTTTCTGGTCAACAGTATCTGCGCTTATTTCACCAGCTTCTATTTTTTCCTTTAACGGACGTGCCATAAAATAATCATCAAAATCACTTGTTACAGACATCTCAATGTCAAGCTGTGAAAGTGCTGCTTTTTCTGTATCATGGACTCCTCCCCAGTCAGAAATAACTACACCATCAAATCCCCATTCATTACGTAACACCTTTTCCAGAAGGAAACTGCTCTGGCAGCAATGTTCACCATACAGCTTATTATATGCCCCCATAATTGTATAAACGCTGCCTTTTTTAACAGCATTATAAAATGCAGGAAGATAAATTTCACGTAGTGTTTCTTCATCAACTTCTACTTCTACCCACAAACGCTCTGTTTCCTGGTTATTAGCAGCAAAATGTTTAACACATGCTGCTACATCCCACTGCTGCACACCCTTAATATAAGCTGCTGCCATTTCTCCTGGTCAAGCGGATATTCGCAATCCGCTTCGCTACTTGCTCATAACCTCATTGCCGCTTTGCGGCAGTCTGGCAGGAGCTTGAACCCCTGCCAGACTAAGTAAGTCCTAAACCCACCGCTTAAAAAGCGGGGGACTTACTTAATGAGGTTAAATATTGGTGCAACAAGCAGGCTGTCCCCAAACATATACTGGCGGTCAAGATTTGTACATGCTATATCATCCTGGTACTCTAATACCATGCTGCGCATAACTGGGACACCAGTTTCTGATGTATATACTGACATGCTGTAAATATATGGGAGAAGTTCTATTTTAAGCTTCGTAAAGAAACGCACAACATCAACTGCTTCATCATCATATGCCCAAGGCACACGGTATGAAGTACTTCCATGAAAACGGCTGTGTGATGATAAAAGCCCGAATGCTGCCCATCTTTTATATACATCTGCTGTGGAAGTATTTTCAAAACCGCCTATATCATGGCTCCAGTACCCGAAGCCAGACATTGTAAGGGATAACCCCCCCCCCCGCGTAAGCTCTCTGCCATTGCTTCATATGTTGACCAGCAGTCACCACCCCAGTGTACAGGGAATTTCTGGCCGCCGGCTGTTGCAGAACGGGCAAATAAAACTGCCTGCCCTTTTCCTTTTTTATCTTCTAACAGGCTAAATACACATTTGTTATATAAATATGTATAGAAGTTATGCATTCCTTCAGGATCTGCGCCATTTTCGTAAAATACATTTTCCGCTGGTATTCTTTCCCCAAAATCTGTTTTAAAACAGTCCACACCCATATCAAGCAGGGCTTCTAATTTATCCTGGAACCATTTATAAGCATCTGGATTTGTAAAGTCTACAAGTGCCATTCCTGGCTGCCACATATCCCACTGCCATACCGTCAATAAAACTCATAACCGTTTCTTCATCATAGTTAGTTGTAAATGAAGTTGACAGCCACAGCCCGTATGTCCATTGCGGCAGCAGTGCCGGCTTGCCTGTAAGATTTGTATAACACTTAAGCACCTCTTTCATTGAAGGCCCGTTAATAAAAAAGTAGTCCAGGCTTTCACCCTTTACACTAAATTCCACTTTTGATACTTGTTCTGTGCCAATTTCAAATGAAACCTTGCCAGGATTATTTACAAATACACCATAACCTTTATTAGTAATATAAAACGGGATATTTTTGTATGACTGGTAAGTACTTGTACCGCCGTCTTCATTCCAGATATCTGTGCTCTGCCCGTTCTTTACAAAAGCTGTAAAACGTTCCCCAAGCCCATAAACCAGCTCACCTACAGAAAGGCTAAGTATCTGGCGCATATAAGCATCATCTGGCCCTTTATCATATGCAAAGCCTTTCCAGTCTGTTTTCATATAAGCAAGGTCACGTCCGCTGCTTGTAGTTATAACCCTGCCGTTACTCTCATATGACATGCTCCAGTTTTCCTTAGTAACTACCAGTGAAAGGCTTCCAGATTTAATTTTTATCTTTTCCTGGTCTTCTTCTACATTAAGCGGCTGGTTTTCTGTGCAGTCGAGTTCAAACTCTGGTCCTTTTTTTAATACACCAAGGTGGTGGCTTGTCCTGATACGTATAATCTCTGGCATTGGTGAAGTAATCTCTACTGTAAGGTTAATACCTCCTAAAGTATCACCACGGTGGTTAATTTTCGATGTTGGTGCACATATCACCACAATATTTTCTGTTTTTTTAACAAAATAAGCTTCTTTTGGTGCAAAACATTCATACCCTTCTTTTTGCAGCCAGCAGCCATTACCAAATATCATAATATTATTCCTCTCTTTTCTGCGCTGCTTTATATATTAAAGTTTATTGTGCCTGGCAGCGTCCATGCACAAAACCTGTATTTTACTGTTTTTAGCCTGCTGTATGGAAAATGCCAATCTGCCTTTCAAGTTCTGCTGCCAGTTCTTTTAATACTGCTGCCTCCTGTGTAATCTGTTTTACACGTTCATTAAGCTCTGCTGTAGAATATGAAGGAAAAGAGTTTCCACTGGATATACAAAGCAGGGAAGAAAAACCCCATACAGGCATTTTTAGTTTATTTGGCAAAAAAACTGTTGGATCTTTTGCAACTGCCAGTTTATATTATTCTTCAGATAAACTGCATATTTTTGTAGCAGATACAACTGCAATAAAAACAGCAAACCATCTGCTTATGATTTTTATACTTATTGTATTGTTTACCCTTCTGGTTTCTGCTACTATTAATTTTTTATATGCTTCATATTTTAGCAGCCGCATTAATACCTTGCGCCTTGCAATGTATAAAATCAGCAATAATGACTATGAAATTGTAGACAATATACGGGGAGATGATGAACTTACAGCAACATTTAGTAAAGTGAATTGTTAGTAAAGTGGGTTTTGATGAAAAAGGATACGAAGCTGGTGTGTGAAGTGGTTCTTATAAAATATGCAAAATTTTATAAGAATGAGGTAACACAATATGGAAAAACAATTTTATATTACAGATGAAGAACGGGAGAAGTGCCGCAGAGTGATTGATGCGTTTGCGGAACTGTACGAAATAGAAGATGAAGATATTTTATTGGTTGATGCTGGCAGGTATGGTTTTGTTAAATTACAGTGTTATACACAGTCATATGGTTTTGAGGAGCTTGACACATATACAGACAGCCACAGCTTATTTGAAGGACTTTGGGAGGAATGGTTTAGTCTGAATGTATTTATGCTTGCAAGAGAAATGCAGTTAGCTGATGTTCTCTATGAGGATTTATTCAACAATCTGCCAAAGGAAAAACAGTTGGAACTTATCGGGAGAAAAGATTACTTTGCAAAAAAGGCGGGTATAACTCTGTAAAATGAGTTTTATGGAAAGAAAACGCTCTATGTAGTGGGCAAAAAGCTTAGAATTGCTCTGCGTATGATAAATATGCAGGGCATTTCTTGATCAGTAAAGAAATTTTCTTGATATAAAAAGATAGAACGAATAAGATAGATTCCGTAGATGTAGACATTGTGGGAAAATCCAAAAGTTTTGTTTTTCCACAATGTCGGCTAATACGGAATCTTTCTCTATTCAAACAACAATTTCCGCCTTTTTAGAAATGAAATTATTTGTAGTCATATTGAATTCTATGATAGTCAGAAATGATATTTTCAAACGTGATATTCTTTAGGTTTTCACATAAATCATTGCTGATTTTCTGGTAAGAACAATTCAATACATTGTGTATGTTTTTCCCTATGGGACATAACGGTGAAGGCAATGGGTGAAGTCCGATAAGCTTAGAAGCGAAGTCCGGTTCTATTGCCTTGCATATACGGTATAATGTAATTTCATTTGGCAGACAATTCAATGTCGTACCACCTGTACCAAATTTAACAGATAGTATGCCATCTTTTTTCAACGAGCTTATGATTTTTCGGATTGTAACAGGGTTAGTTCCGGTAGATAACGCTAAAAGGTCACTGGTTACTTTTTGCGTATCTCCATATTCGAAAATAAAAATAAGACAATGAATAGCAATAGAACATTTTGTACTGATATGCATGGCGTGTCTCCTTTCTTTTTGAGATTGTACCATATATTTGCGTTGGTGTAAATCTTGACATTACACCATAAGACTGCTATAATGGTGTAAATCTAAAAATTACAGGAGGTGCAGATATGAAAGTTTCACAAATTGTTTTCAGTCCAACAGGAGGAACTGGCAAAGTTGCAGAAGTTATAACTCAATCATGGGGAATGCCTGTAACAAAAATTGATTTATCCAATGCGGAAACAGATTATTCGTCACTTCGTTTAGAAAAGGAAGATATTGCAATTATCGCTGTCCCCTCTTATGGCGGGCGTGTGCCAAGTCTTGCCGCCCAAAGAATTTCCGATATTCACGGTAATCATACGCCGTGTGTCATTGTTTGTGTATATGGAAACAGAGCATATGAAGATACTTTGGTTGAATTAAATGATGTTGCGGAGAAAAGCGGCTTTAAAGTAATTGCTGCTATTGCTGCTATTGCAGAACATTCTATCATGCACCAGTATGCGGCAGGCAGACCAGATACAAAAGACAGGAGTGAGTTAAGCAGTTTTGCAAAAAAGATTTTAGAAAAAATAAACAATAATTCCGCTAAATTTCCCACATTGCAAATTCCGGGCAATCGTCCCTATAAAAAAGCTGGCGGGGCTGGTTTGGTTCCAAAAGCAGGCAATGATTGTACAAATTGCGGGCTTTGTGCAGAACAGTGCCCGACGCAGGCAATCAGCAAAGAGAATCTAAAAGTCGCAGACAGCAAAAAGTGTATTTCATGTATGCGATGCGTTGTACAATGTCCGCACTCAGCCCGTAAAGTGAATGGAGCTATGGTTTCTGTTGCAGCATTAGCAATAAAAAAAGCCTGTTCAGTAAGAAAAGGTAATGAGTTATATATCTAATGTTTCTAAATGAGCAGACATAAAATGTTGTCACTCTTTTAAGTTATAAAAACGCAACTGTATATGATAAATATGCAAGGCTTTTCTTAACCAGCAAAAGATTTGTTTTTGAATAAAAAAGACAGAATATTTGTTGAATGATTTTATATGTTTTTAGGGCTGGCAATTCTGATAATTTTTTAAACTGTAAACGAGAGGAGGTGCGTCATGGATTTTGTACACCGCAGAATGGAAATCATTAGCATTTTATCAGCGAAAAGACACATAACAACAAGGGAGCTTGCATGGGAATTTGGCGTTACAAGACGCACAATACTTCATGATATTGTCGCAGTGTCTTTTGACTACCCGATTTATACAAAACCGGGCGAGGGCGGCGGAATTTTTATTACAGAAAATTACAAACCTTATTCCAATACCCTCACGCTGACAGAACTTGAAACACTGTGCAGATTATACAGAAAATCAGAGGGAAAAGAGAAGGAAATCCTTTTTCGGATTATCCACAAGTACGGTGCGGACAAGCTGAAAACTTAAGGCATATTTTATTTGTGATGCGGAATGAAAAAGCATCACTGACTGACAACTGAATATGGACAATCCTGCAAGACGTATGAAACAGCCGAGCTGTGCCGAAACACGCCATGACTGCCTGTGCCGAACAGGCATGAGCGAAAAATGTTTCAGAGTAAACAAGGTGTGGGAACCTTGCGCCACGGAAATCAATTTTCAAAGATCTCACAAATCTTGGAAGACTCAAGTAAGCA
>CAJUJY010000031.1 GCA_910586555.1 uncultured Lachnospiraceae bacterium
ATCTATTAAAAAATTTTCATTTTAGGTCTTGACTTTTAATAGTTAGACTTTCCTTTGTTTTTTGTAACCAGGTGTTATGGCTTTGTTTTTAATATTTCTGTTATTGCCAGCCACCTCCTTTAATAATACCATTTTACCAGCAAAATAAAAACCAGCAATAAAAATTTGCTGGTTTTTATTTTAAAATTATTAATTACCTGCTGCCCAGTTTTTCATTGGTGCTAAGGCTTACCCTGAAAAACCTTTTTAAGAGCTGCACTCCATTAAATGGCACAAGCGGGTAAAGATATCCTTTTCCTGCAAATGTCTTGTTAAATAACAGTGAAAACAATATTACAGCCGTTCCTGCCACAAAACCCCATATACCAAAAAAGTTGGTAACTACCAGTAACATTATTCTGGAAAACTTTAATGCATAACCAAGTTCCATATTGCTTTGTGTATAATTGGCAACTGCTACAAATGCCATATATAACATTATTTCGCTGTTAAACCAGCCCGATTCTACTGTATAATCACCAAATACAATAGCTGCAACTACACTTAAAGGGGTTGAAAGCATTGAAGGCGTATTTACTGACGCCATTTTCAGCCCGTCAACTGCAAGTTCAAGTATTAAAAACTGTATTAACGGGTTTACATTTATATCATCTTTAATCATTATAAAATCAAACCCTTTTGGTATCCAGTCCGGGTTTTTAATAAAAAGCAGGAACACAGGTGTAATAAAAAGCGCAAGCAGGTTTGTAACCATTCTTGTAAGCCTTAAATAAGTACCAGTTACTGGCGGGAAATAATAATCATTTGCATCTTCTATTATATCAAAAAGTGATGTAGGGATAATCATTGCAGAAGGTGAATTATCAACAAGTATAACAACGCTTCCCTCAAGCAGGCATGCCGCCGCAGTATCAGGCCTTTCCGTATATTTAAACTTAGGAAACGGGTTAAACCAGTTTCCGTTAAAAATTGCTTCTGCAAGGCTTTCCTGGTTCATTGTAAGTGAATCTGCATCTATGTTTTTTATCTTATTTATAACCTTTTCAATAACTGCTTCATTAACCCTGCCCTTCATATAACCTACAGCTATATCTGTACGTGAACTTCTTCCCGCCTTTTGTATTTCAAATATAAGGTTTACATCCCTTATACGCCTTCTGACCAGAGCAGTATTAGGTATAAGCGATTCCACAAAACCATCCCTTGATCCTCTTAAAACTTTATCCTTATCAGGTTCTTCAACACTTCTTGATGGAAATTTCCTTATATCAAGTGCTATTATATCACTATAACCTTCTATTATAAAACATGTAAGCCCTGCTAAAACTGCATCCTTAAAATTTTGTTCATTATCTATTGATTTAACATCAGCAAAAGGAATACAGTTCCTTATAAATCCATGTAAATCTTCTGGAAGCTCTTTACTGCCAATATTATAAAAATATTCAATAATCTTTTCACACAGGTCACTATTTAAAAATCCATTAATAACAAATATTGCAACCTGCCTGCCACCAGTTTCCAGGTTTCTTTGTATAATATCAAAATTAGAATCCATATTTAAAAGCTTCTTGACAGCTTCACGCCTTTCATCAATGCTACCTGTAAATATATCCATATATACCTCATTTCTAAATGCCTGCATAAATTTACTACAGCCATCCCGGTTATAATTATTATTTCATTTTAAGTATGCTCATTTTAAAATTAGATATTCACATTTGCTGGTATTAAGGGTAAAATATAGATACAATTCTTAATTATAGGAGGAAACAATGCCTGTATCAGAATATAACAAGGAACTGTTCCTTGATGCGTGCAACAAAATAGTGCAAAATGGAAACAATCAAAATGGAATAGGTACACTTAAAGAAAAAACATTACATGCTGTACTTAAAAATTTTTATGAACCTGATACCAGCCGCCAGGAAGTTAAGGTTGGACGGTTTGTTGCAGATATAAAAAAAGATAATGAAATTATCGAAATCCAGACAAGAAGTTTTAACAATATGAGAAAAAAACTTGCACAATTCCTGGAACTTTACCATGTAACTATAGTATATCCAATTATTTACAACAAATGGCTGTACTGGATTAATGAGGAAACAGGAGAAATCTCCCCAGGCAGGAAATCACCAAAACACGGCAGTTTTTATGATGCATTTTATGAATTATATAAAATAAAACCATACCTGGCCAGCCCAAACCTGGATATATGCCTTACATTAGTAGACGCTAAAGAATACAGGATTTTAAATGGATATGGCAAAGACCATAAAAAAGGTTCAACAAGATATGACAGAATACCTGTTGCACTTGTTGATGAACTCTGTATAAAAAACCAGTCTGGTTATTTAAGCCTTCTGCCTGTAAACCTGCCTAGCAAGTTTAGTGTAAAAGACTATGCAAAACAGGCACATATAAATAACAGATATGCGCAGCTTGCAATTAATATATTTAAATATATAGGAATAATAGAACAGTCTGGCAAAGATGGCAGAAGCTATTTATACAGCAGGAAAATATAATTATAAATTTTAACCTGCTATCCTGGAAAATTTGTTACATTCCAGAAAGTTTCTTCTTCACCCTGGAAGCCTTCTTCACTTAAAAACTTCTGGTACAGGCCATGTATTTCATTATCCGATAATGCACCGTTATAAAATACCAGTGCAGACAGGTAGCCATTATATGAACTCTGGAAAGGATCCCCTCCTGCAATAATCTGTTTACAGACAGGAAGAAGCGGTATATGTGCTTTATATCCACATTTCCTGCCATTTATATAGCATCTTGATATACCCGCATTATATGCTATACATACAAAGCTCCATTTATCTGGCGGAACCTGCCTGCTTAATATATCATGCCAGCCATTTAAATCAGAATCTTCACTAATGCGGAAAACACTATTCCCTCCTATTGCATATGGCACATATGACATAAACCCGCCTATATACCTTGCATACAATAAACTTGTCCAGCTATTTAAAACTCCTGGCTTAATCCACATGCTTATTGTATAAGATGGTTCTGCAAGTATCTTTGCAGGAAACAGTACTACATTTTCCATAGCTGCCCCTCCTGGAAAATAAATACTGCCCCATTCTTTTGAAATTCCTTCTCCAATAGTAATATTACCAATTACAGAACATTCATATTTTCCATCGGAAGACCAAAAACCATTATTAAATTTAAATTCTGTCTTTTGCAGACCATAAACCAGCTTTCCTTTAACATAATCTTTATACTGTTTTTTAGGAAGCTCTTCAGAATAAAAACTTCCACTGGCAGCCATACAGCCACAGCCTAAAAGGAATAGAATATCTTCTTCTTTAGAAATCCCATCTGCAACCACATTAATATTTAAGTCATTTCCTATTGAAAACAAAGCCTTAAGAATAAGCTTTCCCCTTGCAGTTTTTAACGCATTGTTAATATACAAGCTGTCAAACATTATATAATCAAAACAAAGCCTGTCCCAGTATTTAAGGCTCGAAAAATCAACCCCCACATTTATAACGGCAATCTGGAATCCCCGTTCCTGGAGCTTCTGTAATCCTGTAATAACTTTTTCCTTTCCCCTTAAAAATACTTTTTCCTCTACTTCAAGGCATATTTCTTCTTTACCAATGTCGTATATTTTCATCATTGCTTCAAGTGTTTCTGGAAAGTTTTTCTCTACAAGAAGCAGTTTTGAAACCCTTATTCCAACTTTTCCCCTGGCAGATACATAATTATGGAATTTTTCAATATCTTTACATACTGTACCAAAAGCCCATAAATTTAATTCACGTATAAAACCATTTCTCTCAAACAGGTTTAAAAAATCCTCCTGTACCCTTTTTCTTCCATCTGCCATATTCCAGACAATCCTTGCCTCAGATAAAACAAGCCTTGAAGTCTGGGAATTAATTACAGGCTTAAAATAAATACCAAATTCACCATTTGTTAAAGCTGCTGCCTGTTGTTGTTCCATCTGTACTTCATCATATACATCATCTGCAATATCATTAAATACTACATAACAGGACTTACCATTACTTTTTGCCTGGTACATGGCAGTATCAATTTTAAAAAGAATATCATTTAATGGTTCACTGCTGTTCTGGTTAAGCAAAATCCCAATACTTGCTGAAACATCTACATCTATACCACTAAACCCTTCCTTCTGCTGTATCCTTTTATTAATTGTCTCTGCTGCATCAATTACTTTCTGCCTTCTTGTCCTGCCTTTTATAACAACTATAAATTCATCACCTGAAAGCCGCACACATGTTGCCTGCTCCATACATGTTTCAAGTATCTTTGCAACCGCAATTAAAAGCCCGTCGCCTGTACTGTGTCCATATGTATCATTGACAATCTTAAAATTATCCAGATCTAAAAACATAAACTGGAGAATAGTCCCTTTCTGAAGATCTAAATACCATTCATATAAACCATGCCTGTTCAGTGCTCCTGTAAGATAATCCTTTTCCATACCCTTTTTCCTCCTGTTTTAAGAATCCTGTTGCCAAATACTGCTTATATTGTTAGTTCTACTTATAAACTTAATAATTCCCTGTCCTTTTATATATTTATAATATCACACTTAAAAAAGTTTATCATTAACTTATTTTAGTATTTACAATTTTTATAAGCCACTTAATAATGTTATATAACATAATAATGGAAAATACAAAAAAATGGCTATAAGGCTGCTTTGATAATGGACAAATAGCAAATACCTGGTGTTTAACCTCATTAAGTAAGTCCCCCGCTTCTTAAGCGGTGGGTTTAGGACTTACTTAGTCTGGCAGGGGTTCAAGCTCCTGCCAGACTGCCGCAAAGCGGCAATGAGGTTATGAGCAAGTAGCGAAGCGGATTGCGAATATCCGTTTGACTATCCTCTGGCTATAATTTACATATAGTTTTTTAAAACTTTCTTATAATTATATAACGTATAAATATGTGAAAGCAATATTGCTTCAAAATGGGTACACTAAGAAAAATAAATTATGTGAGGAATTTACATGCGGTGTATTGATGATTTTGAAGTTGGTAACAGGTTAAAAACCCTCCGGGAAAGCAAAGGCAACAACAAAACAGACCTAGCGATTGAACTTGATATTTCAACTGCCCAGTATGGACGCCTTGAAAATGGAAAAGCACGTATAACCACAGAAGTATTAAACAAAGTCTGCGCTTATTATAATACTTCTATTAATTATGTTTTGTTTGGCGAAACACCTTTGTACACAAGCATGTTTTTTGAAAAAATCAATGGACGCCCGCAAACTGATATAAAAAGATTCCTGAAAATATTAAGCTGTTTATTTCCATTAAAGAATAATAAAAAATACAGTGAAGAACCATTTTATAAAATATTTATGGACGGGCTTCTGGAAATGATACCAGATAATGCTTCCTCTTCTATAATGTATGTACTTGAATATGAAAAAAACCGTAAAAAAGCCAGTGAAAACCAGATGATACGTGAACTTGGCCTGACCCGGTTTAAATGGAATACACTTATAAAAGACCACAATATACATGATATTACAATACCATTAACAATAAGCAACCAGTATGGTTATGACTTAGACTTTCTTATTAATAATAAAATCAGTGACAATATGTTCTTTGACAACTTATTTACAACAGAAACTCCAGGCAAGCAAAAAGAAATAATGCAAATATTTGACATGGTAGTAAAAAGTGGTGAGGAAGATGGCAATAGATAAATGAAATTTATAAAACAGCCGTGTCCTAAATCTATATAATCATTGCAAAAAGCTATTATCTCTGTTAAAATATATATAATCCCAGGCAAAACATAAGCAAATATTAAATAAGGAGCTGTTATAATATGGGGTTTTCAGTATTAATGTCTGTTTATTGTAAAGAAAATCCGGAATATCTTGACAAGGCATTAGAAAGCATTATATCCCAGACGCTTGTCCCAGATGAAATTATTCTAATTGAAGACGGGCCTTTAACTAAAGAACTGTACAAAGTAATCAAATTAAAAAAAGAACAATTTCCTGGCCTTAAGCCATACCAGTTAAAAGAAAATGTACAACTGGGAAGGGCACTTGCCAAAGGAATTATACTTTGTAAAAATGAAATTATTGCAAGAATGGATTCTGATGATATTTCAGTTAAAAACCGCTTTGAAATCCAATACAATTATATGTTAAAACACCCTGGCACTGCTGTAACCGGCGGATATATGGAAGAATTTTGTGATGATGGTAAAAACTACCACAAAACCAAAAAAATGCCACAAAAAATGCCCGCAATTAAAAAATATGCCAGATACCGTAACCCACTTAACCATATGACTGTAATGTTCCGTAAAAGCAAAGTCTTAGAGGCTGGAAGTTACAAGCACTTTCCTTACCTGGAGGATTATTATTTATGGTGCAGGATGCTCTCAAAAGGCAACAAATTTTATAATATACCATATGTACTTGTAAAATCAAGGACAAACAACAAATTATATTCCAGAAGAGGAGGTTTTAAATATTGCATGGGTTATTTAAAACTCAGGCATATACAAAAACATCTTGGCATATTATCAACAAAAGAATATATAACTGCAATATGTATTACAATAGGAATGACCTTGCAGCCTGCTGCACTGCGCCGTTTAATTTACCAGAAATTTTTACGGAAATAAATACTGGAGTGTAAAATACATGGAAAAAATTTTGAGTATTATTATACCTGCATATAATGTAGAAAAATATCTTAAACGCTGCCTTTTTTCAATAGCAACTGTAAATCCTTTACTATTGGAAAAAACAGAAATTTTAATTATAAATGATGGTTCAACAGATACTACACCAGATATTGCATTAAAATACTGCCAGAAATATCCTGGGGTATTTTACCTTTATTCAAAGGAAAACGGAGGACATGGCTCCGCTGTCAATACTGGTATACATTATGCCTCTGGCAAATATTTTAAGGTTCTTGATGGTGACGACTGGTTTGCCACAAAAGAATTGCAAAAACTTATAGAACTTTTAGAAAACCTTGATGTTGATATTGTAGCATCAGACTATCTTTGTATAAAAGATGGCACAGGACAGGTATTATCCAAAAAATCCTGTACATATGATAACTCCCAGTATGAAAAAACATGTTATATGTCAAAAGGGGAGATTAAAAAAGTAATAAAGATGCACTCTCTTACTATTAAAACAGAATATCTTAAGAATATGCCTTACAAACTTGATGAACACTGCTTCTATGTTGATGCAGAGTATATTACATATCCTGTATTAAATATAGAAAGTGTATATTATACCCGTATTTGCCCTTATATGTACCGTTTAGGCAGAAACGGGCAAAGCATGGATATAAAAAATATGCAAAAAAACAGGGTACAGCACATGAGGGTTTACCGCAGCCTTGTAAAATTCTATAAAACAGATTGTAACGAAGAAACCCCTCATTATACTAAAAATTATATAGAAAAATGCATTGCACAGATTGTAGAAAACCAGTTCCAGATTTATATAAGCCTTGGATTACAAAAAGGAATAAAAGAGGAACTGGAAAACTGGGATAGTAAAATGAAAAAAGACTATCCTGGTATATATAATAATGTTAGCAAGAAAAGCATTATGTTACTAAGGAAAAGTAAATACAGGCTGTTGAAAGTGGCAGCAGTAGTTTATAAATTAGTGAAATAAAATTAATATACTGCACTATGATATATTTATAAATAATTATAACATAGTGCAAATATTATGGTAATATTAATATATATATTAATATTACCATAATTTCCTGTATTTACCTGGTCCTATTCCTTCTGCCCTTTTAAAAACACGGCTAAAGTAACTAGCACTGTTTATACCTACAGCTATGCTTATTTCTTCTATCGTCATATCAGTAAAACGTAGCAAACTTTTTGCTTTTGTAATACGTTTCTCTTCTAAATAAGAAATAATTGTTACCCCGTAAATATCCTTAAACTTCTTTGACATATAAAATTTATCTATATAAAAAATATCTGACAGTTTATCCAATGTTATTTTATCTGCATAATGTTTATCAATATAACATTTTACATTATCTAACTTGGCATGCTTTCTATATAAAGACCCCATTTCTGGATTCCATGATTCTGCCATTAAAAAAGTAAGCAGTGCACTTAATTCCCTGTTAATTTTCATATCCTTTATGTAATCTGAAGAATCTGCTAATTCATAAAGCTTCTCCATTAATTTTCTTATTGGGGCAACATCCTTTGGATGAAATACTGGCTGGCCTCCACGTTCCTGGTATTTTTCATATATAGCATGAAGAGAAAAACCATAAAAATGGCACCATTGTAAACTCCAAAGGTTGTCACTTGTACTATGGGCATATTTTTTTTGGCAATCAATAAAAACTACATCTCCAGACTGTAAAGAATATGGCTTTCCTTCATATAATAATGAACCTGTACCTGAAACTACAATAAAACATAAATATGAAGGTAAGTTTTCACGGGTATTTATATACGGCTGGATTGCCTGGAGAGATCCCGTTTCTTGCAAATAGAATAACGAAGAACGTGCAAAGTCAGATGGTGTATAAATAATACGTTTAGAACATACTGATATTATATTTGATGAAAAAAACCCTTATCCATTATACAATATCTACCTCCAGTTTTTAACCTTTTTACGCAACTATTAAATATCTGTTCAATTTTAAAACAGCCTACATCATTTTTAAATATTCCATAAAATCCCGTTTATTATCTAATGTTGTAACTGATGGCCTGCCTAAATTATCTCTGGCACTAATAGAACATTTTACTTCAATCATACTGAGGCCATCACGCGCTTTAGCTTCATAAAGTTCTTTATCAAGTTCATCAAATGTATTTACTTTTATAGCATATTGATAGCCACAACTTTTTGCAACTGATGTAATATCAACCTGTCCTGCTACTGTAGGCATACCTCCAACAGTTTCATGTGCTTCATTATTGATAACTATATGAATCATGTTCTGAGGTTTACTGGTACCAATTAAAGCTATAGAACCCATATGCATTAATACAGCACCATCCCCATCAATACACCATACCTTTGTTTTTGGTTTATTAATGGCCAGGCCTAATGCAATAGAAGAACAATGACCCATAGAACCAACTGTCAAAAAATCATATTTATGTTCCTGTTCATTTGCTTCACGTATTTCAAAAAGTTCACGGCTTGCTTTGCCTGTTGTAGAAATAACAGGATCTTTCCCTGATACTTTCACAATATGGTTAATAACTTCTTCACGTGACATATTATTGGAATTTTTATATATAACTTTTTTATTATAAAAAATTGCATCTTTACGGATAATAAATGCCACGCTTTTTCCATTTGAAAGCCATTTTCTAAAATTACACATAGCAATATCTAGTTCTTTTTCTGTAGTTTCTTTTCCAATAATAAAATACCTGATATCCATATCATCAAGTAACTTTATTGTTACTTCTCCTTGGTAAATATGTTGCGGTTCATCATATACACCTGGTTCACCACGCCATCCAATAATAAAAATTACTGGTATTGCATAAACCTTATCATTAAGCAATGAAGCCACTGGATTAATAATATTTCCTTCACCGCTATTTTGCATATAAACTACTGGTATCTTACCTGTTGCAAGATGGTAACCTGCTGCAATTCCAACACAATTTCCTTCATTTGCTGCAATTATATGGTGTTTATCGTCAATACCATATAAATCCATTAAATAATTACATAAAGCTTTAAGCTGGGAATCGGGTACACCAACATAAAAATCAGATTTTATAACTTCTGCTAACTTCCCTGCATCCATAATCTTAATTCTCCTTTCTAAGTATTTGCTGGTATAACATGCCAATAGCATCTTCTGTCAAGGCTATAGGGTTATTTTTTAGCCGTACATGATTTACTGATGTTTTTAATATAATATAATATTCATTATTAAACTCTGGAATATCTAACCCTAATTTATTAAAAATATGTTCAAATTCTATTGCACCTTCCATTGCGCTATTACATCCCATAGCTGCAGCAATCTCCATAAATATTCCTGATAAATATTCTTCTCCCCTTAAATCAGTACATTTATTAATATTTGTAATCATATATGGCCATAATTTTCTAAGGCATAACGCTGCTGCATGTCCATGCGCAATTTTGTAAAGACTGGATAATTTATAACACATGGCATGCCCTGCTGTTGTTTGTGAAATATTAATTGCCTTTCCTGCTAAATTTGCAGCATTAAGCATTCCTATATTACTTTCATGTCTATTTGCCATATACCCGTCTATATTTGAAATAATCATTTTAATAGCTTTTCTGGAATACTGCCTGCTTTTATCTGTAGAGTTTACTGACCAGAACGATTCAACTGCATGGCAAAATGCATCCATCATAGTTGATTTTCTTTGGTATAATGGTAATGTTTTTAATGCTGAAGCATCCATTACAACAGCAGAAGGAAGACAACTGTCATTTGCTACAGATTGTTTCTCACCATTATAATATATTACTGCAAACCTGGTTGCCTCACTTCCGCTGCCAGCTGTAGTAGGTATTACAAGCAGCTTTATTTTATTAGAAACTATTGTCTGTAACAAATAGTTTACTTTACTATCCATATTAGAATATAATTTTATACATTTAGCTACATCTATTGCACTTCCACCACCAACTGCAAAAATAACATCACAATTCTCTTCCTTAAAAATTTTAATACCTTCCTTAACGGATTCGTATGAAGGATTTACTTCAAAAGAAGAAAAATATACAATCTTAATGCCAGCATTATAACTAAGGCTGGTAAAATATTCTCCAATTGGCAATGAATACATTGATTTTCCACAAACCAGAAAAATCTTTTTAAAACCATTTTTCCGGATATAATTTGTTAATTCTGAGTATTCTCCATTAGCAAATATAATTTCCTGTGCCATTTTATATGCCCTTTCTAAAAGCTAGTCTTCTTCTGGTATAAGTGTAATAATATCTTTAATAGACATACATTTTTCATCACATTCTTTTGCACGGTGGTATTTCAGGATTGTCCTGGCGGCGTCCTGCATTGCTGGAAACCCTGTACGTGTAAGCTGGTTAGCATAAATAACAATATTTACCCCTTTTTCTTTAAATTCTTCCTCTGTAACAGTGTTAAATGAAGTCGGCACTACTACTATTGGGGTAACTTTATCTTCCATGCGGAACTTCTGTACAAATTCAAAAATTTCCTCTGGTTCTTTTTTTCTGCTGTGAATCATAATTGCATCAGCCCCGGCACTAGTAAAAGCAAATGCTCTTTCTAGCGCATCCTTCATGCCCTTTTCCAGAATCAGGCTTTCAATTCTTGCACAAATCATAAAATCACTTGACTTCTGTGCCTTTTTTCCTGCTGCAATTTTTTCACAGAAGTTTTTAATAGAATCTTGTGTCTGGGCAACCTCTGTACCAAAAAGGGAATTTTTCTTCAATCCTGTCTTATCCTCAATAATTATCATGGAAACACCCATACGTTCAAGTGTTCTGACAGTATATACAAAATGTTCTGTTAATCCCCCTGTATCCCCATCAAAAATTACCGGTTTAGTTGTAACTTCCATAATATCATCAACAGTCCTAAAACGTGAAGTCATGTCCACTAATTCAATATCTGGTTTTCCCTTAGCTGTTGAGTCACATAAAGAACTAATCCACATTGCATCAAATTGACGGGCTTCACCATTTTGATATACAACAGTTTTTTCAGCAATTAAACCAGTAATGCCACTATGTGCCTCAATAGCAGAAATTGTTCCTTTAATTGAAATTGCCTTTTTCAGCCCGGCACGGCGTATATCTGGTAAAGATAAGTCTGCCCTTGTCCTGTCTTCCAAAGCCTTATACTTCGTCCCACTTGAATATGGGTATTCTACTAAAATTCCGCCATAAGAGGCAAGAATAGAAACTACTTCATCCCGTACTGGTTTCTGGAAACCTGTAATCCAGTCATCACCATGTACTACATAATCAGGATGGAATTTTTCAAGATTTTCTCTATAACTTAATGTTTTTTGTTCTACAACCATATATACCCCATTGATATTTTCAAATATCGCTTTACGTTCGTCATAAGGCAGAAGTGGAAACCGTTTGTAAGTTGATACTGCCTCATCAGAAAGAACGCCTATAACCAGCCTGCCAAGATGGCTTGCTTTCTTAATAATAGAAATATGCCCACTATGTAATATATCTGTAGCAAAACAAATATAAACAGTTCTGGATTCAACTTCCTTTAATCTGGCTGATACAACTGCAAGATCTTCTTTATTATCAATTTCACTACAAAGCATGTCCCCAAAATCAAATGGATAAAGTATACACATATCTGAAACGGCATTAAAGGCATTTTCTGCATAACATCTGATGTCACCTTGTTCACAAAAATATATAATTTTATTAAGCCAGATTTTCCATTCACTTCTTTTTAATATATACAGTGGCTGTGCTGATACTGCTTCATGAAACAAGTCAACACCAATTTTTGTTATACGTCCATCTTGTATAACGGCTTTAAAATCCTTTTCTGGAAGCTCATTTTTAAAACTTACCGCCATACAGCTATTTTTACTGCTAATTATATTATCAAACACAGTCCTTTCAAAAACTATATCACCATGCATAAGAATAATATCATCATCCAGATATTCTCTTGCACAATAAATTGAATAAATATAATTTGTTTCTTTATAAGCATCATTTTTAACAAAAACAATATTAAGTGGTAAACCGAGGCTTTGACAATAATTAACAAGAATACCGTCAAATGGCCCTGTAGTTATAACTACTTCCTTTATGCCTGCATCTGCAAGCATCTGTAACTGCCTGCTTAAAATAGTTTCTTTATTAGATATTTCTGTCATACATTTAGGCTGTCCAGATGTAAGTACTCCCATTCTGCTTCCAGTACCAGAATTTAAAATTAAAGCTTTCATTTCATCCAGTCCTTTCATCATAAAATTGATAATATTTTTCCCAATAAACATCCTCAGATTTTATAAAAACTAAATTATTGTATTTTTACCATAATCTAATACTTTTAAATTATGGGTATGTCTTTTTTCAACGGGTGGCAGTTTCATATAATTTCCATATATTTTTGCCAGGTAATAATCATAATTTTTTATACCCATAAACATTTTGTTGTCAAACTTGTAATCTGCATAATTATCAAAAACTTTCCTTTTTATAGTTTCTTTTTTATATCCATAAGAAGTATGGAAACATGATACCAGAGAGGTTTTATAATTATTATATTTCTTAGAATTGCTTTCCATAAATTTTTTAATATACGTATCTGGAACAAACCAGTTTAACATATGCAAGACTCCAAAAAATATTTTCTTTAAAAACCTGGTTTTATTTTCTTTTATTATGCCATCATATTTTTCTTCTAATAATTTTATACACATATAATTCAGACTTCTTTGCTTAAATTGTTTTAATGGTTTTGATGGCACATTATCATAAGGAAAAACATCAACCCATATCTCATCATAAGCACGTGGTTTATTAACTAAGGTTTCTTTTACTTTTGTCCCTTTCATTGTTATCTTTAAAAAACCATAACTATAATCTGGATTATTATCAATAGAAACTAACCTGAATTCTTTGCCTAATTCCGTTTTACATTTTTCAATAAAACGGTCATAATCTGCCCTTAACATAGCAATGTCCATATCATCATCCCATGGTATAAAACCATGATGTCTTACTGCGCCAAGTAAACTGCCCGCAAATAAAGTATACTTTATGTTATTTTTTCTGCAAATCCTGTCTATTTCACTAGTAATTTTAATTAATATCTCATGCAGTAACTTTATATCATTCATTTTTTCTGTTCCCTTTTACCATTTATTTATTATCTAAAATTATATTTTTATTTTTCCAAAAGTATATTATTACAATGGAAATTAAAATTAATATAACTACATATCTTATTAAATAAAACTTATAAAATGCTGTCATCATTATAGATACAACTGAAAATAGTAATGCTATGCCCCACATAAGTTTTCCCGGATATGGGTTATCTATATTGTTATCCTTACATATTTTTACCATAAAAAAATAATGAACCCCTGCATAAAGAATATAACAAAACATTGTTGTATATCCTGCAGCTATATAGCCAGTTACTGGAATAAATACAGAGTTTAAAATAATATTAACCAATGCTGTAATACATGAAGCCACCATTATTAACTGTGTTTTTTCAAAATAAAATTCAATATTCCCAAAAAAACTATATATTGTAATAAATAATACACTCATAGCAACTGGCGGCACTATATACACGGCATCTAAATATGCTTTTCCGCCAAGTATCATAATAAACTCTGGTGCAAATAACGAAAATATTAAACTTGCTGAAGCTACTAAAATTTCTATTTGCACCGCTCTTACCCCAATTGGCTTATAATCAGAATTACTTAATTTCTGGTATGTCCATGGCATAAACGTAACATGGACCGCATTTGTGATTAACTGCATAATAGAGGCAATCTGGTATGATAATGAATACTTTGCAGTCTGTGTACTTCCACATAAATTTGAAATCATTATCCTGTCAGACTGGTTCAAAACCTGCTGTGATAAATAATGTGGCAATAACGGCAAATTATATTTTATGGAATACAGCCAATATTGGATATTTATAAATGTTCTGCCTTTGTGAAATATTTTTATAAATACAAAAAAATAAATAACAACATGTACAATAGTTAAACCAAGCACCTTTAAAAAAGCCGGGTTGCCAGGAAAGTTACAGACCAGGACCACACTTAGTGTTGTTGCTAATAAATTAGTTACCAGAGTTACAATAACAACTTGTTTATATCTGTATTCAAACCGTTCACGGATAGACCAGAAATTCATAGCAGATGTAAAAAATATTTCTAAGAACATCAAAATCATCATAGATGTATCTAAGGCCAGGGCAGTATTTAGCCTTTTCCTGAAAGCCAGGTATAAAGCAAATATAGCTATTGTAATATACGATGTTAATACCAGCATCGATGATGTATAACTGTCCCTGTCATCACTATATTTTATCATTGCCTTGTTAAATACACCCGTAGAAAATTCAAAAGTTGCAACAATGCTTATAATGGCAAACCATGAATTATACAAACTGGTTATTCCATATGCTTTCTGTGTCATAATTCTGGTGAATACTGGTGTTGTAATAAAAGCAATTCCCTTATTAAAAATATTAACAATTACAAACCAAAAGGATGCTTTCACTGGTAAAGGAACATCTCTATATTTTTTCTTAATCTTATTTATCATGTCCATATGCCCCCAGATAGAAAAACTATTTACAATAAACCATTTTTTATATATTCTTTATATGGTAAATCTGGTTCTAAAAATAACACTTCATTATGCCATATTCCACGTTTTTCAATAGGAGGAAACTCCATATAATTTCCATACATATGCTTAAGTATTACATCATATCCAGATGGAACTGGTACTTTGATATTTTCAAATGGCATATATTCTATTTCTGATAAATCTTCTATACTGCACCAATATTTTTCTATAAAATCAATACTATGGGTCATTAAGCTCACTTGCAAAGAATTATTTGTATATTTACTTATAACTTTATTGTATCTCTTTACCAGTTCCTCATAAGTAAATAACATTTTAACAACTTTCTGGACTGCCCACATAGCATATTTTTTAATTCCAGCATATTGTCCCCGCTTATGGTAATAGGAATTGAGCATAACAGTAACCAGCTTTCTATGCATTAATTGTAACTTTAATTTCTTTTTATCTTGTACATACCCATCTAATACAAATATGTCAATATAAATCCCATTATTATAATCCGCTGAGTTATTATAAGAAATTAATCCTGTAGTTTCACTATTACGCAATCTGGCATATTCACAAAAAAATCTTCTGTCACTTAATGCTGTCTGGAAAAAATATGGATGCTTAAATTCATTTGCCTCAACTTTAAGTAATTTCTCATAATCATCACGCAGCATACAAACATCTATATCATCGTCCCATGGAATAAAACCTTTATGTCTTATCGCTCCAAGTAATGTTCCTGCAAAAGCATATACGGTTATATCATATTTATTACATATACGTAATAACTCTGCCATAAGATCAATTTCTACGGCCCATACTTTTTTTAATTTTTTAGAAACCAGGTATTCACATCTAACCTCTTCTTCAAAAAAGGAATTGCTAAATCCAATATTCAGTTCCATACTCTTTTTCCCCTTATCATGTCTTTTCTAATTATCCTCTAAATGATATTTTTTAATTTCATCTAAAGCCAGCTTATGGCATGAGCCATGCTTAATTTTAGAAAATATAGGATAAACACTATCTGAGTATATAATTTTGTATAACATCTTTCCTATTTTACTATTCTTAAGATGTAACCTGGTATATTCCCTGCTCAACATTTTTTTATAATACTTTTCAGCATATTCTGGATCCATTCCATATTCCAGAGAAATTTTTTTACCTTCAGGAATAGCATATTCTGCACGGTTCTTTGTACTTATTCCCCCAATATTAAACACTACCAGAGGAAGCTTGTCTATCTGGAATACAGCACCATTTATATACATTCTCAAAAAAAGTTCCCTGTCACCATCACATTTATACTCTGTATTATAATAACCATACTTATCAAATAATTCCCTTTTAAACAAAGATGCTGGATTTCTAAGGGAACAATGTAATTTTAACTCCTCTAGGTTTGCAGATGATTCTTCTATAAAATATCCTGCCTCTGACTTTTGTATAATGCTTCCACACCAGATATCAGTATTCTTTTTTATTTTTGAAATAGCTTTATTTAATGCACCATCTACCAGCACATCATCTGCCGCCAAAAGCATACAATAGTCTCCTTTTGCAAGCTTTATCCCCTTATTTAATGCATCATAAAGCCCATTGTCCCTTTCAGAAACCATAATATCAATTATATCATTATATTTATTTATAATGTTTAATGTATTATCAGTTGAATTTCCATCTATAACTATATATTCTATTAATTTATTTTTGTTTTTTCTGACACTGTTTAATGTTTTCTCAATCGTTTTTTCTGCATTATATGATACAGTTATAATTGATACGACCATTTTGCCTCCTGACCTTCATAATTTGTATATCTTTTTCTATATACATTAGAATAATATTCTCTTGATAAGAAAAATACATTAATCGGTAATGCATATATTGGTTCTGTAAAGTTTACTAGCAGAATATATATAAAAAAAATAATTTTTTTTCTTTTTCCGCTTTTACCAGGTGTTTTATATATTCCATACAAATATGGTACTATTGCTACAAGAAGCCCAGCGGTTCCCGTCGTATATGCCCATGTTAAAAGACCATTAGCATTTCCACTTCCTGCTTTATTTAAACTTGAAAATAAACCAGTATTATAAAATCCAGTACCAAATACAGGATTTTCCATAAATATTTTTATACCTGTAACATTCTGGTGTATCCTGTCATAAAATGAATCTCCTATGGTATTTGTAGTTTTCCTTTTTATCATAAAAATTCCTATTGCAAAAACAACAGCTATAACTCCTATAGATATTCTCATAAATAAATTATAATATTTAGAAACTATGCCAGACTGGATTATAATATTAGCTAAGATTACCGCTGCAATAATATATCCTGTTGTTGATTGTGTAAATATAATATTTATAACTAAAACACCTAAATAAAATATTTTTTTCTTGTTTAAATAATAATATAAATATAATCCTAAATTCAAATATATCTGGTATACACCTGGCTCCCAAAAAATCCCACATATCCTTGGAATTCTTTTTGTACTATATGAATAAAAAATATTAAAGTAATTTCTATAAAGTATATTAATCCCTTCATATTTTGTATATGGGATACCAATATGCAAAATTTCTATTAAAAAATACAATACAATAGTAAATAATGCGGTTAAAACAATTATATCCAGAAATACATTTTCTAAAAAATCCTGTTTTTTTTCATTTAACTTTCCAAGCCAGAAAAACAATAAAAATAGCACAATTTTATATTGCAGTTCAATAGCAGAAGCAGGATATAAAATATAATTAATTAATGCCAGAATTTCAAATATACTAAAACAAATAATATAATTTTTCATTTCATTTACTTTTGCGCAAGCAATGCTTTTCAAACATATCATTAATGAAATTATAAGCATAAACAAACGTGTAACTTTAAACATAATAGAATCAGGATTATTTGCTGCCTGGACTGTACCTGACTGGAATATAATTGAAAATACTAGTATATATATTAAAAAAGTATTTGTATACCTTATTTTTAATTTTATTTTCATATTAATATGCTTTCCTTACTATAATAAATATAAAAATCTTTATTTAAAACATAAAAGTAATTCCCTTATTTTTTGCATAAAAAACAAGCCATTAGTCCCAATACATAAACTTAACGCAGCACACTTGTTTTTTATTCTTGAGTTTTTATCAAATAAAATACTAAACTTATATTCGTGAAGGAATTTAATAATCCTCTGGTAATTTGGAAAGTCTTCTTTTTTCATTCCAGGACAATTAATTAAAACCTGGCAATAATTACTAAATTTTTTTGAAAATGCTGCTTTAAGAAGTTTATAATCTGTATTTGCAAATACAGAAACCAGATTATCTGCTGCATCTAACTGGTCATAATCAGCTTTTCCTCTAGTATGCATAATACTGTTTCTATGTTGTACATAAAAATAGAGGGGATCTTTCAATATTGCCACTTTATTAACTTCTAAAAAATATTTGTAGGTAGTAAAGTCATCCTCATGGTATTTTCCTTCTGGGAACGGATATTTCAATACAATACTGCGTGGCAATAAAACAGAACACGGACTGGTACCAAGATCTTTTTGGTATAACATATTTAAAACTGCTTCTTTACCTGTCATAATAAGTTCGTTGTTTGTACGTTTAATTTTTAATTTATCCCCTAACATAGTTTGTTTTATAGCACCTACACTAATATCAGCAGAATATCTTTTCATCAGGCTATATAACTTTTTTAAATAATCATCTGTAATAAAATCATCTGAATCAATAAAAGTAATATATTTTCCTGAAGCTTTTGCAGCCCCATAATTTCTAGCAACAGATAATCCGCTATTTTCAATATGGTAAACTTTAAATCTTGTATCGCATTTAACATATCTTTTACAAATTTCATATGATTTATCCAATGAACCATCATCTATCAAAATAGCCTCATATTTGTTATAGCTTTGTCTTCTAATACTATCCAGACACTTACATAAAAAGTTTCCAGCATTATATATTGGGACAACAATACTTATTAATTCATTCATGATATTTACCTCCTAATGCATCAATATAATACTGTTGTAGCCTTTTTGCCTCTGCTGCCGAATCAAATCCTAATGCTGCAACTTCTTTCGCCCAGCTTTTTCTCACAGGCATATTATTATATACTGTCTTTAGAATTTTATCTGCCCATTTACCAGGCGGAACATCCAGGCTAATAAAATGCCCCATTTTACAAGCACTTGCTTCTCTTGTAATCTCTGTAGAAAAAAATACTGGTAATCCACAGCTCTGGGATTCCAGTCCTACTACTGGAAGGCCTTCATAAAAACTTGGAAGTAAAAATGCATCCATTGCATTATAAAACTGTTGTATATCTTCACGTCTTCCAAGGTAATTGACATAATTTTTTATACCAAGTTCATTTACTTTTTTCATCATATTATTTTTAAGAACACCATCACCAATAAGGCACATTACAGCACGTGGTTCCCTCTTATGTATTTCATAAAAAATTTCAAGCAAAAAAACTGGATTTTTCTGTGTAACAAACCTGCCAATATATCCAATAACTATTTTATCTTCCCATCCAAATTTTTTTCTAGTCTGGTTTCTTAATTCAACATTATAGGAATTAAACTTTGTATTTATGACAGTTTTAAAAACTGCTACTTTCCCCTTATTAAATAATTGGTCACCAAACTGCCATCTCCCACAATCTTCACCACACGACATATAATGGGTGGCAAAGCATTTAGATACAGGCCTCAATATTTTTTTTAAAACAGTCTTCAGTTCTTTTTCATATGCCATTGAAAGACTTTCCGAAATTCTTACTGGTATACCTGCTGCTTTTGCTATAAACATTGGAAAAATATTCATTGTGCTATTATATGCATGCATAACTGGATATTTGTTTTTTCTACACAAAACATATATATCTTTCATATTTTTAAAAATATGCTGATATGGAGTAATTTTATAAACTCTGCCACCCAGCATGTTAATTTCCTTATCTGGAATAGCCTGCGAATCAGCATCACATATAAAATCAAACTGTATCTGGCTTCTGTCAATATGTCTGAAGTACTCCATAACAAGATTTTTCTTTCCGCCAGAATCCATTTTTCCAATAACTATTGCTACCCGTATCATATTAATTTTTCCTTTCATAGATACATATATTTAAAATAAAATATATTATTTATATTTAAAAATGCATATATCATTCTATGTATTTGGCTTATTTTTTAAAAAAACTAATAGTTTTGTTAATTACAAGTTCTAAATCTTTTTTATCAATATTGTAATACATTGGAAGCCTGACAAGGCGGTCACTTTCTTTTGTAGTAAATTTATCTTCACCATTAAAACGTCCATATTTTAAACCAGCAGGTGCGCTGTGTAATGGGACATAATGAAAAACACAAAGAATACCATTATCTTTCATATAACGTATATAATTAGTACGTTCCTCTAAATCCCTGCATTTAATATAAAACATATGTGCATTATGGATACATCCGTCTGGAATAACAGGTAACTGTATCATTCCTTCATCTTCAAGTCTTTTAAATGACATATAATACTGGTTCCAAGTTTCTAAACGGTTACTATTAATTTTATCTGCTTCTTGCAACTGTGCCCACAAATATGCAGCATTCAAATCGCTTGGCAAATAACTGCTTCCATAACCAACCCAGCTATACTTTGCAACCTGGCCACGGAAAAACTGGGCACGGTTTGTACCTTTCTCCCTTAAGATTTCTGCTTTTTCATTAAATTCAGCATTATTAATAACAAAAGCCCCTCCTTCACCCATTGAATAATTCTTAGTTTCATGAAAAGAATAACATCCAAAATCACCAATTGTCCCTAAGGCTTGTCCTTTATAAGCACTCATAACTCCTTGTGCAGCATCTTCAACAACTAATAAATTATGTCTATATGCAATATCCATAATTGTGTCCATTTCACAGCTAACACCAGCATAATGTACTACACAAATTACTCTTGTTTTTTCTGTAATTGCCTGTTCAATCTTTTTTTCATCAATATTCATTGTATCTGGACGTATGTCTACAAACACTAGTTTAGCCCCTGCAAGAACAAAAGCTGTTGCAGTTGATGAAAATGTAAAACTTGGCAATATTACTTCATCATCTGGCTTTATGCCACATAATAATGCTGCCATTTCTAAAGCAGATGTCCCGCTCGTTGTAAGTAAAACTTTTTGTGCATTAAACTTATCTTCTATCCATTTATTACAAATTTTCGTATACTGGCCATCACCACAAATTTTATGGTTACTAACAGCCTCTTGCATATAATCAAACTCGGCTCCAACAAATGGTGGTACATTAAAATGAATCATCTTTCTAATCTCCCTGTATATTCTATTCAAGTGACATATATTAATCTTTTTTCGTAAATTATAATCTTTCACGAAAAATAATTTACAAAAGATTTTACTCTATAACTTATGATTTGTCAATACAATATAAAGTAATAAATATTCAAGATGAACCATATCTATTTAAAAATAGTAGAATTATAGCAGTTTTTGCCATAAATTATGTGATAATACATTATGTAATAAAATAATATTAATATTATGACGATATTATCTTAACCAAATATTTTTAGTTTCACTAAACAAGTCCACCACTTAAGAAGTACACATTTTAAAGAGTCATGCTTAATGAGGCAAAAAAATAACCCAAAATATAAATAAAAATTTTTATTTATATTTTGGGGAAATAAAACTTCAATTCACATTTTTCCCTTTTCCCATATCATTCCTCCTGCTTTGGCAAACAGGGCATATCCTAGTGGGTTATAAGCTTCTTCCATCATATGATGGTCAATAAAACAACTTATTGCCAGTAATGTAATGCAAATCATAAGAACTGTATCATTCCTATGTTTATAACATATACATCCATAAACAATAAATACTATAAACAAAAATATAATACCATACCGTAATAATATAAAAAGATAAGAACTGTCAATAAAAAAATAGTCTTCTTGTACTTCTGTTGAACCTCCCATCCCAACCATAGGAATGTCCTGCCCAAAAAGAGTTATACCATATTCTTTAATGCCTATATTTCCTAATCCAAGCCTTCCTGTTATAGTTTCATCAATCATTTCCAGGAACTCATTACCAATTTTATAAGATGCAGACCAGTAATACATAAGCATTGTAAGGGCTGGCATACTTATTAATGCAATTCTGCCCCAGATTCCTTTCCACCTGTAATATGCACTAGTCCTTTTAAAAGCAAATTCTTTATTTGCTTCTGTTTTTTCTGTAACTAATGGTATTGCTACTGCCTGCATTTCTATTTTTTCCCTTCCATGCTGCCATTGCAATACATGGTATCCACCAAAAAGCAGCACCATTAAAAGTATACATATAGTATCAAGTTTTGCATAGCAGAAATAATATATAAGCCCGGCTATGGCACATGTACCAATGTAATGGTATGGACGCAGCTTTTTCTGATATAAATAATAAGCTGTAAGAAGCATAAAAAAGATATGTGCAGCAAAATCTGTTGTGTATACACAGCCAAAAGAATACCTTAAGGTATCATTATTTGGATTATCTGAATTATATGCAAGGTTTTCAATTACCCCAAGCATTGCAGCAATAAATGCAAGCCCCATAATAATTATGTTAAGCAAAAGATATAACTGTAGTATCTTTTTAAATGGCACATCTTTTGCTGATACAAGCATTAATACCCATAAAAATGGCCAGAAATAACCACTTGATACAAAGACTATGGCACTACATGCAAACATTCCTGCAACAGCCATAAACATTTTAAATGTATAAACATCAAAGAAAACTATTTTAACAGCTAGTATTAATACAGAAAATACAAGGCACATATTAAATGCCATTGAACTGTGTGGAAACATAGTTGTCCTCATAATGCTCCAGAACATATAAATTATAAACCCTGCAAAGAACAAATTTTCCCCGTTCTGGGGATTTTTTGTCCAGTTATTATATCTTTCTATCAGGAAATCCATTTCTATCTGCCCCTTCAGAAATAAAATTATTCTACTACAATACAGCCCCATAATGGAACCCCGAATTTCTGGCATAACCTCATTTCACTGGCAAGCTGTGGGTATGTGTTTTCACCTGCTTTTATTATTATCACGGCATACTGGTTTTCAACCATATGTTCTAATAACTGGGTGCTTTCACCTGCCATAACCCCTTCTGATATAGAAACCCCGCTTTTTTCAAAAGCTGCTTTAATATCTTTTACCACACTTTTTACACTATCATCTCCTGACAAAAGATTCAGGAAAAGCCTGTCTGCTTTGTATTTACGTGCCAGAAGCTTTAATTCTGTAATTCCAGCCGCTGCATCAGGTTTGTTATCCTTGCTTTTACCAGCACATGGGAATACTGGCATTTCTGTATTCATTAATTCCCTGGCTGAACATATCCTGCTGCTAAGAAGGTACTGTAATGAAATAATTACAAATGGCAGTACAATACCAAGGATAATACCAAATACTGCATATTTTATAATAAGTATATTGCCTGGTGCTGCTGCCTCCATAACTTCTGGCTGGTTTTCCTCAATATAATTTGCCTTTGCATTTTTATTAGAAGACACCCTGCTGTTATAATCCGCAAGTGAAGCATTATAATTTTTTAATGTATCCATTTTTGAATTTTGTACATTTGTCACATCATTATCTTTTTTAATATAATACTTACTTTCCATCTTTTTGAAGGTAAATTCCCCTTGCACTTTAACTATTTCTGGAATATAACTTTCAAGATTTTCCTTAACTATTTTTAATATTTTCTTTCCTTCTTCCTTATCATAGTGCAAAATATTTATATTTATTATATTACCATTAGTTGGCCATGAAAGTATTTCCCTTATATAACCTGCTTTTTCTTCGCCATACTCTTTTTCAAAGATTTCCTGTATATTGCCATAGGCAAGGTAGTTTGTCATTGAACTAAGTATATATCCTGTATTTAGTGTATCTGTTACTGCATACTGCGCTGTTGCAACTTGTATATTTAAAGGTTCAAGTTTCATATATATTGAATTATCTATATATGCCTGTAGTTTAGAAATTTCTTGTTTAATCATATCTAAATTTTTCTGGCTTTCTTCTATTTGTGTATCATAAGCCTGTAGCTGTTCATTATATAAATCTATTTCTTCTTGTTGTTCTTTAGTTAAACTTTTTAACTGGTGTGCCTGGCGGTATCCAAGTACACTAAAAATCCCCATACATATAATTATAAATGGTATTATTATTTTCCAGTGGCTAATAAAACTATCTGCTATATTTTTAAAATAATAATTTTTCTGTTTCATACTGCCCCTCATTTCTGGTTTATTTGCTATATATAAGTGCTTTTTATATGTTATTTTTACTAAAGCTTTTATAAGCTTTGTTTTTGTAAACTTTACTTTTATAAACTTTGATTTTATAAGCTTTTTTATAACTTCAGCAACAAATGGTTCTTTTCTCCAAATAAGTATTCCTGCATAGCTTCCAAAGAAAAGCAATGCAGAAAAACCAAGTAAAAATACCACTGGAATATTTAAAATTTTTACCCACAGTGATACAATGCTTCCTGCAAAGCAGGCAAATACAAGTAATATCCAGTTACAGCCTGCAAATATATTTCCTGTTAATTTTTTTATATAATTATATTGTACTATTAAAACTACTATTTCGGCAACAAGTGTACCAGTTGCTGCACCAGAAGCCCCCAATGCTGGTATTAAGAATATATTTAATATTAAATCAGTTAAAGCACCTGCCATAACTGAATATAATGTAATATTTCCTTTTCCCATTGCTACTAACATCTGTATTCCAATTATATTAGTCATGCCTATTAATAAAACAGTTGGCATAATTATCTGCATTGGGATTACCGATCTGGAATATGCCGGCCCTGACACCAGATATATGCTTTCACTGGCAAAAAGTGTAAAATAAACAGATACTGGCAAAGCTATAACTGCCATTGCATGTATTGCTTTCTTACAGGTTTTAAGAAATTCCTTGTCCCTGCCTCTTTCAATATAATATGACATACGCGGAAGCAATACTATTCCGCCAGCAGTAACCAGGTTAGCAAGAAGCCCTTTAATTTTTACGGCTGCCTCATAATATCCGTTTTCTTCTGGGTTCTTTACCATTCCAAGCATAAAAATATCAAGGTTTGTATATACCAGGGTAGCACATGAAACAGCAAAAAGAACGAATATCTGTTTTATATGGCGCTTTATATTATAATTTCCTAGCGGCTTTATATAAATAATCTTTCTTATATGGATAAAATTCAATATACTTGATGCACTTGCAGCAAATACTGTCAACATTCCATAAAAAACATAATCTGAAGATGTTCTTACTAAAATAAACAGCAAGGGTATAGCAGCTATTTTAAAAACCAAAGCCCTTACTGTAATATAAGTATACTGCTCTACTGCCTGGTATAACCACTCTGCACCAATAGCATTTAGTAAAATCATTACACTCATTACCAGGAATAATGTTTTATCCTGGCGTAACTTTGGAACTGTAAATAAGAAGGCGGCAAAGACAGTATATGAAACAAATGCCATAAAAATATTTATTGCAAAAAGTTCATGCACTGTCCTGCTAAGCTCTTCTTTATTGTCCCGTACTTTGGCACATGCCTGTATTCCATAAGTTGGTATTCCCATCTGTGCCAGCATCGTAAAATACGTAATAACTGAAGTTGCAAAAGAAACCTTTCCCAGTCCTGCCGGATGCAAGATTCTTGATGCATACGGCAAAGCTACAAATGGAAAAATATAAGAAGACATTTTTAATAATCCATTTAGAAGCATATTGTATGCAAGTGATTTTTCTTTTGCCATATTTCTATATTACATCCTTCCTGTAACCTTGTTTAACTTCATTATTTTAATATTATTGTACACATATTACCCCGCATACTTTGCTTTCTAAATCTTTAAGCTGCATAAACATATATTCAAGTGCTTTTAATGTGTCTTTCCCTAATTCTTCAATAATAACAACATTATCCTTATCGCATAATTCAGTATACTTTGAATCTCCTCCAGCTAATGTTACTTTATTACACTTTATGCCATTTTTCTGGATTGCATCAGTTACCTGTTTCATACGCTGTTTACCAGCTTCTGTTGTACAGTTATCTATTATTGTAAGCCCGTCAAATCCATTTTTCTTACAATGCACATTTACTTTAGCAACAATTATATCAAGCTGGCTCGTTTTATCAGTGCCAATATCTCCAAGTACCAGGCTTGCAATACTGTTTTTATTCTTTCCAAACGTTCCAAAGACCCTTGACAGCCCCCTGTCTGTAATCTGCCTTTGTACAAAAATCTTTCCATTAAACATAGTAAGTAAAATTATTGCAACTACTGAAATAAACCCGCCTGCAAGAATACCTATTACCACATATTTTAAACTTATCCGGCCACCTGGTGCAGACTGTGGCGCTGGTGCAGCCTCTTCTGTTACAATTTCACCACCTGTACTTATTAATTTGTCAAATAATGCAATTTGTGTTTCACTTAAAGCATTATACAATGTCTGGTATTCATTATATAAAGAATATAACTGGCTGTCATAGGTACTTTTACTATATGCTATATTTGTATCTACAGCTTTGTATGGGCTTGATGAAATTTCTTCTATTGAATGGCCGCTGTACTTTTTCTGTATTTCCTTTTCATAAAGTTTTACATTTTTAGCAAGCAGCGACTGTAATTCTTCACACTGTTCTTTATCTTTACCCAGAATTTTTACAGAAATAATCCTGTTTAAATCATTACCATTGTCAAAATTATTTTCACTGTCATCATTTAAATTAGCCCTTCCACTATTAGTCATTAATGTAATTAATTCAGCAAGGTTGTCTGAATCAATATCTCCTGTATATTCTTTTATAATTTTATTAAACAATTCCCCGTCAAATATATATGTTGCATATAACTGGCGTATATATTTATTATCCGCATTTTTGTTTAATATAAAATCAGTTCTTGCTGTATCAACACTATACCCGTTTAATGACATATAAATAGAATTTTTCTCATATTCTACTTTCTGGTCAATTCTTTTCTGCACTGAAACCAGTGCATTAACTTTTGCAACTTCTGCCGGCTTTAGCTGTGCACTTAAAGACTCTGCTGAAATCCCTGCACTCTGTGTATTATTCTTGTGTACCCCATATGCACCAAGCAAAACAGCAAATATAACGCATGATATAAGGATTATATGCCATTTTCTTAATATTTCCCATATTAACACCCTTAAGTCAATTATAACTTCATCGTTTTCCATTATCTTTCTCCTATCATTAATTTATTATTCTGCCCCTCTTCCAAATAATACCACCCACACTGTTCTTAAAATAATCTTAAAATCCTGCCTTAAATTCCAGTTATCAATATATTCACAGTCCAGTTTTACTATTTCATCAAAATCAGTTATGCTGCTTCTGCCGCTTACCTGCCAAAGACCTGTTAAACCAGGCTTTATGCTTACCCTTCTTCTATGGTATGACTTATACATTTCAAATTCTGCTTCTGTCGGGGGGCGTGTCCCCACAAGGCTCATATCACCTTTTATTATATTTATGGCTTGTGGAAGTTCGTCTATGCTAAGTTTCCTTATAAGCTTCCCCACAGGAAATATTCTTGGGTCATCTTTTATCTTAAACATAAAATCACTTCCCATTTCATTTTCTTTCATAAGGCTGGCTTTTCTCTCTTCAGCGTCCATATACATTGAACGGAATTTATATATTTCAAATCTTCTTCCATTCTTCCCTATACGTGTCTGTTTAAACAGTACAGGGCCTGGTGACTGTATTGCTATCCCTATGGCTACAAATGGAAATGCAATGCACATAAATATAAATAAAATCATACCTCCGCATATATCCATAATACGTTTAATTACAATATCACGTATTCCATATTCATAGTTTGAATAAACCATGACACCATAATTTCCTATTGTAGTAAACTGCTTCTGCCCATATTCATAACCATACTCCTGCAAATCCAGGTATATTTTTATTCCCATGGCATTAAGCCAGCCCATTATTTTCTCTGTAACCTCTCTTGCTTTATATGGTATATAAATAAATGCCCCGTCTACAGGGATATTTTTAATTATATCTTCCATATTATCCATATCAGCTATAACAGGGACACCACCAATATCCTGCCCTGTCATGTCTTTATCTACCAATGCAATATATTCTGTACTTAAATAGGCAATTTTTCTTAATTCTTCTAAAACTTTCCCTGCATTATGGCTGTCTGATATCAATACAATTTTCTCTGCATAGGTAGTCCTGTACTTCTGCTGTAATACTTTCTTTAAAACCAGATGTTCTATATATGTCCCTGTTAATGCTATTACAAAAAAATATCCTAATTGCAGCCTTGAATATTCACCACCAAGTTTCATAAGATAAAAATATGTCATTACACATGCAGATACAATTATGTATTGTTTTAAAACCAGATAGGCTTCCCTCAATTTATCCCTTGCCAGAAAATCTGTATTAGTCCTGAAAAAAAGCTGTACTGCTATATATGCAAGTATAATAAACCACCGTAATGCCACATAATCAGCACTTGTCATTTCATGCACCTGTACTGTATTAAACCTTAGTACATTTGCTGCCGAATATGCCACCAGTATAATTATTATATCAAGCAATATAGCAATATAGCCAGACAAAGTCCTTATCTTTTGATTCATCTTTTTATCCTTTCATACCAATGTCTAATTATAAAACACAGATTAGTATAACATGATGGTACTATCATTTCAAGTAGTGCGTCCTGCTTTTTAATTTTTACCTATTCCTTATCCTTTATCCTGGCTTCTATTACTTGCGGCATCTCCTCTTTTTTGCTGCCTGTTGCAAATGCCAGTTCAGCATAGAGTGTTTCTTCTGCCAGTTTAAAATACCTTTCGTCTACTGCTGTATTTTTCTTGCCTTGGGATATTCTTTCATTTTTCCTTATATAAATATTTTTAATAATGCTTATTAACTGCACAGGGTTTCCGCTTTGTAGTGCTTCTTTATATTTCTTTTCCCTGGTTTTCTCATCAGGTATCAAAGCAGCATCTATATATGGTATATTGTCAATAAATGCCCATGCTTCTTTTTCTGTCATAATTTTACGTAAATGCCCGTTCTCATTTTCTACAGGAACATAAAACCTTGCCTTTTTCTCATGTTCAGGAACCATTAAATAATACAGCCTTCCAGTTTTTAAAGTTTCTGCCCCCATTTTTACAATATCTTCTATACGGCAGATACCATCATTAACCTTTACTACATATTCTCCTTTTTTATACATAATATCCCCTCCCTTCTGAGGTTTGTATAAGTTTTTATTAAAGTTATATCTTAACATTAAATTGTGTTAAATATAAGTTTTAAATAGCTTTTATATTACTTTTTTTCCCTTTTATAAAAGAATGTGTACTGCTGGTATACCCCTGCATATGGATCTTTCATCCATGCTGGCATTACACCACCATATTCCTCATCTATTACCTTTTTCATCCATACATCTACAGGGCATGCATCAAGGTGGTGGAGCCCGAACAGGCATATGCAGTTAGCAACTTTTTTGCCTATTCCCTTAAATTCCATAAGGTATTTCATAGAAGCTTCATAATCAAGTTTTAACAGTTCCTCTATAAAACCTGGTGACTGGTTCTGGTAACTGCACATGCCCCATATATATTCATCACGGTACCCAAGCCCAAGTTCTGAAAGGCTCTCTCTCCCGCCGTTTTTTTCTATATCTTCCAGATATGGAACCATATAAATATCTGTGCCTTTTAACAGTCCAGACTGGCGCCTGTACCTGCTGCATAATGCTTCTATCCCCTTTTTAATGCGTGGGATATTATTATTCTGGGATATAATAAATGAAATAATTGTTTCCCATATATCCTGGTTAAGTATTCTTATGCCCCTGCCATACTCTGCTGCCCTTTTTAAAAATATATCTTCTGGATCTATACGCTGTACCAGGCTTTTATAATCAGTGCCAAGATCAAAATAATTATACCATGTCTGTTTAAATTCCTCTTCTGTACATGAAAATTCAAAGCAGCTTCCTGTCTGTGCTATATCCAGGCAGCTTCCAAATGCGGGTATACGGTATTTGTAATTATCAAGTTTCTTCCACCTGAAACATTGTCCTGAATCTGCTATCTGTTCTAAATCGAAATAATCTATTTCCTTTGTAACCATATTTATAACCTTTCTATAATAACTGTGATAAATTTCCTTTTGCTTCTTTCCCTGAATATTATTATACTAAATACAATGATAAGTATATTGGCAACTTGATATATAATGTTCCATAGAGAAGCTGGATATGCCAAAGCCTGCCCTAATCTGTAAATAAATGGTATTTGTCTTTCTGGTAATCTGTAAACTTGGAATTTCCAATGTATTCTTTTGCTTTTTTTATTATATCTGCCGCTGTATAGAGAGGTACTTTATATAAAGTATGTGCCCCGTCATATACTATTATCTGTCCATCACTTGTTGTTGTAACATAGTTAGGGATTTCTGCCACCGCTTCACCGGTATTTGCCTTATTGTAAATGTATGCAATATTTGTTCCCTTTGTTTTGCCTTTGTTTTTAGCATCACTGTCCTGGTACCATACTACAAAATATGGCAGGCTGTCCGTTGTCTGTACACCATATACACCATTGCTTATTGATGATAAATCAAGGACTTTTTTCCAACTGTCCATATCATATACTTCACTGTAATCATTAAGGAAATACCTTCCACCGCCAAAAAACATTGTACATGAATAATTCCCTGAAGTCCCGCTGCATACTATTTTATTGTCTTTAAGTGAATATACATACCAGCCTGTCCCATCTGCTGTCCTGTAAAATACCAGCCCGCGTTTTTCATGGAATGAATAAAGTTCTGCATCTTTTATTATTTCCTCTGTGCCGCCTGCAACATTTTGTATACATATCTGGCTGCTGCTGCTAAATATTTTATAACCATCTGTACACACACCTTTATCATAACCATCTGGTATATAAAATGTTTCTATTATATCACCTGTTGCAGCATTGTATTTTTTTAAATCATTATTATCTGATATAAATATAACTGAATTATCTTCATTATAATAATAATATGAATTTTCACTATATTCCATAAGCACCTTGGAGCCATCTATTGTATAGTGCTTATTTTCATATGTACCATAATCCCTTATGCTAAAATATGTACTGTCTGGTATATCTATTGTAAGATTTTCAAAAGAAGAATAACCTAAATCTGAAATTGATGTACTGTTCCTTTGTACTAACTGGCTGGCATCAAATATTTCAAATATCCTTTGTGAACCACTTGCAAACCCCATTAAAAAGTTGTCACCAGAAGCAGAACCTGTATACCATTTATCAGGGAGGTTTTCTGTATTATTAAAAATAGGGCAGCTTTTTACATCATTTCTGTTTACCCTGCTCCTATTGTATATACGTATATCCTTTCCCCAGTAATCACGCAGGCACGCATATTTACTGTCTATATACATAAAATAAAATGGTTCTTTATTACCTGCCTGCGTATTTATAAGGGTTTTGCTTTCTGTTTCATAAAAATATACTGAACCATCTTCACAAGATATTCCAAGATAACCACTCCCTGTACATATTGAAATAACTTCTGATGCAAATGTGTACTCCCATACAATTTCCCCAGACTTATTGTCTACTTCATAAATTTTAGCCCCATGGTAATAAAAGCATGTCTGTTTATCTGTTACCTGCATAGTTTTTAAGTCCCAGTCTGCATCACAAAGATAATTTTCTTTACCCTTATTTATATTATATTCAACAATATGTTTAAGCCCTGCTTCTGTATCTGTTTTTAAAAAGCATAATTTATAACCTGATGAAAATACTACAGCTTCACATAAACCATGCTGGTTTAAAAATACATTTTCACCTGAACGGGAATTAATAAGCAAAATTCCATTTATCTTTGAAGTATTGGCAGACAGTGCCACAGTTGAACTGTCAGGGCTTATATCATACAACGTATATTCAATATCTGATCCAAGGCTGCACTCTAATATATTTTCACCTTTCATATTAAATGAATATAAATTTCCTGTTTCATAATCTATTGTTACAATTAAGTCTTCTTTAGTGCTTACTTTTAATTCTGATGCTTTTTTAGCACGGAAGTTTTCTTTGCCTGTATAGATATCTACAGATACAAGCCCGTCTTCCCCTGTATATATTAATGTGCTGCTGTCAGAAAGCAGCCACGAACACCTTGTATAACCTGAATAAAACTGCCTGTTTATTGTACCTGTATTATATGAACAAAGCCTGTCCCCGCTCTCTAATGAATAAACATCTGCATGCCTTTGCAACATGTTATTAGCAGCATAATCATATCTTTCAATAAGAATAACTTTATGGTCACTGCTTGCCTGTACTTTTGTATCATAGGCTTCCTGTTCCATATCAAACAGCCTGTCTGCCTGGTAACCTGTACTAAAATCATATATGCCAAGTGCAGTTGTAAGATACCTCATTGCACTTTCAACATACGGCCTGCCAGGGTTACTTAAGTCTTCCGGAAGTGCTTCAAGTGCAAGCATGGCAGCAGTTTTTTTATCACCATTGTTATATGCTTCACTTGAATATTCTGCTAAATAGTATGACTGGCCTTTAAGTGTCTGCTGCATTGAATTGCCAAGCGCTGAATATGCTTCTTTAAGCTGGAAGTTTTTCCTCATTACAACTACAGCAAATGTTCCTATTGCAAGCGCTGCGGCTGATACAACTGTTGTAATAAACTTGCGTTTTCTTTCCTTCTGCCTCTGTTTTAAATCATCATAATCAACTTCAAGCATTCCTGCCAGAAAGCGGAATTTCTCACGCTTTAAGTTTCTTAATACCTGGCTTTCAGAATTTCCCCTTATATCAACTGCAAGAGGTTCAATTAATACTATTTTGCCGTCTTGTTCAATTTCTGTAAGTATTTTAGGAAAACTTTCAGATGGTTCACCCTCTGCAAGAATAACTATAATTCTTTCACGTCCGCGTATTTTTATAAAATACTCAACTTCTTCCATGCACCAGGGTGACTCCTTAAACCTTTTAGTACATATTATTATAAGCCATTCCGTTTCATCAAGAGCCTTGCGGATTATTTCTGATAAATTGCTTGCTGCTTTTAATTCCTCCGAATCACGGAATATTTTACCCATATTTTTCCTGCCAAGTGTCTTTGCCAGCTTATGTGGTATATGGTATCTTTCTATATGCCTGTGTATCTGCATGGCAGCTTTTTCATCAATACCGCCATGACGGTAGCTTATAAATGCTGTATATTTCATAATAATCCCCCATGCTGCTTTCAGGCTTCTTTATAAGTTTTAAAAAATATATCCCTGCGTACTACATATATATCATGTTTGTCATCTTCACGCACTACCAGGAAATCACCTTTCATTCCACAATAATATTTTGTTTCGTCCCATGAAGTAAAAACTTTTATATTGGTTCCAAGTTCTTTTGCATATACCATGCTTTTGCCTGTTGCAACACATGTCTTCATATATTTTATAAGCTGGTATACATTGCCGCATATATTATCCCTTACAGTTGGCGCATATTCCATAACCATGTCAGGTGTGCTTTCAATATACTTGTATGTCCTGTCAAACTTTTCTTTGCGTATAGGATATACTTCACCTTCTATGCCTATCATAAAATAAAGGTCTTTTTCTACCTTTAAATTAACGTCCCCCTCAAGTGTACGGACAAGTATAGGAGTGCCCTCTTTTATAAAACCAGCCGCCTTTGCCACACCTATTACTACATCCTTTTTCTGGAATTTCTTCATACTGGATATATCTATATTATATGTCTTAGCATAAATAACTTCAAAATCATTATGGTATTTGTTAATACGCTTTATTAAATAATCTTTAACTGTTATATCTTTATATTTTTCATTAAAGAGGTTGCCCGCTATAAAACCGCCTGCTTTAGTAAGATGGCCTCCCCCATTGCCAATATCCTTACATAAATATACTGCAAGTTCATTTGCTTTTACTTCTTTAATGCAACTACGTACCGAAAGTTTATACCCTCCTGGATTTGGATTAAATGCAACACATATATCAACTTCTTCCACCTGTATTACAAAATCACTTATTATGCCTAAAATATTAGGGTCACATTCACTTGCTTCTATTACAGAGGATTTATTTTCCCCGCAATATACCTGTTTAGTAAGTGCAATACTTGCAATTTCAAGTTCTTTTAATGACAGGTTTGTATTCATAAGCCTGAATAAAAGTGATTCATTAATATTAAGGCTGTCCCTCATATCTTTATCAAGCGGGTGGTATATTTCTTCAAACTGGCTGGTATCACTATATAATCCATAATATAATGCTGTAGAAAGTTTTATATCAGTATCTGTATCAAACCCTGCTGCATTTAGTAAATCCCATACAACAGTTGCACAGCTTCCAAGGCTGCTTCTTATATAATAATTTTCATTCTGCATAATCCCACATTGGTGGTGGTCTATCATGGCTACAGCTTTAGCTTCAAATTTTGTAACATTGCCAGCCCCATACTGGCAGTCAGTAGTAACCAGTATATCACATTCTGGAAGTTCTTCTACATATTTTACAGGAATATCAAGTTCCTTTACCATCATTATAAGATTTGGCTTAGTTATATGGTTATGCCCTGTATATATAAATTCTGCCTGCTTGCCGCAGCTTTTAAAATATTTATATAAAGCATATCCAGATGCTAGTGCGTCTGCATCTGGATTATCATGGCACTGGATACATATTTTATTATATTTCTGCAACTTCTTTAAAAACAGCCTGTCTTCATTTAAAGACGTGCTTCCATCTTCTTTTTCATCTATTTCCAATACAATGCGTAAATCCCCGTCCATTTAATCCTCCCTTTATAATTTAGTATACCCGTAATCTGGCTGCCATAACCAGGAGATATACACAATCCACATCCAAACAGCCAAAGACTGCTTGCAGCCCTTGACTGCTTACAGTCTTTAATTGCTTGAAATCTTTGGTTGCAGGCAGCCTGCAATTCCTGTTTACAGTTACTAGTTATAGTAAAACCAGGTATCAGCCTTTGGCTACTACTACTTTTTTACCCTGTCCTTTATTTTTAAATAGTGTTTTATATGGTTTAAGCTTAACTGGCGGCACTGTTATTTTACAGTTATTTACACCCTTAAGTGCCTGTCTGCCAACTTTTTGCAGTTTAAGTGATTTAACCAGCATCCTGCGCAACTGGCTGCAATATTTAAATGTAGAATTGCCTATCTTTGTAACCTGGCTGTTAATAACTACTGAACGCAGGTCAGTACAATTTTCAAGTGCACTTGCACCAATAGTTACTTTAGCAGTATTTACACCAAACCTTAATGAAAGCTTTTTATTTGTTTTACTGCCACCTGGCTTTTCCTCTTTGCCAATAACAAATTTCTCTAAACTAGTACAATTTTTAAAAGCATTCTTTCCGACTGCTGTTACAGAAGATGGAAGCTTTATATTAGTAAGATTTGTACATCCTTTAAATGCCCCGCTGTCTATTTTTAAAATCCCTTCTTTTATTTTGACATTTTTTAGTTTTTTACAGCCCTTAAATGCCTGCTTTCCTATTGTTTCAACATTACTGCCTATTACTACTTGTTTCAATTTAGAACGTGCAAAAGCCATGGAATCAATTTCAGTAACTGTATATTCAACACCATTAACAGTTACTGTATCAGGTATTATTAATTTTCTTTTTGCTTTGTCAGTTGTACCAGTTAATTTAAGCCTGCCATTTCCTGTGCTTTTATACTTTACACCACCTGATGCAGCTTCCTTTCCTGCTGGCATAAAATTATTATTCCCGTTTGTATTGTCCTGTGGTGTATTATTGTTATCTTTGTTATTATCCCCGTCTGGCTGCCCTGGTGCTTGTGATGGCTGGCTTTCTGGTACTTGTGGTGATGGTGATGGCTGCCCGCCTGGTTCTCCTGGTGTTCCTGGCCGTTGTGACGGCTGGTTTTCTGGCGCCTTTGTCTGTACTGGTGCTTGTGTATCTGATGGTGTTTGTGTCTGTACTGGCGCTTGTGTATCTGATGGTGTTTGTGTATTAGCTGGTACATTTGTTGTCTGTGGCGTATTTGGTATCTGTGGGACATATGGTGATACCGGGTTTATATTTCCTTGTGGTATCTTTGTTGCTGTGCCTCCTGGATTTGTTGTACCTGATGGTACTGTTGTGCCTCCTGGGTTTGTTGTGCCTGATGGTATTGTTGTATTTCCTGGGTTTGTTGTGCCTGATGGTACTGTTGTGCCTCCTGGGTTTGTTGTGCCTGATGGCGCTGTTGTATTTCCTGGGTTTGTTGTACCTGATGGCACTGTTGTATTTCCTGGGTTTGTTGTACCTGATGGTACTGTTGTATTTCCTGGATTTTCTGTACCTGATGGTGCCTGGGTTACATTCCCTGGGGCTTTTGTTTCCTCTGTCTGGTTTTTATCCCACTTTGCAATAAGCCTTATATCCTGTGTAACTTTATCTTTGATAAAATCCCATTTATTTTCAAATCCTGTATCTTTATACCAGCCTGCAAATGTATATCCAGCCCTTTCTGGCTGTGCTGGCTCTGTAACTGCCACATTATAAGAAAGCCCTTCTATAGCATTAATGCCGTTTCCGCCATTACTGTCAAAACTTACAGTAAGTGCCTTTCCTTCGCCAATGTTATAACATGCATATATACCGTTTAAGCCTGATGTGGTTACTGCACTTTTATCTATCTTAATATAACATATTCCTGCACTAAGGCCTTCAATTTTTCCAGATGTACATTGTTTATAGCTAGTGTCATTTCCCAATGAATAAGCCATGTCTGTTGTAAGTCCCTCTATTATGCCATCTTTCCTGCCTTTTACAGTTTCATCTGATTTGGTTACACCTTCTATAATATCAGTTTCTACATAACCATTCTTTATCTCTATTATTTTAGATGCAGCATTTTTCTGGCTGCTGGTGTTAAGCCTTACTTCTATACTGCCATTATCAAGGTCATCTTTTGTTAAAGTATGGCTCTGCCCTGTATATGCAGGATTTGATGTATCTAATTTTAAATTCCACCATTCGTAATTATACTCTGTATCTGTTTCCTGTGGTGGTATTATGCCTTTATATGCTTTTAATGTTATGCTGTTATCACTTCCGGCCGAACCTGATATAATAATTTCATCAATAGCCCTTGTTTTATAATTATTTTTATATAAAGAATACTGTGTTGGCTGTGCTGTACTATGGGAAATACCAAGATATGCTTCTTCACCATTTATTTTTACAATCCCCTCTTCTTTAGTAATATACCCTGTTATATATTCTTCTAAATTGGTTGTTACAGTATATTCCCTGTTGTATTCAAATTTATCTGTAATATTATTGCCATACATATCTGCCCAGTCCACATGTATATTTTCTTCCTGTAAAGTACTATTTCCATTTTTTACTTTAAGGACTGCTTCTGTGTCTGGTTCTTTGCCTGGTTCCGGATTATCAAGCCCTGTAATTCCAAGTTCCATTGAAGGGACTACTTCTATATCTACAGGGTTTCCAAGCTTTGATGTATAAATTGTCTTAGGGCTGGTACTGGTATTATATTCCTCTGCAAATATATATAAATCGTAACTGCCTGCTTCTAAATCCTTTGGCATTTTAAAATTTGAAGATGTACTGTCTGTCTTAGCATCTGAGTCAATCTTTCCATAATACAGGATTTCCCCGTCTTTTTTTGATATTATTGCAGATACATCAGTTGCACTGTTTAATACATCTTCTGCTTTTCTGTGTGCTGCATTTATAGAATATGAATTATAATCAGCTTTCTCGCCATAACCCTCCATAAGTATAATCTTGCCGCCTTTAACACTTGCGTCCATGCTTTGTGCTGATTTCTCTTCTGCAAGTATCCAGCTTGTAGCTGTATTGGCTGGCTCTTCTTCTACTTTTGACAGTGCCACCGGCCATTGTTTGTTAAAGCTTTGTGATACAGATAATGTAATCTTTGACTTATCTATGCCTGTTATTCCATTATTTACTACACCAAAATTAACCTGTTTTATTAATTCTGTACCTGTTGTTTCATCTGCAAAAGCAGGTACTGCTGGCGCTGCACAAATAATAAGTGCTATGCTGGTTACTAAGGCAAGCACCCTTTCTACTGTCCCATGTACCTTATACCTCATAAAAAACCTACCTCCTTAATATATAAAAAACTTTTTGCCATACTCTTTAACTATCTGGTTATGGAGCGGTCTGTACCTATTTAATATATTACTAAAAATATCCAGAAAAGAAAAGCCTAAAAATATATTTTTCTGGATAAAAAAAGCAGGCTTTGTTACAAGCCCGCTTTTTTAAGCAGATATGGTACATTACAAGCCAATCCAGTATCTTTCAGGATAGTGCTGGTACATCCAGTCAAATCCTGCCATGCATAATGCAAACATTACAAGCATCATTATAATTATAATTGCTGCAAAATCATATTTATACTGGAGCTGTTTCTGGTGAAGTGCATAATAAAGTACTTCAGCACCAAGAAGTATAAATATTAATGGCCATAGTGTAAATATAAAATAATACTGTAAACTGCTAAAAAATATACGCAGTAAAAATAATACACCAAAAACCAGCAGTACAACCCCTAATGTAAATGTCCCTACACGTCTTTCTCTCATATTCTCCCTCCGTTCCAGAAATATTTCCCAGAATTTATAATATATCCTTATCCTGTGTATAAGTGTCATCATTGTCCATCTGGATTTTCTTGCCTTTTATAAGATAAAGCCCTGCTGTTATTACTGCTGCTGCAAATACAAACCTTGGCAGGTAATCAAATACTAAATCCATAAGCCACCAGTGGTATGAATAACCAAACAGCCTTCTTAGCATATATACTATATTTTGAAGCAGTATATAACTTCCCATTAATATTAAAACAACTGCTGCTGGTATACGTAATTTACTGCCTTGGACTTTGAAGCTTGTGCTATATTCTGTAAATAAATACCCGTCTTTAAGTTTATTAAAGTCTTCATCTGGAAGGGAATTAGTATTTATTGAGTCAAAAAATGCGTAAGCCCATATAACAGGAAGCCCAAGTAACAGCCAGTCAATATTTACTATCTCTGCCAGAAGTATTTCTGCAAAAAATGCTGACATAAGGCTTGTTCCCCGTTTTAAAAATCCCTGGTACATCTGTCCTGCACCTGGTACAAATGATATAAAAAAGTTCCAGAACTGGTTTCTTTTATATGGCATAATATCCCTCTTTCCTTATTTAATAATTGTTTTAATAGCTGCTACTCCAGGTTTAATGCTTTAGATACATCTTCTGATATTTTACCAGATGTACTTCTAAATAAATCTAATACCTTGGAATTATTCTTTCTGTCTTTTTCTGTAATTTCCTTTGTAAGAGAAAACCGGTTTTTATAACCTGCTGCCCCGCTGCCTGGCAGGGACGTTGTCATAATTACTGATACTGCTATGCTTACAGCAAAACATACTTTTGCTGTATACATTAAAAATTCATTCCGTTTCTTTCTGGAGTTAAATGATAAAAGCTTTACATTTCTAGTAAGTCCTCCCTTATTATAAACAGTCTGTTCTAATATGCTTTCCTTTAAACCAGGCGGTGTATAAACAGTTTCTTTCTCCTGCATTGCACTGGCAAGCTTTCCTGCACAGAAAGTACATTCTGATATATGCTTGTAAAAACCTGCCTGTTCTTCTTGTGCCATATGGCCTGAAATATAATTTTTTAACTGTATTTCTGTTATATGTGGTGTAAGCATTATATTATATCCTCCTTCCTGGCTTTTTTCCTAAGCATTTCTTTGGCCCTGCGTATCTGCGTCTGTATTGTTTTAAGTTTTTTGCCTGCCTTGTCTGCAATTTGTGCCGCTGTCATGCCATTACAGTAATAATCAAGTGCAACTTCATTATATGGTGGTTTAAGCGTCTGGCATACCTTTATTAATCCACGCTTTGTTTCTTCTTGCAAGAAGTTTTCTTCTGGCGGGGGTACAGATGAAGTGTTTTCAAGCAGTATATTTTCTTCTGTTGGGACAGCCCGCCTGTCTGCCCTTTTTAAGAAGTCAAGGCATTTATTAACAGCAATTCTTGTAACAAACCCGCCTGGGTTATTTCCATCAAAGTTTTCTAATGATTTATATATAGAAAGAAATGTTTCTTGTACCATATCCTCTGCATCAAAATAATTATTTGTCATTTTGTAGCAGATGGAAAAAGCTAACTTTTCATACTGGTCAAGCATTTCTATAAATTTCTTATCTTTATCTGGCATTTCTTTCTCCAAAACCATTCCACCTCGCTTGCTGCCTGCTTTTTAACCCTTCTGTTATATATAACGCGGCAGGAAACAAAAAGTCTTCAGAAATTTTAAAAAATATCTAAAAATTTTTAGTGCCAGATATAAAAAAGGGAAAGCCGCAGAAACAGCTTTCCTTTTTTCAGCTTTTATATTTTTTTATAAGCCATTTCCCTTGTTCTGATAAATCAGAGGTTTTATAACCTGATGTTTTTGTACATGAAGGATTTAACAGGGAAGCACTCTCTGCTTTATTTGAAAGACTCCAGCAGATATAACTTGTCTTATGGCTGTCCATTAATTTAATCCATTCATTTGCACTCTGGAAATCATAAGCACCGTTGCCACTTGCCTCACATGCACCAAATTCTGTACATATTACTGGAAGTCCGTTATCATAAGCTTTTTTAAGCTTTTCACGGTAACTGTCCTTATGTGTTGCTGCATAAAAGTGGACTGAGTACATTATATTTGTAAATCCTTTTAGCGGGCTTTCTGATACAACGTCAACATCCTGTGACCAGGACGGTGTACCTGTTATTATAACAGCGTTGCTGTTCTTCCTTATTGTTTTAATTATCTTTCTGGCATATGATTTAATGTCATTCCATGTTGTCCCGCCGTTTGGTTCATTACAAATCTCATATAACACATTATTATATGAACTGTATTTTTTACTAACTTTTTTAAAGAAGCTTACAGCCTCTTTCTGGTATTTCTTAGGGTTCTGGTCATTAAGCACATGCCAGTCAATTATTACATACATGCCAAGCTTATCTGCTGCTTTTACCCCTGTATCTATTGTTTCTAAAAGCTTTTTCCTGTTTTCATTATCTGTAACACAATATCCATTATAATCTTCTGTATACATGGCAAGGCGTATTGTATTAGCACCCCACTGGTCACGTATTGTTTTAAATGATGCTTCATTTACATATGGATACCCAATATCCCAGTTAATTCCATGTGTACTGGCACCTTTAAGCTGTACAGGTTTTCCATTTTTACCAGTAAGTCTGTTTCCCTTTACTGATAACTGCCCATGTTTTGATGTAAATAAAGAAGCTGCTTTTACATATATGGCTGCTTCTTCTTTATTGTATGCCATGCCTGTAAATAATGCTTTTATAACCAGGGCAGTTATTGTCAGAAAACAGGCCATCCTTTTATATATTTTATTAATATGCAGCAATAAAATGCCCCCTTTTGCAATATTATAATACTTTGCTTAAAAACTCCTTAAGCCTGTCATTATCTGGCTCTTCAAAAATTTTTCCAGGTGTCCCCGCTTCTGCAATAACACCATTATTCATAAAAAGCACCCTGTCTGATATTTCTTTTGCAAATCCCATTTCATGTGTAACTATCATCATTGTCATTCCACTTTTTGCAAGGCCTTTTATAACCTCTAACACTTCTCCTACCATTTCCGGATCAAGTGCAGAAGTCGGCTCATCAAATAACATAACTTCTGGCTCCATTGCCATTGCACGTACTATTGCAAGTCTTTGTTTCTGTCCGCCTGAAAGCTTTGCAGGTTTTACATCTGCCTTGTCCTTAAGCCCTACCCTGTCTAAAAGTTCCATAGCCCTTATATGTGCTTTATCTTTATCCATTTTCTTAAGATGTATAGGTGCCATTGTAATATTTTTCTCAACTGTCATATGTGGGAATACATTAAAATGCTGGAATACCATTCCCATTTTCTGCCGGTGCAGGTTTATATTTACTCCTTTGGCAGTAATATCTTCACCCTTAAAAAGTATACGTCCTGATGATGGCACTTCAAGCAGGTTCATACATCTTAAAAGTGTAGATTTGCCAGAACCTGAAGGCCCGATAAGGCTTACTATTTCATTCTGGCTTACCTGCTGTGTTACATCTTTAAGCACTTCAAGGCTGCCAAATTTCTTTGAAATATGTTCAAATTTAATCATTATGCACGCAGCCTCCTTTCCAGATATGCTACAAGCTTGCTAAGTGTAAATGATAGTACAAAGTATATTGCCCCTGCTATAAAAAGTGGTTCAAGTGTTAAGAATGTTGCACCATTAATTGTACGGTATGTGGTCATAAGATCTCCTACAAAAAACGTAGATGCAAGGGACGTTTCTTTAATATCTGTAACAAATTCATTAGCAAGGGCAGGCAGTATATTCTTCATTGCCTGTGGCAGCACAACCATGCGCAAAGTCTGCACATGGTTAAGCCCAAGGCTTCTTGCTGCTTCTGTCTGGCCGTGGTCAACTGACTGTATGCCTGAACGTATTATTTCTGATATATAAGCTGTTGTATTTAACACAAGCCCGACTGATACAGCCGCAAAGGGTGAAAGGTTAATACCTATCTCTGGAAGCAGGAACATAAATATATATAACTGTAAAAGTAATGGTGTATTACGGAATAACTCTATATATGCTGTTCCAATAAATGATAATATCCTGTTACTTGCCATTTTTAAAAGGGCAACAAGCGTTCCAAACATTGTTCCAAATGTTACTGCTATAAAAGCAAGCAGAAGGGTGTAGCCTATCCCTTGCATAAACAGCCCGCTATACTCATTTAACACCCTTATTATGTTACCAGACAGTGTAAACTCCACTATTATAACCTCCGTTCTAATATTTATCCAGCAATAGTTGATGTAAGCTCCTGTGCTTCTACAAGCCAGCCTTCGTATAATTTTTTATCATTAATTTCTTTTATAATTTCATTCATCTTGTCTTTTAATTCAGTTGCCCCTTTATTAACTGCTACTACAAGCTCTGCTTCATCATAGATAAAAACAGGTTCTGCTATTGCCAGTGAAGGATCACTTGCTACAATGGAGTCTGCTACTACCTTTTGTAATACTACCCCTGCTGCCTTACCAGATTTAACCATCTGTATCCCATCTGTAACTTTATTAATAAGCTGTTTCTTAGCACCAGAAAGATACTGGTCTGCTATTGAGTCCTGCGCTGAAGCATTCTGTGCAGTAATTGTTTCACCATCAAAACCTGATGCTTCCTTGTATTTATCTGCATCTTCTTTATTCACTACTACTACCTGCTCTGAATCATCAAAGTAAGGATCTGTAAAGTCTACAGATTCCTTCCTTTTTTCTGAAGGATAATATGCATTAATTGAACAGTCAACTTTATTTTGTGTAACACCAGCAAGACAAGTATCAAAGTCCATTGCGAGTACTTCCATTTTAACTCCTAATTTCTCTGCAATATATTTAATCATTTCAATGTCTGCACCTACATAAGTATCTTGTCCGCTCTTGGACGGATCCTGGAATTCATAAGGTGCAAAATCAGGTGAAACTGCTACTTTAAGTACTCCTGCTTCCTGTACTTTTTCAAGTGCGTTTTTGCTTTTTTCACTGCTGCTGCCACCACTGTCTTTTCCGCAGCCTGCAAGACCTAATACCATAGCTGCACATAACACAGCAGTCAATAATTTTTTAAGTTTCATAATAATCCTCCATTCCTGTTATAAGCCTGCCAAGCTCCCTGCAACAGGCACAAAGCTGCTATCTTCTTATAACCATGTTATTTCAACTGTACCCGTACATAGAAAAAGCAGGCAGCCAGACACCGTCTGCCGTCTGCTTTAAACAAGCTTTGATATAATCCACATCAGTTTAATATAAATTTAATTGTTACTTTATCAAATTTTGACAATTTTTATACAAAGTACAGACTGATATAACTATATACTAATTTAAAAAGTTTTGCAAGTAAATTATCTTTTATATCCATATCCGTTTCATAAATTTTTAATTGTGTGTAAACAAAAGATAATTTATAGTTATCCACAGTTTATTTTAGATAAGAGGCCAAAATGTTATGCCCTGGCAATTCCAAAGTAATCCTACAGGCAACCCGCTTCCGCTTGGACGGGTTCACGCAACGGCGCGTAAAACCTGTATGCTTCAAAGAAAAAATTTCTTTGAAGCATTTAAGACCAGGTTTAAACGCCGGCGGCCCCGTACAGTTGCCCTTTAGGATTACATCTGGCCTTTGCCAGGTAATATACGTTTTGGCAGTTTATAAAA
>CAJUJY010000032.1 GCA_910586555.1 uncultured Lachnospiraceae bacterium
ATGATTATTCAAAATGGCTGTCTGCACCGGAACGCACCGCCGATAAAAAACTGCGTGATTATGCTGTAAGGCGTTTGGAAACACTGAAAGAAAAATTCGTGAAATCCGCAAAGGAGATTATGGGGAAGGTTACGAAATCCCTGCAAGAACCTGAACGGAAGCAGGAAAATCTCGAACAGGTAAAAACAATAGCAAGAATATCCCTCAAGGCACAGCTTAGTGTCAACAAAAAAAGTGTTGATGATTATAAATCACAGCATTATGGAACAAACACAAAACAAGCTAAAAGAGATGAACAGTCTTTATAAATGGCAGATTTACGCAGCGTTAATCGCTGCGTTCACACAGCGTCAGGGCAATTATAAACCTACAAGGGCGAACTATACCTTTGCAGGCTTTATAGCTGCCCTGTTTTTATTTGCAAAAAAGGGAGGATTTTATGGCAGAGAACAGGAAGTATTATTTTTTAAAGCTGAAGGAGGATTTTTTTGACCAGCGGGAGATTGTGGTACTGGAAGGCTCAAAGGACGGCATTTTATACGTGAATATCCTGTTAAAACTGTATTTGAAATCATTGCAGCATAACGGGAAACTGCTCTTAAACGAACAGACACCGCTTTCGGCGGAGATGATAGCACTGCTTACAAGGCATGAGATAGGCACTGTCGAGAGAGCAATGCGGGCATTCATGCAGCTTGGACTTGTGGTAGTGCAGGAAAATGACATTTACTATATGCCCGAAATTGAGCAGATGACCGGAAAAGGCTCGTCTGATGCGGAACGAAAGGCAAGATACCGCAGGCAGAAGGCAGAGGAAAACACGCTGCTCCTTGAGGACAAAAATACGGATATGGGACAGAATTGGGACAATGTCCCACCTGTGTCCCAAATTTTTCCACCAGAGATTAGAGATAAGAGTATAGAGAATAGAGATAAGAACTTAGATAAAAGAGAGTGTGTGAGAGAGAAAAACGCACACGCACAGACAGAGCAGGATAAAGGAATCAGATTTTATGGCAGATACAATAATGTCATTCTTACGGATAAGGAGCTGCAAATGCTCAAAGGTGACTTTCCTGCAGATTACCAGTCCATGATAGAACATCTGTCGGAATACATGGCATCTTATGGAAAAACATACAAAAACCACTTAGCTACTATGGAACTCTGGAAAAAGGCGGATATGAAAAAAGAACAGAAAACGGGGAATGGGTATTCCTATAACGGCAGTTTTAAGGAGGGTGACAGTTTATGATTGGAGTGGTTGTTGATGAAGTCCTAAAGGAACTGGAAAAAGCCACAAATGAGGGAATAAAGGCGGCTGATGATTACATAAACGCTGATACAGGATTATTGATGTGCGGGCAGTGCCATACAAAAAAGCAGAAAAAAATATCATTCTTGGGAGAGGAACGCATTGTCGGCTGTCTTTGCAGATGTGCAGCGGAGAAACTGGAAAAGGAACGTGAGGAACACAGGGTAAAGGAGGAACTTCTGAATATCCAGAAGATGAAAAGTGCGGGATTGCAGGACAGGACATTTTATAACTATACCTTTGACCGCTGTGATGCGTCACAGGAAAACGCCGTATACGCAAAGCGGTATGTGGAACATTTTCCTGAAATGGTGCAGACTGGGCAGGGACTTTTGTTTTGGGGGAATGTCGGGACAGGCAAGACATTCCTTGCAGGGTGTATTGCCAATGCGCTGTTAGAACAGAAAATACCTGTGTTAATGACAAGTTTTCCAAAAATATTAAATGCGCTCGGCGGTCTTTACAGTTCAGAGCGGAATGAGTATCTTGCAAGCCTGAACCGCTACACGCTGCTCGTAATTGATGATATGGGGATTGAGAGGGAAAGCCAGTATACGGTTGAAACAATTTATACGGTCATTGATGAACGGTACAAGTCCGGCAAGCCGTTCATCATCACAACGAACCTTCAGCTTGATGCGCTGAAAAATCCGCAGGACGTGGAACACGCAAGGATTTATGACCGCATCATGGAAAGGTGTATGCCTGTTTATTTCGGCGGCAGGAATTACCGCTCTGAACTGGGGCAGGAAAACAGGGATGCGGCGAAAAAGGTTCTGACGGGGGCGGCAGATAATGGAAGGTTCTGACGGTTATATCCAATGCCGTTTTATGGTTTTTATCCCTCTGTGCAGAGGGATAAAAAGTATTGAAATATTATCGGCGGTAAAATGACCGCAAAAAAGAAAGGGAGGATTTTATGGCTATAGATATGGCAGAAAAAACAGCAAAAAAGGTAACGGGCGCAAATGGCAGGAGAAAACCTGTAAAGATTATTGTAAAGCCGGTTTATACAGGAAAACAGGATATGTCAGAAGTTTTCGGCAATGTAGCACTTGATAACATCAGACGGAAAATGCAGGAAGGCTAAAACGGGAGTTTCCATGAATATCATAGGAAATACAGAAAAACAGCGGAAATCCAACAAAAATCATCTTGAAAGGTGGCAGGCAAAACGGTATAATAAACATAACTGAATAGCGGAATGCCTTGTCACGAGGAGGAATTATTTATGACAGGGCAGACCACAAAAACAACATACAAGGCAGCTTTATATTGCAGACTGTCGAGGGACGATGGGAACGTGCAGGAAAGTTCAAGCATTCAGACGCAGAAGGAAATCCTCTCACGCTATGCAAGGGAAAACGGCATAAACAACACGACTTTCTATGTCGATGACGGGTATTCGGGAACAAATTTCCAAAGACCAAGTTTTCAGAAAATGATTGCCGATATCGAAAGTGGAAAGATAAACTGTGTCATTACAAAAGACTTATCAAGGCTTGGCAGGAATTATCTTGAAACGGGCGTGTTCATTGAGGTATATTTTCCCGAACATAACGTGCGGTATATCGCAATCAATGACGTGGTGGACACAAGCAGGCAGGAGTCGGCAGACTTTACGCCGTTCCGCAACATCATCAACGAACTTTACGCAAAGGACACTTCTAAAAAGGTGCGGAGTGCAAAGCGGGCAAGGGTGCTTGACGGAATGTACGTTGCAACCAGCGCACCATATGGCTACAAAAAGGACGAGCATGACCGTCACCGCCTTGTGGTGGACGAGAGATATGCACCAACAGTAAGACTTATCTTCTCACTTGCAAAAGACGGAAAAGGAATATCACAGATTAGAAGTTATCTGAATGAACAGCATATCCTAAGACCATCAGCGGTCAATCCAAACGGTTATGAACGGTTCTTTGATGGGGAAGATGACCAGAAGCGTTATGAATGGAGCAACAACAGCGTTCGGGGAATTTTACGCAATCCCGTTTACGCAGGTCATCTTGTCATGAACAAGCGTATATCGCCGTCTTTCAAAAGCCACAAGCGGCTGAGTGTACTGCCGGAGAATTACACAGTAGTGGAGAACGTGCATGAGCCGATTGTCATTCCGAAAGATTTTGAACTGGTACAGCGTCTGATTACAAGCAGGCGCAACGTGCAGAACAAGCCGAGAAAGTTTGAAAACATCTTTGCAGGACTGATTAGATGTGCCGACTGCGGTTATGCAATGACACTGGCGAAAGCGCACCGCAGCCCAAAAGAGGAAATCATTGACGAGTACGGCTATATGTGTAACAATTACAAGACTTTTGGGAAATCGGTAGACACAAGCCACTGGATTGAAGCAAGGCAGTTATACGAATGTGTGCTGAATGACATCAAACGCCATGCAGGGGAAGCACTCGCCGATAATGACGAGCTGTGCGAAAAGCTGATGCGGCAGATAGGCAGTAACAAGGACAAGCAGACAAAATCACTGGACAAAGAGATAAGGGAAAAGAAAGCAAGGCTTTCCGAGGTTGACAACCTGTTCCAGCAGCTCTATGAGGACAGACAGAATGGAAACATCACAGAGCGCAATTATCAGATGATGTGCAGGCGTTATGAGGACGAACAGACAGGATTGGAGCAGGCAATTAAGGAACTGACCGCACAGAGGACGGAAAGCGATAAGAACAGAGGAAATGCCGAGCAGTTTTCTAAGCTGATTAAAGGGTATGCAGGGATTGAGGAATTATCGGCGGCACTGTTAAATACCCTTATCGAAAAGATTACCATAGGCGAACCGCAGGACGTAGACGGGGAGCGTATACAGGAAGTAAAGATTTATTACAAATTCATAGGGTGCATAAGCCAGGAAGGGCATATTTGCTGATAGAAACGTGTTTTTAATCATGTATCGGCGAGTATGTCCTTCTGACATAGAACAGCAGGAGGGGCGTATTTTAAGGCAGGGCAACCTAAATCCTAAAGTCAAGATATTCCGATATGTAACGGAAAATACATTCGACAGCTATTCCTGGCAGGTGATCGAAAACAAGCAGAAATTCATTTCCCAAATCATGACGAGCAAATCCCCGGTACGAAGCTGTGAGGACGTGGACGATGCCCGTGTTATAATAGGGACAAGTTAGAAGAAACCCAGTAAAATCAAGGGGTTGAGCCTAATTTAGTCCTATTTTTTTTAACATCTAAACCATGGTTATGGATAAGGATGGCGCCGTCTGGAACCAGAACCTGTATTTATGGAAAAAGTGAGATATGGTTATGTTTGTAAGCCATGTTTGGGCTTTTATGGAATGTGAGGTGAAATTTTAAAAGAAGCAGCACAGAGGTATTACAGGCATGGGCAGAGGCATAGTATGGGTGCATATATTATGTATGTTGGCCGGCTGTGTATCCTGCATGTATGCTGGCTGTTATAGTAAATGGAATAACAAATATAATTTTTGGTTTCATTTGTTATAGTTAGATTTTAACAGGACTGGGTTAGCTCTTAGCATGGCATCCGCCATGCCTGTATAGCTGTGGCAGTCCTGTTTTTTATGGAGGGAAAGGAAGATATAAGCTATGACAGAAAAAAGAGTGTGTCCGGTCTGGAAAATTACAGGACTTTTGCCATCAGGAAAGGAGGGCTGGTTATTATGGAAATTAATGTAAGGGTGCAAAAGCTTGTAAAACAGGAAAAAATTGTCAGGTTTCATGCTAAAATGGACCAGAATTTACAGGAGTGCCTGCACTGCAGGTATTTTTATGGAAACAGCCGCCAGTGCATTGCACAGCATTGTACAAAGGAAATGGCAGGATTACAGGGTCAGGCAGATAAAGACAGTCCATGTTATGGTTGTTCTTACAAAAAACAGGAAGGTTACTGTTTTCCATGTATGAAAAGAATTTTGGGAAAAGATGGCATGGAATGGAGCGCATAGTCTGCCAGATGTGGCATAGCAGCCATGCAAGTACAGACGGTATTAAAAATAAGGAGGCATAAGTTTTGGATAAACGTATTGAAATTATTGGGATAGACCATGGCTGGTCAAATATGAAAACAGCAACACAGGTATTTACTACAGGGGTAAAAGAAATCACAACAGAACCAGCATTTTTTGATAATGTGGTGGAATTTGACGGTGTTTATTATAAAGTAGGTGGGAAACGCCTGGAAGTCCGGGATTGCAAGGTGGAAAATAACAGCTTTTATATTTTAACGTTGGCAGCATTAGCAAAGGAGCTGTACAGGCGTGGGAAAAAGGAGGCGGATGTGCTGGTTTCTGCGGGGCTTCCGTTGACAAGGTTCGGTGCGGAGAAACAGGAGTTTATAAATTATCTTTCCAGGAATAAAGAAGTAACATTCCATTTTGAAAAGAAAAGATACAAAGCAAGGATTGCCAGGGTATCGGTGTTTCCACAGTGCTATGCAGCGGTATCTGACAGGATTGCTGCGCTGCCTGAACGCGTAGTGGTAGTAGATATTGGTTCGTGGACTGTGGATATAATGCCAATCATGGACGGCAGGCCACAGGAACAGGAGTGTGTGACAAGCCCACAGGGGCTGATACGCTGCATGAGGGAAATCAATGAGGAATGTGTCAGGCAGCTGGGGCAGGAACTGGAAGAATCTGTGATACAGCAGGTTATGGCAGGGAAAGGAAACCTTCCTGAAAATTATATGGCTATCGTGCAGGGGCATCTTGATAGGTTTGTGGAAAAAATTTACCATATAATCAAAGAGCATGGCTATAACCTGGATGTGACGCCTATTGTTTTTGTCGGAGGCGGTGCATCTGTTATGAAAAAATTCGGCACACAGAAAGGTGCAAATATCAAGTATATTGAAGATATACGTGCTAATGCAAAAGGATATGAACATCTTGGAAAAGTATTTTTATCAACTATAAAAGGGAAATTAAGGTGATTTTATGGCAAAAACAAATATATGCTACCACAGCCTGCGCCTGAATATGGATAATGAACAGCACCAGAGGGTGGAAAAAGTCTTGGCAAACCTGAATACGGAAATCCATAAGTCAGTCAATAAGTTTATCATGGATTCTATAGATTTTTATATCCGCAGTCTTGACGGGGAAAATCTTGTAGCGCAGCCTGGGGAAAAGAAAGAGAAAGAATACCTTACAAGGGAAGATTTTGCAGGTATTTGTGCGGACATCAGGGAACAGGCAAGGGATGAAGTAGTGAGGATTCTTGGAATTGCACTGGCTGGTGGCCGGCCGCCGGCAGTGACAGCAGTGTCACCAAAGGTTTCTGCAGGTACAGAAAATATGGAAGAAACAGAGAACAACGACAGTATTGAAACAGAGGAAGACCACATCATGGCGGAATTAGCCAGCGGCTGGGGATGATGCAGAGAGGGCAGGACAATGGCAGGAATTATTTTAAAGAAAACATGGAAAACGCTGTTTATTATAATGAAAGTATTTTTATATATCGTATGGCTGTCAGCAGGGGCTGCATGTTGCCTGTTGAAGCTGTTCCTGCTGCTGTTAGTCATCACATTGTGTATGGTGGCTGCTGTGTCTGGTTTATCCAGCCAGAAATGACAAGGAAATTCATTTGGTTTGTGTTTGTGCCACGCATAAGCGTGACATGTGGGGATTAACATAAAGCCACATAAACATAGATATATATTACATAGCCATGGAAAACCATGGCTTTTTATAAAGAAAGGAGGGCATCTGAGGCATTTTTTAACTGGATAACAGGAGATGCAGACAGAAAGCTGGATATTTATTCTGGCTTTTTTGTAGGCAAATAAGAGCATATCCCGTATATGTACTGGGGAAAGGAAGGAGCAGAGCATGGATTATGATGTTTTTAAAGAAGTTGTAAAAGAAAGCATAAAGGATTATATGCCGAAAAAATTTGTACATTACAATGTGGACGTGAAGCCCGTGCAGAAAGTGAATGGTACGCTGGACGGGTTGTATATGCAGATGAAAGAAACAGGAAAAGAAGGTATGGCTGCTGCACCAGTGCTTTATTTACAGGAATTGTATGAAGATTACAAGAGTACCGGAGATTTAAAAGGAACATTGGAAACGGCCGCTATGCGTCTTTTGGAGGGTATGGAACATGCGCAGGAAATGGCAGGAATTGCTTTTTCGGAGCCGGAAACAAAGCTGGTCCTGTCATTAATCAATACGGAACAGAACAGGGAGCTTTTAAAAGACGTGCCCAACCGTCCGTTCCAGGATTTATCCATTGTCTGCCGTTATGTTACCAGCATGGACCAGAGCGTGGTGTCTTCTGTTCTTGTAAATGACAGGATAGCTGGAAGCATGGGGCTTTCTGAAGAGAAGATGTTTCAGATGGCTAAGGAAAACACAAAAAAGATTATGCCGCCAAAGGTAGCAGATATGGCAGATATTTTAAAAGGGATGCTTATGGAAGAAGGGATTCCAGAAGAAGATGTGGGTATCATTCTGGGGAAAACGCCAGCAAGTTTTCCAATGTATGTGGTTACAAACAGCTGCCAGATAAACGGAGCCGTTTCTATGGTATTTGAAGATACACTCCATGGTCTGGCAGAAGAGACTGGGAAGGATTTATATATCCTGCCGTCTTCAATCCATGAAGTGATAGCAGTTCCTGCGGATATTGGCAGTTCGGAAATACTGGCGGAAATGGTGGAGGAAGTCAATCTTGGACAGGTCCCACTAAACGAAAGGCTTTCCAACCAGGTATATTATTATGAAAAAGAGCAGCGCAGGCTTTCTATGGCAGCGGATATCTCGGCAAAACGCCTGGATGGGACTGCACCAGAAAAACCTAAAAACCATGAAAAAAAGCAGAGATAGACAGGGGACAGATTGAAAAATCATTCTAAGGCTGCAAAAACGCATCCAAAGAATGATTACAGTTTCAATCTTAGAAAAACGCAAAAACAGCGTTTTTCATTCCTATTTGGGCCGTTAAGGTGGCATGGGGGATTAATAAGGTGGAAAATCCAGAGGAGAAAACAGAAAGCTGTGGGGAAGAAGAAAAAAAGAAAGCTGTAAAAAAACGTGGAAAGGCAAGGTAAAATGTTGGAAAAAAGATATTTTACAGAAGAAGAACTGGCAGCTGCAAAAGAAGCTGACCTTTGCGATGTGGCAGGGCAACTTGGCTATACCGTAAAAAGGAAAGGGCGTTTCCACACACTGGCAGAGATGGATTCTGTCATGATTTACAACCGCAGGAGCTGGTGCCGGTGGTCCAGGATTGCAGAAACAGGAAGCAATGGCGGCTCGCAGATTGATTTTTTAAGGGTGTTTGCAGGCATGGAGGTAAAAGACGCTGTTTTCTGGCTGCTGGATTTTACTGGGTACAAAGACATTATGACAGAAAGGAAAAAAACAGAAATGCCAGTGCTGCGGCATCAGGCATCAAGGCATACGGAAAAAGAAAAACAGACTTTTATCCTGCCTGGGCAGGCAGAAAATAATGATATCCTGTACAGGTATCTGACAGCAGACAGGGCGGTTCCGCTTGAAACAGTGGACTTTTTTGTAAGGCAGGGGCTGGTTTATGAAGAACAATGGCATCACAACATTGTATTCAAAGGAAATGATAAAAACGGTATTACACGGTTTGCCAGTATGAGAGGGACGGCTGGTTCTTCTTTTAAATGTGATGTGGCAGGAAATAACAAAAATTATGGATTTAATGTCTGGAATGACAGAAGTGGCAGCCTGTATGTCTTTGAAGCGGCAATTGACCTGATGAGCTTTACCAGTTTGTATGGTGATTATGAGAGCAACAAACTGGCGCTTGGAATGCTGCATGATGCACCGCTGGCTACATTTCTGAAAGAGCATCCACAGGTAAAAAACATTTATTTCTGCCTTGACAGTGATGGACCAGGCAGGAAAGCAACAGATGCATTATGCCAGAAATATTATGGGCTTGGTTTTGAAGTTGGTGACTGTCCGCCGCCAGAACCATTTAAAGATTACAATGAATGTCTGGCAGCTGTAAAGAAATGCTGGCCTGTTTCCAGTCGGATTATCCGGCAGAATGCGGAAAAACCAGCCAGAAACAGGACAAACCACTGAAAAAGCCAGTGGATGTGGATGAAAACAAGAAGATATCCTTTATGGAGATGGCTGGAAAAATCAATTGAAAAGCAGAAAATGAAAATAATTTTTCAGCCAGGAATGGAAAAAGTATTCAAAAAAGCCGGTTTAACTGTCTGGCATGAACAGAAAGTGGTTTTTCAATTTAAAAAAGTGGTTTCAAAAAGCCAATCGGAAATTAAAAAAGTAACAGTTTTTTCAGCCAGAAATCAAAAAAGCGTTTCAGAAAGCCAGCCAGCTTTTTCAGGCAGGGCTGGATATTGGTAAAAACGTAACTGGAAAAACCAGCCATAAATATAAAAAATATATGGTATTTTCAGCCGGAAATAAAAAAGGCATTTGAAAAAGCCAGCCAGTTTCCGTATATACAAGGGTTTCAGGGGTTTCCCCTGACAAGATGCAGGAGCTGTCGCTCCTGCGTATCTTGCAAGTTCACATGAAATCTTTGTGATGGCATAATTCAGAAAAAAGAGAAAAGATGTGAAAGCAGGCAAGACAGCCTGCAAAAGAAGCAGGGCAACAGCATTTACTTTTTATGAAAATATAGTAAAATAGGGAATTATGAAAATAGAATCCTTAAAAGAAGAAATCAAAAATGTAAAAGAACCAAGGCGTACAGGATATGGCAATATACGCCACAAACTCGAAGATATTATTATCATCATTGGGCTGTGTACTGTGATTTGCGGAGGAGAAGATTTTGTCGATATGGAGGAATTCGGCAAAAGCCGTAAGGAATTCCTTGCGAAATTTCTTGAACTTCCAAATGGAATACCTGACAGTGATACTTTTAGGCAGGTGTTTGAAAAAATAAATCCGCCGGAGCTTTCATCATGCCTGATAAACTGGGTATCAGCAGAACGTGGCAGGCGTTCCGTCGTGGCAATAGATGGGAAAACAATCCGTGGAAGCGCAGATGAATAGCATAAGGCATACCATGTTGTCAGTGCATTTGTTGCCGGAAGCCAGATAACATTAGGCAAAATTAATGTTGAAGAAAAGACGAATGAAATTACCGCAGTCCATGGACTGCTTGACCTTATTGATGTGGATAGGGCAATTGTAACGGCAGACGCCATGAGCTGCCAGAAAAAAATTGTTGAAAAAATAACCAGCAGCAATGCGGACTATACGATTGGGCTGAAGCAGAATCAGCCTGCCTTGTATAAAGACGCAGAAGATTATTTCAATGCGTTTTCTTTCGGACTGCCGGCATTAGAAACAAAGGAAAAAGGGCATGGAAGAATTGAAAAACGGGAATACAGGCTGCTGACCGGTATTTCATGGCTGGAACAGCGGACGGAATGGTGTGGTTTAAAGGCACTGGGGATGACAAAGTCAACCGTAACGGAAAATAATGAAACCCATGAATATACAAGATATTTCATCACTTCCTTAACAGACACTAGAGAATTTGCAGATCCGGTAAGAAAGCACTGGCCGATAGAAAACCAGCTCCACTGGTGTCTTGATGTTATTTACAGGGAGGATGCATCGAGGGCAAGGAAAGATAATTCACCGCTCAATTTCAATATTTTGCGAAAAACTTGCCCTTACCCTTGTAACACAGGCACAGTATGGACGCATCAGCAAGAAAAAGTTAATGTTTAAAGCGGCTCTCAATTCAGATACGCTGCTGGATATTCTCTTTTTCCCTAAAAAGTAAATGCTGTTGCCCTAGCAAAAGAAGGGACATATTAATACAGCAGCTATGGAAAAGAAACCAGAAGGCATAAAACAGGAAGGAAAAGCAGAACAAATGACAGACAGTATCCATTGTATCAAGAAAACACTCCGTTTAAAACCAGCAGAAGCAGAAGTACTTGCCTCAAAGGCGGCAGAAGCGGGCATGTACGAAGTAGATTATTTATGGCTGATGGTTACGCAGAAACCATATGATTATCCTGAAATAAGAAGGCTGTTAGAGGAACTAATCAATGAAGTAAATGCTGTGGGGAACAATATAAACCAGATTACAAAAGCCAGTAATTCTTATTTTTACAGCAGGGAAGATAAAGAAGCTCTTATTGCTTATATGAAAAAAATCCAGCAGGCTGTGCTGGGAAACATTTAAGCCAGGCACTGGACTATATTTCAAAAAAAGAAAAAACTGGGGATGGCAGGTGGGAGGGCTGTTTAAACTGCCAGCCAGGGAATATATACCAGCAGATGCGCCAGACAAAGGAACAGTTTGGAAAGACAGACAAACGCCAGGGTTACCATATTATTTTATCCTTTACAGAAGGTGAAGTGGATGCTGCCGATAGTGTAACTTTATCTGGGGGATTTTAAAGAAAAAATGCAAAAGGATGCCTTTTTGTAGTATAATGTAATTGATCAAAAATAAATTTAAGAAATATACTTAAGAAAGAAGGCATCCTCTATGAATAATATTATACAGTATTTTTCAGAAAATGGAATAGAAGAGTTAGAAAAAATTAAATTAAATTTTTTGAAAGACCCATCACATTTTGAAGTTTGTGTAATGAAAGTGTTGGGAATTTTTTTAAAAATGGCGTGCATACTAATTTCGGAGCGGCTTGAAGAGTGTAACACAATGCTTGAAGCAAGTCTTAAAAGACAGTCCTGCTGGCATATAAAAGACCGATGTCAAAAAAGTATATTGACACCAGATGGGACAGTATATTTTACACATACCTGTTTTATAAATAAAAAAACGAAAGAAACTGCGTACCTGCTAGACAGAATAATGGGATGGAAGCCGCATACCCGGCTTAGTGATGGTGTAAAAACAAGGATTCTCGAAGCAGCAGCACAGTGTACCAGAAAAAAAGTAAAATATTTATATGTGGAGGCAGATGAGAACCATATTGCCCTGTAGTATAAGGAAAAGAAAGGGGATATAAAACGTTTCAAAGGACATGCAGATAATGGGCAGGTAGTAAAATTGGTTTATGTACATGAAGGGTATGTGGATGGAAACGCGGAAATAAAAAGAAAAAAACTGGGAAATATATTTTACTTTGGAGGTCCTTATCGTGGGAAAGACAATGAAAAACTGTGGAATGAAGTAAAGGAATACATAGAAAAACAATATGAAACAGAAGAAATAGAAAAAATATACTTTCAGTCTGACGGTGGAGCATGGATGAAAAAGGGCATTGAAGTTCTTAATGCGGAATTTGTATTGGACGAATTCCATATCGAGAAATATATAAGGAAAATGGCACGTCTTGAGAGTAGCAGTACAGAAAAAGAACAGGAAGAAACTGTGAAATATTTGCAGGAGTGTATTGAAAAAGGAAGAAGGACAGAACTGGAAAAATGAGTAACAAAAACAAAAGAAAACATTACGGAAAAGGCAGGGAAAAAACTTGAAGAATGATGGAAATATATAAAAAATAACTGGAGGGGGATACGAAAACGTATAAAGAAGGAGGATGGTGTAATTGGAAGCAGCACAGAAAATCATATAAGCCATATGATATCAGAAAGAATGAGCAGCAGACCAATGGGATGGTGTCGTAAAGGTGCAGATATGTTATCACATATAAGAATTTACTGGAAAAGTGGAAGCAACATGTTGGAAGTGGTACAGACACAGGAAAAAATTAAAATGGAAGAAAAAGCAGAAGGAGAAAATTATTTTAGTGCAAGTGAAATGCTTTCATGGGAAAACAGACATAGAAAAACAAATGGAAAATATATAGAAGCATTATGTGCAAGTATAGCAAATTGCCAGATGTCTGCAAAAGTAAATTTTAATACTTCCATTTTTGGTATATTTTAAAAAATTATATATTTTAGTTTTATTAGCATAGCTGGAATATATAATGAACCAAAAAAGGGCATATTATATATTTCGTGTCGTATACCCAGATGAAGTTACACTATCGATGCTGCCACTGCATTTGAAATTACAGGAAAGTTTGCAAAGGAGTATCTTGGCAGTGATTATGAGGCACTTTATACTGTGCATGACAATACGGACCATATCCATGCGCACATTATATTTAACAGCGTAAGTTTCCACACAGGGAATAAATACCATTACAAAAAAGGGGACTGGGCGGAAAAGATACAGCCTGTTACAAATCGGCTGTGTATGGAATATGGTTTATCTGTTATTGGGATACCAGAAAACAGTAGGAGCAGCCAGGAAGATAGAAATAATAACAGGGAGTGGGATATTTCTAAAAACGGGAATTTGTCTGGGCGGATATGGCCAGGAGGAATCCTGACGCTGCTATGGATAAGGCTTCAAGTTATGAAGAATTCCTATCCATACTTGCAGACATGGGATATGGGATTAAAAATGCTTATCCACATGAAGGGAAATACCTAGCTGTAAAACCAGTGGGCATGGCAAGATACTGGCGCTGTAAATCATTAGGGGAGAAATACACGAGGGAAAATATACAGAAAAGAATCAGACAGGAGTACAGCATGGCTGCAGTGGACAGTCACAGATCCCAGTTACAGTATGAAAAAAGAACCAAATACAAGACAGATGGATGTAAAATTTGTAAAATACAGCACAGGAAAAAGGCAGGACTTTCCGTTATACAGAAATATTATTTTACAAAGCTTTGCTGGGTAAGGCTGTTAAAGAAACGCCTATACAGCTAGGAGAGAATCTGGCAAGACAGTGTGAGTTAAATGCACAACTTGATCTTGATAATGCAAAAGCACAAGATGCAGACCTTGGAGGCATTTGAGGCGGTATATCCGAAACTGGATACTAAAAGTAAGGATGATGTGAAGGCATCTTCTGTTCCTAAGATTGGGAAGGGAAGATAGTGTTTATGACTGATAAGTGCTACTGAATATTCTTTATAAATATCAATGCTCTGTCAGTGTGTGTACTTTCTGCGATAGGGGAATTTTGTTAAAAACGCTTTAGGCTACTTTTAGTAGCATTATAAGTAGACTAAGAAATTTGTAATAGTCTATAGCCGGGCATAGTTGGTGAAGTGAGTCAAAAGCACAAAGCAGATATTCGGAACTGGATTTACCGTTTCAAATATAAAAAATAAAATGAAACTGCGGGGCATTTTTATGCTCCGCAGAAAAAGGAGAAATGTAGCAGACAGCAAATACAAGAATGACAAAGGTTTTAAATCATAAAGGAAGCGATAGAACAGCTTAATCAAAATTGGCAGAGTGGGGGTGTAAATCATATGTTTGAGATAGCGGTGGATACTGATTCTTTGGAAGAGAAAAAGACACATATTGATATAAGGTGCAATATTGGCACATGAATTGTTAAATTTAGCACAGTTGTTTGTTTGATTGTTAAAGTGTGTTATATTATTTAAAAATGAAAGTTATTTAAAAATGAAAGGTTTAATAGTATTGATATGATTCAAATGATAGTGAATGTATTAGTAAACAAACAATCACAACATTACACAATGACAGATGAGGATGAGAAGATATATAGGTATGGATATATTTTATTGTGTGAAGTTATTTTAAATGTAGTTATCGCTTTGGCAATTGGAATAGGTTTTTCAAAAATAAAAGAAGTAATGTTCTTTCTAGGCATGTATATTCCGTTAAGAAGTTTTTGTGGTGGATGGCATGCAGATAAAATTTGGAAATGTACATTAATATCAAATGCAATATTGTTATTGCAAGTGTATAGTTTGGAAAAACTATTGAGATATTTATCAATTAGAGTGATGTTGTTAATATTTTTTCTAAATATGATGTGCGCGTTTTTGTTGGCTCCAGTAGAAACGGAAATGAAAAAAATTAGTCATGAAGAAAAACAAACATATAGAAAAAAAATAAGATTAATACTTTTACTACATTTAATTATAATATTAATAATAGCGTTGAGTAATATTAATGAATTTGTATTTAGCATGATGTTCGTATATATCATACAAAATACTATGTTGTTATTGGAAATAGTAAAGCAAAGAAATAAAAAGGTTACTGTTAAGCGGGAAATTTAAGGAATTCCGATAAATATCCGATATAAAAAATATGAAAAGAACAAATAATGACATGTTCTAGCAGTTGGAAGAGTTGACAGTTGAAAATGAAAAACTAAAAAAAGAAAATAAAGAACTGAAGGCAGAAAACCTTTGGCTACGTACAGAAAATACCAGGTTGCAACAGCGTCTTGAAATGTTAGAAACGACTATGGAGGATAGCATTAACAAAGCTGTAGAGGAGGCTGTTGCAAAAGCAGCTGTACCACTGCTGGAAACAATCAAAGAAAAAGACAAGGAGATCTTACGCCTAAAATTACAGATAGGAAAAGATTCCCCCAACTCGTCCAAACCTTCCAGTAGCAATGAGTTAAAAAAAATTCCAAATAACCGTGAAAAAAGTGACAAAAAACGTGGCGGACAACCAGGGCATAAAGGCAGCCGTTTGGAGATATCTAAAAACCTGGAGGAATTAGCAGCACAAGGAATAGCAGAGTATATCATCGTGTCAGACGGGAAAAGTTATGTTTCTGATTGGGTGGCTGATTTAAAAACCATTACCGTTTATGCAGAATACCACCGCAGTCCGGGGAAACCACCTGAAATTCAGTATGGACCGCAGGTAAAAGCCTATGTGGTTTATTTTAGTACGGTTGGTTTGGTTGCTTATAAACGTTTATCTCAGCTTTTCTGTGAAATTTCCCATAACCTGCTTAAGGTATCCAAAGCTACACTTGCAGGTTTTCACCATCATGCAACGGAAGCAGTCTGCTTGTCTGGCTATATTAACGATCTTATAAATGGCACTGTAATACATGTAGACGGGACACCTGTTAAGACAAGCGAACGTCTTGGGTAGGATGGGATCTTAGAAACTACCAAAAAGACCACATATCAAGTGTATATTCGGACATATTCCAATAAGACAACAGTGGTTTTAACTGCAAATCTCAATAAAACGGAAAGAAGTGTAGTAACAGATAATATTTTGACGCAGTTTCATGGGATTGTTGCACAGGATCACGAAGCGAATTTTTACCATTTTGGTAAGGAACATGCAACTTGCGGGGCATACTTAAGCTGGGAACTGAAAGGGATGCTGGAACTGCAAATGCTTCCATGGGCAGGGGAGGTAAGGCAGTTTTTCTTAGAAATGAACAAGCAGAAAAAGAAGGATCTCCACAATAAAAAAACTCTTGTGGGGCTACTTTGTTATGCCATTATGAAATCCGTTACGATGAGCTGGTAAACCAAGGAAAAGATCTGCTTGCAGGGATGGAAACAAAATCCTTTAGTTATGATGAGTTATGCCGTATGGTAAACCATTTGGAAAAATACAAAGACAGTTATCTTCTGTTTATGCGGGATTATGAAGCCCCTTTTACAAACAATGAAGCGGAATGAGATTTGCGCCATTGCAAAACTAGGCAGAAAGTATCTGGGTGTTCCCGTAGCTAGCCAGGACAAACGCATGAATGAACAAATTGTAAATATTACCAGTTTTTGTTAAAATAAAACAAAAACTGGGAGGTGTGTATACATGGAAAAATTGTTACAGTGGATGGAATATATTGAGGATGTGGGGCAGGAAAGAAAAGTACGGCATAAACTTAAAGATATCCTGGCCATTGTCCTGTTTACAACACTTGCAGGTGCAGATGACTGGGTTGAAATTGCAGAATTTGCAGAAGTTTATGAAAATTATTTAAAAAAGTACACAGGACTGGAAAACTGTGTGCCATCACATGATACAATACAGAGGGTAATGGGGATGGTTTCACCAGAAGCACTGCAGCAGCTGTATGTAAAATGGCAGGGGCTTCTGGACAGTGGGGAAGGGGAAGCCCTTAAAAAGATTGTCTGCATAGATGGAAAAACTATGCGTGGGAACAAAAACAAAAATGAAAAACCACTGCATATTGTTTCTGCATGGAGCAAAGAAGACGGCTTCTGTATGGGGCAGAGGGCAGTCCTGAAAAAAAGCAATGAAATTACAGCAATACCACTTCTGCTTGAAACAATACAGATAAAAGGTAACATTGTTACAACAGATGCAATGGGTACACAGACAGGCATAGCAGAAAAAATAAAAAGCAGGTGTGCAGATTACATACTTGCTGTAAAAGGAAACCAGAAAACATTATATAATGATATAAAAGATTATTTTTCAGAAAAAGAGTTCCTTGGAAAAATAAAAGAAAAAGGATGCTACAAAAAAAGCGTTGAAAAAGCACATGGGCAGGTGGAAACAAGGGAATATTACCAGACAGGGGATATAAAATGGCTGTGCCAGCGCAAAGACTGGAAAGGAATGAAAAGCATACAGAGTACAGGTATTTTATAAGCAGCCTGCCAGAAGACATAAACCTTGCCAGCAGGGCAAGGCGTGGGCACTGGAGTGTTGAAAGCATGCATTGGCATCTTGATGTTACATTCCGTGAAGATTATAATACAACATCAGACAAAACAGCCGCCCAGAACCACAATATAATACGGAAATGGTGTTTAAGTATATTAAAACTGGCAGAATTGTCACTTAGTATTAAAAGGCTTTCATTAAAAAAGAAGCGGTTTGCAATAGGTTTACGTCCAGTAAAATTTTTAGAAGAAGTATTGAATGCTTAAAAATTAAAAAAATAGTATATATATTTAAAATGGATGTTATAATTATTCATGCGTTTGTCCTGGTAGCTAGCAGGGAGTTGTTGATTATTGTATCATACATAGCCTGCTTGCTACTGCGAAAAAACGTGGGCAAAATCTATTCGATACTTTAGTTTCTCTTTTTTCTAAACAAATCCCTGCTGGACAATAATATGAAAAGAAATGAAAAATAGTAAAACAAAAATTGATAATACATAGGGAATATGGTATAATACTTATTTGAAAAAGAGGGGGCGAAACTCTATGTATCATGTAGCTATTTGTGACGATGACAAGGTGTTTATCTCATATATTAGAAAAATTCTTAATCAAGCTAGGGGTACGAATCAATATCAATTTAAAATTTATGAGTTTTATTCAGGAGAGGAATTAGTTAGTAGTTTAGATACCAGTATACATATAGATTTACTAATTTTGGATATGAAATTAGGTGGTATTGATGGAGATGAAACTGCAAGACGATTTCGTGTGAAATTCAAAGATTCTGTATTGGTATTTTGTTCAGGAGTACGTGCGCCAACAGTCAAATCATTTAGAGTAACTCCTTATAGATATTTGTTGAAATCATATTCAGATAGGCAATTTGTACGTGAAATGAAAGAAATTCTGACAGAGGTAGAAAAAAAGTCTAAAGAAGAATATATCGTAGGGCATTATAGAAATAATGTAATCCGGGTTAATATTCAGGATATTTTGTATGTAGAAAATGCAAAAAGAGGCAGCAAAATTATTGTGTGCTCAGAGTGTGAAGCAGCAAAGTTTGAGGGACAGATATTGGTAGATGATAAACTGGAGGCATTAGCAGCTAAGTATTATGAACTTGCGTTTGCACACAGCAGTTACATAATAAATATTGCTCATATTGAAAAAATAGTAGGTAATGAGGTTTATTTGGATAATGATGAATGCTTGTCAGTATCAAGAACATATCAAAAAGAATTTCGCCAAATCTTTACAAAAAGTATTGCGGAGAAATATTAATAAGAGAGGTGGAAAATAATGAGATGATTGGATTTGCTTATCCTGTTTTTTTGTTGTGTTATTGAAGTTTTCTTACTTTATGACTATTTTAATAATTTTTTTGAATTTAAAATAAAAAGAAAATATATTAAAGTATTATGTGCAGGAACAATAGGTGCAATTTTTCTGGTTAATATGTTGCAAAGTAATATTTTGAATTTGATTCTTGTTCTTATAATACTGTGGATTTTTGTGACAGTATTATTTGACTCTAAATTAGGAATCAGATTTGTGTATTTTATTATGGCGTATAGTGTCATGGTTGGTGTGGAGTTTTTGTACATTATATTGTCAAATACCACAACAGCTTTGTTGGCAAAAACTGGTCTGATTCTGGTGTCAGAATATTTATGGCAATTATTGCTTATAAAATTTCTGAATTATATTGTGTTTATTATATTAAAGCAGATGTCTGTAAAATCAAAAAAAAGAATGACGAACAAACTGTTTCTTATTTATTTATGCGTACCTGTGTCTACTTTAGGTACTATGCTCACAGTGTTTTATTCAGGAATAGATACTGGAAGCAATATGGTTTTAAAGATATTAATGACATTGTTTTTTGTATGCATGATAACTGGAAACATGATATTGTTTTATGCATTTCAAAAGTATACGGAAAATTTAAGTGAAAATGCTAAACAGGAATTAGAACTCCTTTATCAAAGAGCTGAAGTAGAGAGACTGACTAAAATAGCTGAGTGGAATGATAATTATAATGAAATTGTACATAATACATCACATTATCTTAAAGTGATAGGACAATTGGCTTATGAAAGAAGAAATGACGAAATATGTAAAGTGCTAGATAAACTAAATGGGAAGCTAAACAGGGAAGAAATCTGTGAATATAGCAATCATAAAATGCTAAATATAATTTTATCTGAATATTCTATTAAAGCAAAAAGTGCAAGGGTTGGTTTTGATGTATATGTGGAACCTGGCTGCATTTTGAATCATGTTCAGGACGTTGATCTCATTACCATGATAGGTAATTTGCTGGATAATGCTATTTCGGCTGCATCAAAAAAGGAGAAGGGATCTTCTGTTATTGTAAGAATTTTTATGCAAAAGGACGGAAAACTTTGTGTAATTAAGGTGGTAAATGATTTTGCGGAAGAGTTGAAAGAAGTAAGGGGTAAGCTTATAAGCACGAAAAAAGAAGCTGGAGTACATGGGATTGGATTGTCAAGTGTCTTGAAGATTGCTGAGCAATATAATGGATATTTTGAATATTATATTATTGACGAAAAATTTAATGCTGTGGTAGTTCTGACAGTTTGATTTATACATATATATCTATATAGAATGATATGCTCCTTTTAGGGCAGGTAATCATATGTGGATTACTTGATGCCTGAAAAGGAGTTTTTTGTTTTGAAAATTTATGGAATGAAATGTGCTTATGTAGAGTTTGGACATAAAATGGCGAAATATGGACATTGGATTTAAGAATTTTGCGGATAGGTGTATAATTCTAAAAAACACAATACGAGGAGGATAAACTCATGGAAGCAAAAAAAAATTTTGGTAAAGGTATAATGAAATGTTTAAATGTCTTAGCGTTATTGTTGGTTATGCAGACTGCAAACTCAGCATGTATATGGGTGGCTTACCAACCTGAATTTCCAGAAGCAGCTAATAAGTTTAAATTTAATAAGTAATTTAAAAAATATCTGACACAATACGACATTGTGCTTATTTTATCAATACAACATTAAACACGCAAAATATTTATATATACTGTCTGAAAATATAAATAATTAAATACAAATTACACAATATTATAACTAATACAGTAGATATAATGTCGTAAAATGTTATAGTGTTCAATCCTAAGTGTAGGAAAAAATTATCTACAATCAATATAAAGAAAGTATAAGAGTGTATCACAGTTTATGGGATATTTGTGTATTTTGAAAGGGAAAAGTGCCTTGATGATATTCGACAAGCACGCAAATCTAAAGCATAAATTTGGGAACAGACATTTCTGCGCAGAAGGATATTATGTGAGCACAGTAGGGCTCAATGAGACAACCATTAAAAAGTATATTCAGGAGCAAGAAAGTCACGATATTGCAATGGATAAATTAAGTGTAAAAGAATACGAGAACCCTTTAAAGGGGTAGCCGATAGTACGTACGCCCTTTCAAGGGCGTTAAGGCTTGAACAAAGTGGAAGCCAGCGTCTTTAGGCGCTGGCCATTAACAGCCCCTTATAGGGGTGTTAGAAACAGGCGAGATTAGCCATTTTTAGATAAGTAGAAATAACCAATTATTAGACATGTAGAATTAGTCAATGTACCTTTTCCTTTCGTTTTATTTGTTAGGTAATTGCGAAACTAACGGGTGTTCGTTCGCAATCTTGATTTAAAACAGGGAAGAAATCTTGTGAACAGGATTTTAAGTATAAAAGATTTTATATCTCAAAAATGGGCGTACTTTCACAGACTTCACAGTCTGTGAAGTTGTAAGACCTATTTTTTAGATATATTTATGCAATCAAAGGCTTGAGGCTTCGAATGTATTCCTGATGATGTATTTTTCATCGGAAGAGAAGAATCATGAGGAAAGCAGGGAAGACCATCTTCATTAATTGCATAATCAGTGCCCATAGCAAAGCACGAAGAGGGTATTTATGGGTTCTGCACGTTGATGCATAGAAATGGTTATAAAAAGAAACCGGAATAATTTCATCAATGTCGATATGTTGTTCTAATAGAGAAAGGAACTCAGGTTTGTCGGAATCAAATTTTTCCTGACAATCCCGAAAAATATCATTTAAAGAAAGCTGTTTATATGTTATCATAAGTATCAGAATAACTCCTTTCTTGGATGGTGATTTTTAGTTTCTTACAACTCTATTATACCATATCTGGTGAGGAGTTATTTCATTTTTATAACAAAGAAATGCCGTATTTATGCAGCTTGTGGCGTTTCGCAAACGCCTAAAATACTGTATAATAGTTAATTGGGAAATATACAGATGTAAATCAATCAAATACATAAAGTACATTTGAATACACAAATTACGAGGAGGTTTATTGTTGTGAATGATCTGATTAACAAGGACATAAATGAATCAGCAATTAGATTTTATGACAAAAGTGAAGTGCTTTCAGGACCGCTTCATATTGCTGTTGATGTGACGAACAAATGTAATGCAAAATGTCTTCATTGTTTTAATCGAAGTGGAAATGAACTTATCCGGGATGAATTGAGTGATGAACAATTATTACAGGTATTTGAACAAATTGCTGAGGTGAAACCTTTTTCCATATGTTTTTGTGGTGGAGAACCGATGTACAAGTATGACATTTTATTAAAGGCATGTAGAATACTGCATGATGCAGGAATTCTTAATATTGCAATGGTAAGTAACGGATGGTTATTGACACAGGAAAAAGTAAATGAATTGAAAAAAACAGGAATGAAACATATTCAGATTAGTCTTGATGGTTGTGATGCTACAACTCATGATCATATGAGAGGTGTTCCTGGTATTTTTGAACGAGCAACTAATGCGATAGAGTACATAAAAAAGGCTGATTTAGAATTAGGCGTAGCATTTAGTCCAACTAAATTTAATATAGAACAATTCCCAAAAGTGGTTGAAATTGTTTCAGGATATGCAAAGATGGAAGTTCGTATTCAGCCACTTATGCCAATGGGAAAAGCATTAACCAATGAAGAAGAACTTTTCCCTGATGATGATAGTTACAGAAAAGTAGTTGAGTTTGTTGAGAATCATAACAACAATAGAAAGCCTGGTGACCCACATATTGAATGGGGTGATCCACTAGATCATTTAAGAAGAAATCTTTCATATGGCTATGAAAATAGTATTTTTATGGAGATTAAGTCAGATGGTACCTTATCAGCCTCTGCATATTTGCCCTTGAGAGTGGGTAATTTGAAACGTCATACCATAAGAGAATACTGGAATGCAGGTTTGGGAAAAGTATGGAAAATTCCAGTGGTAAGAGAACTTGCTTCCTATATCATGACAATTGGGGATTTAAAATATGAATCAGAAGATTTACCTACGGTATTCTTTGACGACAATATAGAAATTGATTTGGTGGATGATGGCGTTATGAATCATCTTGAAGATTTTACCTTAAAAAAATTATATAAGGAATAGGAGAATAGTTATGATTGATAGCAGCTATTTAGATTGTGTTATTGCAAGTAAAGTGCATAATGCTTTTAGAAGAAATGAAAACAACAATCATGTTTTATATGTGCCTAAAGGCAAATCTTACGATGATGTACTAGTAGTAAATGAAATTGGAGAACAGATTTTACAGCTTGCTAAAAATGAGTGCACTGTGCGAGAGGTAATTGAACAGATTCATAATGATAATCCAGAAATTGCTTATACAAAGGTAGAAGAAGACACATACCGTTTTTTGCAAAGTGCAGTAGGTGTTAATATCATTCGAATAAAGGGGATTGAGAATATGTATAACGGCGAAGTGATTGTAAAAGAAAATGAATATAGCATATATCGTTGTAAAGAGGGAGACTTTAAAACTGTACTCAGTGTAATTGGTGAAACTGGGAGTGTACTCGAGATGACAGATCCTCTTGTATCAAGTGGTATGTATAATGGAGTTTCTGTTCGTGCAAGAATGTTCAATTTCGCAGAAGAGTTTTATTTGTTAAAGAAAAAAGATAAGGTATGTGGACTTATTGGTATAATAAATGGAAAAATTTATATAAATGAAAAATCTTTTATTGGGAAATTTATTTTACGAGAAAATGTTTCAGAAGAAATAGAACAGTTATTTATAAAGATATGTGTCGAACATTATAAAAAAAATGTAAATAAAAAAGTAGATAAATTCAGAATCCGTGTCGTAAAGCAGGATAATGATCATATCGATACTTTTGTAAAAATTATTCAAAATTTAGGCTTTGAACAGACAGGCTTTTTCAAAAATGACTTTAAAGGAAAAGATGTTGTCATATATGATTCACTATTAGAAAAGCTTAATTAGTTACAATTGATTTGAACGCAATACATAAAATTGAATTGCGTTTGAATATAAGAAACAGAATGTTATAGAAGAAAGGAGATTGATATCATGTACGAAAGTCCTTCATTATCACCATTGATTCAAGATACAAGTGCTGGAACATTTGTAGCAAATGCACATGTTATGGCTAATGGTCTTGCAATAGCCAATGCTGCTGGTTATGAAAATGCACTTGCTGCAACATTAGTAGTTGTAGTTGGAGCTGTTGCTGCAGTTGCAGGAATAGTAGCAACTAAAGCTGTTTACTAATTGAAAAATAGTACATAAAAATGATTTATGAGTAGTTATTGAGCGTGCTATATCCCAACATGGAGTATAGCACGTTACTATTACTAACTGTTTACGTTGCAGAGAGAAAGGATGGTAATTAGCTGCCAATGAAGCAGTATTTTAGAATTCTAAAAGAATTCGTCTGGAAGAAGGAAATTAGAAAAGAAATATCGTTGATATCTTTAATTCTTTGCATCTCTTCTGCTTTGACATTTGTTATACCGATGATTACAAATTCGGTAATTGATGTACTGACACAGGGAAAAAGCAAGACCCAGCTTGATTTTGTCTGTTTGGTTTCTGTTATCATAATGGCAATCTCGCTCTTTATTAATTGTTTTCAAAACTTAATTATCAATAAATTGATACAGAAACAGTCTGTAACGATGAAGATGACTATTTTCGAGACTAGTATAAAAAAAGAGTGGGGCTTTTACGGGAAATATACAACAGGAGAACTATTATATCGATTGCATAGTGACGCTGTTGTAATTGCAGAAAATGCTGCGATGTTGCCTTTGAATGTTGGGATTAGTATACTAGTGATTTTGGCTGTAAATATTGTACTAGGGAGAATCATGTTAAAAATATCATTGCTCCTTGACGTGATTTTATTGACAAGCAGTCTCGTTACTGTATTTTTAATGAAAAAGAGCCAGCAATATTCTCAAGAAATTCAAAGTAAAGGAGAGGCCTTATATTCTATAACTCAGGAAGGAATGGAACGGGCACAGCTTATGCGACTGTATCAGGCATATGAAAAAGAAATTAGTAAATGCAGCAATACAATGAATATCTATGCAGAAAAGTTATTTGATAAGACATACTTCATTGGGAATGCAAATGCTTTTATTGCATTTATTTCCTCATTATGGACCGCTGGAGTTTTATGGATTGGCGGAATTGCAGTTTCAAAAGGTTTTGTCAGCCTGGGAGAACTGGTTGCTTTTTTGTCTATTGCTAATTTACTCATGCCATTGGGAAATCGTCTTGGACAGACTGTTTTGTATTTCCCAATGTTCAAAGTCAGTTTAAAACGTTATTTTGAGATACTCGATGCTAAGGAAGTTTCAATGGAAGCTGGAAATCAGAATGCACATATTGAAAATGGTAGTATTGAATTAAGGAACGTTACATATGGATATGAAGGTACAGACCGTAAGGTATTAACAGATTACTCATTAACAATAGAACCAAATTCCTTAGTCCTGTTAAAAGGCAATAGTGGAGCTGGAAAGTCAACAATAATGAAACTTATCATGAGATTATGCCAGCCAGAAGAAGGAAATATTTTTATTGGCGGAAGAGATATATCAGAGTATACAGAAAAAGAGTTAAGGAATAAAATCGCATATCTAGGAGATTATTGCAGTTGTTTTGAAGGTTCTATTCTGGAAAATATAACATATGGTATGGAACAGTATGAAATGGAAGAAGTGAACCATGTAATAATGCAAGTGGATCTACAAAACGTGATAGATAGGCTGCCTGATGGTGTTTTTACTATAATTGGTAAAAATGGAATAGATTTATCAGAGGGAGAGAAACAAAGAGTTGCACTGGCTCGTTGCTTAATCTTAAAACCAAAGATTATTTTAATTGATGAAGGAACTTCTAATTTGGATGTTGAAACAGAGAAGACAATATATAGAAGGCTTAGAGAGCGTGCTAAAAATGCAACTGTTATAACTATTTCTCATAGGCTTGAAGTCATGGAATACGTTGATGAAATAATCTCAATATAAGATAAGGAGAGTGTTATGGGTAAGTTTGATGGGAGAACAAGCAGACTCTTTTATGACATAAAAGCAATTCAAAAAGAACAGAACTTGACTAGTGTGATTGGTCAAGCTATCGTTACCATGGATTATTCCAAAGAAAAGCGGGATATCAAGATTGAAACAATTTTTGACAATGTAACCACATTATCATTTTGGATTCAGTTTGATAAAAAGTATAATATTTTGAATATTGATGCTACTGGTAACAATAAGGGAGAGTTGTTCTATTTTAAGGCATCTAAAAATATGAAAAAGTTACACTTATCATTTCGTTCGAAAGATGTGGGTAATACACATGTTCAAAAAATGAAGGAGGAATATCTTGAGAATAACACGTTGATGTTTCTGCTAAAAGAGCATATGGGAGATAGAGAAGAGTGGGAGGTAGACGTCTTTAACCCATTGTTATCAAGTTTCATTTTGACTACGGTTAAGAGAATTACTACAGAAGAACAAGTAGAGTTTCAAGGAAAGAAAATAGTTTGTACAAGATATGGAATTAGTGGTGTCCAAACCAATGTAGTAACACAGTTCTTTGTATTTGATAATGAAGATAACAAATTAATGAAAAGCATAAATGGTAATATTTTATTCGAACTGACTTCTGTGGAGGGTGGGAATGAGTGAAAAAATCATAGAGATGCATGGCATAGTAAAGGAGTATCAGAAACCTGAAAAGCATTGTGTCTTAAATGAGTTGGAACTTTTAGTAAACAAAGGTGAATTTGTAACCGTTATGGGGAAGTCAGGAACAGGAAAATCAACATTACTCCATGTTTTAGGACTAATGGATCGAGCTGATTCAGGTTTATATGAGTTTTGTGGCGTAAATATTGCGAACATGACAGATAAACAATTATCCAGTATCCGAAATAGTAAAATAGGCTTTGTATTTCAAGCATTTCATTTAATTCCCAAGCTTAATGTGTTTGAAAATATTGCGTTGCCTTTGGTTGTAGGACGGGTTTCTCCTGCACAACGAAAAAAACGTGTAGAAGAAATGATGGAACTTGTAGGATTACAGGATAAATCAAAACATAAACCTGCTATGCTGTCGGGCGGGCAATGTCAGCGAGTTGCTATTGCTAGAGCTTTAGTAAATAGAGCAGATTTATTACTGGCAGATGAACCTACTGGAAATCTGGATATTCAAAACAGTGAAAGTATATTAGAAATGTTTCAAAAGATAAATGAAGAGAGAAATACGACCATTCTCTTAGTTACACACCAGATAGAAAATGTTCAGTATGGGCAGCGGAGTTTGTATTTTAAAGATGGAAAAGTATATGAAAGCTAAATTGAATGAGGGCTTATATGGGAAAGGGGAATAAAGTGGGAAAAACAGATTTATCAGAAGAAACATATAGGAAAGCAATTGCTATGTTAATGGTTCCATTTGCTGGTAAGTTAATGCTTTTTTTATTATGTAATATTGCAAAAATACTATATTTGTTGCCGCGCAGGCAATTTGATCTTAGTACATATGCTTTGACCAACGATGAATCCTTTGTAATCAATGGAATTTGGTGTGTTATGACTGGATATATGGTGTGGCGTTTCTGCAAAAAAAATTGGAAGCTATTTAGAGAGTATGATAAAACGAAGGATGGGTTAAGAGCCATTGGTTTTTTCATTACAGGATTTGTCCTAAGTATTGGAAGTGCAGTTCTTATAAATAGCTACTACCAATTGGGTAAAGAGAAAAATGTGGGTGCTTTGGATTATGGAAGTCTTGCGAATGCAAATGTATGGTTATATTTGATTGTTGTTGTTTTTATGCTTCCTGTAATAGAAGAATTCTTATTTCGGGGATTGTTTTTTAAGATGTTAACAAGGAAGAATAAATTAGCAGTAATTTGTATCCAGGCATTTTTGTTTGGAATTGTACATTTAAATCCTATTAAATGTATTTATACCTTTGTATTTGGTATTGTTTTAGGAATTGTATACCAAAAGACGCAAAATCTTCTATTTCCAATATGCATGCATATTGGATTTAACATTAGGTATCCAGTTCTATATTTGCTATTTATTGCAGGATACAGATTAAACTGATAGAAAATATTTGGAGGGCATTATGTTAAGATATGAAGAGAAAGAATTAGTAAAAGAGTTACGAAATTTTTTAGATGAAACAAGTTATGACATTATCAATCAAAAATTAAGAAAAGAACAGTACTTTTTTGATCCACTTCCAGCTTATGAGCAAGTAAAGCCAGCAGTGCAGAGCCTGGACGAAAAATATCGTTGCGTAATGGAATTGCTTTTACTAGGAGATGTGGTGAAAGAAGAAAGGCTTACAAATAGCTGGGGCAGTCGTATTGTTGAGGTGATGGAACAGCTTGGGATTGTAATACCACATAAAGAGTATATTCAGACAGATGGATATATTCTGGTTTCTTATCTGGATCGTTTTGTATTTGTTGGAACTCCATTTCGAAATCCCAATTGCAGAATAAAAGATCCAGCTGTTTATATAGGGATTGATACGTTCCGCTTAACAGATAACATCTTGACAAGACCAGCTGGAAAAATCCTTGATTTATGTACAGGAAGTGGAATCCAAGCAATCTTTGGAAGTATGGCGGCAAGTAATGGAATTGGAGTAGAATTAAATAAACAAGCTTTGCCAGTAACGAAATTTAATGTAGTGTTAAATGATTTGGAGGATAAGTTAGAGATTCGAAATGGTTCCTTGTATGAGCCTGTTGAGAATGAGAAGTTTGACCGTATTTACACGAATCCGCCATTTATTGCAATCCCAGATGAGATTGACTATCCTGTTGCAGGGGCAGGTGGAACAGATGGTCTGGATATTGTAAAAGATATCTTTAAAGGATTCCATAGTCACTTGAATGATGGTGGATATGGAATCATGATTGGTGAAGCACTAGGAGATGAAAAGAAACCGTTTTTAATCGACACAATTCGTGAAATTCTAGGAGATTCATTTGAGACAACGGTGGTTCTTGATCTGAAAATTACGATAGGTGTCCAGTTAAACCGTTGTATTAATGTAACAAAGGCTATGGGAAAAGAAAACGGTAAATCTGCGGAGGAATTATTTGAACGTTATATTAAAGTATACGAAGAGATGAATGTAACATCCGTGTATTCATTCTATGTAAAAGCGAAAAAGGTGGAAAAAGGAATTGGAAAGTTAAATGTAATTGATTTCACTCGTAAGTGGAACAAATTCAGTATTCCCAAAAAACCGGAAACACCATATCAGATAGTACCTTTAAATCAATTTCATGGTCTTGTTGTTGATGGAAAAATTGAAGTATCTGTAAATGATACCATTTTGGAATTCATTGGATATATCGATGGGGAACATTCACTGGAAGAAATATTTGATATGGTTGCAAAGAAAGATCCACAAAAGTTTTCATACAAGAACAAAATTGAATTTATAGAGGATGTTACACAAGTTTGTGGGCTTCTAGAAGAACATAAACTGTTAACTCATTAGAAATATATTAGAAAGTTTGGAAGCGTGGAGGTTTTGACATGAGAGTTATATATTTATCAGTTCCAGTACATCCTGAATATGATTCAGAAGGAATGCGATGGTCTCCTCATTTGGCAGTCTATTATTTAGGGACTATTATGAGGCAACAGGGCATTGAAGTTACCATAGTAGATCCGGATTATATCCGAAAAAGTAATTTTTTTGAGGGAAGTTTACAAGAGCGTGAAGTGATAAAAATTTTAATCGAAGGAAAAGGGTACGATGCGGTTATTTTTTCAGCTACAACACTTACTTGGGGCATTGCAAAGCGGTTTATTAATACAGTCAAAGAAATGTTTCCTTCTATCAATGTAATTGTAGGTGGTGTGCATGCAAGATATTTGTCTGATTATATTATCCAGTCGACAATGGTAGATATTGTAATTCCAGGAGAAGGGGAAAAGACGTTAATTAAGGTTATACAAAACTTACATGATAAGAATCTTCTGAAGACAATTCAGGGGATTAAATTTAAGTTAGATGGCGAAATTATTGATACGGGAGATGCTGAAAAACTTACCATAGAAGAGATGAAGGAATTTCCGTTACCAGATTATGATTTCTTGCCAAAAGCTGTTTATAATACATTTGGTGTCGAAACTTCTAGAGGCTGTAAATTTAGCTGTATCTTCTGTTCAGTTTGCCATAGGCATAGCTGGAGAGGGTTTGACGCAGATACAGCAACAAAGAGAGTTTTGGAACATTATGATAATGTAAAAAATCTTTCTCTCTCAGGGGAGCCAAATATATATTTTGTGGATGACTGCTTTACTGCTGATGTGAACCGGGCAGTTAACATACTGAATCAGATTCACCAGGCAAATCCCTATATTAAGGTAACATTTGAGGCACGTGTTACAGATATCATAAAACCAGGTGTGGTAGAACAGATACCAATTGATATGGTGAATATGATACAAATAGGAGTAGAATGCGGATATAATGAGGGATTAAAAAAAATAAGAAAAGGAATTACAGTAGAACAGCTTGAAGAATGTGTTGAGAAGTTATCTGACTACGATTTACAGTATACTGTGTCACTTTCTTTCATTATAGGTTTTCCATGGGAAACAGTTGAGGATATTAAAAAGACTGTACAGACCATGTCTTACCTTTGTGGAACATATGGGGTCATGGCGAATTTAAACTGGCTTTGGCTTATGCCATCAGATTTATGGTGGATTCGTAAAGACTATGGTATAGAAGTTAATGAGGACGTATTCGATGATCCTGCATGGTATGCCGATAAAGATGTTTTTTTCAAAACCCACCCATTAATTTCTGTTGACGATGTGAATGAAATAACAGAACTAGTTATGAAACAGCAGGCGAATGGTGCAAGATTTGCGTACTCCGCACCAGTGCTTCGTTAAGCATATATCTTAATTTGCAGAAAGGAGGTGTCTATGAAAAAGTTAAAAAAAATAATTCATGTAATAGGTTCTCCAGAAAAAGGATTTCAACAAGTGACACAAGAAGCACATTTTCTTATTATGGCATGCATTGTAGTCACTAGTAAAATAGTTTTGCTTGTAGCCCGGTTCGACTTGTTCCGAGAGTATTGCGAAGCACTGACATATCAATACATGTATAGTATGAAAGATCTTTTTAATTTGAACCTGACGAACGTACAGATAGAGAAAATGGTGTCAGAGTCACCATATCAGTCTTTGCGAAGCACCTTTTTAAATTCTATTGTCATGTATTTTCTGGCGGGAATTTTTATCTGGATGCTGGTAAAAATACGAAAAGGTGAAGGAAACCTTAGACAGTACTTAAGCATAATGGCATATGCACATATTCCTTTAGTATTGAGTTATCTATTTTTAGGACTTGTATCCATCGGAACAAATGAATTATATTTCAACAGTTCATTTACCAGTATTGGTTATTATTTTCCAGGTACTGTGTCTCCTTTTTTGAAAGGAATTCTGTCTGGCGTGGAACTATTTGCAGTATGGAAATACATATTAGTGTATTATGGTCTGAAGTCTGTAACTGGCTTCAAAAAGCGGGACAATATCATAATCTGCATTTTTATGTTCGGAATTTTGATGTTAATATCAGGATTAAATGTATGGGCTGGAGAAGGGATTGGAAATTTGTAATATAAATCTGGAGGAGTCAAATGAAGAAAAAGTGCTACATTGCTAGTGGTGTTATTCTTGTGTTAGTTATTCTAGCTGTATTACAAGTTTTTAATAAGTGGAATGATTTAAAGGTAGATTACCAAATCAGAGTAGAAAAGCTAAAAAATGAATATTTGAAGTTTGAAAGTACGGTGGTTGCAAAAACAGAATGTAATGATAAGACAGAGATATATGCACCAGATGTATTCTATGTAAAAAGTGTTCTTGTAAAAGAAAATGATATGGTAACAAAAGGAGAACAACTATTTCGTTTTTCTACACAGGATTATGAGGAGGAGATTCTCAGGGAAGAGGAAAGTAAGAGGATGTTAGAAGTCCAGATTGCCCAGGAAGAACAACAAGAAAAGAGCAGGCTTTCTGAGCTTAAGCTAAGTTTATCAACGTACCAGCTAACTTGTAATCTTGCTAAAAACGAATTAGACTATCAGAAGGCCTCTCTGTTACAGGCAAGAGAGGATTATAAGAAAGATAAGGATAACTTAGTGTTGCTTGCAGCAAAAAAAACATATAGAGATGCTGAAGAGAAGTATAAATCTGCACTAGAACAGTGTGATTATGTGGAAAAAGAAATAGCAGATTACCAAGTCTCAGAAAATTCCAATATTAAAATTTTGAAACATAAAATTAAATTATCTGAACTTACTATAAAGCAGTTACAAGAGAAAAAGCAAATAATTGAGAAAATGCAGTATGCAGATAAAAGTGGAATTGTTGCTGAGCTTTGCATATCCAAAGGAATCTATACAACTGCGTGCCAGAAAATTTATACGTTATATGATACAAAGAAACTGAATTTAAAAATTAAGACAGAAGAAAAAAACTTCGGGTTGCTTTCGGAGGGAGATACGGTTACATTAAAGGATGACCATACAAATTTTTCTCTTGTCATTAAAGAAAAGCAGGCTACCAATCAAAATAAAATAGGTGATGTTGTGCTTAATGATACATTTTATCTGATTGCTTCTTTAGATAAAGAACAAAAGAAGAAGTTTATAATAGGTGATGCAAGGCAATACAAAATGGAATTTTTTAGTAGTAAAAAAGCATTGCTTTGCAGCTATTCGAGTCTGATTCGTGAAGAGGAGAACTATTTTATATTTATTTGTGATTTGGACACACAGAAGATAAGTAAGCAGAAAGTGGAGATTGGCAATTTGCAAGAAGATAAAATAGAAATTACCGGAGACATTTCAGAACAGGATTACATTGTGAAAAATCCAGAAGAAAGTTACTATGACGGTGAAGTATTCGCAAGTGTGGTGAAGGAATAATGCTTTGGAGAGATATTATTAGGTATTCATACCTAAATGTAAAAGAGAATAAATTTCGTTCTGTGCTTATATTGGTGAACCTGTTTTTTGCAGTAGCTTCATTAGTAGTGACTTTTGCACTGAAAAGTTCAATGGTTACATATATAAATTCTCAATTTGAGATTTTGGGAAATAATAGTGTTGCTATTCAATGTCTTGCAGAATATGTAAATGAGACTGGTGAGATGATTAATCAGGAGGATGTTAAAAATATACGAATGCTTTATCCAGATATAACAAGGATAGAATGCCTGAATTACAAATCTACTTATTTAAAAAGTAGGAATACACTTGTTTATAGTAATATTTATGGTACGAATCATGATTATATGAGTTTAAGTACCATAAATATGTTAAAAGGCAGGTACTTTAATCAGTTAGAAGAAGAGTATGCATCCGACGTTGTAGTAATAAGTGATACCCTTGCAGAGAAATTATTTTATACAATGGACTGTATTGGACATTCAATTGATTTATTTAATGGGAATAAGATGTCCCGCAGTTATAAGATTATCGGCATATATGAGAGTATGGCGGTAAATTCAGCTATTACAAACAGCGAAGTGTATCCCGAAACGATTTTTATACCCATACAATCTGCATCGTTTATAACAGGTTCTGATAATATTGATATATTACAGTTTTGGATGAAAAAAGATGTAAAGGGATTACGCAAAATCAGTAAGGATGTAGTGGAGTATTTAGAATTAAAACATGGAATAAAAAATGCTTATATTTGCACGAATTCGTTGGATTCCCAACAGCAATATATGAGTATAATTGATTTAATCTCTATTATTTGTATTACACTATCCTTTATTACTTTTGGAGTTGGTTCAATCGGAAATAGTAATATTGATATGATATCTGTAAAAGAACGTTACGGAGAAATTGGTATTTTACGATCTATTGGAGCAACGAAAAAAGATATCGTTTTGTTATTTATGTTTGAATCTGGTATATTAACAGTGACGGGAGGCGGAATTGGAGTTGGTATGGGCTGTTTGGGAGCATATATATTTTCAGCCTATATAGGGATAGGTTTTTCTCTGGATTGGCATCTGGTTATAAGAGCATTGGCAGGTGTTATTCTGCTTGCTTTGCTATTTGGTGTTTTTCCAGCTTATCATGCTAGTAGGATGAAAGTTCTTGATGCAATTTCAGATAAAGGATAAACAGAAGGGAGTATTTAGTATGAATATATTAGGATATATTAGTAATATGGGGATACCAGTTATATTGTTTGTAATAGGAATATTTTTTACAGTGAAACCAGCCACAAAAATAAACAACTTGTCAGGACATCGTACTAAATATTCAAAATTAAACCAGCAAACATGGGACTATGCCCAAAGGACTATGGGAAAAACATATTTAATCGTGGGAGCTATTTATACTATTATTTCAGCGGTTGTAAATATCATGTTATTTAAACAAGGTATAAAAGGGGATGAGCTATGGCTTACAGTTGGAGTTGTTGTTTTAGTGCAGTGTACAGCACCATTGATAGAGTATGTGATTGTAGAAAACGGATTGAAACGTAAGTTTGACGAGAATGGGAATATACGAAAATAGCCCGGGTACTTAGAAGGAAATAGCAGAAATCAAGTAGGAGGGTTGACTAGCCCATATGTGCTGTTCTTTAAACCAGGACTGTATGTATGAAGTAAAAGTAACAGATAAATATACAGCAGAGTCCATTATGCATTTTTCTGCGAAAAAAGGTGACATTGTAATGGCAGATGCTGGATATGGGACAGCACATAATTATATTTATGCACAGGAACAGAAGACAGATGTGGTTCTGCGGATTACACCAAAATATTTCTGCCTGTATGATGCAGATGGAAATAAAATTTCTTTAGTAAAATTATTAAAAGAAGCAGAAAAAAGGCAGGAAAAAATGGTGGATTTCTTTGGTTTTTGCAAATACAGGACGAGAACTGCCTTTGTACGGGTAATTGTCGGGAAAATACCAGAAGGACAGGCGGAAAAAGCAAGAAAGCGGAAAAAGGACAGCTGTAAGAAAACAAAGACAGATAACAGATGATACCTTGTTTTGTGCAGGTTGGATGGTTGTTATTACATCATTAGGGGCAGGATATTGTGGTGAAGAAATTTTACATCTGTACAGAAGCCGCTGGCAGGTGGAACTTTTATTTAAACGTTTTAAACAGAATTTTTCTGTTACTTCTTTAAAAGCAGGAAATACAGACTATGCAGAAACAGAAGTTATTTTATGGCTTATCATATGGGCAATACCAGAACAGCAGCTGTTTCTGGCAGAATGTTTCCTTGCTGGAAAAGAGGAAACTGTAAATTGTTCTGTTTATGAAAAATGCAAAGTTTCCCTTTTGCAGATAAAGGAAATTTTGTGTCTGCCATGGGGACAGTTTCTTAATTTTACAGATAAAAAATATTCACGTTACCTGTCAAGAAAAAAACAGTACCGAAAAAATCAGAATGATGAGTTCCATACAGCAATTTTACCAGGATTGCTTGCTTAAGTTCACACTTATGTGTGACTATCCCCTGTCCTCTCACACCACTTATCCCGACTTTTTTATTATTCTGAAATATCTAGCCTAAAACCACATTTGCTACACTACAGTTCCTCTCTGTTTCCAGCTATTGGGATATAATTGGAGAAAAGCGCTTATGGATTTGCCTGAAAATCACTGGAAACTGACAGCTTACAAAGCTTTATCTTCTGTATCCAGGATATACTCAATCAATAGGTTCAGTGCCTCGTGGTAAGATTTTACTGTATTTGGGCTTGCTCCCCGCTGCTTCGGCAGATATACGGAAAAGAAATTTCTGACTGTGTGGTAAAAGAAAAGTGAATTATCATTCATCTTCCACCTTCGGTATCATGGCATTCAACCTCTCCCGATCTATTCGGGCAGATGAAAGGGGTTTTTCCGACAGCAAATGGATGTAGTAAGCAGTATTTTCAAATCCTGAATGCCCCATATATACACTCAGACAGGGAAGACGTGCGTTGAGATTCACTCCTTCGTCAATCCACTTCGCATACACTGTTGTTGCATATCTGTGACGGAGAAGATATACGCGTACCTTTACATGGCATTTTTCTGGGTTTTATGCTGTCCGTAAACGGCGGAATGTATCCGCATATCCACAAGCCATCGCTTCTGGTATGGTTTTCCTGTCGTGGATGGGAACATATACTCTGTATCAGGATATACTTCCATTCTTTTATTCATGTAATTGCGGCACATTTCTGCTAAATCACCAGCAACTGGGATCAAACGCTCTTGGTGGGACTTGTTTTTTCTTATAAACAGTGTCCTGTCTTTATAGCAGAAATCAGAACGTTTTAATTCCCTGCCCTCGTTTGGACGCAGACCGCAAAAGTAGATCAGCCTGTAAATGACAGGGATGATCAGATGGCGGCATGGGCTTGTTTTGCAGTAAGGTTTCCTGTCGCTTTCGGTAAAGAACCTGATAAGTTCCATGTTGGTAAAAATATATGGCATTTCCCTGTGTACGGAGGGGAAAATGTCCGTAGGGACGATGTATCTCCCACATATCCCATTGCATACAGGTATTTCGACAGCTCTTGCAGAGAGGTGAGCCTTCGGCGGAAACCTTCCGATGTTTCCGCCTCCCTTTTTTACACCATGGGATGACAGTGTTCTCTGTAAAAGCATCATGTCCTGCATCCGTGAAATATCTTTGAAAATCTTTCAGGTAACTTTTTGTAAGTTTTTTATAATATCCAAGGCTTTCTTTATATTCAAGCATCTCCTAGATGTATCCAGGAAGGTTCATTGCCGCCACCTCCCAACGAGTCAAAACCAAGCATGCAGTTTTTCATGCCCCGCAGGTCGGCGGAAATATACTGCTTTGTGGCTTTCATTCCCTTATGCCCCAAAACCTGGGCTACCACATCAACTAGGATTCCGCTGGCAGTCATTTCTGTCCCAAGGTAGCGCCTTATGCTATGCAGGGTTTTCCCATCCCCGATGGCATGTGTAAGACTGGCTTTCTTCTGGTATTTGCGGAAAATGCACGCAATCGATACTCCCATCGTGATATCCTGTAAACGGCGTCTGATGGCAGATAAGGACATTCTTGGAGTCTGTCCTGGGACGGTCATTTAAAATATAGTCAGCAACTGCCTGCAGCGCGGGGCGGGAACAGGAAGGATAAGGGGTTCATCGGTTTTTCCCTGTACGCTCAGATCTCTTCCTTTATTTAATCAATGTCATCCAGTTTAAAGGCAGGACAAACGCACAAATAATTATGACACCCATTTTAATAAATGTATACTATTTTTTTAGTTTTAAAAAACTCAGTACCTACTCTAAAAATTTTACTGGACGCAAACCTGTTGCAAAACGTTTCTTTTTTATTGAAAGCCTTTTCATGCTAAGAGAAAGCTCTGCCAGTTTAAGTATGCTTAAACACCATTTACGTATTATATTGTGGTTCTGGGCTGGTATCTTGTCTGATGTTGTATTGTAATCCTCACGGAATGTAAACATCAAGATGCCAGTGCATGCTTTCAACACTCCAATGTCCACGCACCGCCCTTCTGGCAAGGTTTATGTCTTCCACAAGGCTGCTTATGGAATACCTGTATCCTGTACTTTTCTTATCTTCTTTTTCTCTTGTTTTACGTTCCATTATAATACTTTTTATGCCTTTTCAGTCCTTTTTCTGCGTAAGCCATCTGATATCCCCTGTCTGGTAATATTCCCTGGTTTCTATCTGTCTATGTGCCTTTTCTGTTGTTTTTTTATAGTTCACTTTTTCTTTTATTGTTTTTTGGAATTCTTTTTCCATAAAATAATCTTTTATATCATTATACCATATTTTCTGGTTCTCCTTTACTGCAAGCACATAATCTGCATGCCTGTTTTTAATTTTTTCTGCTATGGCTGTCTGTGTGCTCATTACATCTGTTGTAACAATGCTGCCTTTTATCTGTATTGTTTCAAGCAGAAGCAGTATTGCTGTAATTCCACTGCTTTTTTCCAGGACCGTCCTCTGTCCAATACAGAAGCCGTCCTCTTTGCTCCATGCAGAAACAATGTGCAGTGGTTTTTTCTCTCCTTTCCTGCTTCCTTTCATAGTCTTGCCATCTGTACAGACAATCTTTTTCAGGGCTTCCCCTTCTTCCCTGTCCAAAAGTTCCTGCCATTTTACATACATCTGCTGCAGGGCTTCTGGTGAAACCATCCCCATTACCCTCTGTATTGTATTATGTGACGGCACACCATTTTCCAGTCTTATATACTTTCTTAAATAATCTTCGTAAACTTCCGCAAATTCTGCAATTTCCACCCAGTCATCTGCACCTGCAAGTGTTGCAAACAGGACAATAACCAGGATATCTTTAAGTTTATGCCTTACTTTTCTTTCCTGCCTCACATCCTCAATATATTCCATCCACTATAACAATTTTTCCATGTATACACATCTCCCAGTTTTTGTTTTATTTTAACAAAAACTAGGAATATTTACAATTTGTTTATTCATGCGTTTGTCCTGGTTTCAGGGAAGCAATATCGCCTGCCCTCATTCCGCTTACATCTGCCAGGGATATTGCGGCAAAGTCGCGTTTACCGCTGCCTGTTTACCTGTCAATGCTTTCAAGCAGGCGCGATATTTCTCTCGGCGTCATGCATCTGCGGACATGGTGGTTCCTGCAGCGTGGGGCGGCAAGCAGCACCCAGAAATTATCCCCATACAGTTCGTTTTCATATAAGTATCGGAAAAAGGCACTCAATGCATAAACGACATCGTCTATCTTCTTTAGTCTTGATTTTGAAATTTTGGCCATAAAATCCCGAACATGGACAGATGTGGTACTGGCTATATCCATACCCCCATTGCCAAAAACGGATAAAAGAAAACGCTGGCAGATGGAGTTTGTACAGTCTTTATGCTTCTGCCAGCAGCTTTGGGTCTGCATAAACGAACCAATGACGGAACGGAAAGGTTCAGGTAAGCATTCTTTAGGCTTTTTGCTGAATACTTTCCAAGTGAAGTTTCCAGTATCGAAAATCTCCGCAAGCATACGGATTCCCCATATGCGCCAGTTTAGTGTGTGCCGTGATATCGTACCATTTTCAAACTGCTGGAAGAAAAAATTCTCCTGTAATCTGAGCAGTCCTGAATCAACGAATTTCCAGCTGACAAGCTTCCCTTCCAATGGTTTGAAAGCGGATTGGCGGTAGTTTTTGATTGTGCCTTCTGAAAGACCAAGTTTTTCAAGGTAGTTCACCGCCGTGTCAATGAGTTCTGATAATTGTATATCCATATATATCTCCAATGATAAAACAAATAACAAGTTCCATCATTATGGTACATAATTATCTCGGCTTTTTGTTATATGGTTCTTGAAAATATGTCTCCTGTCATGAAAGTTTGAGATAAATAAAAAGTCGGGATAAGTGGTGTGAGAGGCCGGCTAGTCAACTAATGGCTAGCTTCCTACTCGATTATATATTTTATTTCGATGATGCCATCATGCCCAGTGGAATAAGAATTAATAAAAATGGTACGCTTAGGTTTATAATTAGGAAGCCTGTAAATCCAGTAAATCCAACAAGGATGGATAATATCATTGTGAGTATACCACCAATAACCCAGACGCGTGCAATTTTACGATGCCAGATAAACCATTTTGATTCATTGTTTACTAAATCTTTTGTTCGGAATCCAGCATATTTATTCTGAGTAAGTTTTGGAAGGCTATTGCCAATTACAACAAAAATCAAGCCAAGTGTTAATGTGACGATAATCAAAGGAACTTTTATATTCAGCATATCAATATTTTTAATCAGAAAAATATAGTAAATAAGCAAGCAGGACACAGAAAGTGTAAGTATTATAAGTATATAATCAAAAATTTGATTAACAATACCGCTGTTTTCTTTACTGTTTTTGCGAATTGATAAAAGTAAAAAATGAGATAAAACAGTGTATGCAATAAACATAATGAGTGATGTAGAAACAATCATGTATGGTTCTGTGCTAGTTTTGCCCGCAAAACTATCTGCCTTTCCTGTTAAATCAAAATGAACGGGAATAGAATCCGCAATGTTTGATTGCATGAACAAATATAAAATAATTGGTACAAGTGAAACAATAAAAGAAATTATCTTTGTCATGGATACCTTTTTCATAAATTTAGTCCTCCTTAATATTTTGTAGCCAGATGATTACATCTTCTAAGACAGTTGTATTCAATTCGTAGAATACAAATTTCCCTTTTTTTTCTGTTCGAACTAATCCAGCATCTTTTAAAATTGACAGATGATGCGAAACAGTTGCTTCTGTTATAGAGAATGGGGAAGAAATGTCTCCTGCCAGCATCTTCTTTTCTTTAAGCAACAACAGGATTTTTCTTCGTGTTTCATCATTTAATGCTTTGAACACTTCTTTTAAACTCATATCATCACCTCCGGGAATATATAATTAGAAGAAAATCAATTAGATAAATATCAATTAGAAGATTTTCTGGTTGTATTATAGCACAAAATTATAAATGCTACAATAAAAATATCCAAAAATGCAGAATAATTATAAGCTATTTATGATAAAGTCCTAATATACCATACTGCAGACTACGTTCGCAACCTAACAAAAAATCAAAACCACTCTTTCTTTAAATATAGTATAATAACTACTGAAAATAATTGGTGACTACTAACCATAAGGTGTTCCCGCCAGTTTAAATAATAAGGAGTGGTTTTGATATGGATATTTTAAAACAGGATAGTGTAACTTTACTTGGGTTATGATAGCTTATGTATATTGTGCTATTTTTTAAAGATGATGTCATATGTGGTGTTCTTTAATTTATTTATTTTTAATTAATACACTTTAATTCAAAGAAATTAGCTGGCCTGGCAATTGTAACAAAGAAAACATCTTCTTTTATATTATATCATAGAAGAGTGTGCTATTTACCATTTTTTTACAAAAATTCCCCAAGTAAAGTTATACTATCTTAAAACAGTTTGAAGGGAAAATCAATGGTACTTTGGAAACTTTCGATCGTGTCATAATTAACGGCGTTACTATTCACAGCCAATAAGAAAAATAAAAATAAAAAACTAATATTTTTAATTAATTTTTTTTAACTTTAACAAGGGAAAAATGATTATTCATTTTTCCCTAATATCTCAGCAACAGTATATGGTTTCCCATCACAAAGACGTCTTAATGCCGTGTATTCATCAATTCCATTGCGGTAACATGTTTCTATATAACTTTTAACAGATGCATAATATCCCGCATATTCAAGTGACTGGAACTGCCCGGATATTTTCATTTTTGATTTCGTCCCTCTCAGTGAACGTTCTGACAGGTTATTTGTAAAAGGCAGTCTAAAATTTGTTACCCATGCAAAATAATTATTTTTATACTTTGCTATACGGTTAAGCAGTTTCCGTTCTTCATTACCATAATAACTGTCATCATTTTTATTATTTTCAATGCCTTTAAGAAGAAGATGGTTAAATTTTCTAAAAATACTTTCCGCCTTTTCTTCTGTAAAGCTTTCATGCTTCAGGTTATAAGGCACTGTCTGCCTGTACACCGCACCGCATTCCATACATTCATATGAATGGAAGTGGTGGCGTTTCTTAACAACAACTACTTCATAATCTGTTTCATCTTTTGTTATTTCTTCATCCATCTGTTTCATCCTGCCACCACATCCAGGACAGCATCCAGCAGGATATTCTATATTTTCTGTAATTTCATTTTCTTTAAATTTTTCAAGTTTTGATTTAAGGTGTCCTTTCTGCCCTCCTATGTGGTTTTCTGTCTTTTTTCTAGAATTTGGGATTCCTTTTTTCTTATTAATGGGAGTTTTGCTTGTGGGAGTGCCGCTGTTGCTGCTGTCTGTATCCAAAAAACCATTAAGGCGCAGTATTTCTTTTTTTAATACAGCTATTTCAGCATTTTTTCTTCCAGTTCCTGCTCCAGTTTTCTGTTAAGCCTTGTTTCCTGTTCCAATAAAACATGCTCATTCCTGTATAATTTTATTTCTTCTGATAATTTATCATATTTATCAGACAATTTTTCATAATCTTTATATAAACTTTTTGTATAATTTCCAGCCATATAAACCCTCTGCTATGTACTGGGCAATAGTATACTATATCACACAGAAAAAATCAAAATTTGGAATAAAATTTATTAATCATAAATTTTGACTGTGAATAGTAACTTAACGGCTATATACAGTGCCTTCACAGCTTCCGCTTATTCCTATATTACCTTATCCAGAAAAATATCCTGCTTAAAGATTTTGATGCTTTTGCCAAAAAGCAGACCAGTTTCCTTTGTTCTCACATTGAATCTTATATAAAGGAGCAGGATTGTACCCTTACATATCTTGCTTCTGAACAGGACGACAAAGGCGCGCTTGCCAGAAAGTCCTTTGAAAAATCCTCGGATAAGACTGGTCTTGTCTGTACCTTCTCTGTTGTGAAATCCTGTAAGACGATGACTGTAAAGCCGGACCGGGAGACCAAAAAACTAGAAGTCACATCACGCACCACCAAGTGCAAGCATTATTATCTTTCCTATAACGACGAAGAGTTTGGCTGGATGTTCCTCAAAATCCAGATATACCTTAATGGACGGGAATACCTTTCCAGGCTTCTTTCAAAAGAAGATATCCATTATGCCATGTACAACAATTCTTTCTCTTATATAGAAGATTTTGGCAGGGCACAAGGACTCGCTGATGGTATACTGAATAAAAAGCTGTCCGCTTCTTTTGACGGGATGGCTGAAAACATAAACTGCCTGCTCCCTGATATCATGGAAACGATGCACCACTCTTATTACTGGTGCGTTGACCAGTGTGAGTTTGCAAACGATATTAATTTCAAAAGCCGCGAAGAATTAAGCTTCTTTTACAAGACACTGGTGTTAGAATATAATTAGTACAAGTTAGACATGGAAATTTCTTGGCATAAAAGTATAATAGAAACAGATGGAGAAATGAACATGGCTACACAGTATACAGAAGAATTTAAGAATGATGCAGTAAGATATTGGAAGGATCATCCGAAGCTTGGAGTCGCTAAATGTGCAAAGAATCTCAGGATCAGCAAGACCGCCCTCTCTAACTGGAGGAAGATCTATGATACAAATGAAGGCATCGTTCCAACTAGAGAGAGGGAACTACGAGAGTGATGAAACAAAGGAGATTGCCCGTCTGCGTAAAGAATTACGTGATACACAGGTTGCTTTAGATATATTAAAAAAAGCCATCGGTATACCGAGGAAATGACAGAGACTCTGTTCCTGGAAACTGACCGATATGGAGAACAGCTAAAGGAACAGGGGAAACGACGGCTGGATGTTTCTGGTGTGCTGAGAATCTTAGGTGTTTCAAGAAGTGGATATCTTGCATGGAAAAAGCGTTTCCCATCCAGGCAAGAGACCAGGAAAAAGAGCATAAAGGAAAAGATCCTGTCGATCTACGATGAATCTCATCAGAATTATGGAGCGCCCAAGATTGCCGGATGCCTGCGCAGGGAGGGCGAAAAGATTGCAGATAAAACCGTTGGAAATTACATGTGGGAAATGGGGGTCAAAGCGCAATATATCAAGCATTATACAGACACTACTATAGATCCTGATTTAAGCAGCAGGCTGAGAAATATCCTAAAGGAGAAATTTAATTCGGAGAAACCAGATGCCATCTGGTGTTCTGATATCACATATATCTGGACATTTGAAGGATTTATATATCTAACAAGTATAATGGATCTGCATTCACGAAAGATCATTTCGTGGGTACTGAGTGCTACGTTAGAAGCCAAGTATGTAATAGAAGTAGTGGAAAAGGCAAGAAAAAGAAGGAAGGCAGATAAACCATTAGTTATGCATACAGACCATGGGATACAGTACATATGTCGGGATTACGTAGAAGCTACAGCAGGAATGAGGAGGAGTTATTCCAAAAAAGCATATCCATTGGACAATGCCTGTATAGAATCGTTCCATGCATTGATAAAAAGAGAATGGTTGAATCGATTTAAGATACTGAATTATGATTATGCATATCGACTGGTATTTCAATATATAGAAACTTTTTATAATACAGTAAGAATTCATAGTCATTGTGGATATTTTTCACCAAATGAATATGAGATGGTGTATGAGCAGGAGTTGGAAAAGATTGAAAAAACCAATATTTTTTTGTTCCTTACTTGACACAGGCAGAGGCGGCACTAACTTATGCGGAGGTGAAAGCACTGGCTACCGGAAACCCGTATATAAAGCAAAAAATGGATCTCGATATTCAGGTATCCAAGCTGAAACTGATGAAAGCCAATCATACCAGCCAGAAATACCGCCTTGAGGACAATATCGCCAAGCATTACCCACAGCAGATAGCCATTCTGAAAGAGAGAATCAGCGGCATGACAGCGGACATTCAGACCGCAAAAGCAAACCTGCCGGCAGATAAAGAGCAGTTTTTTATGAAAGTTGGGGATAAGGCTTATACGGATAAAAAAGAAGCCGGAGCCGCACTTGTGGAGATGTGCAAGGAGATGAAAACGGTCAATGTGCCTGCAACGGTAGGGGAATATGCCGGGTTTAAGATGGCGGTGTCCTTTGATTCGTTCAACCACAAATTTGTGA
>CAJUJY010000033.1 GCA_910586555.1 uncultured Lachnospiraceae bacterium
AGGTTGATTTGCAAGTGGGCAAGTAGCCAATGCCTGCTTGCAGGCAATGCGGATTACGAATATCCGCTTGACTTTTGAAGAAAGGCAGCCTTGCAATGGCAAAGAGAAAAACAAAAAAAATATCACAAAACTACATGGATAAGGTAATGTTGTGCAATCCTTTATACAAATGGTCAGAAAATGAAAATGGCCTGGTTGTAATAGATGTTATAAACACAGGACTGCACCATAAAATAGCACAGAAGTTTTTCCATAAACCAGAAACCAGCCATATTTCACTTGACAAATATGGTTCTGTCCTCTGGAAATCAATTAACGGCAAAAACTCTGTTTATGATATATTAAATATTATGTCAGATACATTTCCTGATGAAAAGGAAGATATGCTTAAACGTGTTATTGCATTTATGCAGACATTACAAGCAAATAAATATATATTTGCACGGAGCCAGGAAAAGTAACTATTAAAATTAATGCAGAAAAGAGGGTTAAAATGGGTATTTTATCAGATTTAGAACCAGCACCTGTATTCAAATATTTTGAAAAAATATGCAGTATTCCGCATGGTTCAGGCAATACAGAAAACATAAGCAATTTTTGTGTTTCATTTGCAAAGGAACATGGACTTAAATACCATAAGGACAGTTATAATAATGTAATAATATGGAAAGACGGGACTAAGGGCTATGAAGACTCCCCTTCTGTAATTATACAAGGACATCTTGATATGGTATGTGAAAAAAAGACAGGGCATAAAATTGATTTTGAAAAAGACGGCCTTGATTTACAACTTAAAGATGGCATTATTTCTGCAAAAAATACAACACTGGGTGGTGACGACGGCATAGCAATAGCTTATGCACTTGCAATACTTGAATCGGACACAATACCACATCCGCCACTTGAAGCGGTATTTACAACTGATGAAGAAACTGGCATGTCTGGTGCTGCTGCACTTGACTGTTCACAGCTTAAATCACGGACTATGCTTAACATTGATTCTGAAGAAGAGGGTTTCTTACTTGTAAGCTGTGCCGGCGGCGCAACTGCTGTTGTGGAAATTCCAGTAAAAATTAAAGGTATATCTGGTATAGCAGTTTCTATAAACATAACCGGGCTTAAAGGGGGACATTCTGGTGTTGAAATAGATAAAGGACGCGCCAATGCAAATACACTTATGGGAAGGATCCTTTACTCTCTTTCACAAAAGTTTAAATTTAATATATATTCAATATTTGGCGGTCTTAAAGATAATGCAATCCCAAGGGAAGCTTACACACAGCTTATGTTTAAAAAAGGAACTTCTATGGAAGAAGTTAAAAGACATCTTGAAGAATTAAACCAGATTTATTGTAATGAATACCATTCTACAGATGCCGGAATAAAGATTTCTTTTAATGTAGATAAAATGTCAGACTCACGCAGTTCACTTAATGATAAATCCACAGCAAAGGTTATAACAGCACTTGTAAACCTTCCTAATGGAATACAGGGCATGAGCCATGATATAGAAGGGCTTGTACAGACTTCCCTTAATCTTGGCAGAATGGATATAAAAGTTATAACCGAAAGCCCATATCCACATGAATGTTCACGTTTTATGCAATTTAACTATTCTTTAAGAAGCAGTTTAAGCACAGAGAAAGACGAAATGGCAGACCGTATAAAATGCCTGGCAGAAGCACTTGGTGGTACAGTAACATTACAAGGTAATTATCCTGCATGGGAATATAAAAAAGCTTCCCCGCTCCGTGACCTTATGACAAAAGTATTTGAAGAACAATATGGAAGAAAACCTGTAATACAGGCAATACATGCAGGCCTTGAATGTGGGCTTTTCGCTGGCAAGCTTCCTGGGCTTGACTGTGTTTCATATGGCCCTGACATTAAAAATATCCATACACCACAGGAAGCCCTGTATGTAGAAAGCGTAAAAAGGACTTGGGAATACACACTTGAAATACTAAAACGTTTAAAATAAATATTGCTTCAAATTATTAATATTAAATATAATCTTAAGCATAAATGGAAGCTGCTAAGTACTGCCAGCTTCCATTTTATAATATGACCAGGCTGCTAAATAATTTTAATCTGGCACATTTTCATTGCTTCAAGTGCATTATTATGTGATTCTGGTGTAACACCAGCACAGCATAAAGCATCTACATATATGTTTTTCTCTGGGAAAAATGCCTTTAATAAAAGTGCATTGGATATTACACATATATCAGTACAAAGCCCTATAATTTCTATTTCATTATAATCCTTAACCTCTTCTGGCAGGTTAATACTTCCAAAAGTATTTTTTTCAATAACATTCTGTGCATATCTGGCTAAACCTGGTATGATTTCCCATCCTTTACTTCCTTTAATACAATGCTCTACAGGCAGATTCCTGCCTTCTGCTGTATCAAGATAGCCATTATAATGTGTATCTTTTGTAAATACCACTTTACAGTTGCTATTAACAGCAGCTTCTACTTTACTTATTACAGCAGGAACAATATGTTCTGCTTCTTTTGTCCCAAGCGCACCATTTACGAAATCGTTCTGCATGTCAACTACAATTAAAACCTTTGCCATTATTACCTCCATTTCCAGCCATATAATATCCACAGCCATTCTTCTTCCAAAACCGGCAAGTGCCATATATATTGTATACTTAAGTATAGCACAGCCAAATGTATTTGCAACTTTTAATTATAAATAAACTGTGTATATTCTATAAATACTATAACCGCATATTTTCTGGAACAATTTTGGAACAAAAAAAAGCATCTATTGTTATAAGCATCATTACAGGTACAAAATGCATTACATAGCGTGATTTTGTTTCCCATATTGATAAAAAAAGGAATAAACCAAAAAGTGCAAGCTTCCACATAACAGATGAACCAGTTTCCCGTTTTATTAACCCATATATAACTGAAAAACAAATAAAGAAAAGCAACAGCCAATGGTATAGTGTGCAATACCCATCATACAATGGATAAAATTTCCCGTTTTTAAAAAATACAGACTGTAGCCACGACTTTCTTACGGGCTGTCTTTGCAGATGAAATTCCATGTCATATTTCCCATTAGACCATGTATTTACTGCCTTCACATACTGGTGTGCTAAAAGCCCTGGTATGCCATATTCTTCCAGGCGCTCCTTAATTTTTTTTATATTGCCTTTTTCTTTTTCCTTTTTTGTTTTAAAAGAGCTTGTATACTCCCTGTCCTCAAGATTATAATTTCCTGCCCCTTTAAGCCCCATCATAATCCAGTGTGAATATGGAAAGTTTTCTTTATCATAGTCAGACTGGTCAATTACAGCCGCCTTATCCATAATTATATTAAATGCCTGCGTGCATGTGCTAAATACAAGCAGTATGGCCACCGTAGCAATAATGCCCCGTTTCCAGTTTTTAGTAATAACCATATGGAGGGTACATGCAACTGTGATAATTGCAACTGTAGGTTTTAATTCAAAACCAGCCCATGTAAGCACCCCTATTATAAAAAACCATATATAAAACCTTACTCCTTTTCTGTTAAAACTTTCCTCTGCAAACTGGTAACAAAGTAAAAGACCCGCAACTATAGGAAGCACAAGTGTATCTGTATATACAAATGGTATATATGTGTAAAATGGTATAAATAAAAGTGACATTACCTGGAAAAGTAATGCTGCCTTTTTGCCATATTTCCTGTTGGCAAGGGCTACACAAAGTATTATAGACAAATCAACTGCTGCAATATTTAAAACCATATTCCCATAAAGGAAATTTAAGACCCCTATTCGCTTTAATGCCATAAACCATAATGTTTCTACTATAAGCAGCAACTCATTATTAGGATAGCGCAGGAAATAGAAATTATATTCATCACTTGTCTTAAAAATATTATTTAACGCCATTTCACTTGCCTGTTTAAATATAACATTCCTGTCACCAGCAGGTACTACCGCCATCTCATAACCAATATATACCTGTAATATAATCTGTATTACCATTAAAAATGCTGCTATTGTAATAATGGAATATTTCTCTGTAAAATGCATTGCTATTACATTAAAATTTCTTTTAATTCCTTGCTTTCTTTTATAAAATATTAATACAGCCACTATAATTATGGCGGATATTAGTACCAGCATATTTTTCCATATATCAAATATAATAATTCCTGGCAGCAGTAAAACCCATATTACTGCAAACATCCCATGAAATACCATGCTTGCCATATCTTTAAACTTTACATCAGATTTACCCACCGGCCGCGCCTCCTGATAATTTAATTTTAATTAAAAAACTTTTTAATTGCAAGATATAGATTACCAGAACTGCTGCCATATATTCAATATTTTTAAAGTATAATTAAGAAAATATTAAACATTTCCATGCCCTTCCTGGACAGAAAAAATATCCTCCTTCCAGACTGTTATAATGGAAAGTTTATGAAACAGGCCTGTAATGGCACAGAATACTTGTAATAATAAAGGAAATCATATAAACTATTAAAAAAGGTTAAATAAATATTTTTAACCAGGTTTAAAATGAAAAAAAGAGGAATTATATGAAATGACAGCCAATACACAGCTTATGCTGACACCAGACCAGAAAAATATGATATTTGAAAATATGAGTGACGGGGTTATGACTGTTGATGCAGCAGGAACGGTTACATATCTTAATTCTGCCTGCGCAAATATTTTTGAAATTACTGACTCCAGCCTTATTATAGGAATGTCATTTGCAGAATGTTTTATGTCAAATAAAAAAAACAGGGCTTTTAATAAACTTTTTGATAGCTGCATAAATAATAATGAACGCCCTGAAAAAACAAATGTAAGATACCGTTCTGATAGTGGAATTAAACATTTTAATATAGCTGTAAGCCTTATACAGCCTGATGGCAAAGATTTATCTGTACAATCTGGTTTCCCTGGAATGATAATACTTATAGAAGATACTACAGATAAGTTTACTTTAAGGCAGCACGAACATGACTGTGCATATATATTTGCGGGGCTTATAATATGCACAAGCCTGTTTTTATTTGCATGGAGTTTATTACGTTTTACGCTCCATATATATTTAAGATCATCAACCTATACATTTATAATAGAATGTATAACATTTGCACTTTTTCTTGAAATAGTGTTTATGACAAGTTTTTCCATGCGTGACATAGGACTTGTACCAAAGCTGTCCACCCTTAAGAAAAACTGCATAGAAACCTTAATAATTGCAGCAGTGGCATGTTCCCTTCTTTTATTAAGCAAAGTTATATTGAATTTTATAGGGATACGTATAAAGACATATTTTATAGGTGGTTCACTGCATGGTGCTTATGTTTATATATTTACTTCATTTGTACAGGAATTTCTTGCACGTGGTGTTATACAGACAAGCGTTAAGTACCTTATGAGAATAAAATACCAGAAAACATTTGGTATAATACTTACATCACTATTGTTTTCACTTATGCATATACCACTTGGCTTTTATTTTATGTCAGGGGCACTGCTTCTAAGCCTTGCACTTGGTTATATATATGAACGGCATGGTAATATATGGGGCTGTGTTTTCCTGCACTGGTGCTGTGGGTACATTGGAATGTGCTTATACTTTTAATTAAGTTCTCTCTTCCTATAAATATCTTCCTCTTTCTTTCTTCATAAACAACAGTCCAAATGCCCCCGTGCCGCAATTACTGCTTATTGCGGCCGAAGCCTGTTGTTCTATTATTTTATCAAATTTCTGGTATTGGTTTATTTCTTCTAATATTTTCTGTTTTGTCTTATAATTAAACCCTGAATATGTAAAGAATAACAGCCTTGTATCAATATTCCTCCTGCCTTTAAGCTGTTTGCGTATATACTTAGAATACGCATGTTCCTGTGTGCCAGGATATATCCCGCTGCATACAATCTGGCTTCCTTTCATGGATAGTACAGGATGTAGCATAAATAAATCACAAAGATCCTTAACTTTTTTATCCATTCTGCCTGACCTGTACAGGTTTTCTGTGCCTGCTACTATAAAACTTGTAGAAATACTGTTTTTAATGTGGTTTATTGTATCAATTATTTCCTGGAATGGTTTTCCTGCCTGTACCATAGATGCAGCATACATTACAACTATCCCCATTCCGCTTGAAAGGTGTGCAGAATTTATTACATGTACATTGTCAAACCCATTTGCCGCCTTAATAGCAGTATCATACCCTTTCCCTGCATTTTTGGCCATGCTTATATGTATGACCTGTTGTGCCTCCCCAAGTGCATCTGCAAAAAATGTTTCATATTCCTCAACTGAAGGTGGCATTGAATATGCAAGTTTTTTTTCTTTATCAAGGTAATCTGTAAGGTTTGTTGCTGATATTTCACGCACATCATAAAAACGTCCCTCCTCTGTCTGCACATAATAATAAATACATGCAATCCCAAAACGCAGCATTAATTCCTCTGGAATATCGCTTACACTTTCTGTTGTTATGCATACTGCTTTTTTATTATGGACATAAACCATCTGTATATCCGGACTATCTGCATCTAAAGAGTTACCTGGTGTTGAAATTTCTACAATTTCTTCTGGCAGGAATTTTAAAAGCATTGCTTCAAAAAGAGGCCCGTTTACAGGTTTTACAAGGTATCCTTCAAACCCATTGGCATTATAAAATGCTTCAGCATCTGTAAACGCATTTGCAGTCATGGCAATAACAGGTGTTTCTTTGCATAAACCATTTTCCTGGCGGCGCAGTTTTTTAAGTGTTTCAAGCCCGTCAAGCTTTGGCATCATATGATCCATAAAAATAGCATGGTAAAATTTCTGCCTTGTCTTGTCAAGACATTCCTGGCCGCTTGATGCTGTTTCAACCTGTACTTTTGTAGCACGCAGAAGTTTTACAGCAACCATAAGGTTCATTTCATTATCATCTACAATAAGGACTCTTGCTTCTGGTGCTTCAAAACTCTGTTTATACTCTTTCCTGCCGTGGAAACTGCCTTTCATAATATCCTTAATCGGGCCCATTGGGGAACTGTTTACTATCTCCTGTTCCAGTACAAGCGTAAATGTAGTACCGCGCTGGTAAACACTGTCCACCTGTATTTCACCATTCATAAGCACTGCAAGCTGGTGCGAAATCGCAAGCCCAAGCCCTGTACCTTCAATAGCACCATTTTTCTTCTCATCAACACGTTTAAATGACATAAACAGATATTTTATATCTTCCTTACGTATGCCAATGCCTGTATCTGAAACAGATATTATAAGATTTATATGCGCTGCGTCAATCTTCTGGCATTTTGCTTGTAATGTAACAGAACCTTTATGTGTATACTTTATTGCATTGGTAAGCATATTGGTAAGTATCTGCTTTATCCTTATATCATCACCATACAGCATAGATGGTATATCAGGTGAAACATCAAGTTTAAATTCAAGTTTTTTATCATATGCACGTACCCAGTTAATATTTACAAGTTCGCTAAGAAGAGCCCCTGTTTCATACTGCCTGTTTATAATTTCCATTTTGCCAGACTCTATTTTTGACAAATCAAGTATATCATTAATAAGTGACAAAAGCATCTTGCTGGCACGCTGTATATTAACACAGTTTTCTGCAACTTCATCATTAATATTGTCACGCAGGTTCATTTCATTAAGCCCTATAATAGTATTAATGGGTGTCCTTATTTCATGGCTCATATTAGCAAGAAAACGGCTTTTGGTTTTATTTGCCTCTTCAAGTTCAATCTGCTGCTGCCTGCTAAATTCCTGCTCCCTGTTATAAATCCATCTCTGGAATTTTATAAGAGTGCCAATAGCCAGTGAAACAAGCATAAAACATACAAATGTATTTATATATATGCTTTCTTTAACATATATTCCTTTAACATGTGTATTATTATAATAAGCAGCCAGATAACAAAATGTAAAACTTGCGGCTGACAGGACAGATACAATAATAAATACAATACCCTTTAACAGGATAAAAACATATAAGAGCCCAAGTATAAACAAGCTGTTTAAACCCCCGTTTATATCATTGCTTGTAAAAAACAATACTGGAAATACAAAGAGGTTAAGTAAAAGTGAACTTGCAACAGCACAAAAACCAATATGGCCAGACTGTCCCGCAATTACTCCAAATACCATAAATATAACAGGAAAAAGGCACATAGCTATAACGCTGTAAACAGGTGCACCTGTAATAAGTGCTACAATAATCCCAGATACACTTACAAATGTCCCAAGACCTATTACAAGAAAAAAAAGCCTTCTGTCCAGTTCATAATTACTGTTATACAGATAATCTTTTACATTTTTAATTATCTTTAACACTGTCCTGCCACCTCTTTCTTAATTCTTCCAGGGCATCAGAGGCACTACAGAAATCAAATGCTTCCACAAATCCTGCAATTTCCTCTAAACTATCTTTTAATTTACCACCTTTATATGAGTACAACGATAATTCATTAATAACTGGAATTACAGAATCTTCTTCAAATGTATCAAGTGCTTCTGAAAGTTTATTAATTTTTTCCATTAATAAACCATTATCTATTTCATTTAACCCTTCTTTACTACTATCTTCTTTTTCTGGTATAAATTCTTTATTTGAAGCTATTTCATTAAGCACATTTCCATAAGCCTCCATAAGCCTGTTATGGTTTGCAAGAATATATTCTGTATTATTTTCCTTGCCGGCTTTTTCCTGTTCTTTTGCCATTTCAGATAATTCCTTTGCACCAATCCCAAGTGATGTGCTTTTCAGGGCATGTACCATAATTGTATAATCATTCCATTCACTGGCTTCAAAAAGCTTCTGGATCTGTTCTTTTTTTTCCATTCCTGATTTATAATAAAGCCTTATAACATCAATATAATCTTCATAAACACCGCCTGAATAATTTATGCCTGTCTGTATGTCTATAAGGCTTTTTTGGTTACTGGCATTTTTATTGCTGCCACTGTTGTTTTCTGTAGAAATGCTGCTTCCATTTTCTTTTAAAACATCTTGCCCTGCTTCTGGTTCTGCCATAAGTTCCTCATCAGTCTTATTAATAATTCTTTCTTCTGGTATAAACTTTTTAAGTACACGTTCAAGCGTTGAAACTTCTACAGGTTTTGCCACAAAATCCTGGAAGCCCTCTGATAGAAACATTTCACGTGCCCCGCCTATTGCATTGGCAGTAAGCGCAACAACTGGTACTTTCTGGAAGAATTTACCATTTCTTTCACGTATATGGTGAAGTGTTTCAACACCGTCCATGCCTGGCATCATATGATCCATAAATACCAGGTCAAAATACATCCTGTCAATCATAACAAGTGCTTCGCTTCCACTTCCAGCAGTAAAAAATTTAACTTTATAAGGGCGCAGAAGGCCTTCCATAACCTTAAGGTTCATAACATTGTCATCAACTACAAGCACACTTGCCTCTGGTGCAGTAAACTTATGTACCATATAGTGGCTTCCGTCCATTCTTTGTACCATCTTGCCGCCATTTAGCGCAGTTACCACTGATAAAACATAAAAAGGCTTGTAAATACGCATAAATGCCCCACTAATTCCAATGTCTTCTTCCCTGTTAATAAATATAATTACATTAGCACTTTTGGCAATCTCTTCAAAAAATGCTTTATCCTCCTTATATTCATCTGCCGTTATAAATAAATGTGTATATTGTTTTCTGGCAATACGCCTTTTTAATTCTGAAATATTCTGGCATGTTGTAAAATCCAGTCCAAGCTGTTTTGCTATATTTTTAATGCAGTCCATATAGCTGTCCCGTATCTGTGCCATACCATACTTTTCCTGGTTAATATAACATACTACTTTTATATTGCCACTATTCTTAAGTTCAATTACAGGTTTGTCATCATCAATCTTTTGCGGAATTACAAACTGGAACTCACTTCCTGAACCTTCTGTGCTTTTTATGCTTAGAAAACCTTTCATCATGCCTGTTACTTTACGTGTTATTGCAAGACCAAGCCCCATGCCTGTCTGCTGCCTGTTCCTTCTTGTATCTACCTGGTTAAAATTAGTAAAAAGACGTTCAATTCCTTCCTGTGATATTCCAATTCCTGTATCTTTAACATTTACACATAGGTTAATTCCATAATCTTCCCTTCTTCCAGACACCGAAATGGTAACACAGCCTTTTTCTGTAAATTTAATAGCATTATTTACAAGACTTAAAAAAATACGCCTTATTTTCTCACTGTCACCAACCAGGCCACAAGGAAGGTTTACATCATAATTTACTATAATTTCAAGCTTTTTTTCCTCATTTTGTGCAATAGCCATATTAAGCACATCGTTTAATATAGAAGTAAAATTATAACTTTCTTCTACAATGTCAAGTTTTCCTGTTTCCAGTTCTGAAAAATCCAGCACATCACTTACTATAGTCTGTAAATTCCTGCCTGCAACCTGTATATCAAACAGTTTTTCCCTTACACCTGCTGGCAGTTCCTCGCGCAGTGCAAGTTCACTCATGCCGCAGATAGTATTAAGCGGTGTCCTTATTTCATGCGATACATTTGCCATAAATTCATCTTTGCTATGTTCTGCCTGTTTTAATGTTTCAATAGTATCAAGCAGCTTCTGGTTCATTATAAAATCTTTTTTAATAAGGAACCATACAAGGTAAATCATTATAAACATTGGCATAATCTGCTGCATATTGTTTACCAGTGCACCTTTGCCTGTAATGTCAATTGACCGTACAATAAAAGCATGGTATGCTGCCAGGACTAATGCCAGTGCAGACACCATGCCAAGAAGCTTTGGTATATTAAACAGACCGGTAAGTACCAGCAGTACCCCGAAAGACGGGAGAAGTGAAAAAAGCGAAGAAGCAGCAACCCCATATCCAAAGAATGAAACCAGTGCCATACATGTATATATATACGCCCTTGCAGTTTTATCTTTTACTTCAATTAAATAAACTACCCAGCATGTAACTATTTCTGGCAATGTCCATATTATAAATCCAGTATTGCCATAAGCTGATACCTCTGCCACAGACATCATTATTACAAATATCATATATATAGTTACTACTTTTCTTTCTATTGAACGCTCATTATATTTCAAAAAATCTTCCTGCAAGTTTATTCCCCCTGTTCTTCCCCTGTTTCCTTTTTTAAATCATATTCAAGGCTAAGGAATATATCAGTAATTCCAGGGTCAAACTGTGTGCCCCTGCATTCTTCTATTATTCCAAGTACTTTTGAAACCGGCCTTACTGGTTTCTTATAACAACGCTCTGCATAAAGTGCATCAAATACATCTGCAAATGCCATTATCCTTGCACATAATGGTATATCTGTACCACTAAGCCCCTCAGGGTAACCTGTCCCGTCCCACCTCTCATGGTGGTAATGTGCTATATCTGCTGCTATTTTTATGTATTCATCATCTTCAAGCCCGCCCATAATCTCATAAATAATATCCCTGCCATAAACTGTATGTTTCTTCATATCATTAAATTCTTCTTCTGTAAGCCTGCCAGGTTTCTTAAGTATAATATCTGGAATACGGATTTTGCCAATATCATGCAGTGGTGCTGCTTTGCACATGTTTTTAATATAGCTTCCTGTAAGTATATCTGAATAAAGATGCTCTTTTTGCATCTTGTCTGCAATCATGCCAACATACTTCTTTGTATTCTTAACATGCATGCCTGTACTGTCATCACGGAGTTCTATAAGGTTTGCCATTCCTATAATGACTTGTTCCTGCATACTGCTGATTTTTTGTGAATTACGCTCTATCTCTTCTGCCTGTTCTGCAACCATGATTTCAAGCCTTTTATGGTAATCCTCAAGTTCAAGTACCCTGTTTATGCGGCTAAGTGCAACATCTGCAACAAAGGGTTTTCTTACAAAATCATGTGCACCTGCCCTGAAACACCTTGTTTCTGTTTCACTGTCATCATCTGCTGTAAGGAATATAACGGGTATCTGTTTATATATTTCATTGCCCTGTAACCTTTCCATAATTTCAAAACCGTCCATCTCTGGCATATTTATATCCAGAAGTATAAGATCAGGTATATTCTTTTCAAGATATTTAAATGCTGCAACACCAGAAGTAGCAGCAGCAATCCTGTACTTCTTTCCAAATATTTTCTGTGCCAGCATAAGATTATTTTTATCATCATCAACAACCAAAATTACATGTTCCATAAAAGCCACCATGCCTTTCTAATGCCCACATGTTTCCAGGCACAAGCACAAATCCTAACCTCCACACCGCACAAGGCGGCCGGATAAAAAAGCAACTAATTATAATATATCATATAAAAAAGTATTTTTAAACACAATCCTTGAAAAAATATAACAATGTTTGGCAGTTCCTTTGTGGCAGGGCTAAAAATTTGCAGGGCATATATGGCAGAAACCAAAAAAAAGCTTGCATAAATTGTTAATATATGCTAAAGTATTTGATTGTGATACGTTAAATTTCCTTGTTCTTCCCTGTCAGGACATGTTATTTCTAATACACCGGCCCTGGATATCACGCAGGGCCAGCGCCACGGGAAGAGCCAGAGACCAGAAGGAGGTACAGGCAGCTATGAATAAATATGAGTTAGCGTTAGTTGTCGATGCTAAGATTGAAGATGAAGTAAGAGCAGCAACTGTCGAAAAGGCAAAAGATTATGTAACAAAGGCCGGCGGCAGCATTACAAATGTTGAGGAATGGGGCAAGAAAAAACTTGCTTATGAAATCCAGCATATGAAAGAAGGCTTTTACTACTTTATCCAGTTTGATGCAGAACCTGAAGTGCCAGGCAAAGTTGAACAGGTTGTGCGTATTATGGATAATGTCCTCAGATATTTATGCGTCAGACAGGAAGCATAAGAAAGGTAAGGTGTTTCCTTTATGAATAAAGTTGTTTTAGTAGGACGTCTGACACGTGACCCTGATATACGCTATTCCTCAGGGGATACTCAGACAGCAGTAGCAAGATATACACTTGCAGTAGACCGCAGGTTTAAACGCCAGGGTGATGACCAGACCGCAGATTTTATAAGCTGTGTTGTATTTGGAAAAGGGGCTGAATTTGCCCAGAATTATTTACACCAGGGTATAAAAATTGGCATTACAGGCCGTATACAGACAGGCAGTTACACTAATAAAGACGGACAGAAAGTTTATACAACAGATGTTGTTGTAGAAGAACAGGAGTTTGTTGAAAGCAAAGCAGCGCAGGCAGCAGCAATGCCTTCTGGCGGGTACCAGCAGGCAGCACCAGCAAGGCCTGAGCAGGCACAGGCAGCAGGTGACGGGTTTATGAACATTCCTGATGCCATTGAAGAAGAACTGCCATTTAAATGTTAATTACCATTAAATATTAAAGGAGGTCCAAAGTATGGCTTACAATAAAGGCGATAAAGAAAACGCAAGAAGAAGGCCTGCCCGCAGAAGGAAGAAAGTATGTGCTTTCTGTGCGGATAAAGAACATGATATAGTTGATTATAAAGATGTTAATAAATTAAAAAGATATGTATCAGAAAGAGGCAAAATACTTCCTAGAAGGATTACAGGAAACTGCGCAAAGCACCAGAGGGCTTTAACAGTAGCTGTTAAGCGTGCACGCCATGTAGCAATTATGCCTTATACAACTGATTAACAAAAAGTGCCAGAAATATGCCTGGCACAATATTATAAAAGGCCTTGTAAATGCATAAACAAACATTTACAAGGTCTTTTATAAGTTTAAGGACATTATTTTTATTTTATGTTTTTCTTTGCCCAGTTTTTTATATTTTTTGCAGATAAATCTGTTAAATCCTTTCCTTCTGCTACTGTTGCACCACTGGCGGCTTCTTTTATCCCGTTTATGCTGCCAGAAATCCCGCTTCCCCCACTAGTGCAGAATGGTACAATTTTTTTACCTTCCAGATTATAAGATTCAAGGAAAGTACGTATAATCATAGGTTCTTTTCCCCACCATATAGGATATCCAATAAATATTACATCATATTTGCGTATATTTTTAACCTTTCCATCAATTCCAGGCCTTGTGCTTTCATTATTTTGTTCTGTATTAGCCCTGCAATTATCATTACTATAATCTAAATCTTCTTCTGTGTATGGTTCTTCTGCTTTAATCTGGTATAATTTTCCACCTGTTGCTTTTTTAATGTTTTTAGCTGCATTTTTAGTAGTCCCTGTTGCTGAAAAGTAAACTACTAATACTTTTTTCTTACCTGACTTGCCTGCGGTATTTACACTAGCTGCTGGCAGTACCAGCCCTGCAATAAGTGCAAATACCAGTACAAGTCCCATCCATTGCCTGTTTCTTTTCTTTATCATAAAAATCCTCCGCTTAATTTTTTATTAAAGTTGCTTTTACCGGGCTTTTTTATTCCAGACTGCCATATTCTTCATCTGAAACTGGTTCAAGCCACTCATTTTCTGTATTTGTGCCAGTAATTTCAATAGCAAGATGTGAAAACCATGAACAAGGGGCTGCGCCATGCCAGTGTTTTACATTAGCTGGAATATTAATTACACTTCCTGGCAGCATCTCTATAGCATCTTTTCCCCATTCCTGGTAATATCCCCTTCCGCCAACACAAATAAGCATCTGCCCGCCGCCGCTTTCTGCCTTGTGTATATGCCAGTTGTTACGGCATCCTGGTTCAAATGTTACATTAAAAACCGGAATCTGCTCTTTAGATATTTGTGCCAGGTAACTCTGTCCTGAAAAATACCTGGCAAAAGCATCATTTGGCCCGCCAACCGGAAAGAAAATGCTGTCCTGGTACTTATCCTTCTCTGTAAGCCCTTCTGTTTCTTCATTCCACACATCTTTTGCCAAACGGAATACTGCCCATCCTGCCGGCCAGCCCACATACATAGCTGTATGGGTAATAATTGCTGCTATTTCTTCTTTTGTTACACCATGCTTTTTTGCATTTTCCAAATGATAAATAAGTGAAGAGTCTGTAATGCCAGATGCCATAAGCGACACTACAGTAATAATGCATTTTGTTTTAACTGGAATAGCTTTTTCATTCCACACTTCACCAAAAAGCACATCATCATTTAAATGTGCAAACATTGGTGCAAATTCCCCAAGGCTTTCCCTGCCCGCGGTCTGTACTATTTTTTCACTCATAATAAACCTCCATTTTGCTGTATGTCCAGATAAAATAAGAAATACCACTTTATTATGCTGTAATTATTATAATTATTATAATTATTGTAAACTTGCAGCCCATTCTGAAAGCATTTCTATTGTCTGTTTTCCATTTAAAATCCTGCCTTCTGTAATAGTTGTTTTAGCTGTAACACTTTCTTTCAGATCATCTGCTGTTTTGCCAAACCTGCTTCCGCCTGATGTAGCAAAAAGCACAATTTTCTTTCCAGTAAAATCATAACTTTCCAGAAAAGTGTTTATAATCCTTGGCGCAGTATACCACCAGATAGGAAAACCAAGAAATATAAAATCATACATTTCAATTTTTACATTATTATCCTGTATGGCAGGACGGCATGTTTTATCCTGCATTTCAACAGAACTGCGTGAAGTTTTGTTATGCCAGTCTAAGTCTTCCCGCGAATAAGGGGTCTGTGGCTGTATTTCATACAAATCTGCACCTGATGCCTTTGCAAGTGTTTCTGCCACATTCTTTGTAACCCCGCTGGCACTAAAATATGCTACTAATTTTTTACCCATAATAATCCTCCATTCTTGGTCTGGATATGCTGCTGCCCTGCCCTGGTTTCTTCCTGTGTCCTTGGCAAAAACTTTGTAGCAACTATAATCTTATCCCTTTCTGCAAAATCTTTAAGTGCCTTTCCTAAATACTGTTCACTAGTCCCATTCTGGTATGCAATAGCAGTATCATAAAAATTCACTCCCAGTTCAAGCCCTCTTTTAATAATTTCCCTTGAATGTTGCTCATCTAATGTCCATGAGTGCTGTCTATTCCCTGCATCTCCAAATCCCATGCAGCCCATACAAATATGTGATACATTTAATTCAGAATTACCTGGTTTTGTATATTCCACCAGCCATCCTCCTGTATTAATTTTCTCTAAAGCGGCACATTTTCATTCTGGAAAAACAAGCTGCCAAAAACAATATCAGAATGTATTTTTCTCTAGCACTTTTTTATATAAATATATGGTAAACTGGAAGATACGCTTTGTTCTGACACCATGTCAATATAGTTATTATACACCTTTTCTGACACCATGTCAATATATTTCTTCAAAAAAATGGCAAAAGAAACATTCTGGTATACACAAAACATCTGCCAGATTTTAGATTTTTAACAAAACATATGTGCTAATTTTTATATTTTCTATTGTAAATACCAAACATTGTATATATAATATAATTAAAAATAAACATAAAGAAAGGAGTTTTACAATGGATTTAAACCCAGTTTATGAACTACAGGAACGCCTTCATGCTGCTATTATTGCAGGTGCAAATCTTTTACAGGAAGATTTCAGGCTAAAGCGTGCTATAGAAGCTATAAAGCCGCTTGCTGCTGCCTCACCTGTATTTGCAATGCTAAATAAACAGGCAGGGCCTTTAATGTCACCAGATTGCAGTGAACCAGCAGGTGTACTGCTTGATACAACAGCACTAACTGACGCCATAATATGTACACTTGGCACTGTAGAGGTAAGAGAAGAAACTAAAGAATTTGAATTAGACAAAGATTTAAACCCGGAAAGCATAAATACACCAGATGGGACAGTAATTACTACTGCGCCTTATTCCCAGGCAAAGAAACTTATAGACGCACTGACAACAAATGGCAGCGGCAACTTTGGGATTGTGCGTGATATGCTTTCTGTATGCCCGGATATTTTTAAAGACTACCGTGTAAAGCCTGCACTGGTAAAATCCCTTGGTGCTGCGTATTCTGAACTTGCAGAATTAACAAGCAGGTATCTTGCCGGGTGTGGCAAAGAAATAATACCACTTCTAAAGAAAGACTTTGACCCAAAAGGTAAAAAAGAAATGGTGCGCAGGGTTAATATAATTGAAAGTATAGCAGGTGCAGATGAAAACAGCTTTTACTCACAAATGCTTGAAACAGCAACAGGTGATGTGCGCACAGCTTTAATAAATGCACTGCGCCATGAACCTTCAAACTTTGACATGCTTCTTAATATGGCTAAAAGTGAAAGAGGCAAAAATAAACAATGTGTATTAAACCTTCTGGCATACAAAGAAGACGGGCAGGTCTATGATTTATTTAAGCAGTTAATTAAAAAAAGCCCTGCCGCAGTTCTTGAAGCCCTTCTTCCTGCCAATACTTCTAATGCTTCCAAAGTAATTGCCAAAACATGCATGGAACAGCTTCCTAAAATAATTGAAACAATAGAAAACCACAATGCTGCTGAAACAGAGAAAAAGCTTTCCCCGTTCTGCCATATAGTTGAAACACTTGTTGGAAAGCATGGTGATGAGGTCTGTGAATGTTACAAAAATCTTCTTGAAAATATCAAAATCCTTGACCAGAGTAAATGGAAGCCAGCACTTGAAGTATTAGACTGCCGGTTATACCAGACATGTGACCAGACATGGTTTTATATGGGTGAAAATAATTCCACCCCTCTTAGAAGGGATCTCCTGCCAAAAACAGCCCAGAAATTTACATGGGAAACAGTAATAGGAAGCCATATTGCACAATCCCTTGTTGTATTCCAGGACAAACAGCTAGGGCAAATGGCAGAAGAATTATATGAAAAAAATAAAAATATAAATTTCCTTGCGGCAGCAGCACTTGTAAAAATATATGGAGATAATAACTGCACTGTATGGTTTGATGAACAGATTAATAATAATCCTGGTGATAAAAGAAACAAACCTGCAATGGCTGAAATACAAAGGGCACTTTCCTATATAAGATGGGATAAAAAAACAAACAGTTATATAACAGATATGGTTTTTAGTTTTAGCATTAGCAGCATATCATATGATGACAAACGCAAATATGTTTCATCTAAAGTAGAAATCCCACAGGCAGGACAGATTAAAGACTGGATGGCAGGACATGGCAGTAAATGCATGGACGCTATATTAAACAGATGGGTTAATACAGATGACAGTAATGAATGTGAAAAATATGGCAGTTATTTTTATGACAAAGCGTTTTTAATGCCTGAAAATACAGATTATTTAAGATATATGCTAAATTGCAAATGGAAAAAATGCAAAGGGCTTGGAATTTCATATATAAAGAATAAAAAACAGATATCACAATGGATGGTTACTAATTATTTATTCTATCTGCCTGGAAACCTTGAAGATATCAAAGAAGAAGTTAATGCTGTTATAGAAGCCCTTAAATCAGGGGAAGTAAAGATACCACATCTGGAATTACAATCACCAAGGACAGAAGACTGGTTTTATATCCTTAATGAACCTTCTAATTATGTAGCTTTAACACTGGATAAATAAATCCAGATGGCAGGAAAAATAAGGAAAGGCAGGAAAAGAAATGATAGATATAACAGAACAGCAGATTTTAGCATATGCACCAAATGCCAATGCAGCAGCAAATGGAAAGAAAATTTCCCAGAAAGGCGGTTTTGTAAAACTGGAACGTACAGATGATGATACACTTTATATAGGTGAATGTAAAGGAAGCGGCAAAAGCAATTATATTACTTCCGCAGATTACATAGACAAATTAAACCCTGTTTTCCGCTGTAGCTGCCCAAGCAGGCAGTTTCCGTGCAAACACAGCCTTGCGCTTCTGTATGAGATTTTTAATAAAAAAGAATTTGCTATTTGTGAAGTACCAGAAGATATTGTAAGAAAACGTGATAAAAAGAAAGCAAGGGATAATAAAGAAGAAAAACCAGAAAGTGAAATGACAGAAGAGGAACGTAAAAAGGCAGAAAAGAAAAAAGCATCAGCTAAAAAATCTGCTAAAAATGCCAGGACTAAAAAACTTAAAAGCCAGCTTGAAGGACTTTCACTCGCAGATAAAATAATAACAAACCTTGTAATGGCAGGGCTTGGGACTATAGGCAGTGCCTCATTAAAAACATACAAAGACCTTGTAAAACAAATGGGGGATTATTACCTTACAGGCCCACAGAAACTTTGCAACAAGCTTCTTATTGAAATAACAAAATTCCAGAAGGATAATAATGAAGAACATTATAATAATGCAATAGATGTATTAAAAGAATTACGTACATTAATTAAAAAATCACGCCAGTATATAGAAGACAAGCTTGCAAATGATGATACATCACTTGATGCCAATATGCTTTATGAAGAACTTGGCGGCGTATGGAAGCTTAGTGAACTTGAAGAGGCTGGCATGGGAATGGAAAATAAAAGTTTTGTACAGCTTTCTTTCTGGATTAATTTTGATGAGGCAGCAAACCAGTATGAAGATACTGGCTGCTGGATTAATATGGAAGATGGAAATATTTATATTAACTATAATTACCGTCCTGCAAAAGCCCTTAAATACATTAAACAGGAAGATACCATATTTGGTATAGCAAATGTAGAACGGGCAGCAGTATATCCAGGTGAAGGCACACGCCGTATAAGATGGGAAAGTGTGGGGATAAGTGATTTAACTAAAAAGGACTGTTGTAAAATCAAAAGTTTTGCATCTGCTTCAATAAACGGTGAAGCAAAAGAAATTAAAAATATTTTAAAAAATTCACTATCAGGCCCTATGGTTCTTAAACTGGTACAATATAAAAACATTTCAGAATGTAAAAACGGCTTTGTACTTGTAGCAGCAGATGGCAGTAATATATTATTAGGTGATATGCCACAAATGGAAAAAACAACTACACGTATACCAATACTTCCTGGCAGTTATCTTTTAAAAGACCAGGTAATGCTTCTGGCATTTTACTATAACCCGGAAAACCGCAGGCTACAGGCACAGCCATTAAGCATTATAACAGACAGCCAGGTAGTAAGGCTTTTATATTAATATTTATATAGACAAAAGGAGTATAACAATGGAAGAACAAATATTAAGGCTGCCGGCAGAGCAGTTATTCCAAAAAGAAATTGATGCATTAATAAAAGCAGAGAAAAACCCTGTACCAGCAGGGTGGAATATGTCACCACAATCAGTAAAAACATATATCTGCGGCGGAAAAGTTAAAGGTACTTATATTACACCAAAATACATAGGGCATGAACGCCTTGTAGAAATTGCAATTTCAACTCTTGTTACAGACCGTGCGCTGCTTTTAATTGGAGAGCCTGGAACTGCAAAAAGCTGGCTTTCAGAACATTTAACTGCTGCTATAAATGGCTGTTCTACAAAAGTAATACAGGGTACAGCAGGAACTACCGAAGAACAGATTAAATATTCATGGAACTATGCAATGCTTGTAGCAAAAGGGCCTTCATTAGAAGCAATGCTTAAAAGCCCTGTATTTAATGCTATGGAAGAAGGAACTATTGCCCGTGTGGAAGAAATTTCCCGCTGTGCCTCTGAAGTACAGGATGCACTTATTTCACTTCTTTCTGAAAAGCGCATATCTGTACCAGAACTTGCACTTGAAGTACCAGCTAAAAAAGGATTTTCTGTTATAGCAACAGCTAATACAAGGGATAAAGGCGTTAATGAAATGTCAGCCGCACTAAAGCGCCGTTTTAATATTGTAATACTGCCAGCACCTGCAAATCTTGATTCTGAAATGGAAATTGTAAAAACAAGAGTAACACAGCTTTCAGGAAACCTTGATTTAAATGCTTCACTGCCAGAAGAAGATATAATAGAAAAAGTGTGTACAATATTCAGGGAACTTAGGAACGGGGAAACACTAGACCGCAAACAAAAAGTAAAAGGTACATCTGGTGTACTATCTACAGCAGAAGCCATTTCCCTTCTATGTAACAGCATGGCACTTGCAGGAAGTTTTGGCAATGGCACAATAACTGATTCTGACCTGGCATCAGCCTTACAGGGTGCTGTTATAAAAGATGAAGAAAAGGATAATGTAGCATGGAAAGAATATCTGGAAAATGTTATGAAAAAACGTGGTTCAGGCTGGTCAGGACTTTACAGGGCCTGTAAAGAATTAGATGGAGAATAATAATGGATAAACCGGACTTTTTTGGAATAAGACATTTGTCCCCGGCAGGTGCGTATTACCTGCGCTGTTTCCTTGATAAAAAACAGCCAGATCTTGTACTTGTAGAAGGCCCTGCCGATTTTAACGATATTTTACAAGATATTACAAGAAAAGAAACAAAACCGCCAATAGCAGTACTTGCCTATACAAAAGAAGTGCCAGTAAGAACTATATTGTACCCTTTTGCAGAATATTCACCAGAATACCAGGCAATATTATGGTGCCATGAAATGAATGTCCCGTTACGCTTTATAGACCTGCCATCAGAAACATTCCTTGCAATACCAGAATATAAAAGCACAGGCATGGCAGAAGGTGAAGAAAGCAGGAACAATATATACCTGGAACTTGATAAAACTTGTGGTGCAGGCGGCCAGGAAACATTCTGGGAACGTAACATTGAACAGGCAGGAAGCTTTGAGGCATACCAGGCAGCAGCTAAAAGTTTTGGCGCTAATTTAAGAAGCCTTACAGAAGGGAAAGAAAATGACTGGGCAGAAACTGTATTACGTGAAGCATATATGCGCCAGCAAATTAAAAATGCTGTAGATTCTGGCATAAATCCAGAAAAAATTGTAGTTGTAACTGGCTCTTACCATATAGAAGGTTTAAAAAACTGGCAGGATAGCAATGAAGACTTCTCTAAAATGCCAAAAACCGGGGCCACACATACACTTATGCCATACTCTTATTACAGGCTGTCTACAAGGGCAGGCTATGGCGCTGGCAATAAAGCACCTGCTTATTATTCCCTTTTATGGGAAGGGCTTAACAGAAATGAACCAGGATATTCTTCATACCGTTATCTTGTAAAACTTGCGGCATATATGCGCAGTACTGGAAACCCTGTTTCTGCTGCATCAGTTATAGAAGCTGTACGGCTTGCAGAATCACTTGCAAGGCTAAGGAACGGGCACCTTCCAGTCCTTTATGACCTGCGTGATGCTGCTATAACCTGTATTGGTGAAGGAAGTTTTGCAGCAACAAGCCTTGGCATGGCAGATACCGAGATTGGGACAAATATTGGTTCACTTCCAGACGGCGTAAGCCGCACAAGCATACAGGAAGATTTCTACAGGCAGTTAAAAGATTTAAAACTTGAAAAATACCGCAGTGCTATAGAACAGGAACTAGTACTTGACCTGCGTGAAAACAGGCGTGTAAAATCTGAAAAAGCAGCATTTATGGATTTACACAGATCGTATTTTCTACACCAGCTAAGAGTATTAAATGTAAGTTTTGCAAAACAGGCCAGTACAAACCAGGATAATGCAACATGGCAGGAACACTGGTTTATATACTGGACACCAGAAGCAGAAATTGAACTTGTAGAATCTGCATTAAAAGGTGACACTATAGAAACAGCAGCTTCATTTGCAATGAAAGAACGTGTTGAAAATGCTACAGGCATGGGAGAAATAGCACTTGTTATAGAAGACGCCTGTTACTGTGGAATGGAAAAAGCAGCAGTTTATGCTACTAAAGCACTGCAAAGCATGGCTGTAGATGCTGTATCTGTAGAAGATCTTGCAGAAACAGCATATAAACTTTCAATAATAATACAATACGGAAACATAAGGAAAGCAAAACCAGAACCATTAGAGCCAATACTTGGCCAGCTTTTTTACAGGGCATGCCTGGTGCTTGAAAGTGCGTGTATCTGTGATGATGCAGCAAGCAATATAATTATAGACGCAATGAAAAAGCTTGATAATACAGAACTTGCACATGATTTCCTTAATAAAGAAGAATGGCTTAAAACCCTTAGCAGTATTTCAATGCATGATAATTTAAATACAAAACTTTCAGGATTTGCAGCAGCAATACTTCTAGAACGTGGAAACCTTGATACAGAAAGCCTGCGTACAGAAGTATCAAGACGCCTTTCTTCTGGCACTCCTGCTGAACTTGGGGCAGGGTGGTTTGAAGGGCTTGCCATGAAGAATAAATATGCCCTTATAGCAAGGCTTTCTTTATGGGAAAGCCTGAATGTATACCTTATGGCGCTTACAGACGAAGAATTTAAAAAAGCACTTGTATTTTTAAGGCGTGCATTTGCCAGCTTTTCATCAGCAGAAAAAGACCAGGTTGCCGAAAACCTTGGTGAAATACTTGGATTAAACGGACAGGAAACCAGCGAAGCTGTGAATACAGTACTTGATGAAAATTCACAGCAGATAATAGACAGCCTTGATGAATTTGATTTTGATTTTTAACCTAATTAATTAACCATTTAAAATTCACGCTTCTTAAGCGGTGAGTTTGATTTAATATATCCGGAAAGTTTTAACCCAGAAAGGATAAGATATGGAAATAAATGAACAAATCCGCAGATGGCGGCTGGTTTTAGGACAGGAAAGCGAAAAGCGTTTTTCTGGTATGGCAGATGCCCCATTAAGCCCTGAGCAGGATTTAATGGACCAGGCACTTGCTGCTATATATAACTATACACATACATGGCAGGACGGTTCTGGCCAGGGTGCAGGACACGGGCCTTCTGACCCGCAGATAAGCCGCTGGCTTGGCGATGTAAGGACATTATTTGACAAAGAACTTGTAAAAGTAATCCAAAATGATGCCATAAACCGCTGTGGGCTTAAACAACTGGTTTTAGAGCCTGAACTGCTTGAAAGTATAGAACCTGATACAAACCTTGCCGCTACTATATTAATGTTAAAAGACCAGATACCAAAACGTTCAAAAGAAAGCGTAAGGGAATTTATTAAAAAGATTGTAGAACAGATAAACAGGCTGCTTGAGCAGGATATAAGGCGTGCAGTAACTGCCGCAGTAAATAAAAGGAAACATTCACCCATTCCGTCTGCATCAGCACTTGACTTTAAAATGACAATAACACGCAACCTTAAAAACTATAATCCAGAACTAAAAACAGTTGTACCTGAACATTTCTACTTCTTTGAAAGGACAAGCATTACAGCCGCTAATAAATGGACAATAATACTTGATATTGACCAGAGCGGTTCAATGGGGGAATCTGTTATTTACTCCTCTATTATAAGCTGCATACTTGCAAGCATGGCAAGTATCAAAACACATATTGTTGCTTTTGATACAAACATTGTAGACCTGACAGAGAAAAGCAGCGATCCTGTTGACCTGCTTTTTGGCTTCCAGCTTGGCGGCGGTACAGATATTAATAAATCAGTGGCATATTGTGAACAGTTTATAGAAAACCCTTCTAAAACTTTATTCTTTTTAATATCTGATCTTTATGAAGGTGGAAACAGGGCAGCATTACTGCGGCGCATAGAAGACATGAAATCATCAGGTGTAACAATTATAAGCCTGCTTGCAATTTCTGACGGTGGCAAACCTTACTGTGATGAACGTATAGCACAAAAAATTGCAAGCCTTGGAATACCATGTTTTGCATGTAACCCACAACTGCTGCCAGAACTGCTTGAAAAAGCATTAAAAGGACAGGATTTATCACAACTTGCCAAAAAAGAAAAACAAAAAACAAGTTAATATAAAATAGCAATTATCACTAATAAAACAGCAATTTTTATAATTGCAACATAAAAATATACCATTATACTTAAGCTTAGTAATTATATTTATACTACCCAGACCAATAAAGGAACATAAAAATGAACCAGGATAATATTTTATATAAAAAGAAAATAATTGCTATTGGTGACAGCATGGTACAAGGACTTTCATTATCTGACGCAGATAACCAGACATGGTTATCAAAAATTGCAAAAAGAAATGGAATGGACCACAAAAACTATGGATTAAACGGCGTTGCACTATCATATAATGATGTATTTGACGGAGAGTGTTTAAAGGAAGACAGTGTAATTGCAAGATACCAAAATCTGGATAATGACGCAGATTACATTATTGTTTATGTCGGAACAAATGATATACATAATTCTATTCCACTGGGTGAAACGGACAGTGCTGATATCACTACATTTTATGGTGCTTTAAATGTACTTTGTAAAGGATTGCTTGAAAAGCACCCATATGGAAAAATTGGTTTTATAACTCCTTATTCCCCAGGCTATGACAACTTACCATCACGTATTGCACCAGATTATATTAATGCTATAATTATGGTATGCAACAAATACAATATACCTGTTTTTGACAATAGTAAGAATGGTGGCATATACTGGCTGGATAATTCCCAGACAGAAGCCTATACATTTGGTGATGAAACACACCTGAATGAAAATGGAATGGAATATGTATCATTTAAATACGAGCAGTTTATTAAAGAATTATAATTATTTTTATAAAAAATTATATTGAAGAAAGGTGTATATGATATAATGCGTAATTTTGATATGCTTGTTAAACTTTATGAACTTCCTTTAAACCACACTATTAATCCAGAACTGGAAGCGGAACATATCCGTATACACCGCCCTCTTGCAAGTGACAAAGAAAAAATTTCCACGTTTATCCGGGATAATTTCAGTGATATATGGGCTAACGAATTTGAAAAAGCAATATTCCAAAATCCAGTTTCATGTTTTGTGGCTGTAAAAGAAAGCCAGGAAATTATTGGTTTTTCCTGCTATAATGCAAGTTTTACAAATTTTTTCGGGCCTATTGGTGTTTTAGACACATAACGCAATAAAAGTATTGGAAAAGAACTTTTGCTTTATGCCTTGTATGCAATGCGTGAAGAAGGGTATGCTTATGCAATAATTGGCTGGAGTTCTGAAAAAAATACAGCCTTTTATTCAAAAGTTGCAAATGCCATAGAAATTGAAAATTCTTTTCCAGGTATTTATATAAATGCAATTGGTATAAAAGAAAACATATAGAGAAAATTTTTAGAGAAACTGCGGATTATGAATTTTATTGAAGTAAGATGTGTTAATTCACTAGCCAAAGTATTTCCAGACATAAACCTGAAAGAACCACCATATCAAAATGGATCTGTGCTAAGAAACGAAGTTTTTTCCATCCAGGCTGCCTACCGTACTAACCGGCTGGTTAAAAGATTGCATGTAGAAGTTATTACAGGCAGCCAGGCACTAAAGCCACTAATCCATAGAACCGGGCTTGTTTCATGTATTCCTGGATATAAGGAGCTGTCGCATTAAGCAGAATATATACAAGATATAGTATATATTAAAGTTTCAAAATACTATATCTTGCATCATTTTTTCTTAGTGCGACAGCCCCCTGTTATAAATACTATTTACTGTCCAAGATATTCTGGTTTTATAATTCTGTCTTTATAATAATATTTTCTGTCATGTTCATTAATTTTACGCATGACTTTACATGGATTCCCTACAGCAACAACATCTGGCGGAATATCCTTTGTTACTATGCTTCCTGCACCAATAACAGTATTGTTACCAATAGTAACGCCTGGCAAAATAATTGCACCTGCGCCAATCCAGCAGTTCCTGCCAATATGGACTGGCATATCCTGCCTTCTTCGTCTTCACGCAGTTCTGGAAGTATTGGATGTCCTGCTGTAGCTATTGTTACATTAGGCCCAATCATAGTGTAACTTCCAATATAAATATGTGTATCATCTACACAAGTTAAATGGTAATTTGCATAAACCATATCACCAAAATGACAGTGGTGTCCTCCAAAATTTGCATAAAAAGGTGCTTCAATATATACTCCCCTGCCACAGCTTCCAAGCATCTCTTTTAACATTTCTGCCCGCTTTTGTGTTTCTGATGGTTTTGTCATATTATATTCACACAATTTATCCTGGTATGCCATCTGTTCTTCCATTATTTCTTCATCACCAGGCAGGTAAAGTTCACCTGTATGCAGCTTTTCTTTCATTTCACTCATTATAAAACCCCCATTTATATAATTATTTAATCTCCATGCCATGCTTTGCATGGCACAAATAGCAAAACGAATAAATTCATTTGTGAAGTGTAATGATTGTTAGCCAGCGTTTTCTGCTGGCTTATAATCATTTTTCAACCTATAATCCAAGTGCATTAAATGTCCGTTTTTCTGCATCATAAAAATATACTTTCCTTGTAAGCGTTTCTTCCGGGCCAAATGCTTTATTTACTTCTTTAATATTCTTTAGTATAGTTTTTGGCGGGACAGTATTTATACAATGTATCTCTGCTTCGTGTATGCTTGTAAATGCAACATAATAACTGCCGCCTGCCATGCTTGCTATCTTTTCTTTAACACCTGGATAAAACATTGCAATAGCGCCATTTACCTGCTTAACAGTTGTTACAGAAGGCATGCTTAACTTGCCAAATGATTTCATTTTACTTCCAAGTGCCATAAATGCACCTCTTTCATATGGTGGATCTACACGGTCAAATGGTGTCATATACATTCTCGGCGGTGCAAGTACATAAGTATTAGTAAGGGCAGCTTCCCATACTTCATCAATGCTTTTTTGCCATTCCCCAAATGTTCCTTTATGGATTTTAGTAGTACCAAGCCCCTTCTCATTATTTTCATATATAATAAGGTATAATACAAGTGCAATATCCCCTGTCTGCCTGTATACTGCCTCTCTTAAATCATATTTATGGTCTGTGTAATTAATAGGACGGATAACTAATCTTTCCTTAACCGCCTGGTAATCATTTACCATTGATAAAACACCTGTTTCAAATACCTGCTTCCCTAAATCCAGGTTATCCTTAACAGTCTTCCAGACAAATTCCCATCCCTTGTCCCCAAAGCCTTCATATAGTTCCTGTAAACCAAAACGGCACTGGTGTTTAATATTTTCTCCAGAATCTTTAATAGTAACTGTTATAAAATCACTAATTAAAACATCTGATTCTGTTTTATAGTACCTTATATTAGTATCCATTATAAATTCCTGTTCCTTTTCATTATCTGGTGAACTAAACCCTTTATTATAAAACCTGACATTATCTTCAGAAATCCCCCATTCACTTTTTTTAATTAGTTGTTCCATTAGTAGGTCCTTAAATTCTTCATATGTCATAATAACTTTTTCTCTCCTTTCTTTGTTACATTGCGCATCAAAACTAAAGCTATTTACAATTTACCACATTATTAGCAGATTGCAAATAGCTTTAAAAAAATTTTATTTTTTATCTATATTTGGCATATCAGGACTGTATTCTCTCCAGATACTGTTTTCCAACATTTTTAACTAGCCACACATTATTTTCTGACAAGTAAAACTTTACTCCGTCTTTGTACATTCTGCCACTATGTATTTTAAAGATAGCAGGCTTGCCATGCCTTTTTCCAACTTTTATAGCCGTATCTGTATCACATGACAAATGCACATAAAGCCTTCCCATTGGTTTTAGCCCTTCTTTTAAAATATTTGCCACAAATCCTTCCGCAGTTCCGTGGTATAAAGTTTCTGGTGGCTCTTTTTCCTGTAAATCCACATCAACTTTAACACTATGCCCCTGGTTAGCACGTATTCTGGTTTTATCTTCATTAAAACTGTATCTTCCCTTTTCATCAGTTTTTACAATGTTTTCTAAAATATCCATATTTATCTTATGTCCTGCCCTGCTAATTCCAGAAATTAATTCCCCTGTATCTGCCCATCCGTGGCTGTCAAGCTTTATCCCTATAACACCAGGGTCATGCCTTAATATTAAACTTATAAATTTGCTTGTTTTTACTGTACTTGCAACTTTCTTTTTTTTATTGCCCATTTTGTTATATATCCTTCCTGAAATATAAAATAATATCCACAAACTATATTTAAATAGTTAGTAGTTTGACACATTGGGAGCTGCTTTTAAAACTTTAATAAACCAAACCTGTTTAAGAAGCGGTTATTTCTTTTTTAATAAAGTTAAAGAGCAATTATATAAAAACATAATCGTATAATAACTACTAACATTACCATTATAAATGTCATACAATACATTAAATTATTTGCGTTATGTATATCATATGGTTCAATACTGCGCATAGCATTGCCTACAGATGGCTTTTTAACAAGTTTTCCAAAATAATAAGCATCACCAAGAAGTTCTATGCCAAGGGCACCTGCACAGGCCGCCTCTGTCTGCCCTGAATTGGGGCTTGTGCTTTTATATCTGTCACGTATAAATATTTTCCAGGCATTTTTTGCATCAAATCCCAGTATAAATGCGGATATTACCATTAAAAATGCAGATATCCTTGCAGGAATAAAATTAGCAATATCATCAAGCTTTGCAGCGGCCCTTCCAAAGTCAATATATTTGTCATTCTTATAACCTGCCATACTGTCCATAGTATTAACACCCTTATATAAAAAACCGCACACTGCACCTCCAAAAAGCATATAAAATAATGGTGCAATTACGCCATCTGAAGAATTTTCTGCAACTGTTTCAACTGCCGCTTTTGTAATCCCTTCTGCCCCAAGCTTTTGTGTATCCCGTCCAACAATCATTGAAACATAAGTCCTTGCACTTTTTATATCATTGTTTTCAAGTGCAGCCTGGACTTTTGTACTCTCTGTCCTAAGCGATTTTGCTGCAAGTATCTGCCAGCACATAATGCTTTCAATAAAAATTCCTGCAAATATACTTAAACTATAAGCTGTATATAAAATACAATATGGAATAAATGCACTTAGAAACAATACTGCAATAACCATTATAAAACCATTTCTTCTTTTTCTTGCAGGCGTATCATTTTCATTAAGCAGCCTGTCTGTACAAAATGTAATAAACCTCCCAGCCGCTACTACCGGATGCGGTATAAAATAAGGATCTCCAAATAACAAATCCAGTATATAACCAGCTATAATACTTATTGTAGTATAAAGCATACCATAATAAAATTCCCTTCTGTAAATATTTTAACCTCATTAAGTAAGCCCTTTAAAATACACGCTTCTTAAGCGGTGGGTTTAGGACTTACTTAGTCTGGCAGGAGTTCAAGCTCCTGCCAGACTGCCGCAAAGCGGCAATGAGGTTATGAGCAGGTAGCGAAGCGGATTGCGAATATCCGCTTGACCTCCAGCCAAAGAATAAGCTGCATTACAACCCTGCTATACATCCACTATCTAAATCCAGACTGTAACCATGTGCATTACTGCACTGGTAATCAAAATAGCCACCTTCTGTAACAGATTCCATTACAGACATTATAGTGCCTCCATGCACTATAAATACTGCTGTTGCATCTTTTTTTAACCTGCCTTTTTCCTGTAATTTCCTGCACATTATTAAAGACTTATTAAAACTATTTGTGCATCTTCTAGAAAATATTTTCCTGTCTTCCCCTCCTGGAAATCTTTTTGTTCCTTTACTGTCAATCCATTCCTGGTACTCACTGCTGCCGCTAAGTTCAAAATAATTTTTTCCCTCAAACCTGCCAAAGTTTATTTCCCTAAATCCATATATAACATTAAGGCTTTTTCCTGGATAAATTATTTCTGCTGTCTGTATGCATCTTTTCATAGGGCTTGTAAAAATAATATCTGCAGCCGGGTAAATACCCTGGCACAAATTTCCATTAATTTCTTCTATCCCTTCTTTGCATAACCCTTCATCAGTTATGCCAATATAACGTGACTTTAGGTTTCCTTTTGTCTTTCCATGTCTTATAAAAACAAGTTCCATTATTTTATAACCTGCCCTATCCCGAATATTACCCTTTCAACATGGCTTGCGTTTCCTGCAAGCCTGCACATAGTCCTTCCATGCAGCTCACGCCATTTTCTTTCTGTCATGTCTAATGGCACTATTCCGCCACCAACCTGGTCAGATATTATAATTATCTCTTTAATCTCTTTAATAAATATTTCTGCCATATTATTAATTATATCTGGCTGGTCTGCATATTTTTTTGTAAACTCATGGAAATGGTTAATTACTTTATATCCTGCCAGATCCGCCGGGGTATTTAAAAGGGACGCTTCAAGTACAACGTCCATGCCATATCCTTTTTTTGCAAGCACATACCCTAACTTGCCCTGGCTTCTTCCACCTGTATAAATTTCCATAACTGCCCCCTCAAAAAAATTAATTGCCCGTCCACTGGCAAGACAATCTTATTGCTGCTTTTAAAGCCTTAGCAACAAAACCCCTTAAGAAACATGAATTTTAAAGAACTGGCTTAATAAAGTTAAAACAGCTAAATTTTATTATTATATAAAAGCACATATTACTGCCCCTGCCATTTCACACAAACATAAAAACCAGCCTGCAAGGTCACCTGTAATACCTCCAAACTCTTTATATGACTTATACCTGTAATATAAAAATACTAAAAACATGGCACAAGTTAAAACAACTGCCCTGCTGCCATAAAAATAAATTATGGCTGCTTCTGTAAACAAAAATTCAATAACCAGTACAACACATACTATATTTTTATTAGCCGGCTGTGAAAATGCATAAAGCATTCCTTCTTTTTTGGCATTTTTAAACATTACAACTGACAATCCGCTAAAAATCCTCGAAAATACAAATGTACTTGAAAACAACAGGCTGGTATTATAACTAATTTCTGGCACTGCCCCTGCATATACAAGAATATAAACAGCAAACATAATAACTGCAAATGCACCAATATGTGCATCCTTTAATATCTCTAGTTTCCTGTTTGCAGGCTGGTATGAATGGAGCGCGTCCATTGTGTCCATATAACCGTCAATATGTATCCCTCCTGTAACGAGAATATTTATAATAACTACTGTTGCTGCCTTTGCCATATCACAGATATTATATTTATTACAAAACCACAGCCAGAGCATTTGTGCCCCGCCAGCAAGTACACCTGCCAGTGGAAAAAAACAGGCAGAATACTTCATATCCTCTTCTTTCCATTCAAAATATGGCACTGGAAACTTTGTATATGTCCCGATTGCTATAATGCAGGCTCTTAATAATGGCATTATGTACCTCCTTTAATAACAAACGGGCATGAATATATAACTTCCTCTGCCTTGTCACTAATATCCGTAAGATACCTGTTTACCATTCCAAGAAGTTCTATATATTCCATTGTGCTTCTATCATATATATTTCCATCTGCAAATATATCATTTGTTACAACTACAAGATTACTGGCAGTTTCTTTAAATTTTCCTATTATGTTGCATATTTTATTATAAACCAGGTATTTATCATTAATGCCATTATTAAACATTATATTAGCCGCCAGGTTTGACATACATTCAAGAAGTATATTGCTTTTAACTTCCAGACAGCAGTCTATGGTATTATTATAATATTCAACTGTTATAAAACCTTTACCTGACCGTTCTTTACGGTGGCGGCTTATACGCTTTTTGGCTTCCTTTCCATATGGTTCCATTGTAGCAATATAATACAGTTTCTTACTGTCATTATTACTACGTTGTAAATCCATAATAAGGTTTTCTGCATATTCCGATTTGCCGCTGCCGCTTTCACCAATTATTGTAACCATCATATATCTGTATACCTCTTATACTGTAATACATTAATATCCTCAAATGTTGTATTTTCCCTGTATACCTCAAGCACCATATCAAGCATTGGAAATAAAAGTACAGCCCCTGTACCTTCACCCAGTGCAAGCCTTGCATCAATAACAGGCTCAAGACCTAATTCATCTAATATAAATTTACAAGCACTTTCCTTACCTTTATGTGAGGCTGCCATATACAGACGGCAGCCTGGTACAAGCCTGTCTGCTGCAAGTGCTGCTGCTGCTGATATAACCCCGTCTATAACTACTGGTATATGGTAAAGCGCGCCACCAATAAAAACACCTGTAAGCCCTGCAATATCAAGCCCTCCAACACAGCATAACGCCTTAAAAGTTTTTTCCTGTCCTGCCTGTATGCCTTCTTTGCTTTCTTTAATATTTCCCCCGGTCTGTACCTCTTCTTTACTATCAAGACCATATTTTTTTATTGCATTTTTTATTACTGCAATCTTTTTTCCAAGCCCTTTATCACTAAGCCCTGCACCTCTTCCAACAACCTTCTCTGCTGGCAGGCCAAGCAATATACTTGCAAGCGCACTGCTTGTAGTGGTATTGCCTATGCCCATCTCACCTGTAGCAATAATTTTATACCCTTTTTCTTTTAAATCCCTTGTAATATTAATGCCTTCCTGTATTGCCTGTAATAACTGTACATGCGTTATTGCTGGTTCTTTTGCAAAATTTGCAGTGCCATTTGAAACCTTCCTGTTTAAAAGCCCTTCAGCATTAATATTATCCTTAATCCCTATATCCACAGGAAACACATCTGCCCCGGCAATGCGTGCCATACGGCAGATACTTGCAAGCCCCTTTGCAATATTAACAGAAACAACAGAAGTTACTTCATGCCCTGACTGGCTTACACCCTCTTCTATAATTCCGTTATCCGCACACATTACTACTATAGCCTTTTTATCAATTACAACACTGGCATTTCCTGTAATCCCTGCAATTTTCTTAATAATATCTTCAAATGCACCAAGGCCGTCTAAAGGCTTTGCAATTCCGTCCCAGTGCCTGCTGGCATTATTATACGCCTCTAAATCAAAACCTTTTATTTTAATACTAAATAATTCTTCCTTATTATTTATAAGTTTATCCATATCTGCCCCGTCATCCTGGTTACATGCCCATGCACCTGTAAATCCTGTCCATATCTGTATTGTCCCTTATTGCATCTGCAAGCATATCATACTGGCCTTCTTTATATTCCCTGTAATCAAAACTGTTTATCATGCTGGCACTAATGCCTTTTCTTTCTGCAAGGGCTTTTACTATAGTGTAAGCTATATCCCCATTATCAAAAAGGCCATGTATATATGAACCATAAACATTATGTTGTCCTTCCTGTATACTGGTAAGCATATGCCCTGTTTCTTCCTGCCCGCTGTTTTTTGTATATCCCATATGTATTTCATATCCTTTATATTTCTGCCCAGAAAGCTCTTTAAATACACCTTCTATATTACAGAATACACCCTCTGCCTGTACAGTTTTCTTTTCCTTTCCAAAAACAGTATCAATACCAAGAAGCCCCATTCCCATAACTGTGCCCCCCTCTTCCATATTAAAAGGGTCACTAATTGTATTCCCAAGCATCTGGTAACCGCCACAAATCCCAAAAACCACACAGCCCTTTGAACTGGCCTTTTTAACCGCTGCTTCAATACCGTTCTGCCTTATCCACATAAGGTCTTTAATAGTATTTTTAGTACCAGGGATAAATACCAGGCAGGGTTCTTTTAAATCTGCTGCTTTTTCTACATATCTTAACGAAACCCCTTCAAAGTTTTCAAATACATTAAAATCTGTAAAATTAGAAATCCTTGGAAGTTTTATTACTGCTATATCTATAATGCCTTTGCTTTTATGCCTGCTTAAAGAAAGTTTTTCCGAAAGGCTGTCCTCATCATCTATATCAATATCCAGATAAGGAATAACACCAAAAACCGGCTTTTGGCACTTATCTTCTAACATTTTAAGCCCTGGAGCAAGTATTGATTTATCACCTCTGAATTTATTAATTAAAAGCCCCTTTATCCTGTCCCTTTCATGGCTTTTAAGAAGTGCAATAGTACCATAAAGCTGCGCAAATACACCACCTCTGTCAATATCACCAACAAGAAGCACAGGAGAATCTGCCATTTCTGCAAAACCCATATTTACAATATCATTATCCTTAAGATTAATTTCTGCCGGGCTTCCAGCCCCTTCTATAACTACAACATCAAACTTTTCGCAAAGATAATTAAATGCCTTTAAAATATCAGGCACAAGCTTTTGTTTATATTTAAAATAATCCTTTGCCCCCATATTACATAGAACCTTTCCATTAACAATAACCTGTGAACCCATTTCACTAACAGGTTTTAATAATACCGGGTTCATATAAACTTCTGGAATTATGCCTGCTGCCTCTGCCTGCATTGCCTGTGCACGTCCTATCTCAAAGCCATCTTCTGTTATAAATGAATTAAGTGCCATGTTCTGTGGTTTAAAAGGTGCTGTCTTATAACCCTTTCTTGTAAACAAACGGGCAAGCCCTGCTGTTACCAGGCTTTTTCCTGCATTTGACATAGTACCCTGTACCATAATTTTATATGCCATATATACTCCCTTCATATATAAGTGCCAAAAGATATCTGCAATCCATATTATAATAAAGCAAGTATTGCAGATAAGCAGGCTAAGCAAGCCCTGGTAAGCCAGACCCACCGCTTAAGAAGTGGGGACTTACTTAATAAGGGTCAAGCGGATATTCGCAATCCGCATTGCCTGCAAGCAGGCATTGGCTACTTGCCCACTTGCAAAACAACCTCATTGCCGCTTTGCGGCAGTCTGGCAGGAGCTTGAACCCCTGCCAGACTAAGTAAGCCCTGGTAAATCAAACCCACCGCTTAAGAAGCGGGGACTTACTTAATAAGGTTAAATAATGCTATGCCTGTATTTCATAAGCAGTATACGCCTTACAGAACTATCTATCCTTTTTTCTGTTATCTTTTTATTTTTAACAGCTTTTTTTAATGCATAGTATGTTTTTTTATATTCGCTTGTACATAACAGGTCATTTCCTGCCATTACTGCTAATACTGCACTTTTGCCAGGACTTTTTGTATAAGCCAAAACACCTGCCATCGTAAGGGAATCTGTTACAATAACACCTTCAAAACCCATTACATCACGCAGGTAAGATATTACTTCTGGCGAAATGGACGCCGGTCTTTCCGGGTCAAGGCAATGTACAATATTGTGGCTTACCATAACCATACCACAGCCTGCCTCTATCCCTGCCTGGAATGGCTTTAAATCCCTTTTTTTAAAAATATCCATATCCCTGTAGTCATTTATAAGCTTTGAATGTGTATCACCATTATTTCCATACCCTGGAAAATGCTTTAAAGTGCTTACAAGTTTTTCATCTTTCATTGCATTTACAGTTTTTTTAACATATTTTGCCGTTTTAACTGCATTTGTAGAAAAACTTCTCTTATAAATAAAGTCCGTCTTCTTGTATGCAACATCTGCAACGGGTGCTAAATTTGTATTAATTCCCAGTTTTTTTAAAAACTTTGCTTTTGCTCTTGTATCTTTTACTATGCCATTCCACTTTCCAGAAGCATATACATTCTGTGGTGAAGCAAAAGGGAATGGACGGAACTGTTTATATTTAGAAACCCTTACAACTGTCCCGCCTTCTTCATCTACTGCTGCCAGCACAGGTATCTTAGATACATTCTGTATGCCTTTAATCCGTTTCTTTACAGAAGCTGGCGTTTTACCTTCAAAATCATCTGCAAAAAGAACATAGCCGCCAAACTGGAACTTTTCCTGGATATTTGCTGCATCTGCTGGCATTGCTGCCAGTATCATTTGTGCCACCTTTTCTTCCAGTGTCATTTCCTCCATTAACTCCTGGACTTTTTTAAGCAGCTTTTCCTCCTGGTTTACAATTTTCTTTGCCTTTGTAGTATAAACCGCTGGGCTGTTTAAATATCCTGTAAATAAAATACAAGAAATACAAATAAATAAAGCAAATAACCTTAACTTATATTTTACTGCTTTCTGCATATGCAGATCCCCTTCTTTAATATAATTCCCGCCTTATTAACAGCCTTAGTCAAGCGGATATTCGCAATCCGCATTGCCTGCAAGCAGGCATTGGCTACTTGCCCACTTGCAAAACAACCTCATTGCCGCTTTGCGGCAGTCTGGCAGGAGCTTGAACTCCTTAAGTAAGTCCTAAACCCACCGCTTAAAAAGCGTGTATTTTAAAGGGCTTACTTAATGAGGTTAAATGCCTGCTTTTTAAACTTATTTAAGTATACTACCCTGGTAAATACCATGTCAACCGCAAACATATTTTAAAGTATGTCTGTTTCATAAATTTTTAGTTGTATATAAACAAGAGATAATTTATAAAACGGACATGAAAATGTATGGTTTTATTCTTGTTTTTTATCTTGTAAGGGTTTATAATTCCATATAATAAACTGGAAAACATTAATTCTGGTAAACTAAATGCATATCAAAAATCCTTAATTACTTGCAACCAGAGGCTGCCTGGAATGCGGATTCTGGATATCTGCTTGGATGGAGGCTGCATGAAAGGACTAATTCATATTTACACTGGTACAGGAAAGGGGAAAACTACTGCTGCCACCGGATTGTCAATACGTTTTGCCGGCAGTGGCGGAAAAGTATTATTTACGCAATTTCTTAAAAATGATAATTCCAGTGAACTTAATATTTTAAGACAAATACAAAAAATAACATTCCTTCCATCAGGTGCATACTTTGGCTTTACACATTCAATGGAACCTGCAGCCAAAGAAAAAGCCTTTAAACATTACAGTGCTTACCTTAGAAAAATAACTAATGAAATACTAAACAATAACTATGGCCTTCTGGTACTTGATGAAGTAATTGCCGCAGATAATAATGGATTAATACCACATAATAAACTTATAGATTTACTTACAAATAAACCAGAATATCTGGAAGTAGCACTTACAGGACGTACCCCTTCACCAGATCTTATTAATATGGCAGATTATATATCTGATATACAAAAAGTAAAACACCCATTTGATAAAAATATCCCTGCACGCATTGGCATTGAAAAATAGGAGAAATGGTTTATGAAAGTACAGCTTGATAATATTACACCTTCCGAAATAGAAAAAAGAAGCATGGAAATTATTTCACAGGAACTTTTTAACCTTGGCATATCCCTTAATAAAGAGCATGCACCTGTTATTAAACGCGCAATACATGCATCTGCGGATTTTGATTATGCAAAGAACCTGTATTTTTCAGATAAAGTAGTTCCAAAAGCATTAAAACTTTTAAAAGACGGGGCATGTATTGTTACAGATACGAAAATGGCTTTATCTGGAATAAATAAAAAAGCATTATCAAGGTATGGCAATACAATTTATAATTTTATAGATGATGAAGATATTAAAACATCAGCAATACAGAATAATACCACACGTTCTTCTGCCTGCATTGATAAAGCAGCACTAATTAAAAAACCTGTTATATTTGTAATAGGCAATGCCCCTACTGCACTTATCCGTATATATGAACTTTACAATGAAAACATTTTTAAACCAGGGCTTGTAATTGGTGTACCTGTAGGTTTTGTAAATGTAGTACAGGCAAAGGAACTAATTATAAATACTGGCATGCCATGCATAGTAGCAAGGGGACGCAAAGGTGGCAGCAATATAGCAGCAGCAATATGCAATGCACTGTTATATATGTTATAAAAAATAAAAAATAACAACCCATAAATTCCCGCAGGACATCTGAAAGATAAAAAAAAACTGGCTGGACAAAAAAATCTGCAAAGATAGAAAAGATATTTAAAAGAAAAAAACAACTAGCCAGACAAAAAATATATCTGCAAGACAGAAAAATACATCTGCAAGGATAAAAAATAATACTTACAAGACAGAAAAAATTTTTAGTACGTTAGAAAAAACATTTGGCAAAACAGAAAGGAAAACGGCACTTCTTCCGCCATTTAAAGGCCACAGGTTTTTGTGCCTGGTAATATTATGAAAAACGGGATTTTAACAGCCAGTTTTGGAACAACATATAAAGAAGCCAGAAGGCTTTCACTTGAAGCAATAGACCAGTCAGTTTTATATAAATTTCCAAGATTTACTGTATATAAAGCATACACAAGCAGCATTGTCAAAAGGCGTATATATGAAAATGAAGAAATTTTAATACCTGGCATTTCACAGGCCCTTAATAAAATGCTTGAAGACGGCATAGAAAATACTTATATAATGCCAACACATATAATACCTGGCACAGAATACCACAAAATCCTTGATACTGCCCGTATGTATAATGATAAATTTAATATTTTAAAAATATCAGAACCACTGCTTTCCTCCGCCTCCGACTTTTCTTTAACCGCAGATATACTAAACCGCCACTATAATCTTAATGGCATGGAAAGCAACAGTGCAGTTGTGTTTATGGGGCATGGAAGTGAACATGCTGCCAATAAATGTTACAGCCAGTTCCAGGACACATTAAACCAGAAAGGATTTTTTAATGTATTTGTTTCAACAGTTGAAGGAACTCCAGATTTTGAAACTTCATTAAGTATTTTAAGAAAACAGACATTTAAAAACATAACATTAATACCTTTTATGGTAACTGCTGGTGACCATGCACACAATGATATGGCAGGAAGTAAAGAAGATTCATGGAAAAACCAGCTTAAGGCTCTTGGTTATAATATTAAAATTATAACACATGGCCTGGGTGAACTTAAGGAAATACAGGAACTTTACTTGTCACATCTTAACAATGTAATTAATAATACTCTTTAGAAAGGCTTAATTTATGGATTCTGGATATGTTTATAAAAACCATAAAAAACTAAGATGTGGATATACAACTGGAACATGTGCTGCTGCCGCTACCAAAGCTGCTGTAAAAATGTTAATTAACCAGGCACCTGTTACAGGAACCAGCATTAAAACTCCAAAAGGCGTAGTTTTAAACCTTAAAATCCTTGATATTACTATAACAAATAAATCCGCAAGCTGTGCAGTAAGAAAAGATGCTGGTGATGACAAAGACTGTACAGATGGCATACTAATTTATTCAGAAGCCAGCTTTATTCCTTCAGGAATTATAATAGATGGAGGCAAAGGGGTAGGGCGTATAACAAAACCAGGGCTTGGACAGCCAGAGGGCACTGCTGCCATTAACAGCGTCCCAAGGAAAATGATTACACAGGCAGCTTTAAATGAGATTGAAAATGCAGGGCTTGAAAGCGGCCTTAAAATAATTATATCTGTACCAGAGGGTGAAAAGCTTGCTAAAAAAACTTTTAACCCCAGGCTTGGAATTAAAGGCGGAATATCAATACTTGGCACAAGCGGCATAACAGAGCCTATGAGTGAACAGGCATTAATTGATACAATTTACTTAGAACTAAAACAAAAAAAGGCACAGCAAAACCTTAAAAACAAAGAAAATAATAAAAGCGGGGAAGTACTTCTGATTTCACCTGGCAATTATGGAATGGATTTTGCAAAGAACACACTTGGCATTAACTTAGAACAAGGTGTTAAATGCAGTAATTTTATAGGTGAAACACTTGATATGGCATTTATGCTTGGATTTAAAAAAATATTATTTACAGGACATATAGGAAAGCTTGTTAAAGTGGCAGCAGGCGTTATGAATACACATTCAAAAGTGGCAGATGCAAGAATGGAAACACTTTGCTCCTGTGCAGTCCTTGCAAATTGCAATATAAAAACAGCCCAGGATATACTTTTATGCACCACTACAGATGAAGCTGTATGCCTGTTAAAAAAGAATAATATTCTGGACAGTACAATGGACATTATGCTAAAAAAAATTATTTCCAATATGAAAAACCGGACAGAAAACCAGATTGAAACCGAAGTAATAGTATTTTCAAACCAGGCAGGCATACTGGCTATGTCTGGAAAAGCCCTGGAATTTGCAAAAATACTAGCAGGTGCAGGCTAGGCAAATAAACATTTACAACCAGCAAAACCACCATATTGCTGCTTTTAAAGTACTCCCAGGCCAGAACCACCATTCCAGGATATCCGTTGTCAAGCGGATATTCGCAATCCGCATTGCCTGCAAGCAGGCATTGGCTACTTGCCCACTTGCAAATCAACCTCATTGCCGCTTTGCGGCAGTCTGGCAGGAGCTTGAACTCCTGCCAGACTAAGTAAGCCCTGGTAAATCAAACCCACCGCTTAAGAAGCGTGTATTTTAAAGGGCTTACTTAATGAGGTTAAATATAAACAAAGATTTTTCTTTATTCTAATATTAATTATAATAGCATAAGGAGGTTTAAATATTGAAAAAAGGAAAATTATATGGTGCAGGCACAGGGCCAGGGGATCCTGGGCTTATAACGTTAAAAGCTGTTGAAATAATTGAAAAATGCGCTTATATTGCCGTACCAAATGTTGTTAAAGAAAATGCATTAAGCTACCAGACTGCACTTGCAGCAGTACCTGGCATAAAAGATAAAAATTGTATATGCCTGGAAATGCCAATGACAAAGGATAAAAAAATATTAGAAAAAAGCCATATAAAAGCAGCTAACACTATTGCTGCGGTACTTAATGATGGAAATGATATTGCATTTCTTATAATTGGTGATCCTTCAATATATTCAACTTATATTTATATACATAATAAAATAAAAGAAATGGGCTACCAGACAGAAATTATAAGTGGTGTACCATCATTTTGTGCTGCCTCTGCCCTTATAGGCCAGGAACTTGTTTCTGGTGCTTCACAGCTCCATATAATACCATCATCATATGGAATAGATGAAGTCTTAAAACTTAAAGGCACAAAAGTCCTAATGAAAGCTGGCAGGCAGATGCCAGAAGTTAAAGCCAGGCTAAAACAGCAGAATATTCATGGGATTTTAATTGAAAACTGCGGGCTTGCCAATGAACATATATATAATTGTGTTAATGATATGCCAGATAACCCAGGTTACTATTCACTTATTATAATCAGGGAGGAATAATTTTTATGGTTAATTTTGTTGGTGCCGGCCCTGGTGCCAAAGACCTTATAACTATACGTGCATATAAACTTATATCACAGGCTGGCATAATTATTTATGCTGGTTCGCTTATAAATCCTAAGCTTCTTGAATATGCAGACAGCAAATGCAAATTTTACAATAGTGCCACAATGACACTTGAAGAAGTTATAAATGTAATGGCTGGTGCAGATAAAAAAGGAATTGATGTTGTAAGGCTGCATACTGGCGATCCATGTATATACGGGGCAATAAAGGAACAGATGGAGATGCTTGATAAACTCAAAATACCATATGCCTGCTGCCCTGGTGTAAGTTCGTTCTGTGGTGCTGCCGCTTCATTAAACCTTGAATATACCCTGCCTGGTATATCACAAAGTGTTATAATTACACGTATGGGAGGCAGGACTTCTGTTCCTGCAAAAGAAAGCATAGAAAGCTTTGCATCACATAATGCAACAATGGTTCTGTTCCTAAGCGCCGGAATGATTGGTGAATTAAGCAGAAGGCTTATATCAGGAGGCTACAATAAAAATACACCAGCGGCAATAGTATATAAAGCAACATGGGAAGACGAAGAAAAATATATCTGTACAATAGAAACCCTGGAGGAAACAGCATACAGGCATAATATTACAAAGACCGCACTTATAATAGCAGGTAATGTTTTAGAACCTGGCATATATAAACGTTCAGAACTCTATAACCCGGATTTTACAACAAGTTACAGACAATCTGCACCTCCAGAAGTTTAACTGTATTAAAAAAATTAGAGAAATTTCAAAAAAGTTATTGACAAATACAGGAACATGATATAGAATATTACTTGCGTCACAGGTAGGACATGGATAATCCAGATAATACGGGGTGTGGCTCAGTTTGGCTAGAGTACCTGATTTGGGATCAGGGGGTCGCAGGTTCGAATCCTGTCACCCCGATTGGTGACGCATAATTTAATAAAGGAAGCATAGATTAGAGCTTTCAATATATGCGGGTGTAGTTCAATGGTAGAACACCAGCCTTCCAAGCTGGATACGTGGGTTCGATTCCCATCACCTGCTCTCGCAAAGCGGTTGTTTTGCTGAATGTGTTCGTAGCTCAGCTGGATAGAGCAACGGCCTTCTAAGCCGTGGGTCGGGGGTTCGAATCCCTTCGAGCACGTTTGGACATGCAGATGTCTATATGGTGGGTATGGCGCAGTTGGCTAGCGCGCCAGATTGTGGCTCTGGAGGCCGAGGGTTCGAGTCCCTCTATCCACCT
>CAJUJY010000034.1 GCA_910586555.1 uncultured Lachnospiraceae bacterium
ATTGCTTACTTGAATCTTCCAAGATTTGTGAGATTTTTGAAAATTGATTTCCGTGATAATTATAATTAAACAGTTTCCCGGATATTTTAGTTTATTAATCCAATTAATTGGCCAGTTATGAAAATTTATGTTTTTATTTTATTTATGCATCTATAAATTATTTATTATTTGCATTATAAATTTATAGAACAGCCATTATACAAGGAACAAAGCCTTTAGTATTTTTTACAAAAACCTTAAGTAAAATAAATAAAATGGTTGCTATTTTATGGCAAAAGTAATAGAATTAAACTTGGTATATATTTTGTTTTTATAAAATGGCTTATGCCATGTGGCTTTTATCCTGCCGTAATCTGGCAGGCTGCCACAATTAATTTTACTATATTGGAGGGCTGAACATGAGTAACAAGAATGCTTTGTCAGCGAGAGACCGTATTGCGGCTTTAGTTGACGAGAACAGTTTTGTTGAAATTGGTGCAGGTGTTACAAAGAGAAACACCGATTTTAACATGCAGGAAAAGCCAGCGCCATCAGATGGTGTAATAACCGGGTACGGGCTTGTCCAGAATAATCCTGTCTATATATACAGCCAGGATGCATCTGTGCTTAATGGTACAATAGGTGAGATGCATGCAAAGAAAATTGCGCATGTCTATGGGCTTGCAGTAAAAACAGGTGTGCCTGTTATCGGGCTTATAGACTGTGCAGGAATCCGCTTACAGGAATCTACAGATGCACTGGCAGGCTTTGGCCAGATATATAAAGCAAAAGCCAAAGCATCAGGCATAATCCCGCAGATTAGTGCTGTATTTGGAAACTGTGGCGGCGGCGTTGCAATAATGGCAGCAATGAGCGATTTTACTTTTATGGAGAAGAATAATGCAAAGCTTTTTGTTAATTCACCTAATACACTGGAAGGGAATTATACAGAAAAGCTTGATACAGCATCGGCCGCTTTCCAGCAGGAAACACAGACAGTTGATTTTACTGCGGAAGGGGAAGAGGAAGTATTATCAGGGATAAGGGAACTTGTTTCAATCCTTCCTGGAAATAATAATGATACAGCATTTTCAGATGAATGTATGGATGACTTAAACAGAATGACAGAAGACTTTGCAGCAGAAATTAGTGATCCTGCTGTAGCACTTGAAGATATTGGTGATAATAATTTCTTCCTGGAAGTTAAGAAAGAATATGCTAAAGAAATGGTTACAGGCTTTATATGCCTTGACGGAATGACAATAGGTGCTGTTGCAAACCGTACTGCACAGTTTGATGAAAATGGCAAGGTTGTGTGCAAATATGGTGCAAGGCTTACTACCGCAGGCTGTAATAAAGCAGTTTCATTTATTAAAAAATGTGATGCATTTAATATTCCTGTGCTTACACTTACTAATGTAGAAGGGTTTGCTACAACAGTAGAAGAAGAAAGAACAATTACAAATGCTGCCGCAAGCCTTACAGCAGCGTTTGTAGAAGCAGATGTGCCAAAAGTAAACTTAATTACAGGCAATGCATATGGCACGGCATACCTTTGCATGAATTCAAAGCAGACAGGGGCAGATATGGTATTTGCACTTGAGGGTGCTAATACTGGCGTAATGGATGCAAATATTGCAGCAAAGATTATGTATGGTGATGACAAAGATGCAGATATAGCAGCAAAAGCTGCGGAATTTGCAGCAAAATCCAGTACAGAAGCGGCTGCTGCAAGAGGCTATATTGACTCTGTAGTAGCACCAGGCTCTGTAAGGAAGCAGTTATTATATGCATTTGAAATGTTATTTTCAAAAAGCGGGTATCCAATTAGTAAAAAGCATGGAACCATCTAAGTAAGGAGTGGCATATGAAGAAAAAATTAGCTTTAATTTGCTGTATTTTATCTTGTATACTGGTGATGGCGGGCTGTAGTTTTAGTCTTGTAAAGACTAATGAAAATTTTGATGAAAAGACGCTTAAAGAAAATACTGACTCTTTTGTACAAAGCTGGTTCGAGTATGATTTTGAAGGCGCTGTGACAGATTATGCAGGGCAGCTTGATGATGAAACTATGAAACAGTATAAGGAGTCAGGACAGCTTAGGGATAAATATGGCAAATATGACAAAAAGGACAGTGACAGCCTGACAATTACAACTGATACTGCAACAGTAACTGAAACAGTTCTTACAGATTCAGGTAAAAAGCTTGTATTTTCAGTAACATATGATGAAGATGGCAATACGGTTTCATGGAATGTAGAAGAATACAAGTCTAAAGGCCAGATTATGGGAAAAGCCGGGCTTAATACAGTTATGAGCATGGCTATAGTATTCCTTGTCCTTATATTTATTGCAGTTATTATTGCACAGTTTAAATATATTGGCGGTGTACAGAACAAGAAAAAGGAAGAAGCACCAGTTATAGAGCCAGTGCCAGCAGAACCTGTTGCAGAACCTGTTGAAGAAGAGGATTTAACTGATGACCTTGAACTTGTTGCAGTTATTACAGCAGCCATTGCAGCAGCAAGTGAAAATGAATGTACAGATGGTCTTATAATACGTTCAATTATCAGAAAGTAAAATCATATAAGTTAATAAAGTATATGGAGGAAAAAATAATGAAAAATTATACAATTACTGTCAATGGTAATGTTTATGATGTTACAGTAGAAGAAGGCGGACAAGGAGGTGCGGCAGCAGCACCAAAGCAAACAGCGCCAAAGAAGGCAGCACCAAAAGCCGCAGCACCAAAGGCAGCACCGGCTGGCGGTGCAGGTGCAGTTAAGATTAATGCACCTATGCCTGGCAAGATTTTATCTGTTAAGGCACAGGCAGGCCAGGCAGTTAAAAAAGGCGATGTTATTATGATACTTGAAGCTATGAAAATGGAGAATGAAATTGTTGCGCCACAGGACGGCACAGTTGCAGGTATTAATGTGTCAGCAGGTGATTCTGTAGAAGCAGGAGCTGTACTTGCGTCATTAAACTAGGAGGGAACGGCTTTGGATTACGTTATTACAACGATAGAGAACCTTGCAGGCCAGACCGCTTTTACAAGCCTGTCATTAGGAAATTACCTGATGATACTGGTTGGCTGCATATTTCTCTATCTGGCAATTAAAAAAGAATACGAGCCATTATTGTTAGTCCCTATTGCATTTGGCATGATACTGGTAAATATTTACCCGGATATTATGGCAAGCCCTGAGGACACTTCAAATGGCGTCGGCGGTTTGTTACACTATTTCTATATACTTGATGAATGGAGCATTTTACCTTCACTTATATTCCTTGGTGTAGGTGCAATGACAGACTTTGGCCCGCTTATTGCAAACCCTTTAAGCTTCCTTCTTGGTGCGGCTGCACAGTTTGGTATTTTCTCTGCTTATCTTATTGCTATACTTTTAGGCTTTAATGACAAGGCAGCAGCAGCAATATCAATTATAGGCGGCGCTGACGGGCCTACTTCTATTTTCCTCTGCGGCAAGCTTAAACAGACTGAATATATGGGGCCTATAGCAGTGGCAGCATATTCATATATGTCACTTGTGCCTATTATCCAGCCTCCTATTATGAAGCTTTTTACAACAGAGGAAGAGCGTAAAATTAAAATGGAACAGTTACGTCCAGTATCTAAACTGGAAAAGATACTTTTCCCTATTATAGTTACTATAGTTGTCTGCCTTATCCTGCCAACAACTGCACCACTTGTAGGCATGCTTATGCTTGGTAACCTTTTCAGGGAGTCAGGTGTTGTAAAACAGCTTGCAGAAACAGCTTCCAATGCACTTATGTATATTGTAGTTATCCTGCTTGGTACTTCTGTAGGTGCTTCAACAAGCGCAGAAGCATTTTTAAGGGCTTCAACACTTAAAATAGTTGTATTAGGGCTTGTTGCTTTCTGTGTTGGTACAGCAGCAGGTGTGCTTTTTGGAAAGATTATGTGCAAAGTTACACATGGAAAGATTAACCCGCTTATTGGCTCAGCAGGTGTTTCGGCGGTGCCTATGGCAGCGAGGGTATCACAGAAAGTTGGTTCAGAGGCAGACCCTACAAACTTCCTGCTTATGCATGCTATGGGGCCAAACGTTGCAGGTGTTATTGGTACAGCGGTTGCGGCTGGTGTATTTATGGCAATATTCGGTATCTAATATAGGAGGATAAATCATGGCAAAAACAGAAAAGAAACCTTTAAAGATTACGGAAACTATTCTCCGTGACGCGCATCAGTCACTGATTGCCACAAGAATGACAACAGAACAGATGCTTCCAATAATAGACAAAATGGACCAGGTAGGCTATCATTCAGTTGAATGCTGGGGTGGTGCAACATTTGATGCTTCATTAAGGTTCCTTAAAGAAGACCCTTGGGAAAGGCTTAGGAAGCTTAGGGCAGGTTTTAAGAATACAAAACTCCAGATGCTTTTCCGTGGACAGAATATTTTAGGGTATAACCATTATGCAGATGATGTTGTTGAATACTTTGTACAGAAATCCATTGCAAATGGTATTGATATAATCCGTATATTTGACTGTCTTAATGACCTTAGAAACCTTGAAACAGCCGTAAAAGCTGCTAATAAAGAAAACGGGCATGCACAAATAGCACTTTCATATACACTGGGTGATGCATATACTCTTGATTACTGGAAGGACATGGCCAAAAGAATTGAAGATATGGGTGCAAAATCACTCTGTATCAAGGATATGGCAGGCCTTCTTGTGCCTGTAAAGGCTACAGAGCTTGTTACTGCACTTAAGGAATCAGTAGATATACCTATTGACCTCCATACACATTATACTTCCGGTGTGGCAGCCATGACATATATGAAAGCTGTTGAGGCAGGCTGTGATATTATTGATACAGCCATGTCCCCATTCTCAATGGGAACAAGCCAGCCAGCTACAGAAGTTATGGTAGAAGCATTTAAGGGCACACCTTATGATACAGGGCTTGACCAGAACAAGCTTGCCCAAATTGCAGATTACTTCCGTCCTATGCGTGAAGAAGCGCTTAAATCAGGGCTTATGAATACAAAGGTGCTTGGTGTGAATATCCAGACACTCCGTTACCAGGTTCCTGGCGGTATGCTTAGCAACCTTGTTTCACAGCTTAAGGAAATGGGACAGGAAGACAAATATGAGAAAGTGCTTGAAGAAGTGCCAAGGGTACGTAAGGACTTTGGTGAACCACCGCTTGTTACACCTTCATCACAGATTGTTGGTACACAGGCTGTATTAAATGTAGTTTCAGGTGAAAGGTATAAGATGGTTACAAAGGAGTCCAAAAAGCTTCTTGCAGGTGAGTTCGGACAGACAGTAAAACCATTTGACCCTGAAGTACAGAAAAAATGTGTTGGTGATACAAAACCAATTACATGCCGCCCGGCTGATTTAATAAAGCCGCAGCTTGCAGAACTTGAAAAAGAAATGAAACAGTATAAACAGCAGGACGAAGATGTATTGTCATATGCGCTCTTCCCACAGGTTGCAATGGAATTTTTCAAGTACAGGGAAGCACAGCAGAATAAAGCAGATCCATCAGTGGCAGATAGAAAAAATATAGCATATCCTGTCTAAGCTTATTTTAACCTCAGGGTATATAATAACAATTAGTTCCAGGCAGGGTTTTTATAAACCCTGTCTGTGATAGTTTAAGAAGTATATAAAAAAGCGGGGTAATAAGTATGAAAAATATAAGCATTGGTGTTAAAGTTATGCTTCCGGTAATATTACTGGTATTTTTGCTTGCTGGAACCTGTTATTCTAATGTAGTTAATATGGATAGGATGATAGGTTCAAGCAGGGAAATTTCTGGAGATTATGCAAAAAGCATGTCTTTGCTTGGCAGCCTTTCTACTGCATTTGAAGCACTTGAAAGAGCAGCATATGCACATTGTGTAACAGGTAGTGAAGAGGATATGGATTTACTTGGAACACAGATTAATTCCATTAGTGGGGAAATAAGCAGTTTATGTACAGAATATGAAGGACTTATTGATGGAAATGAAGAAAAAGAGGCTTATGCTACATTCCAGAATTTATATTCTTCGTACAGGGATAAATTTGAACAGGCAATAGCCAAAAGTTTACAGAATGAAAAGATACCAGCACTGGCTATTGTAAATGGTGAAATGTCAGATACCGGGTTAGCAGTTTTTACACAGATTTCAGATATGCGTAATATTAACCAGGGATATATGGAAAAAGCCATTGCCAATAGTGAAAGCACATATAACGGCGCCAAAAAGTTAAGCTATATTTTATTTGCAGCAGCATTTATTATTGCAGCAGCAAGCATGGCTGTATGCATATTTGGCATTACAAGGCCAGTACTTAAAAGCAGTAAAGAACTTGGTGTTATTATTAGCGGCATTGAAGCAGAAAAGGGTGATTTATCCAAACGCATAACTGTTAATGGCAAAGATGAGATTTCCAAAATGGGTGATGGCATTAACAGTTTTATGAAAATACTCCAGGTAATGATGAGGAAGATTACTAATAGTTCAAGGGCGCTGGATAAAATGGCAGAAGAGGTAAAAGAAAGTGTTTCATCTGTAAATATAAGTGCATATGATATTTCTGCTGCCATGGAAGAACTTTCTTCTTCAATGGAAGAGGTTGCAGCTACTTCTTCAAATGTAAATAATAATGCAGGCATAGTAGGTGATAATGTTAAAGAACTTGCAAAGGCTTCTAAAGATTTGTCTGCTTATGCAGGTGAAATGAAAAACCGTGCTGCCAGGATAGAAAAAGATGCAAAGATGAATAAAGAGGACGCAAGAAATGTGGTTGCAGGCATTTTATCTTCTTTACAGAAAGCCGTTGATGATTCTAAAAGTGTAGAACGTGTCGGGGGTTTAACAGAAGAAATACTTAATATTTCTTCACAGACAAACCTGCTTGCGCTTAATGCTTCAATAGAAGCTGCAAGGGCTGGAGAAGCAGGCAAAGGTTTTGCAGTTGTAGCAGATGAGATAAGGCAGCTTGCAGATTCAAGCCGTGAAACTGCTGGAAATATACAAAATATTAATAATATGGTAATTGCAGCAGTACAGGAACTTGTAAACAATTCTAATGGAATAATCAAATATTTACAAGAATCAGTACTTCCTGCCTATGAAAGTTTCCTGGCTGGCGGCATACAGTATAAAGAAGATGCCGGCCATGTAAATGAAATAGTTACACATTTTAGTGATATGTCTGTAAATCTTGATTTACTTGTAAGTGAAATTATAGATGCAATGGGAGGAATTGCATCAGCAGTAGATGAAAGTGCCAATGCGGTAATGACATCTGCAACAAATACTAATAACCTTGTAAAAGAACTGGAGCAGATTTCTAGTAAAACAGACAGCAACCATAGAATTGCTAAACAATTAAAGAAAGAAGCAGGCAAGTTTATAAATGTCTAACCTAAAGAAAGGGCACACAATAGAAGAACGCCTTGAACTGTCAATGCTGTATGATTTTTATGGTGCGCTTCTAAAAGAAAACCAGCGCCGCATGTTTGAGGCAAATGTGCTAGAGGATTATAATTTCAGTGAAATTGCAGAAGAAGAGGGCATAACAAGGCAGGGGGCTTATGATACAGTAAAACGCGCAGCAAAACAGTTAAAATTATATGAGGAAAAACTCGGGCTTGTAGCACGGTTCCGTGAACAAAAAGAACTAATAAGCAGGTTGCGTGACAGGTTACAGGAAATGGATATTGCTGTAAATAATAATGGATGGGCAGAAATATTCCAACTGCTGGAAGAAGTCCTGGAAGGCTAAAATCTAAGGGGATTAATAGTGGATAAGGAAAACATTATATTTGATAACAACGACAGCCGCATTAAGTATTATGAACTGCTGTTAGAAAAAGATTTAACAGAAATGCCGGAAATAAACCTGCCAGAAAGTTACAGGTTTGTTTTTTACAAAGATGGGGATAAAGACGCCTGGATTAACATTGAAAAATCTGCCAGGGAATTTGACAGTTACAGTAAAGGGGCGGCTGCCTGGGAGAAATATTATGGCACAAGGCTTAAAGAACTTCCAGGAAGAATGGTGTTTATTGAAAATGCAGAAGGGCTTAAGGTGGCCACAGCCACAGCATTTTATAATATTTACAGACAGGACAGCCCTTTATGTGGCTGGCTTCACTGGGTTGCCATAAAAAGGGAATACCAGGGGCAGGGCTTGTCAAAACCACTGGTTTTATTTACATTAAACATTATGAAGAAGCTAGGTTATACGCATTCCAAAATCCCGACACAGACAAATACATGGCTTGCATGCAAAGTTTATCTGGATTTAGGTTTTCTGCCAGTAAAAGAAAATGCAGTACATAGCAGTTATGGCTGGAGAATTGTAAAAACATTAACAGGCCACCCGTCATTAAAAGACTTTAACCCTGTATCCCTGGAAGAAGTAATAGTATAGCCAGCTAAAACACAAAACAAGTCCTGGTTATAGCTTTAGCTTTTTTATTACAATATCTTTATACCATTCCTGTTCACTGGCAGGTATATTTAAAACATTAATGGCTTTTTCCACAGAACAGCCTAAAGACCTTGTTATATTTATAATAGCTGAAACTGTAGCCTGTTCAAGCCCCTCTTTGATTCCTTCTTTAAAACATGTGTCTTCCTGCAATTTTTCATCATACTCCATTAATACCACACTTACCACCTCACTCCTGTGTTTTTGCAAAAACCTGCCAAGACACTGCCAGTTACCTGCTTCTTTTACTGCCATGTCCACAGCCTGCTCTAAAGGCAGTGATTTATTGTAGTCCCTTATTAACTGTATAAAACCTGAATATTCTTTAAGTGCCAGGCATTTATCCATTAAGTCCCTGTTATGGCCAGCATTTATATTAAGCATTGTTGCTGTCCATTCAAACCTGTTTTCCTCTTTTTTATTAATAAAGGCGTCTGAAAGTTTTAATTCTGTTTTGTCATCACATTTATCTGTACCATTATAAAATACTATATACTGGGGATATGGGATTTTTACAAGGGTTTTTCCATAAATATCCTGTTTTGTTGACCTTATATACTGGTTATATAAATGTCCGAAGTACATAAAACCCCTTAATGGCATGTTAGATAACATAGTTTTTTATTTCTTACAAGCATAAATAAACAGGTATTCCACTATATATGTTTAAAGAATTACAGGTATTTTATAGATATCTGCCATATTGCCTTGGAAAGAAAAGCTTCTTTCATATATGCCACCATTTTTTTGTATGGTTTTTACAGACGCAATATTATCTTTTTCAACAGATATATGGACTTCTTTTATTCCTGCTTTCTTTGCTACTTGCAGAAGCTGGCGCAGCATTTCTGTTGCATATCCTTTTTTTCTTTCAGAAGGACGTACACTATATCCGCAGTTTCCTAAATCTTTTAAAAATTCATTTAATGTGTGTCTTAAATCAATAATCCCAATTATCTTATTATCGCTTTTTCTTATTGCAAAAAAAGTATCTGTAACTACCCAGTTTTTATCTACTGTTTCTGGACTGGTATTAAGTGTTACAGAAGAAAGCCATTCTTCATAACTTTCTGTTTTGTCAAAAAGCCCGCTTCCATAAATAATATTTTCTCCAGATTCAAAATGTTCTTTACGGTATAAAAGTGCTTTTTCCTTTAATTCTAAAACAGGCCTTGCCAAATAAATATTATTATCCATATTATTATACCTCCCCTGGCAGTAAAAGTTTTTTAATTTCATTTATTATTTGTGCTGGAACATTATTGTCAATTTTCATCAGCCTGCTATACATGCGCACTCCCTGGTATGCAAATACAATTAAATTAAAAACAGCTTCAGGATTTACATTTTTAAACTCTTTTGTGGCTATTCCATAATTTATAAGTTCTACCCACGCAGATTTTGAAGTTTCATATTGTTTTTTTACAGAATTGTCTTCTTTGGAGATTGCAGGGCTGCTATAAAATTCGTAAATAGCAAGGCTTAAGGAATTTTCATAATCAGCCATTTCATTTGCATATTTAGAGAGAAGTTCTTCTAATATTGCAGTAGCTGGAATATGTTGTCTGGTTTTAGCAGATATTGAGTTTTTCTGTCTGCTGGCAAGTTCATTAACAATTTCCAGAAAAATTTGTGTGGTGCTTTTATAATGGCGGTACAATCCTCCGCGGCTAAGCCCTGTTGCTGTACAAATATCTTTCATTGTAACCTCTTTAAAACCCTTTTTTGCAAAAAGCAGGCCAGCCTTTCCGCGGATATCCTGTTTTGTTTTTTCTCCTTTTAAATTCATGCTGCCACCTCTTTTGCGACACATATGTCGCTTTATTTTATGTATTGTAACATCACAAATGCAATTCTGTCAAGAATAAATTAAAAAACGGATATGAAAAATACCCCTCCTCAAAAAATTACTGCTTTTTATCTATAATTATTGGTATAACATGGTATCTGGTTCTGTTGTATAATTAACAAACATATAACAAACTGTTATTGTATACAGGCTGGAAATAATATTCCAGCCAGTAAAAAATTATAAGGAGGATTTTTTATGAGAAGGGGATTACACAAAAAAGTTTTAGCAGGGCTTATGTCCTTTGCCCTTGCACTGCCATCTGGAAGCTTTATACAAACAGGCAGCCAGAGGGTTTTTGCAGCAGAAGAGGACAATACAGTGCTTGACAAAATCCTTGGTGCAGAGGATATCAGTCTGCGGATGAAATGGAATGACAAATCTAATATTGGGGAAGAACATTCCGTTGCCATTTCAAGTGGCAGCATAATTGTAAAAGATAATGGCACTATGAGGAAGGAATTAACAGCACAGCAGCTTGCAAGCACTGAAATGGGCATAGGTATTAACCTTGGCAACACCATGGAAGCGACACATCCTGTAGAAAATAAGGCTTCACTTACAAAAACTGATTATGATAAAGGATGGGGCAAGCCTGTAATTACACGTGAATATATTAACTGTTTACATAGTTATGGTATTAACACAATACGTATACCAGTAGCATGGTCAAACGGGGATATAGATGATGGTAATTACACTATACGCAGTGAAATGTTTGACAGGATTGAGGAAGTTGTAAACTATGCACTTGACAATGGAATGTATGTTATTATTAATGACCATTGGGATAACCAGTGGTGGGGACAGTTTGGTGCATGTAAAAAAGATGAAGAGGGCAATAAGGTTGTTGATGAAGAAACACGTGCCGCAGCATGGACACGTTATGAAAGTTACTGGACACAGATTTGTGCCCGTTTTGGAAAGTATTCAGACCATTTAATATTTGAAGGGGCTAATGAGGAACTTGGCACACGCCTTAATGATGTAATATGTCTTAACGGTCCTGCAAAGGGATATACTAAACCTGACAATGCTGGTGCAGTTACAGAAATTACAACAACAATAGATAATAATATATCAAAAATTGTTGAAAAAACCACAATGCCTGACGGGACACAGACTGTTAAGGAAACTGTATCAGAGGACGTAAATGGCATAGTAACAATAAAAGAAACATTAAACAGCAATAAATCAAATGCTACACTTATAAAGAATACAACAAAGTATACAGACGGGGATATAATAAACACAGATGCCACACTTTATACTGGAAATTCAGATATTAACAGCAATTATTCTGCAAGGAATGTTATACCAGAAAGCTTCCTTAATGAAGCAAAGGAAGCAGGCATTAACAATATAACACTTTGCATTGAAAAAAATATTGTAGATGATGTTAAAGATAACCAGGGAAAAAGAATGGTAATTAAAATTGAAGTGCCAGAAACAGAAGGCTTATCTGTAGGAAAGGTAATGCTTTCAAAAGAAGCAGTACAGGGTGCAAAAGAAAGCAGCAGAAGGTTTGTTGTTAAAATGGTTAATAAAAACCCGTCTAAATCTTATACTGTTACAATACCACCAAGTGAACTTGCAAAAATGCAGGGTGATATAGATATAAGCATAAAATCAGGAAAAGTTTCAGAAACAGGCGGAAATAAGCAGGAAAATATAGAAAATATTTTATCAGCAAATGGAATAGAAGCAGAAGATGCAGCTTTTGTATCTATAGCATCAAATAATACAAAAGGAGGAATTAAAGCTTCTGCACCAGTTGTTACACAATCTGTAAAAGCTGGCGGAAAGGCATATGTTTACAATTATAACAGCAAAACAGGAAAGCTTTATGAAGTGGCAAACAGCAAAAGGACAGTGCTTAAAAATGGAATGACAGGTATTGAGGGATATCCTGGCAATGATTATGTAGTTACAGGCAAGGAACTTACAGGTAAAAATGTTGTAACACTTCTTAGCCAGTCTAAAGTAACATTTAATAAAACATCACTTAAGAAAGGCAATAAACTTAAGTTAAATATAACACTTCCTTCAGAACTTGAGATAAAGACTTCCTTCAGAACTTGAGATAAAGGCAGGTCTTAAAGAAGAAGCATCTTATGCAAAACAGCCAGCAGTTGTTACATATAAAACTTCCAATGCAAAAGCTGTAACAGTATCAAAAGATGGAACAATAAAAGCAGCAGGCAAAGAAAAAGCTAAAGTGACAGCACAGATAAGACTTGCAGATGGCAAGGTTAAAACAGTTAAAAAGACCATTACAGTAAAATAATTTATTAACTTCCTGTTAATGTAAACTTATAATAAATTTATATATAAAGAACCTTGGAAATCTTTTCTAAGGTTCTTTTTTTATATATTTATTTATTTTGTATGGCATATTGTATATCTGGCCTGCCGTTTTGATGATGGTATTAATATATTTGTATAAAATTATTAGGAACAAATGTTTATGTATAGCAATAATAGATAATTATGCTGGAAAAAATAAAAAAATATATAATAATATTGACAAAAATAATTTTTAGATTATAATTAAGATAAAATAAACTTAATATTAATCAAAAATATAATCATATAAAACAAAAAATATAGATTAATTTACTTTAATTAAACCAGTTTTTAAAGATATAATTTTTAATATTATTAAACCAGCCCTTTAAAAAGCACGCTTCTTAAGTGGAGGATTTGGTTTACCAGGGATTTAAAAGCAGAAATAAGGCTGTTTTGTAAACAGGCAGGCTAAATGTCTATAAATAGTTAATTAATGTTATTAAGCGTTGCTGCAGTAAAGTACAGCAGCTAAAAACGCATAAATAAAATAAAAAAAAGAAAGGAGAAGCTGCCAGGTGGTAATTAATACCATTATAATTGATAGCCGCATTTGCCTATATACAGGCAAGTAAAACAGGCTATAAATACAGGCAGCAAAACAAAGTATGGCAAGTAAAAAAAGAATTAAACGGCGTACTAGTAAAAAGGTTATAGCAGAAGTGCTGGCATTATCCATGTGTGTAACCATTTTCCAGCCGGGAGGAGGTAATAGTGTTTTAGTATATGCCGCAGAAGAAACAAAAAGTGATATACTAAAATGGGATTTTGAAGATAATACTGCGGAACATGGCTGGAGTATTCCTGAAAGCGGCCAAAGTGTATTATCAGAATTAAAAATTACAGATGGAAGGCTTGGAGTGGCTTATAAAGGCAGTTCTAGTGAAGGCTGGCAACAGGCAGGAATAGAAGTATTTCCAGATAATAAAATTGATTTTGAGGGTGCAGATAAAGTTTCGCTTGATTTTTATTATAAAGATTCCAACAAAACTACTGGAAATTTATCATTAAAAATTTTTGTACAAAACCAGGAATGGGAAGATGTTATTTCAGGAGATAATACTACAATAAATATTACAGATAATGAAAACATAACCCCAGAAGAAGGGCAGGATGGTTTCAAAAAAGTAAATCTTACTTTTAATCTGGATGATAAAATAACTGGTACAACCAAAATAGCTAAAATCAGCCTGGCAGTTGTTGGACAGAATACAGATTATAATGGTGAAGTTTATTTTGACAACATTACTGTTAGCAAAGCTGGAAATACAGGTGACACAGGAGATACAAATGGATCCACAGGGCTTAAGGAATTATATGATTTTGCAGATGGGCTCCAGGGATGGGAAAAAGATAACTGGATAGGGGAAAATGTAACTGTTGGTGATATTGCATATGATGCAGAGGGCAAAAGACTGGAACTGCCAGTAGATTATACAAATGTAAGTACAGAAGACTGGAAAGACGCTACTGTATGTTTTAAAGACAGTAAGGGACTGGATTTCTCTGCTTATAATAATATGTCATTTGATTTTTATTATAATCCTTCCAGTATGACAAAAGGTAATATTGCTTTAAAAGCAGCAGCCTCTGTTGGTAATGAAGATTTATTTTCAGAACAGAAATCAGTTAATGATGAAAATGCAGAAGTTTCAGATGCGGACAATGGTTTAAAAAAGGTGGCTTTCTCATTTAAAATTGATGAGGAGAAAGCAAAAACTTTAAGACCAGAAAAGATTGATATTGTTATTACTGGCAGGGAAACAGACTACAATGGTAATATTTATATTGGCAATATCAGGTTTTCCAAAACTGAATCTGTCAAAATAAAAGAATTATATGATTTTGCAGACGGGCTTCAGGGATGGGAGAAAAGCGGCTGGATAAATGATGGTGTAAAACCAGGCGATGTTACATATGATGCAGATAACCAGAGATTAAAGATGGGCATTGATTTTTCAGGTGTAGCAGACAAGTCATGGGTTGGCGCAGGCATAAGTCTTGAAGACAGCAATGGCATTGATTTTTCAGATTACAATACAATGTCCTTTGAATTTTATTATGAAGCAGATAAACTGACAGAAGGAAATATTGCCTTAAAAGTTTCAGCAAAAAATGATAATGGAAACTTATTTGGTGACCAGGCAAGTTCTATTAATGATGTTACTCCTGAAGATGCAGAAGGCGGTTTAAAAAAGGCTGTTTTTACATTTAAGATTGATGAAGAAATGGCAGCAAAAATTAAACCTGGAAATATTGATATAATAGTTAATGGAATTGAAACTGGCTATAATGGCAATATTTACTTTGACAATATTAAATTCAGCAAGGTAAGTGATGATGATAAATATGTAACTTCCAAAGTGCCAGTAAAGACTAATACCAGCATAAGCGGTACTGATACAGCACTTACAGTAAATGGGACAGAACATAATTATACAAATAGTGTAAAACTGGCAGATGATAAAGCAGATGCTAATACAGTGGCACTTTACCAGTACCTTAAAGCTGTTGGTGAATCTTCTTCTGTTATTTACGGGCATATGGAAGATACTGTGCTTAAAGCAGGTGCATCAGACCTTACATACTCTGATACAGAAGATGTAACAGGCTCAATTTCTGCTATTGATGGTCTTGACTGCGGCGGGCTTTTCAGTGGTTTTGCAGATAAGTTTATTAGCAGGTACCCAGATAAAGCAAAAGAACTTGGAATAGTTAAAGATGGCACAACAGCAGAAAATGATATTAAAGCTGCTGCCGCATTTTCCAATATATCTATTGCAAACGGGGCGGTTATGACACTTTCTGCACATATGCCTAACTTTGCATTTGCTGAAAAGAAGGAAAATGCAGACAGCATAAACAAAACTTATGATAAATTTGATTATTCAAAAGCAGATTCTTATAACCTTAAAGGGGACTGTATGAATAATATACTTCCAGGCGGCAAGTTTAATGAAGCATATACATCATACCTTGATTTAATAGCTGAATATGCAGGGCTTGTAGACGGGCCAGTACTTTTCAGGCCTTTACATGAAAATACAGGTGGCTGGTTCTGGTGGGGCAACACTTTCTGTACACCTGATACTTATAAAAGTGTATTTAAATATACAGTTGATTATATGCGTGATGTAAAAGGTGTACATAATTTTATATATTTATATGGGCCAGGTTCAGAAGCAGCAAGTGAGGCAGAGTATGAAGAACGCTATCCAGGTGACGGGTATGTTGATATGGTAGGGTTTGACTCATATGATAATAACCCAAAAGAAGGTGAAGGCTATACATTCCAGGAAAATTTCAGGAATACTATTAAGCTTACAGATGCATTTGCTAAAAAGCATAACAAACTTTTTGCAGTGACAGAAACAGGAATTGCAACAGACGGAGGCAAAGCACTTCTGCTTACAGGCAACGGGCGCAAAGACTGGTACAATGAAATACTTGATATAGTAACAGATAATGAATTTAACTGCTGCTATTTTATGCTTTGGTCAAACTATTCAAGCCAGGCTTCATACTATACACCATTTGTTACAAAAATAAATGATGACGGTACACTTTTTGGACATGAAATGTTAGATAATTTCATTAGTTTTTATAATAATGAAAAAAGCATATTTGCATCAGACCAGAAAGCTGTAATATCAGGGCTTTCTAATATTAAGAAACCAGAAACTGGAAATAAAGAACTAGATGGATATATTACATCACCAGTTTCAGGAACAAGGATTCTTGATGTAACAGAAGTACTTGCACAGTTTAATATGGAAACAGATAAAAAAGTTTCATTCCATATATCAGGCAATGGCAAAGATATAGAACTTATAGCAGAAAAGGACAGTACAGGAAAAGTGTATACTGCCACAATAACAAAGGAAAACCTTGACGAAATAGGTGGAACATTACAAGGAAAACTTAGTTTATATTTACAAGACCAGCTTTTGCAGGAAATCAGTGTAATATTTAATATTGCAGAAAAACCACTGGATGCAAACCAGATAGATGATTTTGAAACATATGGAGGGCTTACAGGCCTTTTAGTTAATAAGTGGGGCACAAATAAAGATTCAGGCTGTACAGTAGATATCTCACTTGTACAAGAACCACATTATGAAGGAAATTATGCTTTAAAATTTGCCTATAGTGAAACAAAGAATGGATGGGGAGGCGCAACAATTTCTAAAGAAGCAGACTGGTCACAGTACAATGCATTAAAATTCTTTGTAAAACCTGATGGCAAAAACCAGAAAACTGTTATACAGATTAATGCAGGCAGCGGTTCTTATGAAGCATACCTTAATTTATATGATGAATATGCTAATTCAAAGACACCTTTATTAGTTACACTTCCATTTAGTGAATTTAAGGATAAAAACAGTTCAGCAAAGACACCATTAAGCGGTGAAGCTTTAAAGAATATAAGCGGTTTTGGTTTATGGGTAAATGCAATACCAGATTCAGATGCATTTGCAAATGGGGAAACAATGGTAAGTGGTGAACTTTATTATGATGATATAAAAGCAGTATCTTCAGAAAGCACTATACCAGTTTTTGAAACAGTTAGTACTATCCCTGTAGAAACACCAGGTGGTACACCAACACAGACACCAACAGAAGCACCAACGGAAACACCGGCAGGTAAACCAACAGAAACACCAGCAGGTAAACCAACAGAAACACCAGCAGGTAAACCAACAGAAACACCAGCAGCCCCAACAAATACACCATCAGGGACACCAGCAGCATCATCTGTGCCAGCACAAACACCAGGTATTCCACTTTATCCGCCATACATTACTACATCACAGCCACAGGGCGGCGGACAGGAACCAGCAGGAAGCCAGGCGCCATCAGGAAGTGCAGCACCAGGCACCAGCACAGCACCGTCAGGAAGCACGGCACCAGGTACAAGCACAGCGCCGTCAGGAAGCATGGCACCAGGTACAAGCACAGCACCATCAGGTACACAGGCACCAGGAACTACAACAGAAACTAAAAAAGATGATGTTACAGGTGCAGTTACAGAAATCACTACAACAGTAGACGATAATGTGTCAAAAGTTATTGAAAAAACCACAATGCCTGATGGTACACAGACTATTAAAGAAACTGTATCAGAGGACATAAATGGAATAATAACAGTAAAAGAAACATTAAACAGCAGCAAATCAAATGCCACACTTGTAAAAAATACAACAAAGTATACAGATGGGGATATAATAAGCACAGATGCCACACTTTATACTGGAAATTCAGATATTGACAGCGATTATTCTGCAAGGAATGTTATACCAGAAAGCTTCTTTAATGAAGCAAAAGAAGCAGGCATAAGCAATATAACACTTTGCGTTGAAAAAAATATTGTAGATGATGTTAAAAATAACCAGGGCAAAAGGATGGTAATTAAAATTGAAGTGCCAGCTACAGAAGGCATATCAGTTGGAAGGGTAATGCTTTCTAAAGAAGCAGTGGCAAGTGCTGTAGAAGGCAACAGAAGGTTTGTTGTTAAGATGGTTAATGACAACAAAGAAGATTCTTATACTGTTACAATACCGCCAAGTGAGCTTAAGAAAATGCAGGGTGATATTGATATAAGCATAAAAGCAGGAAAAGTTTCAGAAGCAGGCGGTAACAAGCAGAAAAATATAGAAAAAGTTTTATCAGCCAATGGCATAAAACCAGCAAATGCAGTGGTTGTATCTATAGCATCAAATAATACAAAAGGAGGAATTAAGGCTTCTGCACCAGTTGTTACACAATCCATAAAAGCTGGTGACAAAGTATATGTTTACTGTTATAATAATAAAACAGGAAAGCTTTGTGAAGTCCCAAATAGTAAAAGAACAGTCCTGAAAAACGGAATGACAGGTATTGAAGGCTATCCTGGCAATGATTATATAGTTACAGACAAGGAACTTACAGGCAAAAATGTTGTAACACTTCTTAGCCAGTCTAAAGTAACATTTAACAAAACATCACTTAAGAAAGGCAGCAAAACCAAGTTAAATATAACACTTCCTTCAGAACTGGAAATAAAAGAAAGCCTTAAAAAAGAAGCATCTTATGCAAAACAGGCGGCAGTTGTTACATATAAAACTTCTAACACAAAAGTTGTAAGAGTATCAGAAGATGGCATATTAAAAGCAGCAGGTAAAGGAAAAGCCGTAATAACAGTACAGATAAAACTTGCAGGGGGCAAAGTTAAAACAGTTAAGAAAAAAGTTACCGTAAAATAACACGCTGCCATGGCATACAAGCAAAAACATTGCCTTGCATGTGTACTGCCATGTGGCATGGTTTATGTGTTATGGCGGCACAGTAAGGCAATGGAAAGGCATGGTTATAAATATGGCAGATTATATTATTAAAAATGAGGTACTTGAAGCAGGCATTAATAAAAAAGGTGCAGAGCTTGTAAGCCTTATAAGAAGAAAAGATAACAGGCAGTATATGTGGAACGGTGATGCCAGGTACTGGAACAGGGTTTCACCAGTGTTATTCCCATTTGTTGGAAAATTAAACGGGCAGAAATACAAACATAAAGGTATATGGTATGAAGGAATAGCACAACATGCATTTGCAAGGGATATGGAATTTACCCTTGTAGAAAACACAGAAGATACAATATGGCTAAAGCTTAAGAATACAGAAGAAACATATAAAATATATCCTTTTAAATTCACGTTTGAAATTGGTTACAAGCTTTCTGGCAATGTTTTAAAAGTAATGTGGAAAGTATACAATAACTCAGAAGAAACAATGTATTTTTCAATAGGTGCACACCCTGCTTTCCTCTGTCCTGGAAACAGCAAAGAGGGCTGTAAAACAAACCTGCATACAACACAGGAATTTATAGAAAGCGGCACACTTACACCAGACGGGGTATTAGGCAGGGAAACCAGGACATTTCCTCTTAAAGACGGGCGTCTTGAAGCAAAAGAGGAAATATTTGACAAAGATGCACTTATATTAGATGCCACACAGATTAAAAAAGTTTCATTAGAAGATTGTAAAGGAGAAGAATATCTTTCAGTTTTATTTGATACACCACTTCTTGGCATATGGTCACCAGCCGGTAAAAATGCGCCATTTATCTGTATAGAACCCTGGTATGGCAGATGTGACAGGGAAGATTTTACAGGAAGCCTTAAAGAACGTGAATATGGCAATTCATTAGAAGCAGGCAATGTATTTGAAAAGGATTATTCAATAGAAATTAATATTTAACAAACCAGTTATTCCTGGAACTTAAAAGGGACAGCCACACTAAGAATAAAATATGTGGCTGTCTTTTTTTGCCTGTTTTTTACAGGCTGGTATTCTGCAAAAATCCCCCTTTATGCGCTGCTTTTTACATTACTATGCCCATATAGCTAAAGCTAATTTATTTTAACTATTTTTTGAATAATTTTAATTAAATAATTGACTTTAATTAAACATTATATTAGAATAATATTACTAATAATTCTTGTGGAACTTTTAAATAATTTAACCTCATTAAGTAAGCCCTTTAAAATACACGCTTCTTAAGCGGCGGGTTTGGTTTACCAGGGCTTACTTAGTCTTGCAGGAGTTCAAGCTCCTGCCAGACTGCCGCAAAGCGGCAATGAGGTTGATTTGCAAGTGGGCAAGTAGCCAATGCCTGCTTGCAGGCAATGCGGATTGCGAATATCCGCTTGACCCAGAAGAAAGGAGGTTTTTTATAACCAGGATATTTATAGTATAAGAGGTATTAAATTTAAATGGAGGATTTATTTATGAGGAAAAGATTTTGGAAAAAACAATGGATTGCCGTTTTTATGGCATCATCAATGGCTGTTTCTACAGCAAATGTGCCATTAGTACAGGGTGTGGCTGTACAGGCAGCAGAGAATGAAAATACAGCAGAAAGTGAAAATATATTTTATTCAGGTAAAGCAGAAATACAGACAGATAAGCTAGAGCTTCCAGAAGAAGACTGGGGAGATAATAAACCAGTTATTGCTTATGATGAAAAAATACAAAATATAAATATAACAAAGAATTTTACAATGACAGCAGATGTTTATCTTGATGAAGATGGCTATAATTCACTTGCAGAAGCAGGAAATTACCTTAAGTTACAAGGTGTTGTAAAGCTTGGTGATAAATGGGACTGGACTGACAGCCAGGATATCCCTTATCTTGAACAGAAGAATTTTACAAAAACAGAAGATGGTTTATATAAAACACAGATTACTATAGAGTTTAAAGATAAAACAGAAGATGTACTTAAAGGGGTTTATTTTGTAGTTGTGGCACAGGGTTTTGCAGGAAAGGTTACATTTGCTAATGTTGCACTGGAGGGCAAACCAGATCAGCAGATTACAGAAGAAAAAGAACCACTTGTAATAGATGATTTTGAAGATGCAGAAGCTGGCACGGATGCAGGCTGGAAAGAGGAAGGCGGCTGGCAGTATGAGGGAGGTGTAAACACAGCAGCAGAAAGTGCTTACGGCAGCAGCATGTTAAAGCTTGGGCTTGATTATACAGGGTGTGAAGGTTTTACATGGAGCGAGGCAAAGATTAAGAAAATTTTTGAAAATCCTGTTGATGTATCAGCATACAACCTTCTTACATTTGATATAATTTATCCAGAAGCATTTAATGGTTTTAAAACAAAAATATTTGCACAAAATAGTACTTCTGGAACAGAAATTATTAATAAAGAAGGGACTTCTGAAATTTCTGATGCAGGAGAAGGAATGAAGAGGGCTGCTGTAACAGTTTCATTTTCACCAAATACAGAAAGTATTACAGATATTACTATAGGGATTGTTGGTGATAGTACATCTTTTAAGGGAAATGTCTATATTGACAATATTACCCTTTTACAATATGATGAATCATCAGATTTTATTGATATTACATCTGTTCCAGGTGAAGGAACTAAAGCAGATACAAGCCAGATGCCATCTGAAATAAACCTTGCAGATAAAGATGCATCTAATTCCACTAAAGCATTATATTCTTATCTTTCTGCACTTGAAAAGCCAGGACAGGTATTATTTGGCCACCAGAATGATACACACAAGTGTGTATCCAAAGGAAACGGGATATATTCTGATACAAAAGATGTAACAGGCAGCATAAGCGGTCTTTCAGGGCTTGATACACTTGCGCTTACTGGTACGGAATTAGGTGAAACAGATGTAGATACTGCAATTAATAAATGTATAGAAATTGGCAAAGCCGCAGCAGCAGAAGGTGCAATACTTACATTATCCGCACATATGCCAAATATGGGCAATGCTAAAATAGTAGCAACACCAGATGCAAAGAGAAAATATGATTTCTCACAGTGTGATTTTTCTGAGTCAAAAGATTTATCAAATAACTGTTCACAGGAAGTCCTTCCAGGCGGGAAATATAATGAACAATATAAGGCATATCTTGATATTATTGCAGATTATGCCAAAGGGCTTGGGGATATCCCTGTGCTTTTCCGCCCGCTCCATGAAAACAGCGGCGGCTGGTTCTGGTGGGGTTCTTCTACGACAAGTGTAGAAGGATATAAGGCATTATACCGCTATACACAGGATTATTTAAAGGAAACAGGAGTACATAACTTTATATATGTATATTCACCAAACGGGCCATTACAGTCAGAGGCAGAATTTAATGAAAGATATCCAGGTGATGATTATGTTGATGTCCTTTCATTTGATTACTATGACGATATGAAATATTCAGATACATATGGGGATTCATTTTTTAATGGTTTAAGGTCATCATGCAGCATTATTAAAAAGCTTGCAGATGAAAAAGGAAAAATTGCTGCCATTGCAGAAACAGGCGTGCGTGTTACAAGGCAGGATGGAAGTTCAGAAGGCATAATGGTTAAAGACAATCCAATAAAAGGCATAAACTGGTACAGCCAGGTAAATAAAATTGCTAAAGAAACTGGCATGTCATACTTTTTATTATGGGCTAACTTCTCTGATACTAACTTTTACATACCTTATAAATACAATGATGCCAAAGGGCATGAACTGATAAATGAATTTATAGATTTCTATAATGAAGATTCATCTGTATTTGCCAATGGAACAGGCTTTTACGGGGAAGCAGAAAATACACAGGTGGCAGTTAAAAACCAGGATATAACAAGTGGCTATTTTATAAACCTTTTCCCTATGGCAGAGATTAAAGAGGCTGTTACACTTAAGGCATCTGTTAAAAATGCTTCTGTTGTAAAGTTTATTCTTAAATCTGGCAATACAGAAAAAGAACTTTCTGCTACAGTAAACAGTGCTTCTGGTTATTATGAAGCAGAACTTACAAAAGAAGTTTTAGATTCACTTGGCAAAACAAATACAGGGACAGTAAGCATTAATGCAGATGGAGTAAATATTGTTACACTTCCAAATATCAGCTTTGGCAAGGAAAAACCTGTACTTGCAGGCCACCAGATAGATGATTTTGAAACATATGCAGGCGATACGGGGCTTATGTCAAGCAAGTGGCATACAAACCAAGATGCTGGCTGTACACTTGATATTTCACTTGTAGAAAAACCACGTTATGAAGGAGGTTATGCCTTAAAATTTGCCTACACCGAAAGCAGTAAAGGATGGGCAGGTGCAGAGCTTTCTAAAGAAACAGACTGGTCAGAATACAACGCATTAAAATTGTGGGTAAAGCCTGATGGCAAAAACCAGAAAACAGTTGTGCAGATTAAAGCAAACGGCAGTGATTATGAAGCATATTTAAACACATATGATGATTATAAAAAATCAGAAACACCTTTATTAGTAACACTTCCTTTCAGTGAATTTAAAGATAAATCAAATGGCACACCATTAGGCGGTGAAACATTAAAGAATATAAGCGGTTTTGGCTTATGGGTAAATGCCATTGCAGATTCAGAAGCATTTGCAAATGGTGAAGAAACAGTAAGCGGCATACTTTATTATGATGATATAAAAGCTGTATCATCAGACAAGACAGTGCCAGTTTTTGAGAAATCACATGAAGAGCCACAAGAAACAACAACACCAACAGCCGTGCCAACAAAGAAACCAGAAACTGAGCCAACAAAACAGCCTGTTATACCATCTTACCCTTCATATATTACACCAGTGACACAGGCACCAGCAGCAAGTGCCACTCCAGCTACAAGTACAGCACCGTCAGGAAGTACAGCACCAGGTACAAGCACAGCACCGTCAGGAAGTGCAGCACCAGGTACAAGTACAGTTCCAGCAGGTACACAGGCACCAGGAACTACAACAGAAATTAAAAAAGATGATGCCACAGGTGCAGTTACAGAAATTACTACAACAGTAGATGGCAATAAGTCAACAGTTGTAGAAAAAACTACACTGCCTGATGGTACACAGGAAATTAAAGAAACTGTATCAGAAAGTGATAACAGCACAGGTGCTAATGGCATAATAACAATAAAGGAAACATTAAACAGCAGCAAATCAAATGCAGAACTTGTTAAAAATATTAAAAAGTATACAGATGGTGATGTAATAAGCACAGATGCTACGCTTTATACAGGCAGTTCTGAAATTGGCAGTAACTATTCTGCAAAAAATACCATACCAGAAAGTTTCCTTATTGATGCCAGAAAAGCAGGTATTAGCAATATAACACTTTGTGTTGGAAAAGATACAGTAGATGATGTTAAAGCCAACCAGGGAAAAAGAATGGTCATTAAAATTGAAGTCCCACAGGCAGAAGGAATATCCATTGGAAAAGTCCTTCTTACGGAAGAAGCAGTAAAAGGGGCTGTAGAAGGCAACAGAAGGTTTGTTGTTAAAATGGTTAATGAAAACGAAGAAGATTCTTATACTGTTACAATACCACCAAGTGAGCTTAAGAAAATGAGTGGTGGTATTGATATAAGCATAAAGGCAGGAAAAGTTTCACAAACAGGCGGGAATAAGCAGAAAGATATAGAACAGGTTTTATCAGCTAATAAAATAAACCCGGACGATGCTTCAATTATATCAATAGCTTCAAATAACACAGAAGGCGGCATTAAAGCTTCAGCACCAGTTGTTACACAATCCATAAAGGCCAGTGGCAAGGCATATGTTTATAATTATAACAGCAAAACAGGAAAGCTTTATGAAATTGCAAACAGCAAAAGGACAGTCCTTAAAAACGGAATGACAGGAATAGAAGGCTTTAGTGGTAATGATTATGTAGTTACAAGCAAAGAGTTAAGTGGCAAAAATGTTGTAACACTATTAAGCCAGGTAAAAATAACATTTGACAAAACATCAGTTAAAAAAGGCAGCAGCGTAAAAATAAACACATATCTCACAGAAACATTGGAAAAAGCAGCAAACCTTAAAGAAACTGTACCTTATGCAAAACAGGCAGCAGTTATTACATACAAGTCTTCCAATGCCAAAGCTGTAAAAGTGTCAAAAGATGGCACACTAAAAGCAGCAGGCAAAGGAAAAGCTGTAATAACAGTACAGGTAAAACTGGCAGATAGCAAAGTTAAAACAATAAAAAAGACGGTTACAGTAAAATAGCCATTAGTTATAAGACAATAATATTATTATATACATTTATACGTTTGTCCTTTATAATTGCACGTCTGTTTCGTAAATTTTTAACCTCATTAAGTAAGCCCTTTACAATACACGCTTCTTAAGCGGTGGGTTTGGTTTACCAGGGCTTACTTAGTCTGGCAGGGGTTCTAAGCTCCTGCCAGAATGCCGCAAAGCGGCAATGAGGTTGTTTTGCAAGTGGGCAAGTAGCCAAGCCTGCTTGCAGGCAATGCGGATTGCGAATATCCGCTTGACTTGTGTATAAACAAAAATTTATGAAATGGACGTGTTTATAATTATAATATACGTTGTGCTACAATGGAAAGTATGTTATATTAATCTATAAGAAGAAAAATATAGTGGCTTTTCTTTTATATATTTTATGGGATACAAATAATAAAATAAAAGGATGTAACAGATATTTATGCAGGAACAGTTTTCAAGAACAGAGTTATTATTAGGAAGTAAAGCCATGGAAAAACTGGCAGCCTCAAGGATTGCAGTTTTTGGCATTGGAGGTGTCGGAGGCCATGCTGCTGATGCACTTGCAAGAAGCGGTATAGGGGAGTTTGACCTTATAGATAATGATATGGTAAGCCAGAGTAATATTAACAGGCAGATAATTGCAACATTAAAAACCATAGGCAGGTATAAGGTTGATGTTATGAAGGAACATATACTTAATATTAACCCCCGTGCTAAAGTCCATACATATAAAACATTTTTCCTGCCTGGAGGTGAAGAATGTTTTCCATTTAATAAGTATTCATATATAATAGATGCAGTGGATACAATAACAGCCAAAATTGGAATTATACTAGAAGCCCAAAAAGCTTGCCGGCCGGTTATAAGCAGCATGGGTGCAGGCAATAAACTTGAAGCATCACAGTTTAAGGTATCTGATATCTACAGCACAAAAGTATGCCCGTTAGCAAAAGTTATGCGGCGTGAACTTAAAAAACGCGGAATAAAAAAACTAAAAGTAGTATATTCAGAAGAAGCCCCAGTAGTTCCTTATGGTATAACAGATAAAGAAAATGCAGAAAAGAAAAATAATAGCAGGCCGGTTCCTGGAAGCATTGCATTTGTGCCATCTGTGGCAGGGCTTATTATAGCAGGGGAAGTTGTAAAGGACTTGGTACAGTTTTAAACTTATACTTTAGAAGTTTCTATAGAAATTTCTATTTGCAGCTAATGGATAAATTAAATAAACCACTATAAAAAGGTGAAAGATTTTATTATTTTATAAAATCCAACACCTTTTTAATTTATCTGGATTTATAGTAAAAATCCGTCTATATGCCTAATAAAAATGAAATTTTTTAGTAATATTATATAAAAGATTTGTGGGTAAATTGTTAATTATATATAAAAATTCAAGTAAAAGAGAAAACATATTGCATAAATATTCCAAATATAATAATATTAAATTACTTTAGTAAACTATAAAATACTGCAAAGCGGATATTAGAACGGATTTAAATTTTAATAGCAGTATTAATAGAAAGGGGGATTATAAAATTAGCAAAATATTATGTAAAACCATAGTTTTTATTTAGAAAGTTAAGGAGGGTAAGATATGAAGAAATATGCTTTTAAACATAATATAAAAAGGGCCGTTGCCTTTATTTCGGCATTATCGCTGGTAATTACAGGCAGCAGCTTTGAAATGTCCGTGGGGGGGGGTATGCAGAGGCAGCAGAAATAACAGAAATTACAGATACAGATGATGTATATGAAAAAAGTAATAAATCGAGGGTATCTGTACATGACCCTGCAATTATAAAGGATACAGATGGCACATATTACATATTTGGCAGCCACCTTGCATGGGCAAAGTCCAAAGACCTTGAAAACTGGACTTCTTTTAGTAATAATATTAGTACAGATTACAATACATTATTTGCTAAAGAGTTTGAATGGGCAAGTGCAGGGGATGATAATTATAACCCATCGGGAAATATATGGGCGCCTGATGTTATATGGAATGAATCAATGCAAAAATGGTGTATGTATATGAGCATTAATGGCTGTTCATGGAACTCATGCATATGCCTTCTTACAGCAGACAGACTTGATGGTAACTGGACTTATATAGGGCCTGTTGTTTATTCTGGTTTTACAGAAAAAGATGTACAAAAAGGTATACGTTCTTTTGAAAAGACAGACTATGCACAGGTTACAGGAAACAGTACATTAGACTCAAAATTTATCAGGTCTGAATATTCTGAAAAAGATAATGGCGCACCATGTACACCAACTACATGGAATAAGGGATATGGCGCACATGCCATTGATGCCTGTGTATTTTATGATGAAGAGGGTAAGCTTTGGTTTACTTATGGTTCATGGACAGGCGGTATATATATTTTTGAACTGGATGAAGAAACAGGTTTCAGGAAAAATACTGCTGAGGCAAAGGCAAACTATGAAGATGCCTATATGGGTAAAAAACTTGGAGGTTCTGGCGCTTCAGGTGAGGCATCATATATAGAATATATTAACGGGTATTATTATCTTTTTATTTCATATGGCGGCCTGGTAGCAAATGGCGGATACCAGATGAGAATATTCCGTTCCAAAAATCCCGACGGCCCGTATACAGATGTTTCAGGTGATCTGGCAACTGCCGGTGGCAATACTAATGGCAGTATAGGTACACGTCTTATGTCATATTATAAATGGAGCTGGTGGGATTATGCCCATGTGGCACAGGGACATAATTCGGCTTTTGTAGATAGTGATGGCAAGGCATATGTTATTTACCATACAAGGACAAACGATGGTACAGAGGGACATTCAGTAAGGGTACACCAGCTTTTTACATCTGAAAATGGTTATCTTGTGTCAGCACCATTTGAATATACAAATACAGATAGTGTAAGTGATACCGGATATACTACAGATGAAATAGCAGGAACATATGAAATATTATTCCAGAGAAATACAAACTCTGAAGCATTAGAATATAATAAGCCACAGGAAATTATACTTTCAGCAGATGGTAAAATTACAGGGGATGCAACAGGCACATGGACTGTTAAGGCAGACAGCCCGTTAGTATCAATGGATATTGGCGGAGTTGTATATGAAGGCACTTTTGTAAAACAGGATATGGAAGGCACTAATGTACAGACATTATGTTTTACTACAGTTGGAACTAATGATATCTGTTTATGGGGTGCAAAATACCCATCAGATGATGTAGCAGTTGCTATGACAGCAGCTAAGCTTACACTTCCAAAGATTATTACTACTGATGTAACACTTGGAACAGAAGGGCTTTTTGGGGCAGTTATTGAATGGGAAGGCAATTCTTCACTGCTTAGTGATGGTACAGTAATACCACCAGCAGTAGACAGGGCTTGTACTATAACAGCAACAATTACAAAAGGCAGTTATGTATACCACAAAAAATTTGATACAACAATAATGTCAGAAGCTGGCGGCAGTGCAAGAAAAGTTGCAGCATATTTTGATACAGAGCCATTACAGCTTTCAAATGACAATATAAAATCATTTGAAAACCCTTTAAACGGCATGAATATAAAAAATGGCGTAACAATTAAATTTACTGCAACAAGAACAGCACCAGCAGGCCCGCTTGCTGCAATTTTCGCATTTAATATTGACAGTACAGGGGATGCCGCTGGCGGCAGGCTTTATATGACAGATTGTACATATCTTGGATATAATTCTGATGGGTATTATGATGCCAATCTTAAAGACTATGCTTTGGTGAAAGATTATATTGGAGATGGAACAACAGATATAGAGATTAAACTTATGCCAGATGGTTATTCTGTATATGCAAATGGTACACTTGCATATTCAAATGAAACCGTTGCCAATGGAACAACCCCTGGTACAAATAATTTAGATAATTATAGTAAAGTACTGGACTTCTTATCAAAAACTGCTACTAATATTAATTTTGGAACTGGTACATGGGATTCATGGAGGGATCAGGGTTCATTTAATGGTACAATTAGTAATTTTGAAATCTGGGCAGAGCCAGTAAAAGAATCTTCACTAGGCTCAAATTATTACTATTACCAGGATTATGAAAATATTGCAAGTGAAACAGAACTTAAATGGGATAATGGCAGTGTTGTAAAAGCACTTGGAACGGATAATACAAAATATGCAAAACTTACCCCGAGCGGAAGTGGAAACAGGGGTTCAGTTAATCCATTTAGTTTAAGTGATATGCCATCAGGGGAATTTTTTATTACTGAAGATGTACTTTTTAAATCATCAACAACCTACGATGTAGATAACCAGATTGCTATAGCTGCAAATGACAGGGCATATGTTTCTAAAAATACTAATTTTGGTATTGAAAATGGCTATATTCTTAAATTATCTGCTAATGGTAAAGGTAACCAGGTATTTAGTATTAATGATACAGCAGATACAGTTACTATTCCATCAGATAAATGGGTAAATATTAAGCTGGAAATGGATTCTGCTGATTTAACTAAAGCAGTGCTTACAATTACAAACCTTGATACAAATGCAGCTATTATTTCTAATAAAGAGATAACAGTAAATGGCACAGGGGATATAAGCGGGAATAATGCAGGAAGTTATGTACTGCTTGGACGTGGCAATTCAGTGGCATGTATTGACAATATTGCTATAGGAAAGCCTGGGGTTGCTGACTATGAAGGTCTTGACAAGGCTATAAAATCAGGTGAAAAGTACATAAAACTCAGTACTACACAGCAGACATATACAGATGCTTCCATGTCTGCACTGGAAAGTGCTGTAAATGCAGCAAAGGCAATAGACCGTTCATTACCAGCAGAACAGCAGGAAACTATTGATAATGCAGAAACAGCTATTACTAGTGCCATTAGTGCGTTAGAGTGTGCAAACCATGAATATACTAATACAAAATATATTAAAATGCCAACTTGTACAGAAGCAGGAAGGGCAGAACAGATATGCTGTTTATGTGGCAAACCAGAAACTAAAAGGGAAGCAGATGTAGAAGCTTTAGGACATATTACAGGAGAATGGGAAATTACCAAACAGCCAACTACTACTTCAGAAGGTGAAAAGGTAAAGAAATGTACAAGGTGTTTGGAGGTTTTAAGGACAGTTCCTATAGATAAATTGCCAGGAGAAACCAGTCCTACAGATAACCCGGTTATAACAGAACCTCCAGTTCCAACAGACGCACCAGCACCAGGCACGCCATCTCCACTTATGGATGGCCTGCTTGCAGAATATCTGTTTAATGGCAGCCTTAAAGACAGCAAAAACCCTTCAAAAGAAGCAAAAATAGCTGCACTTGAGGAGGAGGGACAGGATAACCAGTCGAAGATTGTTACAGATACAGACCGTGGCAATGTTATGGAAATGCGTGGCACATGGCAGGCAACAGGTTACCTTGAACTTGATAAAGATTATGTTAATGGGATTAATAATGCTTTTACAGTTACAATGTGGGCAAAGGCTAATAACTCCAAAACAGGTGAAGCCGGTGTTTGTGGCGCAGATTCCAGTATTTTTAACTTTAAAACATCAGAGGATAACTGGAAGCCAAATAATGAAGATAATTCCCTTGCATACACATATGGCTTTGTTTCACTTGATGTAAGCCTGCATCCTTGGATAAATGATGGTAAAGGGAACTGGCTTGACAGAAAAAAGGGTGATGAAAAAATAAACCTGGCAGCAGATAAATGGCAGCAGGTAACAATGAGCATTGATGGTACTAATAACCAGATTTTAGTATATATTGATGGTTCACTTTCTGAAACTATTACAGGGCTAGGTGATGACAAGACATGTACATCATTACTTGAAAGCATTAAAACTAATACTACAGCAATCCAGATTGGCACATTCCTTCCTTGGTGGAATACATGGGATTTCCGCGGTTATGTAGATGATGTGCGCATGTATAACAGAATCCTTACAGCAGATGAAGTAAACACCCTGTATACAATGGAAGCTGATAAAACTGTAATAGTTAATACAATAACACCTGCACCATCGGAAACAGACACACCATCAGGTACAGACACACCATCAGGTACAGATACACCATCAGGCACAGATACACCATCAGGTACAGATACACCATCAGGCACGGATAAACCATCAGGCACAGATACACCATCAGGCACGGATACACCTGAAGAAAAATACACTGTTTCATATACAACAGACCCGTCTTCTTTTGAAAATGCTGTTGTATCATTTGACAAGACAGAAGCAGGCAATAATGGAAATGTTGTACTTACAGTAAGGCCAAAGGCTGGTTATGAATTTAAGGATGGAAACAGCATTTCAGTAGTAAAAGTTTCTGGCACATGTACTATTGGCAGCCAGGAAAAGAACAGTGATGGCAGCTATTCATACAAAATCAGTGGCATAAGCAGTAACTGTACAGTAAGTGTTTCTGCCAAGGCTGTAATAAAAGGCTTTACTGTTACATACAGCAGTACAGCAGGCAATGCCACAGTAAATGTAACAAAAGATGGCAAAACATTTGAATCTGGCAGCTCTGTTATTATAACAGACCAGATAAGGCTTTCAATTGCACCAGAAAAGGGCTTTACATTTGCATCTTCCCCTGTAATAACTGCTAATAACGCTACAGTAAATATTGCAGATATTAAAGACGGGGTATACACATATGTTATTCTTAACTTTAAAGGCAATACAGATATTAAAGCCAGTGGGAAAGCGGTAAAAGTACAGTATAAAGCCAGCATTTCAAATGAAGCACAGGAAACTGCAAAGGCTGGCAATGCAAAGTTATCATTTAATACTACAGATGTAAGTGCAGATAGTATAATACAGCTTGTAATTACTCCAGATAAAGGTTTCCAGATTAAATCAGCGGATATAACTACTGTAGAAAATACATGTACTATTACAGGGCATGAAAAAGGGGAAAATGGTACCTGGATTTTTAATATTTCAAAATTTACTGCAGATACAGTAATAAAGAACCTGGCTATTGAAACCGTAAAAACACAGGTTGCGGAATCGGGTACAGATACAAGTGTAAATATTGGTGCAGCAAACCTTGGGGGCACTGATTTTACAGATAAAGATGTATCAGGTGCTATAATATCTGCTATTGCCAGTAAAGATAAAATAAATTCTGTTACTGATGAAGAAACAGGCAAGAAACTTAATGACAAGGAACTTGAAGAATTTATAAAAGACATAACTGGGGAATTAAATGGAAATAATAATGTAGATGTCTTTCTTGAGGTAAATGAAGAAACAGAACTTAGTGATGCTTTAGGAAATGTTACAGAAGAAAAATTTTTAAGTGAAGTTGAAAACCAGGCTGTAAAGGATACTGGAAACAGTGTAGGCAGTTCAAAAATTGCAATGCCACTTGATATTTCATTTTATGCAAGGGTAGGCGGCAGTAAGAGCAAGTTTAAAATCAGCATAAAAGATACTGGCAGCAGGGAAATGGTAATTGAAATGACAGTTCCTTCACATATAACAAAAGAAGCAGACGGAATAGAAAGGCTGTACTATATGGTGCGTTTCCATAATGGAAAGAAAACCATAATCCCTTGCAGTTATAATAAGGCTTCAGGCAAAATAAGGACTAAGAGCAGCAAGTTTTCTACTTATGTGCTTTGTTATGTGGATACCAGTAAGAGAGGCCAGACAATAATTTATAACCCTGGCTATGTACCATCAGTTACAACTACACAAACACCGCCAGAAGCAAGCCAGACACCACAGGGGGGCTATACGCCTGTACCATCAGTTACACCAGGGGCAGGCACACCAGGCACAGGCATTACAGTGCCAACACAAACACCAGCACCACAGGAAACACCTTCAGGTAATATATCTGTTACACCAGCACCAACAGCAGTGCCATGGGAAACATCTATACCAGAAAACAGGCCAGAAACAGGCCCTAAAACAGTAAAAACAGGAAATAAGTATGTTATTAACAGCCTTAAATATACTGTAACATCTGTAACAGGCACAAAATCTGTGAAATTTACAGGAGCTTTAAAAAATGCCAAGAAAGTAATTATTCCGGTTTCAGTAAAGATTTATGGAAGTAAATACAAAGTAACAGCTATTGCCAAAAATGCGTTAAAAGGTAGTAAAAAGCTTAAAAAACTTTCAGTTGGGACTAATGTACAGAAAATCGGCAAAAATGCATTTAAGGGCTGTAAAAAACTAGAGAACATTGTGATAAAATCTAAAAAACTTACAATTAAAAAGACAGGAAGCAAGGCATTTAAAGGAATAAATAAAAAGGCAAAGATAAAAGTACCTAAAGGCAAGGTTAAACAGTATAAAAAACTTTTAAAAGCCAGAGGTGCAGGAAAAAATACCAAAGTAAAAAAACTATAGAAAATTATTAAAAGACAGCAGGTTATGCTTGTTAAATTACTGTCCATGCAGTATATTAATATAAGGCAATAAGGTTAAATAATTAAAAAGGCAGCCGGGATATAAAGCCCGGTTGTCTTTGCTTCATGACAACTTAACAATCTATTTATTAGAAAGAGGTATTAAAAACAATGGAAAAGAAAAGTTTGTTTCCAGCAGTAAAAGGATTTTTACATGGGGGTGATTATAACCCTGAGCAGTGGCTTGACAGGCCGGATATACTTAAGGAAGATATAAAAATGATGAAAAAAGCAGGAATTAATTCCGCTACCCTTGGAGTATTTTCATGGTCAGTATACGAACCATCAGAGGGAAAATACAATTTCAAATGGCTTACAGATACTATGGACAACCTCTATAAAAATGGAATTTATACTGTACTTGCAACACCTTCTGGTGCACGTCCTGCATGGCTTGATGAAAAATACCCGGAAGCTATGCGCGTTGACAATTACGGACACAGGAACCACCATGGTTTCAGGCATAACCACTGTATGAGTTCACCTGTATACCGTGAAAAAGTGGAAAATATAATAAAAAAACTTGTTGAATGTGCAGGAAACCACCCAGGTCTTGTAATGTGGCATATTTCCAATGAATTTGGTGGCGAATGTTACTGTCCTCTATGTATAAAACGTTTCCAGGAATACCTTGCAGATAAATTTGATAATGACATATCCAAATTAAACCATGCCTGGTGGAACACATTCTGGAGCCATAATTACAACAGTTTTGGCCAGATAGAACCTCCATTTGCCAATGGTGAAATAACAAGCCTTGGGCTTGACCTTGAATGGAAGCGTTTTACCACATGGAATATGACAGATTATATGAAATCTGAAATAAAGCTTTTAAAGGAACTTACACCAGAAATCCCTGTTACTACTAATTTTATGGGGCTTTATGGCGGGCTTGATTACCGTGTAATGGCAGAAGAACTTGATGTTGTTTCATGGGACTCTTACCCTGCACTCCATAACCAGTGGGAAACATTTACAGAATCAATGGAAAATAATTCATTTGACCATGTAACCATGCGTTCCATGAAAAAAGACAAGCCGTTTATGCTTATGGAGAGTGCACCAGGGCTTGTAAACTGGCAGCAGTATAATAAAGTAAAACGCCCAGGCGTACACAGGCTCTTTTCAATGCAAGCACTTGCATGTGGCTCTGATACAGTACAATATTTCCAGTGGAGAAAGGGAAGGGGTTCTTTTGAGCAGTACCATGGTGCAGTAACAGACCATCTGGGCACAGATGACACAAGGATATTTAAAGAGGTTGCAGGGCTTGGTGCAGAACTTGGAAAAATTTCAAAAGCTGTGGGCACAGTTGTAAAGGCAAAGGCTGCCCTTTTATATGACTGGGACAACAGATGGGCAATAGAAGATATAAAAGGTCTAAGCAATGAAACCAAAAAATACACTGAAACATGCCGTGACATTTACAGGCAGTTTTTAAGGCTTGGAATTGAAATGGATATAATTGCCTCTGACAGCGGTTTTATGGATTATGATATAGTAATTGCACCAATGCTTTATATGTTAAGACCCGGTGTTGCAGATGAAATGAAAGCATTTGTAGAAAAAGGTGGGCAGCTTCTTGCAACATACCTTACAGGATATGTAGACATAAACCAGCTATGCTATCTGGGAGGATTTCCAGGGGACGGCCTTACAGGCCTTTTTGGCGTAACCAGTGAAGAAATAGACACATTGTACCCATCAGACCATAATGCAGCATTATTTAAAGATGGAAGCATTGCAGAAATAAAGGACTATGCAGAAACCCTGCGTGTAAATGATGCAAAAGTCCTTGCTTCATATATGGAAGACTTCTATAAAGGTACGCCAGCAGTTACAGCAAGGGATTATAAAAAAGGCACAGCATATTACGTTGGTGCAAGGATTTCCAATGAAAAAATGCAGGAAATCTTCCTTGAAATGGCAGAAAAAGCTGGTGTAGAACACAAAGAACTTCCACTTGGCATAGAATACCATAAAAGAACAGCAGATGGTGAAACCTATGAATTTTATCTTAATAATTCAGAAGAAACCAAAATGGTTAAAAATGTAACAGGAACAAACCTTTTAAATGGTGAAAAAATAAATGGAGTATTGGAATTAGGGAAATATGGGGCAGCAGTGATAGAATTGTAAGAATATATAACTATAATTTATAAATTTCAAATGTTGCTGCATAAATTTATTTGTTATAGCAAAATTGTTTTATAAATTCATCATAACCTTCTTTATTATAAAAATTTTTTAATTAAAAATATTTTTAAATAAGCTGGTTGTGGTGAATTTTTTATATATTTTTGATTAGACATGTCCATACAGGTCTTTTTAATTATTAAAAAACAAGCTTAATCTAAAAATATTATAAATGATAACTTTGAGATCAATTTAATAAAAAAATTTAACTTTTTAAAGAGATAAGACAGAGTTTGGTATTTTAACCCTCAAAAACCTTTGGAGTCCTTTATATAAACAGGATTTTACATAGTCAAGCGGATATTCGCAATCCGCATTGCCTGCAAGCAGGCATTGGCTACT
>CAJUJY010000035.1 GCA_910586555.1 uncultured Lachnospiraceae bacterium
TATGATACAGGATGGTTCGGATTTTGTATAGGTACATGCTATCCACCGTTTACGAGATATCAGCAATTATTCCATTAGAGGAAAAGAATAAACAATTGCATATTATTTTAAAATAAGTTTTATTTTAGCTAATTATATTTAGATGTATATATAACTGTAATTAGCATAAAACTAGTTTATATATTTAATTCTAATAAAAACAGGCTATTTTTGATTATAGGAAAATCCTATATAAGAATAACCTGTTTTTATATTTGCTTTACTTAAAAACCCTTATTCTTTTACCCTTGTTTTTTCTTAGATGCCCTGAACCTCTGTGTTGAGTCTAATATTTTTTTACGTATGCGCAGGCTTTCTGGTGTTATTTCAAGAAGTTCATCTGTATCTATAAATTCAAGTGCTTCCTCAAGGCTTAGTTTTTTTGGCGGTGTAAGTTTAAGTGCTTCATCAGCAGATGAGGAGCGCGTATTTGTAAGGTGCTTTGTTTTACACACATTAAGTTCAATATCTTCTGCCTTGCCATTCTGTCCTATAACCATTCCAGCGTACACCTTTTCTCCTGGCCCTGTAAACAGCGTACCCCTGTCCTGGGCATTAAAAAGCCCGTATGCTACAGTTTCACCCGCTTCAAATGCAATAAGTGACCCCTGTTTGCGGTATTCTATATCACCTTTATATGGGCCATATTCTTCAAATACTGTGTTTATAATGCCATTTCCCTTTGTATCTGTCATAAATTCGCCACGGTACCCTATAAGCCCCCTTGATGGTATAATAAATTCGAGCCTTGTATAACCTCCGCCTATAGAAGACATGCCAATAAGTTCACCTTTACGGCTGCTAAGTTTTTGTATTACACTGCCAGAAAAATCATCAGGCACATCAATATATGCGCGTTCTATTGGTTCAAGACGCCTGCCGCGTTCATCTGTTTTATAAAGCACTTCTGCTTTGCTTACTGCAAATTCATAACCTTCACGGCGCATATTTTCAATAAGTACAGAAAGATGGAGTTCCCCGCGTCCTGACACTTTGAAGCTGTCAGTATTTTCTGTTTCCTCAACTCTAAGGCTTACATCTGAGTTTAATTCTGCAAAAAGCCTGTCACGCAGGTGTCTTGAAGTTACATATTTGCCTTCAAGCCCTGCAAGCGGGCTGTCATTAACTAAAAAGTGCATTGCTATTGTAGGTTCAGAAATTTTCTGGAACGGGACTGGTACAGGATTTTCAGGGGAACAAAGGGTATCACCAATATGGATATCTGTAATGCCTGATATTGCAACTATAGAACCAATGCCAGCTTCGTTTACTTCTGTCTTTTTAAGCCCTTCAAATTCATAAAGCTTTCCAATCCTGGCTTTTACCAGCTTTGAAGGATCATGGTGGTTTAAAATTACTACATCCTGGCCTGTTTTAACTATGCCATTGTCAACTTTGCCTATACCTATACGGCCTACATAATCATTGTAATCAATGGTGCTTATAAGTACCTGCGTGGCTGCTTCCGGGTCACCTTCAGGTGCAGGTATATAGTTAATAATAGTGTCAAATAAAGGAACCATGTCCGTGCCTGTTTCATCTGCGCTGTATGAAGCTGTGCCATTTTTGGCGGATGCGAAAATAAATGGGCAGTCAAGCTGTTCTTCACTGGCATCAAGGTCGATAAATAATTCAAGGACTTCATCAACAACTTCATCTGGCCTTGCCTCTGGCCGGTCAGTTTTATTAATGCAGGCAATAACAGGCAGTTCAAGTTCCAGTGCTTTTTTAAGTACAAACTTCGTCTGTGGCATTGCGCCTTCAAAGGCATCAACCACAAGGATTACACCATTAACCATTTTAAGGACACGTTCAACCTCACCGCCAAAGTCAGCGTGCCCGGGGGTATCTATAATGTTGATTTTAGTGTTATTATAGGTAATTGCAGTATTTTTGGAAAGGATTGTGATACCACGTTCCCTCTCAATATCACCAGAGTCCATAACCCTTTCTGCAACTTCCTGGTTGGAGCGGAAAACACCACTCTGTTTTAAAAGTTCATCAACCAATGTAGTCTTTCCATGGTCTACATGGGCTATAATTGCAATATTCCTTACATTATCACGTTTAATTTTCATATATGGTACTGTCCTTTCTTGCCAGGCAGGTATCCACAGACTGCACTGCTGTTTTTAAAAGCAGAAGAGTTTTATTAATAAAATTAAAATTTCTTGCAGTAAGTGCCAGTATTTGGTATTATTATATAACAGATGTGGATACTTTTCCTTATCTGGCATGTCCACGGCTGCTTGTATGGTGACCAGGCAACTGTACCATGCAGCAGGAATACCAGTGGCATTCTTAAAAATAGTGTGCGGGAATAATAATTGCATATGGAATACAAATGTATATACAAATGCAATAAAAATGTAATAGAAATTTAATAAAAAAATTAATTACAAATCCACAAAATATAAGTATACTAATTATAGGCGCATTATACAAGTAAGAAAAAGTAACAAAAATAATTTAAAAACAGTTCCTGCTTTTGTATAAGGCATAAAATATGGTGCAATGCCGGAATATGTCGTACATAAGTTTACAGAATTTGGGGATAATAGTTCTAAATTCCACTTCTGGAACGTATAAATTATTAAAACAAATTACTGATAGGGCAGAAAGCCCTAAGAAAAATGGAGGATAAGAAATATGTTGGATAAAGTATTTACAAACAACCAGGTAACCATTGCAGGTGAAGTAGTAAGCGAATTTACATTCAGCCATGAGGTGTACGGTGAGAACTTCTATATAGTTAATATTGCTGTATGCCGTTTAAGCAATTCTTATGATATTATACCAGTTATGGTTTCTGAGAGGCTTATGGATGTAAAAGAGGATTATAAGGGATGCATATTGCAGGCAACAGGGCAGTTCCGTTCATACAACAGGCATGAAGAAACAAAGAACAGGCTTGTATTATCTGTATTTGCAAGGGAAGCAATGCTCGTAGATCCAGAGGAAGCAGAACAGAACCCTAACCATATATTCCTTGACGGGTATGTTTGTAAGAGACCGGTGTACCGTAAGACACCTTTAGGCAGGGAGATTGCAGACGTGCTCCTTGCTGTAAACAGGCCATATGGCAAGTCTGATTATATTCCATGTATATGCTGGGGAAGGAATGCAAGGTTTGCAGACCAGTTTGAGGTAGGTTCCCATATACAGCTCTGGGGAAGGATACAGAGCAGGGAGTACCAGAAAAAGATCTCTGAAGATATGTATGAAAAGCGTGTTGCTTATGAAGTATCAGTAAGCAAGCTTGAATATATTGCTGAAGAAGAAGGAATCTAAAATATGTCCTGCTTTTTAAATTGCCGCAAGTGGATTGAAATTTATAACCAGATGTGATAAAATGGCTAGAGCCAGCAATGTAAATTGCTGTCTGGCCATTTTCCTGTTAATAAGGGAATATAATTAAATGTTGTTAATGCAGCATGGAGGAATAAAATGAGCAAAGGGATTGTCCAGGTTTATTATGGTACTGGCAAAGGGAAAACATCTGCTGCTGTAGGACAGTGTATACGTGCAGCAAGCCAGGGGCTTTCTGTAATTATTATCCAGTTCCTTAAGGGAAAAGAAGCAGAAGAATTTAATTTCCTAAGCAAGCTTGAACCAGAAATAAAGCTGTTCAGGTTTGAAAAGGCAGACAGGTCTTATGATTTGCTGCTTGCATCACAACAGAAAGATGAAAGGAGAAATATCCTTAATGGTTTTAACTTTGCAAAGAAAGTTATAGATACAGGTGAATGTGATGTACTTGTGCTTGATGAAGTGCTCGGGCTTATTGATAATGGCATAATAACTGTGGAAGATATTATAAAACTTGTCAGCACAAGGGAAGACTATTGCAGGATTGTGCTGACTGGCAGGAACCTTCCAGAAGGGCTTGTGCCTTATGCAGATGTAATTTCAAAGATTGACCTTGAAAAAGATGCTACATGTCTTTAAGAACATGGCAAGAACCATTTTACCAGAGGCACATATAATAAATACATGTAATATCTATAAATTAATAATATACATACCAACTAACCAGGAGGAGATAAAAATGTCTATATTTACAGGTGCAGGAGTTGCATTAATTACACCTATGCATGAAGACGGGTCTGTTAATTATGATGAAATGGAGCGCATTATAGATTACCAGGTTGCCAATAATACAGATGCAGTAATTGTCTGTGGTACTACTGGTGAGGCTTCAACAATGACCCATGAAGAACACATTGAAACTATTAAGGCATGTGTGGATATGGTAAAGAAACGTGTGCCTGTAATAGCAGGTACAGGTTCAAATTGCACAGATACAGCCGTATATCTGTCAAAAGAAGCTTATAAAGCAGGGGCAGACGGGGTTTTAGTAGTATCCCCTTATTATAATAAAGCAACCCAGAACGGGTTAAAAAAGCATTTTACAAAAATAGCAGGAAGCATGGACCTGCCTGTAATACTTTATAATATACAGGGACGCACAGGAGTGAATATTAAGCCGCAGACCCTTTCAGAGCTTTCAAAGGAAGTAGAAAATATTGTGGCAGTTAAAGAAGCATCAGGGGATATTTCACAGGTTGCAGAAATACTTGCCCTTTCAGAAGGCAGGCTTGATATTTATTCAGGTAATGATGACCAGATTGTGCCTATAACTGCACTTGGGGGCAAAGGTGTTATATCTGTGCTTTCACATGTAATACCACAGGAAGTACACGATATGGCCGTAAAAACAATGGAAGGTGATATTAAAGCAGGGGCAGCTTTACAGCTTAAATATTTAAAACTTGCAAAGGCACTGCTTTCACTTGAAGTAAACCCTATACCTGTAAAGGCAGCAATGAACATGATGGGCTTTAAGGCAGGTTCTCTGCGTATGCCGCTTACAGAAATGGAAGAAGGAAATAAAAAGATTTTAAGGCAGGCAATGGAAGAAGCTGGAATAAAAACAGAGGCGGAATAAAGGGAGGGCGTGCAGGATATTTTCCTGCACGCTTTGTATAAAAATACATAATGCATAAAAATATATAATATATAAAGATATATAATAGGTTTTTATACATGTAAGAAGAGAGGTTTAAGATATGGTTAAGATTATTATTGCCGGGTGTAACGGGCGCATGGGACAGATGATTACAGATATTGTAAAAGAAGATAATGATGCAGTAATTGTTTCAGGCATTGACATTATAAATAACAGGGACAATGATTACCCTGTTTTTACTGATATAGCAGATTGTGATACAGCAGCAGATGTAATTATTGACGTTTCCTCTGTAAATGGCATTGAAGAAAGGATAGGTTATGCAGTGGACAAGCATATACCAGTTATTATCTGCTCAACAGGGCTTTCAGACAGCCAGCTTGCATATGTCAGGGAGGCAAGCGGAAAAGTAGCAGTATTAAAGTCTGCTAATATGTCACTTGGGATAAATCTTCTTATGAAACTTGTTAAAGAGGCAGCAAGTAAACTTGCAGATAATGGTTTTGACATTGAAATTGTTGAAAAGCACCATAACCAGAAGCTTGATGCGCCTTCAGGAACTGCGCTTGCACTTGCAGATTCCATAAATGATGGACTGGGTGACAGATATGAATATGTGTATGACCGTTCACAGGTACGAAAGAAAAGGGGCAAGGAAGAACTTGGAATTTCTTCAGTACGCGGCGGCACAATAACCGGGACACATGACGTAATATTTGCTGGGACAGATGAAGTACTGACACTTTCCCATATGGCATATTCAAGGGCTGTATTTGCTAAAGGTGCTGTAGTTGCTGCTAAATTTATGAAAGGCAAAGATGCCGGTTATTATGACATGGCAGATGTGCTAATGTAATGGACATTGTAAAGATTACAGATATTATTATAGCTATACTGCTTATAGCAGCAGTGGTTACAGGGTATATATCAGGCTTCATAATGAAAGCCGCAGGGCTTGCGGCACTTGTTGCCTCATTTATAGCTGCTTCATTTATGGCAGGCTTTTTTTCACCCTGGCTTGGAAGTTATATAAATGGACAAGTCCCAAAGTCCCCTGTTTCTTTTGCAGGGGAGGCTGTGGCAGATACAGCAGTAAATATAGCACACCATATAATTTTTGGTGTTGCATTTATTATTTTATTTATAATACTGCGCCATCTGGCAAATATTTTTAAAATTGCAAGCCATCTGCCGCTTATTGGAACGGCTGACCGTATATGTGGTGCTGTGGCAGGTTTTCTTATAAATTTTATAGTTATATATATAATATGCCAGTTGTTTTTTGGGATAATGCCACAAGATGCACTTATTAGCATAGGTTTTACAAAAAAAGCTATTGAAAATTCCGTGCTATTACAGGCATTTTATTAAACCTTGCTGTTTTTAACCTTATTGGGCCAGCCCTTTAAAATACACGCTTTTTAACCTCATTAAGTAAGTCCCCCGCTTCTTAAGCGGCGGGTTTGTTTTACCAGGGCTTTAAAAGCGGTAATAAGGCTGGTTTGCATATATCTGTCTGTCTAATGGAGGAAAAATGAATAAAATAAATTACCAGGCAGTGCTTGATAGCATAATAGAAGATATAATTAAAAAAAAATTGCTGCCAACCCTTTTAATGCATAGCTGCTGTGCACCATGCAGCAGTTACTGCCTAAGTTACCTGGCAGAATATTTTTCTATAACAGTCCTTTATTATAATCCTAATATTTCACCAGCAGAGGAATATTATAAGCGTGTTAAAGAACAACAAAGGTTAATTAAGGAACTCCCAGTTAAGAATAAAATAAATTTTGTAGAAGGGGAATATGAGCCTTTAAAATTCTTCAGGATAGCAGAAGGAATGGAAGATATGGAAGAAGGCGGGGAGAGGTGTTTTAAATGTTATGAAATGAGGCAGCGCATGGCGGCAGGATATGCACAAAAACATGGTTTTGATTATTTTACAACAACCCTTTCCGTAAGCCCCCATAAAAATGCACAGAAACTAAATGAAACAGGCTTAAGGCTTGAAAAGGAATATGGTGTGAAATACCTGGTATCAGATTTTAAGAAAAAGGGCGGATACCAGAAATCCATACAATATTCCAGGGAATATAATCTTTACAGGCAGGATTATTGTGGCTGTATATTCAGCAAAAAGAAACGGGAAGAGAAAAACACTTGTATTACAGGACAGCATTAAAGCATATTTGTGAAGAAATGGAGATTGCAATGGCTGAAATTTGGGATGTATATGATGAAAATGCCAACCGTACAGGACGTGTAATGGAACGCGGCGTGCCAAGGTCTGGTGATTACATGTTATGTGTACATATATACCTTTATACACCAGATGGCAGGTTCCTTGTACAGAAACGTGCCATGAGCAAGGAAACGCACCCTGGTGAATGGGATGTAACTGGTGGTGCAGTACTTTCAGGTGAAGAAAGCATTGACGGTGCTATAAGGGAAACCCAGGAAGAAATTGGCATTAAACTGGATAAATCAGAATTATTTTTTGCAGGACGGCTTAAGAAAAAGAAAAATTTTACTGACATATACTTTGTAAAAAAGAATTTTGATTTAAAAGACTGTCTTATCCAGAAAGAAGAAGTTGAAGAAATTAAGCTGGTCGGCTATGATGAAATGCTGGAGCTTGCACGTAATTCAAGGCGGCGTGACCAGGAATACATAGGAATCCTTAAAGGTGCAGTTGAAAAAATACAAAAAAAGCATATATAAAGTATGTAAAAAGCCCCCGTTTATTATATTAAAAGGGGGCTCTTATGGCATAATTAAACTTGGAAAATAAATTACTTTATAACCTGTGGCAGCTTTTTATTAGTCTGCTAAACCCTTTTTATTATCAGGGCCAGGCGTTGTAACTATTATTTTTTCTGGTGCTATAATCAATGCTCCTTTTGCAGTTGCAGCACCTTTAAACATTTCTTCCACCATTTTCTTAAATTTATCTACAACAGCACCCTCTGTTATTTAGGCAGCAGTTCCTTTAACCTGGTATCCCTCAAGGCTTGTGGCATCAGAAACTGAAACTGCAATTTTACCATTTTCCTTAATATTTGCCAGTGTTGTTTCAAGGAATACATCACCCACAACTAACATTCCATCTTCTGTAACATCTTTAAAAGCAACCGGAACAGCATTTGGTTCATCTGAATATGTTGCAAGATACCACAACTGTTCTTTTAAAAGCTTTTTAACATTTTCATTTAATACCATAACTTTTCCCTCCGTTTTTATAAAATATAAATTATTAAAAGCCCTGCCTGGACAGGATTTACAGGGATTATATATAAATTGCTTTAAAAATGGAAGATGTTTTTAAATTTATTAGTAACTATTAAATTTAATAGTTACTTGTACTTTAAAAGAAACGGCACTATAATATAGGCAGGAAATAATAAAGGAGGCAGGAATTATAATGTACCAGCGTAAGTTAGAACAGGATATCCGCTGTCCGCTGGAATACGGGCTTGGTATATTTGGCGGCAAATGGAACTCCAGGATTATCTGTGTACTGGCAGCAAAAAAAGTCTTACGTTATAACCAGTTGCGCAAGGAAATGGGCAATATTACAGATGCTGTACTTGCCCAGGCTTTAAAAGAACTTGTTGCATATGGAATTATACTAAGGAAGTCCTATAATGAAATACCGCCCCGTGTAGAGTATTCATTATCTAAAAAGGGCCAGTCTGTAGTGCCAGTACTGCAAAGCATCTGCAAATGGGCAGGCATTTTTTATAAAGAAGATGCTAAAAATACTATGGTACACTGCCAGAAATGCAGCTATTAACTGTAATAACTAAAACATGAGAGGAGAAAAAGAAGTGAGAATAGCAGTAACTTATGAAGATGGGAATGTGTTCCAGCATTTTGGGCACACAGAACAGTTTAAAATTTATGATATTAGAGAAGGAAAGGTTACAGGAGAAGAAATTGCCGGGACAGAGGGCTCTGGCCACGGTGCACTTGCAGGGTTTCTTAATCAAAAACAGGCAGATGTGCTAATCTGCGGAGGCATTGGCAGAGGTGCATTAGATGCACTTGCAGAAGCAGGGATTGAAGTTTATGGAGGTGTTACAGGAAAAACAGATACTGCCGTAGAAGAATTTCTTGCAGGAAACCTGGATTATAACCCTGATATACAATGCAGCCATCACGGAAGCTGCCACCATGAAGAAGGGGAATGTAAAGAAGATAAAAATGGCTGTGCTGGTAATGGAAGCTGCCATTAAAATGTTTTATAATACAATATAAACCAGAAAAAAGGGCACTTATGCATTATACAGCATAGGTGCTTTTTATATATAACCAGTCTTTGTAAAGCAGCAGGATATATAAGTTTAAAGATATTTTATAAATTGGTATTGACAACTATATAAAAAGCGTATATACTGTACTTATCATATAAGTACACATAGTACAGAAAGCACACATGCCGCAAAAGGAGGTGTGTAAATGGAAATAATTATAAGCAACAGCAGCGGCCGTCCTATTTATGAACAGATTTGCATGCAGGTTAAAAGCATGGTTATGTCAGGGACTTTATCTGCGGGTGAAGCCCTGCCATCTATGAGGGCACTGGCAAAAGATTTACATATAAGTGTAATTACTGTACAAAGAGCTTATGAAGACCTGGCACGTGACGGTTTTATAGAAACTGTATCTGGTAAAGGAAGTTTTGTTGCAAGCCAGAATAAAGAATTTATAAAAGAAGAACAGCTCCGGGAAATAGAGGGGCTTCTTAGTAAGGCAGCACAAGCTGGCAGGACAAACGGGGTAAGTTATGATGAAATGGCAGGAATACTTAAAATGTTTTATGAAGAATAAACAGGTATAAAACCATATACCATAGTTTTTTATAATATATGCATGGCAGGCTTTGTAAAGAATGGAGGATTATTATGGAAGAAAACAGTATTTTAGTAAAAGATTTATGTAAAAAGTTTGATGGTTTTTTATTAGACCATGTTTCATTCCATGTGCCTAAAGGAAGCATTACAGGCTTTATCGGGGAAAACGGGGCTGGAAAAAGCACAACAATTAACCTTTTGCTTAATAATATTAAAAAAGACAGCGGACAGGTTTATATATTTGGCAGGGAGCATACAGAAAACAAAATAAAATCTGGTATTGGTGTTGTATTTGACGAATGTAATTTTAATGATGTATTTACAACAAAGGATATAGAAAAAATCATGTCAGGTGTATATAAAACATGGGACAGCAGTTTCTTTAACTACTATATTAAAGAATTTAAAATACCACAGGGACAGCAGATTTCTTCATTTTCAAAGGGAATGAAAATGAAACTTTCAATTATCTGTGCAATGGCACACAAACCAGAACTTTTAATTCTTGATGAAGCAACTACAGGGCTTGATCCCGTTGTACGTGATGAAATACTGGACTTATTCCTGGAATTTATACAAGATGAAAAGTGTTCTGTCTTCTTTTCATCGCATATAACATCAGATATACAGAAAATTGCTGATTATGTAGTATTAATACATAAAGGGAAAATTATTTTTGAAGAAAAAAAGGATGACCTTGTTTATAATTATGGAATTTTAAAATGTAGTAAAGAAAAGTTTAATTCTATTTCCAAAGATGATTATGTTAAGTACAAGGAAACAAATTTAAGCATGGAATGTCTGGTATGTAACAAAGAGAAAGCAAAACAAAAGTATAAAAATTTTATTGTTGATAATGCAACACTTGAAGATATTATGCTGTTTTATGTTAAAGGAGGCAAAGCATGAGAGGATTAATTTATAAAGAAATGGCAGTTTTTTTTAAAAGCCTGGATAAAAAAGTTATTTTACTTGCAATTTTTGCAGCAGTTTTAATATTGTATAACAAAAATACAAATATATATGCAGGAATACTGCTTTCAGTAATGTCCGCAGCAACAATAGGTTTACAAAATACTATAAGTTTTATGGGAGATGAAAAAACTGGCTGGAAAAAGTACCAGATGGCAATGCCTGTAAATGGTTTCCTTGTTGTAACAAGCAAGTATATTTCAGTTGTATTAACATTAGTATTAAGCCTTGCATCAAGCATTTTATTTAATGTTGTAACAGGTGTTATATCTGGCAGTTTTAATATTATGTTCTTCGGGCTGTCGGCTGCATTATCTATAATTATACCGTTATCCCTTAATGCAATATGCCTTCCTGTTACATACTGGTTTGGGTATGGGCAGACCCAGGTTGTATGGGTTATCATAACGCTTGTTACAGCAGGGTTTGTTAAATATATAGAAAAAGGGCAAGGCATGGACATTATTAATGGAAACTGGATTACTGGCATGGTTATGGCAGTTATTGCATCCGTTGTCCTTTTTGCAGTTTCAATAGCAGTAAGCATACCAGGATATGAACGCAGAAAATAAATAAAAGACTTTATAAAAGCAGATATCTGCAATATGCATTGCAGGCAGTTAAAGGTTCCAAGCAGCCAAAGATTTTAAACAATCAAATATTGCGGGCAGACATTAGCTGCCTGCCCGCTGGTTTTAGACAATAAGGCAGTTCCTGCTTTTATTACTGTTAAGGAAGCACACGGCGGCAGTATCCCTGGCCTTTGCCATAGCCCTTTCCATAACCTTGCCCTTTGCCATAGCCTTGTCCCTGGCCTTGCCCCTTGCCCTGGCCATAGCCACATCCATAACCACAGTTTCCGTTATACCTGCCATAACCGTCACCGTCACATGCAGCCTGGTTTTCTTTTATTGCAGCAAGGATTTTATCTGCTTCTTTTTGTGTAAGATACCCGTTTTTAACATCTTTTTCCAGGTTTTTTTCTTTAAGTTCCAGGCATTCTGCTTTAAATTCCTTTAATACTCCGTTTTCTTTGGCAATTTTACCATAAGTTTTTCCTGTTTCAAGTTTTTCGTTTATTACATCTTTGACACTTTTGCCTGTAAGGCGTGCCACAATGCTTGCAGGTGTTTCACCGCCTGCTGCCATTATATTAGCAGGTACAGCAAATGTAAACAGTAAAGCTGCCAGTAAAAATAAGAGAAATTTTGGTTTTTTCATAATTATTACCTCCTTGGTTTGTTTTATTGTATCTATACAATAATTTCCAGATATGGCGTAATTGTGTTTTTTTATGTACGTTTTTATGCTAAAATAATTAGAAAGATAGAAGAAAAAACATAATTAATACATATATAATACGAATAATAGAAAGGGGGCATTGTTTTTATGGGTAAGATTTTAATTGCAGATGATAATATACAGATTACAAAAATTTTAAGTGAATTTGCAAAAAAAGAAGGTTTTGAACCAGTAACAGCCCATGATGGTGATGAAACAATACAATTATTTAAAAATGGGCAGTTTGAAATTGTACTGCTTGATGTTATGATGCCAAAAAAAGACGGTTTTGAAGTATGCCGTGAAATACGGAGGGAATCAAATGTCCCAGTTATTATGATAACAGCAAGGGGAGAGGACTTTGAGCGTATTATGGGGCTTGATATTGGTGCAGATGATTATATTGTAAAACCTTTTTCGGGAGGTGAAGTAATGGCACGTGTAAGAGCTGTTTTAAGACGTTTTGGCACAACACCCAAAAATGCCATGGACACCCTTTTATATGGCAGCCTTTCAGTCTGCCTTGAGAGCGGCTTTGTTTCAGTTTCTGGCACACAGGTTACACTTACTAAAAAAGAACTGGAAATTTTATGGCTTTTACTGGAAAATAAAGAGAAAATATTTTCCAGGGATAACCTTTTAAACAGCATATGGGGATATGATTATTATGGTGATAACCGTACTGTGGACAGCCATATAAAAAGGCTGCGTGCAAAGCTTGATGTGGTGCCGCACCCGGACTGGCAGATTAAGACTATATGGGGCATGGGTTATAAATTTGAAGGGAAATTAAATGAAGTATAAAATTACAAAGAGGCTTATTGGGTATTTCTCCGCCGTTTTACTGCTTTTTGCAGTTATTACCGGGGTTTTATTCCAGGCTTTATTTACAATACATACTGCAAACCTGCACAAACAGGAATTAAGAGAACGTGCACTTTCCATTGCAGGTACTTTATCACAGTTTAAACAGACAGGCAGTTACGGGCGCGGGCATGGCATGGGTGGCGGATATGGCGCTTATTTAAAGTTTATAGATGAAATTGCCATGAGCAAAGCCTGGCTTTTGGATAAAGAAGCACAAAACGTAGAAACAGGACACAGGCAGGCTTCATTTTCTAGTGACGGGCTGCCAGAAGGGGCAGAGGAAATAGTAGAACAGATATTTAAAGAGGAAACAGGATGTATACAAAAGTCAAACTTAATGCCAGGTATTTCCTCTGTAACAACAGGAGTGCCTGTAAAAGATGAAAATGGAAGTATATTTGCAGTGCTTTTACTTCACAGTTCCATAAAAGGAATGGAACAGGCACAGCACGATGGAATTATTATCCTTTTATTCTGTATTTTAGCAGCACTTGCATTTGCAACAGTACTTTCCATACTTCTGGCACGCCGTTTTATAAAACCTTTACGGATAATGTATAATGTAACAGGGCAGATTATGGAAGGGAATTACCAGATAAGGACAGGAATTAAACAAAATGACGAAACAGGAACACTTGCACGCAATATTGATGAACTGTCAGTACGTCTTTCTAAAGCAATGGAAGAGAGAAAAAAGTTTGATAAAATGCGCCAGGACTTTATCTCTAATATTTCACATGAGTTAAGGACACCTGTTACTGTAATTAAAGGTTCGCTTGAGGTACTTTATGAAGGGCTTGTTACTAGCCCGGAAGAAGTAAAAGAATACTGCTGCCAGATGCTTGCAGATATTTCACATTTGCAAAGGCTTGTAAATGATTTATTAGAACTTTCACGTTTGCAGAATACAGATTTTAAAATAGAGAAAGTAAAAATAAACATTACAGATGTACTTTCTGAAACCGTGCGTTCCATGCAGCATGCGGCAGAAGGTAAAAATATAACTATAAATTTTGAAAAAAATGAAATCCCAGTTCCCTTTTATGGGGATTATGGAAGAATAAGGCAGATGTTTACAATTATACTTGATAACGCAATAAAATTTTCAATGCCCGGACAATATGTAGATACCAGTATACAGGAAGAACCAGATAGTTTTGTTGTTATAATATCAGATTATGGAAAGGGCATACAAGATAAAGATATTCCATATATATTTGACCGGTTTTATAAGGAACAGTCCGGGGAAAACAAAAGCGGGAGCGGGCTTGGACTTTCTATAGCAAACCAGGTTGCCATAAGGCACGGCATAGAAATAACATGTAAAAGCAAATACGGAAGCGGGACAAGTTTTTTATTTAAATTTAGTAAAACCTGCCAGCCTGGTTGACTTTTTAGTGCTTAATGTTATGATTATATAGAATTGCCAGGTTATTCTGGAATTTTTGCAGCAAAACAAAGCAGGGGGATTTATTATGTATACAGAAAAAGACAATCTTGCATTTATATGGGAAGACTTTAATGGTGGTGCAAGGCTTTTACGTGTATATTCAGATATGCCAGGTGTAAGCATACCAGAGGAAATTAATGGAAGGAAGGTAGTTTCCATTGGGGCATATTGTTTCTCTGGAGCTAATAAAACAGGCTATACAGAAACGGATATTCCATGTTTAAACCGGCTTTATGAATACTGTGGCAATAATGTTGAAAGCGTAATTCTTCCAGATACACTGGAAATAATAGAAGATAATGCATTTTATAACTGCCGTAAACTTGTACTGCTTGAAGCTGGTGCTGCTTTAAGGGAAACAGGAAGCGGCCTGTTTATGAACTGTACATGTTTTACAAAGCTTTATTTACGGCAGAAGGCAGATATGCCTGGAGGCCTTAAACAAATAGTAAGCCGTATAAGCAGCCATCTTGATGTATATTTTTATGATAAAGAGAAAATACATGCAATGCTTGTATTTCCAGAATACACAGAATCATATGATGAGATTGCCCCTGCGCATATATTTGGCAGGAATATTACAGGTGAAGGGTTCCGGGCAAGGCAGTGTTTTAATGGCAGGGTTTTTGACTTTAAACAATATGATAAAATATTTTATAAAGCTTCGGCAGAAGAAAGTGTAAGTGTTATATATAAAATGGCACTTGGAAGGCTTATATACCCTTTTATGCTTGAAGATATGCATAGAAAACAGTATGAGGAGTATATTAAATGCCACCAGGAAAAAATTATGGGAATACTGGCAGCAGAAAGAGGGCTTGAAGCCCTGTATTTTATGTGCAGTAACAGGTATGCAGATGCTAATGGTATTGCAAATGCAGCGTCTAAAGCTTTACAATCTGGCTGGAGTGAAGGTGTGGCAAGCCTTTTAAAGTGGAAGCACGAATTTATAAAAAATGCAAGGGAAAAAAGGTATAAATTTTAAACATACAGAAAGGCATGGTTTTATGGCAAAAAGCATTACCCAGGCAGAATGGGAAGAGGATATATCCGCAAAGATATTAAATTTTACCAGAAATGAACTTTACCTTGACTTAAGGTTTATGGATATAGCATTATCATCCCTTACATGGAAAAGAGATGATACAATTAGTACACTGGCAACAGACGGGGAATTTTTGTATTATTGTGCAGGGCAGTTATCAAAGGTTTTTAAATCTAATTCCCGTTTTTTAAACAGGCTTTACCTCCATAGCATACTCCACTGTATTTATGGGCATCTGTGGCTATGTGGGGACAGAAGCCGGGGTTTATGGGATATAGCATGTGATATTATTGTGGAATATACTATTGATGGCATGGACAAACCGGCACTTAAAAGACCATTAAGTTTTACAAGAAAACAGGTTTATGGCAGGATAGACCAGTATAAAAATACTGTGTCTGCACCTGTTATTTATAATACACTTTTTAATGCAAGTAATGGTGATATAGAAAAGCTGCAAAAAGAATTTTATACAGACAGCCATATTTACTGGCCAAAGGAGAAGAAACTTTCACCTGCTGCAAATAATGCAATGGATAAATGGGATAAGATTTCAAGACAGTCGCAGATGGAACTTGAAAGCCGTGGGGAGAATGAAAAAGACGGTGCAAAGATTTTTGACGAACGGGCAAGGATTTTAAAAAGACAGCGCAGTTACAGCAGTTTTTTAAGGAAATTTGCAAGGCTTAACGAAGAACTTAAATGTGATCCTGATGAATTTGATTTAAATTATTATACTTATGGTCTTTCATTATATGGCAGCCTGCCATTAATTGAACCTTTAGAATCACGTGAAACAGTAAAAATACAAGAGTTTGTTGTAGCAGTTGACACAAGTTATTCTACAAGCGGGGAAATGGTTAAGGGTTTTTTAAGGGAAACTTATAATATACTTGCTGATAAAAACAGCTTTTTTAGCGGCTGCCATATGAGGATAATACAATGTGATAATGACATACGCATGGATCTTAAGATAAAAAACAAAGAAGAACTTTTACATGTACTGGATAATTTCCATATAATTGGCGGCGGAGGGACAGACTTCCGGCCAGTTTTTTCATATGTAAACAGCCTGCTTGAAAAAAAGGTTCTAAAAAACCTTGGCGGCCTTGTTTATTTTACAGATGGAAAAGGGATTTACCCCAGGGCAAAACCTGCATATAAAACGGCGTTTATTTTTGCAGATAATTATGATAAGGAAAAAGTACCACCATGGGCAATGAAAATGCAGATAGACCCTTTACATTTACACCATCTGGAAAGGAATGGAGAATATAATGGATATAAAGAAAGCTAAAAAAGAAATTATAAATACTGTAAAAGCATATCTTATGAAGGATAGTTCCGGTGAATATAAAATACCTGCAATAAGGCAGCGCCCCCTGCTTCTTATTGGACCTCCAGGAATAGGAAAAACACAGGTAATGGAACAGGTAGCAAGGGAACTTAAAACCGGGCTTGTTGCATATACAATTACACACCATACAAGGCAGAGTGCTGTAGGGCTTCCATTTATTAAGGAAGAGGAATTTAATGGTGTAAAGTATTCTGTTACAGAATATACAATGAGTGAAATTATTGCAAGTGTATACAGCAAGATAAGGGACAGCGGGCTAAAAGAGGGGATTTTATTTATTGATGAAATTAACTGCGTGTCTGAAACACTTGCCCCTACAATGTTACAGTTCCTGCAATGTAAGACATTTGGCAACAGGAAAATACCTGAAGGCTGGATTATTGTTGCTGCTGGCAATCCGCAAGAGTATAACAGGTCTGTACATGAATTTGATATGGTTACACTTGACCGTGTAAGGAAAATAGAAATAGAAGCAGAATACAGTGTATGGAGTGAATATGCACGTGAAAACCGCATAAACCCGGCAATTCTAAGTTATCTGGAACTGCGGCCTGCAAATTTTTATAAAGCAGAAGCAGATGTAGACGGGCTACAGTTTGTAACAGCAAGGGGATGGGAAGATTTAAGCTGTCTTTTAGATATATACAAAGAACTTTCAATAGAAGCAGATGAAGAAATAATTTATGAATTTATACAGCACAGGGAAGTTGCTAAAGATGTAGCTGCTTACCTTGATTTATATAAAAAATATGAAGATAACTATGGAATTAATGATATTCTTAAAGGAAATGTACCTTCTTTGGTATATGAAAGGATATACAGGGCATCATTTGATGAAAGGCTTAGTGTTGTAAACCTTTTATTAAGCGGGCTTGGTATATATTTTGATAAAACTTATGCATATCATTTTATAGCAGACCAATGGTTTTTATTCCTAAAACAATTTAAGGAAAAAGCAGATAAAGACAGTTATGCTTTGTATGAAAAACTTTATAAAGATTATGAAATAAATATAGAAAAAGAAAGAAAAGCAGGCTTTTACACCAAGAAACAGGAAGAATGTTATATAAAGCTTTTAAAACTTTTATTAGAAAACAAACCATCTGTAGAAAATACAGAAGAAGCATTTAACCAGGCAAAAACAGGCTTTACAAATTTTTGTGGACAACTTGAAGAACTAGAAGATAAAACAAGTGCTGTCCTTGAAAATGCTTTTGACTTTATGGAAGCAGCATTTAAAAACGGGCAGGAAATGGTAGTATTTGTAACAGGGCTTGCAATGGATAAAAAAGCGGTTTCTTATCTTTCAGAAAATAAATGTGACAGGTATCTTAAATATAATGAGGAATTAATGGCAGGAACTAAAAAGGCGCAAATAATTTCAATGATTGAAAAAGATGAAGTATATGGAAAAGAGCATATAAGGGAGTTTTAATTTATTTATTTTTATCAGGGATTATGTTATATATAAAACAAAAAGATTATTTTAAAATTTTACAATACTGCATAGATTTGCTTCCCTATGAAGCATGTGGACTGTTAAGCGGCATAAAAAACGGGGAGGAAAAATATATTAAAAAAATATATTTTATGGCAAATACTGATGCAAGTATAAACCATTTTACAATGGATATAAAAGAACAGTTTGTAGCAGTAAAGGATATGCATAAAAACGGTATGCAGCTTATTGGCAGTTTCCATTCACACCCTGCTGCTGCTGCCATGCTTTCAGAAGAGGATAAGCGGCTTGCATATGATTTTAATGTAAATTATATGGTGCTGTCCTTAATGGATATAAAGCATCCTGTGCTGAAAGCATTTAATATTGATAAATGGAAGAATGTAACAGAAGAAACAATATGTTATATATATGGAAAGTTATAATTTTTTACAGATATGGGACAGTGTATTACAGTGAGGTGGTTATAACTGGCAGTAAATATTAATAAATGGTGTATGGATTTTACAAATAAGGAAATTATAAAGTACCTTTTAAAAAACCAGACATTAAAGTTATTGATAGTATAATAAAAAACCCTGCAAAACTAGTAAGCCTTTCATCTAAAGAAAAAGAAAAATTTGTAAATGAACTAGAACAGATAAAAAATGAAAATAAAGAAACTATAAAACAGATAAATGAAACAGAAGAAAAGTATAAGTATGATATACGTTTATTAAATATGCTTGCAACTTTTGGTTTAAAGGCAGTATCTATTGCACATGAAATGTATAATTACAGGAACAGCATTAATGAAAATGTTAATTATATTATTAATGCATTAAAAAGATATGGGCTTTGGGACGCTGTAGATAGTGAAGAAAAAATGAAAAGATAGCACAATTAGATAGAATAAGAATAAAATTAATGCAAAGAAGACTATCTAATATAAAAAACCAGCCATGCAGTTAAAACTGCATGGCTGGTTTTTTATATTTTTACAGCAATTTTACCAAAAAAGCGGGTATTTATAGACATAAATATGATATTTTTGTAAAAAGCCTGATATATAAAAGTTTTATTAAAATATATAATCCAGATAAAAGATTTAAAGAGGAGGACAAAAATGGAATTTGGTTATTTTGATAACAGCAGGAGGGAATATGTAATTAATAACCCTGATACACCAGCACCATGGGTAAATTATCTTGGTTCACCTGTTTATGGTGCAATTATTTCAAATAATGCAGGTGGTTACAGTTTTGCAAAATCTGGTGCTAATGGCAGGATTTTACGTTATATTTTTAATAGTTTTGACCAGCCTGGACGTTATATTTATATACGTGACAATAAAAGCTGCGATTACTGGTCTGCTTCATGGCAGCCGGTTGGAAAAGACCTTAGAGAGTATAAAAGTGAATGCCGCCACGGTACTGCCTATACAAAGATATCAGCAGATTATAGTGGCATACATTCAGAAGCATTATATTATGTACCACTTGATAAAGAATATGAAGTCTGGGAACTTAAGCTTGTTAATAATTCTAAAACTGCAAGGGAATTAACAATTACAGGGTATGCAGAGTTTACAAACAACAGTAATTATGAACAGGACCAGGTAAACCTCCAGTATTCCCAGTTTATTACAAAAACTGTATTTTGTGGAAACAGGATACGCCAGCTTATACATGGGAATTTAGATGGCATAGAAGAGGAAGAAAAAGTAGATGGCAAAACTGTTGTTGAACGTTTCTTCGGGCTTGCAGGGACAGAGGTTTTATCATACTGCGGGGACAGGGAAAAGTTCCTTGGAAGATACCACGGTTATGGAAATCCTGTAGGTGTAATAAGCGGGGAACTTGATAAAACCCTTAATTACAATATGAATGGCTGTGGTGCACTTTCCGCTTTAATTAAGCTTGCGCCAGGTGAAACAAAAACCATTGCATTTATACTTGGAATGAAAAAAGATAAAGAAGCAGAAAATATAATAAACCAGTATAAAAATCCAGAAGAAATATGTAAAAAAGACCTTGAAGAGCTGGTTTCATACTGGCATGGCAAACTTTCACACTTCCAGGTAAAAACACCAAGTGAAGAGTTTGATACTATGGTTAATACATGGAATGCTTATAACTGTTTTATAACATTTATATGGTCACGTGCTGCATCTTTTACTTACTGCGGCCTGCGTAATGGTTATGGCTACCGTGATACAGTACAGGATATACAGGGCATAATACATCTTGCACCAGAGATGGCTTTAGAAAAAATACGTTTTATGCTTTCGGCACAAGTAGATAACGGGGGAGGGCTTCCGCTTGTTAAGTTTACACATAACCCTGGACATGAAGATACACCAGATGATGCATCTTATGTAAAAGAAACAGGACACCCTGAATACAGGGCAGACGATGCTTTATGGCTTTTCCCGGCTATATATAAGTATATTGCAGAATCAGGAAACCTTGCATTTATTGATGAAGTTATCCCTTTTGCAAATAAAGATGAAGGCACAGTATATGAACATTTAAAACGTGCAATACGTTTTTCAATGGAACACCTTGGAAAACATGGTATGCCAGCCGGCCTTTATGCTGACTGGAACGACTGTTTAAGGCTTGGCAAGGAAGGTGAATCTTCTTTTGTAGCTTTCCAGTTATACCTTGCTATGTCAATTATGAAAAAGTTTGCAGAATATAAAGAAGATAAAAATTATATAGAATATCTTAATGGAAACCAGGAAAAACTTGGCAAGGTTATACAAGAAACCTGCTGGAATAATGACAGGTTTATACGTGGAATTACAGAAAATGGTGAAATAATAGGAAAAAATACTGACCCTGAAGCAAACCTGTGGCTTAATCCGCAGAGTTTTGCAATAATAAGTGGTTTTGCTACAGAAAACCAGGCAAATACAATACTTGATATGGTATATAAAAGGCTTAATACAGAATATGGTGCTATTTTAATGGATCCGCCTTACCATAAACATGCCTTTGATGGTGCGCTTGCTGTTATATATAATGCAGGAACTAAAGAAAACGCTGGTATTTTTTCACAGTCCCAGGGCTGGATTATACTTGCAGAAGCACTTTGCGGGCATGGCGGGCGTGCATTTACATATTTTATGGAAAATGCGCCTTCAGCACAAAATAATAAAGCAGAAATCCGCAAGTTAGAGCCATATTGTTATGGACAGTTTACAGAAGGAAAGGACAGCCCATACTTTGGACGCTCACATGTACACTGGCTTACAGGTACAGCCTCTACTGTTATGACAGGGTGTGTAGAAGGTATTTTAGGAATACGTCCTGATTTTTACGGGCTTAAAGTTGAACCAGCAATACCTTGTGAATGGGAAAGTTTTGAAATAGAAAAAGATTTCAGGGGAAAACATTTGCATATTTTAGTTAGCAATAAAAACCATGCAGAAGCAGGCTGTAAAAAGCTTCTGGTTAATGGAAAAGAAGTTAATGGAAATTATATTCCAGAAGAAATACTTACAGAAAAAACAGAAATTATATTAGAAATATCATAAAAATACATAATGACATGATTTTGATATTTTTAAAATGTATTTAGTATAAGGCCTTGTATATAAATGTTATACTAAATATATAAAAAAAAATAAAAATTTATAAATTAAGGAGGAATTTATTATGAAAAAAAAGTATGTCAGCATGGTATTAGTGGCAGCTTTAGTTGCCGGGGCATTTTCAGGCTGTGGGGATAAGAGCAGTTCTGACACTGATGGCGGAAATTCACAGCAAAGCAGTTCTGGGAATAATGGCAGCAGCGGCGGTACAGAAGAAGGCAAGGTTATTAATGTCTATAGCTGGAATGATGAGTTTATGAAAAGGGTATGTGCAGTTTATCCTGAAGTTAAAAAAACTTCTAAAGATGGTACAGTAACTACATTAAATGATGGTACAGAAATCCACTGGATTATAAACCCTAACCAGGACGGCGTATACCAGCAGAAGCTTGATGAGGCACTGCTTAACCAGGCAAGTGCAGCAGATGATGACAAGGTTGATATCTTTTTAACAGAAACTGATTATGTAAATAAGTATACAGATGCAGAAGCAGATGTTGCAATGCCGCTTACAGACCTTGGCATTGACCCTGGTAAAGAACTTTCAGACCAGTATGACTTTACAAAAACAACAGCTTCTGATGTAAATGGTGTGCAAAGGGGTTCTACATGGCAGTGCTGCCCAGGGCTTTTAGTTTACAGGCGTGATATTGCAAAAGATGTATTTGGCACAGATGACCCTGTAAAAGTTGGTGAAAAAGTAAAAGACTGGGAAACATTAAAGAGCACAGCAGCAGAACTGAAAGAAAAAGGATATTTTACATTCTCTTCTTATGCAGATACTTTCCGTCTTTATGGCAACAGTATTTCAGCACCTTGGGTTTCACCGGGCGAAACAGTTATTAAAATTGACCAGAAGATTATGGACTGGATAAATACTTCTAAAGAATGGCTTGATGCAGGTTATTTTGATAAAACTGTAAAAGGGCAGTGGAATGATGACTGGAATAAGGCAATGGGTTCAAAGTCAAAAGTATTTGCATTCCTTTTCCCTGCATGGGGCATTGACTTTACTTTAAAAAATAACTGGGACGGTGAAAACGGCGCATGGGCTGTTACAAACCCTCCACAGGAATATAACTGGGGCGGTTCATATGTACATGCCTGTACAGGTACAGATAATCCAACACTTGTTAAGGATATTATACTTTCAGTAACTGGCGATAAAGAAAACCTCTTAAAGATTTCTAAAGATTACTTAGATTATACAAATACAAAGAGCGGCATGAATGAAGCTGCTAAAGACAGCAAAACATATGCTTCAAAATTTCTTGGCGGACAGAATTCATTTGAATACTTTGCACCTGTTGCAGAAAAGGTTGTTATAGCACCTCTTTCAGCTTATGACCAGGGCTGTGTTGAATTAATCCAGAATTCATTTAGTGATTATTTCCAGGGACAGGTTGATTTTGACAAGGCAAAGTCAAACTTTGAAACAGCAATAAGGGAACGTTATCCTGAAGTTACAGAGATACAGTGGCCATAATAATGCCAGAAACTGCATTATGGTTTTATAAAGGAAGGAAAGGAGTGGTACTTTATGAAAAAACGTAAAAGTATCAGCTATTCAAAGTGGGGATATATTTTTATTCTTCCGTTTTTTGTAAGCTTTTTCATTTTCTCTTTTATTCCCTTGGCAGATACAATAAGGTATAGTTTTTTTGAATACTACCGTTCAGGAATTAAAGAAGTCGGCCCTAATTTTATAGGAATGGAAAATTATAAAAGCTTGCTGGCATCAGATATGCTTAAATATGCAGGCAACACATTTATACTCTGGATTATAGGTTTTATACCACAGATAGTGATAGCATTGCTGCTTGCTTCATGGTTTGTGGATATCCGCCTTAAAATCCATGCACAGCAGTTTTTCAAGGTAGTTATTTACCTTCCAAACCTGATTATGGCATCAGCGTTTGCAATGCTGTTTTTCACCCTGTTTTCTACTAACGGGCCAATTAATGGTATCTTGACATCAATAGGCATAGTAAAAGAACCAATTGATTTTATGGGGAATGTATTTGGAACAAGATCACTTGTAGGATTTATGAACTTTATTATGTGGTTTGGAAATACAACAATTATGCTTATGGCGGCAATTATGGGTATAAGCACAGATATATTTGAGGCATCTGAAATTGATGGCTGCAACAGTATACAGAGGTTCTTTAAAATTACACTTCCGCTTATACGCCCAATACTTGCTTATACACTTATTAACTCTATAATCGGCGGTTTACAGATGTTCGATGTGCCACAGATTTTAACAAACGGGCAAGGTTCTCCTGACCGTACATCAATGACACTTATTATGTTCTTAAACAGCCACTTAAAGAGCAGGAACTATGGTATGGCAGGTGCGTTATCAGTTTACTTATTTATTGTAAGTGCTATACTTTGTTTCTTTGTATACCGTATGACTAATAACAATGACCCTGACGGTTCAAAAGCTGCTGCCAGGAAAGCAAAAAGAAGGAGGGGATAGCTTATGAAATCAAAAAAACCAGACCAGTTACGAAGTGTAATTGCGCATGTGGTACTTGTAATACTGTCATTTATGTGCCTGTTCTTCTTCTATATACTAGTAGTTAATGCAACACGTTCACATTCAGACTTACAGAAAGGTTTTTCAGCACTGCCAGGCAGTTACCTGCTAAAAAACTTTATGAGCGTTGCAAATGATGGTACTTTCCCTATGTTTAAGGGAATTTTAAACAGCCTCATAGTTTCTGGCTTATCTGCTGCAATATGTACATATTTCTCAGCATTAACAGCATACGGGCTTTATGCATATGACTTTAAGTTAAAGAAAGTAGCATTTACATTTATAATGGCTATTCTTGTAATGCCAACACAGGTTACAGCAATGGGTTTCTTACGTTTAATTACTAATATGGGAATGTATGATTCACTGCTTCCGCTTATTATACCTTCCATTGCTTCACCATCTGTATTTTACTTTATGTACAGTTACTTACAGTCATCTCTTCCGCTTTCACTTGTTGAAGCATCAAGGATTGACGGCTGTGGGGAATTTAAAACATTTAACAGGATTGTGCTTCCAATTATGAAACCAGCAATCGCAGTACAGGCAATATTCTCATTTGTTGGTTCATGGAATAACTATTTCGTTCCTGCACTGGTTATCCAGTCAAAGGATAAAATGACTGTGCCAATCCTGATTGCAACACTGCGTGGTGCAGACTATATGAACTTTGATATGGGCAAAATATACATGATGATTATGATAGCAATTGTACCAATTATACTTGTATATCTGTTCCTTTCTAAATATATAATTGCTGGTATTACACTTGGTGGTGTTAAAGAATAACAATTATGTAGTTTTTATTATATAAAAACATCCATAGTTTTATCATAAAAGATGGCTATGGGTGTTTTTTAAACATGAAGGGAGGGAGGAGGGGCTTATTAAGGCAGAATATTATAGAAATGAGGCAATATGTAATATATGGAAAGAGCAAATAATATTTATAGCGGGACTTTAAGCAATCAACGTACAGAACGTGAAATTGCGCATGGAAAACTGGCAAGGAAACTTGCAGCAGAGGGAATAGTGCTTTTAAAGAATGATGGACTGCTTCCACTAAAAGCAGCAGAACCTGTTGCTTTGTTTGGAGGAGGGGCAGGCCATACCATAACAAGAGGCATTGGCTCAGGAGATGTTAATAACAGGGAAAGCATAACAATATACCAGGGGTTAAAAGCTGTTTGTGCATCTGTAACCAGCAAAAGCTGGTTTCTTGACTACCAGGAACGCTATATTAAAGCCAGGGCTTTATGGAAAGAAAAAATCTTAAAAGATGCAGAAGGTATGGATAACCCTTTTGATGCTTATGCTAAAAACCCTTTTTCACTGCCAGATGGAAGAAATATTACAAAAGAGGATATAAAAGGGGCTTCTGTGGCAGTTTATGTAATAAGCCGTATTGCTGGTGAAGGAAAAGACAGGCGGCTTGCAGAAGGTGATTATTATTTAAGCATCAGGGAAAGGGAAGATATTTTATATTTATGCCAGGAAAATATACCTGTTGTGTTAATTATTAATTCTGGTGCACCTGTAGAAATTGCTGGTATATTACAGGAAGCAGCAAATATAAAAGCAGTTTTATATATTTCACTGCCAGGACAGGAAGGCGGCAATGCTGTAGCGGATATGCTGTATGGAAAAGTTGTTCCAGGCGGCAGGCTTACATCAACATGGGCCGCAAGTTATAAAGATTATCCATGCGCGGCCAGTTACGGTTATCTTAACGGGAATCTTGAAAAAGAAGAATACCGAGAAGGAATTTATGTAGGATACAGGTATTTTACAAGCTTTAATATAAAGCCTTTATTCCCGTTTGGATATGGGCTTTCCTATACATCATTTGAAATAAAATTTGAAGATATAAAAATAACAGGGACAAATATTAATGTATGCGTTTCTGTTAAAAATACCGGGGACTGTTATTCCGGACGGGAAGTTGTGCAGGTATATATTACACCGCCGCAGACAGGAATTTATAAAGAATACCAGAAACTTGCAGGCTTTGCAAAAACAGGTGTTTTAAAACCTGGGGATATGCAGAAGCTTTCAATTACTATAAGACAGAAACAGTTAGCAAGTTTTTCAGAAGAAATAGATTCATGGATTACTGAAAATGGAAAATACGGGGTCTGGACAGGCAGTAATGCTAATTCCCTGGAACTTGTGGCACTGCTTGATGTTAAGGAAACTGTATTGCTTGGACATACCAGTAAAATATGTACAAAAACAAAAATATTCCAGGAACTTACAGCGTCAGAATATGCCATAAACAGAAATAAAGAATGGCTTGAAACAGCAGAAAAACAAAATATTCCTGTATATGGATTTAAACCACAAAAAGAAGAAATAAAGATATCTGGTATGCCTCCTGCCGCAGAAGGAAAAACAGAAGAATTAATTCCATTGCTTCATGGAGGTATTACAGAGGGTGCAAGCATGCTTGGTTCTTCTGGAATCCATGTGCCAGGCTCAGCAGGGGAAACAGCAGGCATTACAGACGGTACTTCTGGCAGGAAGCGTTACCTTGTTATGGCAGACGGGCCGGCAGGGCTGCGTTTGCAGCAAAGTTATGAAACAGACAAAACAACAGGCAAAATATATAATACAGGCGTGCTTGGTTCACTGGAAAACGGTTTTCTCCAGGAAAAGATACACCATGATAATACAGATACTTTTTACCAGTATTGTACATCATTCCCGGCTGGCACATTACTAGCACAGACATGGGACACAAAGCTTCTGGAAGAATTTGGAATGGCTGTGGCTAAAGAAATGGAAGAATTTAATACCGGGCTCTGGCTTGCCCCTGGAATGAATATACAAAGAAACCCCCTTTGCGGGCGTAACTTTGAATATTTCTCAGAAGATCCTTTATTATCAGGGGTTATGGCAGCAGCAGTAACAAACGGCGTACAAAATGGCGGAAAGTGCGGCGTGACAATAAAACATTTTGCTTGTAATAACCAAGAAGACAACCGTATGGGTATAGATGCCTGCATTTCAGTACGGGCATTACGTGAAATATACCTGCGTGGGTTTGAAATTGCAGTAAAAGAAAGCAAACCAGCAGTAATTATGACCTCATATAACCTTATTAATGGTGTACATGCAGCGGAAAACAAAGACCTTTGTACAACTGTAGCACGCAATGAATGGGGCTTTAAGGGAGTATTTATATCTGACTGGAATACAACAGTCCCTGAAGACGGAAGTGTGCCGTGGAAGTGCATAGCAGCAGGAAATGATATTATTATGCCAGGAAACACTGCTGACAGTGAAAACCTGCACAAAGCATATAAAGACGGGAAACTGGCAGAAGAAGATATAAGAAGCTGTGCAGGACGTGTAACTGCCCTTATAAAAAAGTATGGTACTTTATATTAAAAGACCATGGATTTGCAGCCATGCAGGTTATTTTGTTTATTTAAAAGACATATATCTGGTATTTTTCTTATCAATCTGGTATAAGTCTTTTGCAGGAAAGGTTAATATTATTAAAAACAGATGAATGGGTGTTGTGTTATGGGAAAAAAAACAAAAACATTATTTTTAATGGCAGCAGCTTTTCTGTTATGCGGATGCCAGGATAAAAACCAGGCAGGCGGTACAGAAATTTATTATACTGCAATAGAAAGCGGGGATTATTATGAAGGGTGGGCAGCACAGCTAAAGGAACAGGCAGAAGCAAATGGTGCAGGGTTTAGTGCAGGTTATGCAGAAAATTCTGTTGAAACACAGGTTTCACAAGTAAAAAAAGCTTCTGCGGAAGGTACAGATGTTTTTTTATGCGGCCTTGTATCGCCTGATATTGCTGCGGAGGTGAAGGCAGCAGCAGATGGTGCACCAATTGTATTTATAAATAATGCACCACAAGAAGACCAGCTAGAAAAAGAAAAATATATATATGTGGCATCAGATGAGTTTATGGCAGGCCAGTACCAGGCAGAATATATACTGGAAAAATTCCAGCAAAAAGATGAGATAAATGTTGTACTTCTTAAAGGCCCTAAAGGAGCTTCTGGCACAACAGGCAGGACTGACGGGTTTAAACAGACATTAAAGGCAAGTGGCAAAAAAATTAATTATGTATTTGAAGACAATGCAGACTGGAATGAAGACATTGCCAAAGAACTTACAGGAATGTTCCTTAAAACAGGCAGGCAGGCGGACTGTGTAGCTGCAAACAATGATGATATGGCGCTTGGTGCCATAAAAGCTTTTGAAGAAGCTGGCGTAAGTACAGACCAGGTACTGTTTCTTGGTGTAGATGCATCTGCTGGCGGCTGTGAAGCAATAGCTGGCGGAAGAATGGACTTTACAGTATACCAGCCAATGTCTTCCCAGATCAGTGCAGCAGTAGCGGCAGCAAAGAATCTGGCAGAAGGCAATGGCATAGGGAAAATAGAAGGGGCATCAAAAGACGGGAAATATATACTTATGCCTTTTGAAAAAGTAGATGCTAATAATGTAAGCAGCTACCAGTAAATTACTCCAGTACAGAACCCGGGGAGGTATTTTTATGAAAAGCAAAGATAATAAAACAGGACATAAAAAATTTATTTCCATAAAAACAAAACTGCTTAGCATTATACTGCCTGTAATGGTTTTGATAATTATAGTCCTTATAAGCCTGTCTTATTATGTATCAAAAAGAGTAATTGAAGCCAATGCCCAGAAACTTTTAAAAACATCAGTTGAAAGCCAGGCTTATGAAATTGAAGAATGGCTTGATAAAAACCTGGCCTCTTTTGGCATGGCAAAGCAGGCTTTTGAATGGGTAGATTTAAGTGACAGGCAGGTGCAGGCTTTCTTAGACTCATATTATGGTTTTAACAGCAATTTTCCAGGTGGCATATATATAGCAGATATGGAGGGCAGGCTGTATAAGGGGCATGAAGGTTCAAGATCAAGTACAGGTACACAGCTCCGGGAACCAGACCAGAACGGCAATTATATAATAGACGGATATTTTAGGAATAATGGCAAAGTTAGTGACAGTGGCACATGGCAGTTTTATACGGCACTTGGGGGTGAAGGCGGGGCTGTAATAGAAAATGGCACAATTTACATTAGTACAGCCAATGACGGCACTGCGGATTACAGCATACAGCTTGTACAGGCAGGTATTCCAATGGAAGAAGGTGCTTCATATAAATTAAGCTTTGATGCTTTTGCAGATAAAGAAAGGACAATTAAAACTGGCATATCTGCTCCAGACCATGATTACAAACGTTACCTTAATGATACAGTAGTAAAACTGTCAGAAGAAAAACAGACATTTACATATGAATTTACTATGGAAGACAGGGATGATGCAAACGGGCGCCTTGAGTTTAACCTTGGTTCAACAGGTTCAAAAGCAGGTGTAAATATAAGCAATGTGTCACTGGTACAGACTGGAAACAAAGGCACTGCTAAAAAAGAAGAAAACTCTCCTGGCATAGTACAGGAAGAATGGTTCCAGGATGCGCTTGGCAGGGTAAATATGGGATTTACTAACGCTTATACTAATTCAGATGGTAAACAGGTCATAAGTGCATGTGGCATGTTAAGGACAGACGGGGAAGGAATATATGTAATTTCAGCCGATTTATCATTAGACAAAATAAGTGTATATGTAAACAGCTTTGTTAAAATGGAAAATGCAGAATCATTCCTGGTTAATGCAAATGACAATACAGTGCTTGCTTCGCGGGACACATCTTTAATTTCAAAAGCATTAGACAGTGTTAATAACAGCTTTTTAAAAGAAGCAGGTAAAAGGATTGCACAAAATAACCTGGATTTAGCCAGCATAGATGGAAATATGACAGTTTTTGAAAAGATAAATGGCACAGAATGGGTACTTGTATCTTATGTACCAGCAAAAATTGTTTATAGTGACCTGGATTTTATAAGGAATATTATGGCTTTATTTGGAATTATTTCAATAGCCATGCTTATGGTAATGCTTGAACGCATTATACATATTTTAATAAATCCTGTAAAGAAACTGACAGATACCATTAAAACTATGACAGAAGGTGATTTTACTGTATCAGGGCATACAAAAAGCAATGATGAAATCGGTATAATGGGACGGTGTGTAGAAAAATTTATTACTGCAATGTCTTCCATGATTGCATCTATAGAGGGTGTTTCGGGCAAACTGCATAAGCAGGCGGATAATAGCAAGGATATATCAGGACAGATGTTTTATGCCTCAAAAGAACAGAATAAATCAATGAAAGAACTAAATAATACAGTAGAACAGCTTTCACTTTCTGTAAATGAAATTGCACAAAGTGCAACTACCCTTGCAATGCTTGTAGAAGAAACCAGGAATGATGGTAATAATGTAAACTCCAGAATGAAAGAAACAGTTGGTGTTTCAAAAACAGGAATGGAGGCAATGCAGGATATAAGCACGGCAATGCAGGATATAAACAGTTCAGTTAAAAAATTACAGCTTGCTATTGATGAAGTAGGCACAGCATCAGAAGAAATCACAAATATTACAAAGGTTATTGGGGAAATTGCAGACGAAACAAACCTGTTATCACTAAATGCTTCCATTGAGGCAGCACGTGCAGGTGATGCAGGTAAAGGTTTTGCAGTTGTGGCACTTGAAATTGGCAAGCTGGCACAGACAAGTGTTGCTTCTGTGCAAAATATTGACAGGCTTGTACTTGAAATAAAAACATCAGTAAATGATGTTATAAACCAGGCAGATGATAGTGTAAAAAATATTAATGACAGCAGTGTGCTTATAAAGAACGCAGTAAATACATTTGATGTTATTTTTGATAATATTGTAGCCACTGGAAACCTTATACAAAATATGATACAAAAAGTAGACCAGGTAGAAGACGTAGCAAGAAACGTTGCTGCAATTTCCGAAGAACAGGCAGCAAGCTCACAGGAAATACTTGGCTCTTCAGATATACTTGTTAAACAGGCAGACCGCCTTATGGAAAGCAGTGAAAACGTTGCAAAAGAATCAAGTGAACTTACAGCTTCAGCAGAAGAACTTGCGTCACAGGTAGGGATTTTTAAAATTAAATAAAAATAATATATAAGGGGGAATACATAAAATGGCAACAATACAGTTTTTGGATAAAGATGGCACATTTTCCATAGAACAGCCAGAAAATTACAGTGGGCTGTATTTTCCAGCAGCCGGGGAAAATGGAATTAAAAGTGCCATATCACCAAATCTTGGCGGGGATATAAAATTAAACCAGAATGTTTTCTTGTTAGAACCAGCCAGCATAGAAAATTTACATAACAACCGTTCAACCAGGAACTTCTGGTGTATTACAGGAACTTCTGGTGCATGGTCTGCCACTGGTGCATCAGCGGAAGAAGAAAGCAGGAAATTTACAGAATTACAGGATAAAAGCTGCCTTAGGGCAGGCTTTATGTGGCAGACTGTTACAAGGCAGTCAGCAAAATACCAGCTACAGGCAGAAATAACATCATTTGTGCCTCTTAAATACAATACCGAAATCATGTATGTAGAAATTACTAATATAAGTAAAATGGCACAACAGGTTACACCTGTAGCGGCAATACCTGTTTTTGGGAGAAGCGCAGACAATATAAGGGATCACAGGCATGTTACTTCCCTGCTTCACAGGATTAAAACTACTGATTACGGCGTATGTGTAAAGCCAGCACTGTCTTTTGATGAAAGGGGACACCAGAAGAATAATATAACATATTTTGTGTGTGGCATTACAGGAAATGGCAAAAAACCAGAATGTTTTTACCCTGTTGCAGAAGATTATATAGGTGATGGTGGTACTTTCACACATCCATATAAAATTTTAAAGAATGAAAAGGGCGTGCCTGCTGGAAGTTATTTTGAAGGAAAGGAGGCAATGGGTGGTATACGCTTTCCAGATGTTATTCTAAATCCTGGTGAAACTGTATCATATACAGTTATTATGGGAATTACAGATAATGAAGATGAAATTAAAGACATTATAAAGGAATACCAGCATGCAGATAAAGTAAAACAGGCATTAAAAGAAATAAAAAAATACTGGCAGGATAAAGTAAATGTAAGGTACTATACAGGAAATAACAGCTTTGACTGCTTTATGAGATGGGTAAGCTTCCAGCCAATATTAAGAAGGATTTATGGCTGTTCATTCCTTCCGCACCACGATTATGGAAGAGGAGGGAGAGGCTGGCGTGATTTATGGCAGGACTGTTTGTCACTTTTAATTATGGATCCTGGCGGGGTACGCCAGATGATTCTTGATAACTATGGCGGTACAAGGATTGATGGTACTAATGCTACAATAATAGGGGCAGGACAGGGAGAATTTATTGCAGACAGGAACGGCATTGCACGTGTATGGATGGACCACGGTGTATGGCCATTTATAACTACCATGCTTTATATTAACCAGACAGGTGATACAGACATATTAAAAGAAGATGCCTGTTATTTTAAAGATATACAGGCAGAGCGGGGAAGAAGCAAAGATCTGTTATGGAATACAGATTATGGCTTAAAGCAGAAGTGCAGTGATGGAAGCATATATAAAGGCAGCATATTAGAACACCTGCTGTTACAGCATTTATGTGCATTTTATGAAACAGGTGCACACAACCATATAATGTTACGTGGTGCAGACTGGAATGATGCAATGGATATGGCAGAGGAAAACGGTGAGAGTGTTGCATTTACATGTGCATATGCAGGCAACCTGTCCCAGATGTCAGATCTTTTTATATTACTTGAAGAAAAATATGGATGGGACAATGTATGGCTTTTAGAAGAAATACAAGTATTGTTAAAAGATGATGAAATACTTTATGAAGATACATATGCCAAAAACAAGGTTTTACAGGAATATGCCAAATCATGCAGCCATAACGTAAGTGGAAAGAAAATACAAATTTCTATACATACACTTGCCAAAAACCTGAAACATAAAGCAGAATGGATAAAAGAACATATCCGTAAAACAGAATGGATAACTGGCAGTGAAGGTGAAGGCTGGTTTAATGGATATTATGATAATGATAAACAGCCATTAGAATGGTATTCAGATGAAGAAGCCAGGATGGTGCTTGTAAGCCAGGTATTTGCAATTATGGGCGGTACAGCAAATGACTGGCAGGCAGAAGGTATTTGTAAAAGCGCAGGCCATTATTTATACAATAAGGAAACAGGCGGCTACCGTTTAAATACAAATTTCAATGAAGAAAAGTTTAATATGGGCAGGATGTTTGGCTTTGCATATGGTGAAAAAGAAAACGGTGCAGTTTTCTCACATATGTCAGTAATGTTTGCAAATGCTTTATACCAGAGAGGATTTGTAGAAGAGGGTTATAAAGCTTTACAGGCACTTGCAGATACTTCGCTAAACTTTGAAGTTAGCAAAATCTACCCTGGTATTCCTGAATATTTCAACAGTGAAGGAAAAGGGCTTTATAACTACCTGACAGGGGCGGCAAGCTGGTACATGCTTACAATGGTTACAGAAGTCTTTGGAGTACATGGTGAAACAGGGGATATGGCATTACGTCCTAAACTGGTAAAAGAACAGTTTGATAAAGATGGAAATGCGGGCATATGTCTTTATTTTGCTAGCAAGAAGTTTAATATTACTTATAAAAACCCACAGAAATTAACTTATGGGGAATATATAATAAAAAATGCTGTCTGTGAGGCAGTACCAGAGTTAAAATATAATGCATCATCAGTATTTATTAGCAGAGGGCAGATAGTACAGATGCCTGGTACAGAGTACCATATTGAAATAGAACTTGGAACGGGTGAATAATTTAAAAATATAATCCCAGGGAGGTATTGTAATGAAAAAAGAGGTTAAAAAATGTATATGTGTAATACTTAGTATTACAATGTTAATAATTGCACCAGTAAAAAATAGTACAGCAGCCAGCACGCATTTTGGTGACGGGTTTGATTATTGTAATCCGCAATTATGGGAAAAAGCTGATGGATGGAGCAATGAAGGCATGTTTAACTGCACATGGAGAGAAGCCAACGTAAATTTCAACAATGGTATATTAGATTTAAGCATAACAAATGACTGGTCTGGTTCTAAGCCATTTGCAGGAGGGGAATACCGTACAAGGGACAAATTTGGATATGGGTTATACCAGGTTAATATGAAACCAGCAAAAAACCCTGGCATAGTTTCATCATTTTTTACATATACAGGCCCAAATGATATGACACCATGGGATGAAATTGATATTGAATTTTTAGGAAGGGATACAACAAAAGTACAGTTTAATTATTATACAAATGGCGAAGGGAACCATGAATATTTGTACAATTTAGGATTTGATGCATCAGAAGGGTTCCATACATATGGCTTTAACTGGCAGCCAGGTTATATCGCATGGTTTGTAGATGGAGAAGAGGTATACAGGGCATACAGTAATATTCCTTCAAACCCAGGAAAAATAATGCTGAATATCTGGCCAGGGATTAATGTTGATGACTGGCTTGGGGCTTACGATGGAAATACTGGCATTAAAGCATTATACGACTGGGTATCATATGACGCAATTTAAACATTAGTATATTTTATGCTGGAACAGGTTGTTAAAAACGGCCAGCAGGAATTGTAAAAAAACTGCTGGCATAACCTTTTACCATGAAGAATGGTAATACTGGTTACGGTATTTATTAGGGGTAAGCCCGACTGCTTTTTTAAAAGTCTGTATAAAATGGCTTTGTGAAGAAAATGCAAGATAATTAGCAATATCAACCAGACTGTAATCAGAATACTTTAGCAGGTTTTCCGCTTTTTCAATTTTCTTTTCTAAAATATAGTCACTTATTGAAATACCAAGTTCTTTTTTAAACAACCTTGAAAGGTAACTTGCTGACAACCCTGTATAATCAGAAAGAACCTGTACTGTAATCCTTGTATTTAAGTGGCTGTAAATAAAGTCCATGCACATAACAACTGGCTTTGATATAGCAGAACTTTTTTTAATAAGCGCCATTTTGCCTGTAAAATCAAGCGCCATATTATGATGTAATTGTGAAACTGCCTCAACAGATGTGCATGAATCCATCTTTAAGATATAAAAATCACTTAAGCGGTAAGCCTGTTCAAGTTCCATTCCTGCTGTTACACATTGCCTTGTAATCATGGCAACCGTAATAACAAAATGGCACGGAAATCAATTTTCAAAAATCTCACAAATCTTGGAAGATTCAAGTAAGCA
>CAJUJY010000036.1 GCA_910586555.1 uncultured Lachnospiraceae bacterium
AAGCGGGCTGTCCATGGGACACTTTGGAACTGCCAGGGCATAATATTTTAACCTCCTATTTAAAACAAACCATGGATAACTATAAATTATCTTTTGTTTATGCATAATTAAAAATTTACGAAACGGACTTGATATAATTATAAAAAATGCTTGACAATATATGCTATACTTATTCCATGAACTGTCTGCGCCATTCTGGTACAGATATGTACTAAATGTATTAAAACGCGTTTAAAGGAGTGGTTTTTTATGCTTATATACCTTTGTGATGATTCAGAAATTGATACTCTTAGGTTAAGGCACTATCTTGATATATATGCCAGCCAGCTTAAACTGGATTTTGAGATTTCTTCTTTTTTCTCTGGCAAAGAACTTATTAATGCTTTTAAGCAGGCATGCCAGAAACCAGACCTTATGTTCCTTGATATTCTTATGCCAGAACTAAGCGGTATGGAAACAGCAAGAAAACTTAGGGATATGCATTACAATGGAGGAATTATATTTACTACTTCTTCTACAAAACATGCTATGGACAGCTATGAAGTAAATGCTATATATTACCTGCAAAAACCATATGGACGCATGCATTTTGAAAATGCCATGTCACGCTGTGGCATGCTGCTCCGGAAAGCAAAACCCCGTTTTACCTTTGCCCACAGGAAAAAGGTTATTGCAGTACTATATGAAGATATTATATTTTTTGAAACAGTGCCATCACATAATGTCATTTTACATGCAATATCTGGTACTTATTCTTTTTCTGGCTCACTAACACAAATAGCAGGTTTTTTCAGCAAAACAGAAGGGTTTATTCCAGTAGGAAGAAGTTTTTTAATAAATCTTGACCATGTAGCCAGATGGACAGGAAATGATCTTGTTATGTCTGATGGATCTATTGTACAAGTTCCACTCCGCAAACGTGAAAAAGTCCTGGAAATTGTAGCTGGCTGGCAAAATAAGCTGCCTTTATTATAAAGATGGCCCACCAGAAGCATTTATTATACTATCTGCTACTTTATTCCATTCCACACAGGCGGCAGGATAAATTTCCATGGTTTTTTCTTTATCCCTGGCATTGCCGGCCTCTTCAAGCTGGCTGAAATAATTTCCAAGCAACACAGCGCCAATCCCCTTTGCTTCCCCTTTAACCCTGTGGCATAAAGTAATCCATTTATTCCATTCACTGTTATCCTCTGGTATTTTATATCCCACGCCATCTTCTAGTTCCATACCCTGTGGTTTTATAATGTTATTATATATAATGTCAAGCCCACGTTTGCGTTCCACGCTTTGCCTTGCAAATAAAACCAGAAGCTCCTGGTAGAATACCATATCCATATCTGCATAATGAAGACCTTCCTGTATATTAAAACCATTTTCTTTTAACTGCAAATACCAGCCATCTTTTTTTGGTGTTTCTTCTCCCCTTTCCACACTTCTTGTTTTATGGATAAAAGATAAAAGCATTTGTTCTAACTTATCTGGATCTACTGGTTTTGAAAGATACCCGTCAAATCCTTCTGAAAAATACATCTGTTCTGCCCCGTTTCCAGCATTTGCAGTTAATGCAATAATATATGTTCCATGGTTTTTCCCATCTGTCCCCTCTTTAATCTGGTGGAAGGCAGTGATTCCATCTATACCTGGCATCATATGGTCTAATAATATTACATCATATTTTTTATTTGTACATGCCTCTATAGCCGCCTCTCCGCTTTCCATTGTTTCAACTGTGGCATTTGTCCGTTTTAGCAGATGTTTTAATACCATAAGGTTATTCTTGTTATCATCTGCTGCAAGAATAGTTTTTCCACTAAAATCCGGCCACCCTTTTTTATTTCTGCCAGATCCAGCTTTTTTGTTTTCCAGTTTCTTTTTCTTATATGCCGCAATTTCTTCATCTGATGGTTCTTCCCATACCAGTGAAACAATAAACCGGCTTCCTTTTCCTGGTGTACTTTTTACTGAAATAATTCCTCCCATTGCTTCAACAAGCCTTTTTACAATAGAAAGCCCAAGGCCCATTCCAGCCCTGCCCTCTATATTGCTTCCACGTCCAAATTTCTCAAATACCTGTTCTATATCTTCCCCACAAATTCCAATACCACTATCAGTTACAGAAAATATAAGCCTCCTTCTATCTTCTTCCATGCTTGTTTCTGCTCCCAGGGTAATAAAACCACTGTCAGTATATTTAACTGCATTAGACAATAGGTTGACAAGTACGAGGAATATATGTGCAGGATCACCAGACTGGAATGTATCTTCCGTAACGCCATCTTCTGTTTTTACTGTCAAAACAAGCCCTTTTTCCTCTGCCTGGTAACGCATAAATTCCTCTGCTTTCTTAAGCATACCACTTACCTGGTAAGGGATTTTCACAATATCAAGTGTACCACTTTCAATTCTTGAAGCATTTAATACCTCGTCAACCAGTAACATCATATGTTTCCCTGCAAATGCTATTTTTTCTGCATAATCCCTGGTTTTTGCTTCACCGCTTTCCCTGATAATCATTTCATTCATACCAAGCATTGTATTTAACGGGGTGCGCAGCTCATGGCTTGTCCTCATAAGAAACTGTGTCTTTGCTTCATCTGCTTCCTTAAGTTTCTGCATAGTTAAAAGTGCCTGTGTCTGGTCAACAAGCCACAACATACGTCCGTTTTTCTCACCATTTTCAATAATATCCTCTACACGTAATTCATAAGATGTACCATCTTTATGTAAAAAATTTCCCCCGTTTTCAATAAGTTCTTTTATTTCTTTGCTGCTTACATCTATATTTCCTTTATTAATTCCAGGAAACAGTTCCTCCATCTTGTAGTTTGCAAAAATAACCAGGCCATCACTGTCCAGAATAGCAAGCCCTTCATTTCCGTGGTTAAAAGCATTACTAATTGCTGCATGGAGTGACCCAAAGTAACTGTATTTTACCATTGCCACCATCATGCAGAACATTGAAAATGCCATTGCAATTACAATAGGATTATAACTTCCAAACAGCCCCGCCCTTTTTAGTAAAAGGGTTGCCTCCAGTATACCCATTCCCGCCTCTATATACAAAATCCTTTTTCTTTGTACAGGTTTGCTTTTTTTATATCTTACAACACCAAGCACCAGAAGCGTAAACACAACCGTATCTAAAATAATAAAATGGAGATACCATAAAATGCCATGCCCTACTTTAATCCGGTTATACATTCCATCTGTAAGTATTTCCATAGAAGTATAAAACAGATGGTGGTGCTCTGCGGTAAATATACCCACAATTACAAAAGCATCACAAACTGCCTCAAGCCAGTATACCCATACAGGAATACAAAACTTTGCAAACTCTGAAACAAACCACAAAAGTGATAAAAGAAGCCCTGCCTGTCCAACATACTGTACACATAAACCTGCCAGCGCCTCCCCTATAGTATCTGAATGGACAAGCTCCAGATGGATTCCAACAACAAAAACCATGCTAAATACATTATATAAAATAAATGCAATCTGGGCTTTGGAAGCTGGCTGTTTTAATATAACCACAAGCATAAAGAGCATAAGAAAAATAGCAGTAATATCTGCTATTTCAAGAAATAATAACATTTTAACCCATCCTTTCCTATACAGCTATTAGATTTATATATCCATTATAATGGAAAGAAACAGGATTTTCTACTTAGTACAGTTTATATTTTAAATTAATGCCTATATGCACATACTCACTATCCTGCATATCAGAATACACCCATCTTCCTGTTTCAACTTCTATACCATCTCCAAATTCCATAAAACCATTATAATAAACATTGTCTATACACTGCGATAATGATATGCTGCCTGCTGCTTCAGCACCATAGTAGTATTCCATCAGGTTTACAATAAAAGAATAATATGGATCTTCATATTTTTCTTCAATACCTCCCACACTATAACTATATGTGCTTTGCATAACAATACCAGAATCTGTGGTTATTATTTTATTTTTATACAATTCATATGGAATAACCAATTCATATATTTTATGGTATTCTTCATCTATATAAACTTCTATAATTCCCTTTTTTAATTTATAGATTGCTTTTATAAATGATATTCCTTTTATATTATCCTCCTTAGAAGCCGGATATAACATATACTTTTCACATAAAGACAGTTTTTTAGGACGCAGCTTTATTTTTCTATTTAATATGCCGCATTTATATAAATCATTAAATTCCTTCCTGATTATTTTATTTATATATTTATAGTTGAAATTTGCATCATTTATCTTTACAGAACTATAATTCTTTCCAATGCCTGTTATTTTTCCTATTGCTTTTATCTTCTCAATAAATGATGTATATGTTACCTCATATATATCATAACTTGCATCTACATATTCCATTTTATTTAAAAGTTTTTTATCTGTATAGGCTGTAAAATATTCTGGTGAAACTACTGCTGCCATAAATAAAATACCAACCAGAAAAAGGCCTGCTGCCGTAGATAAAACCTGTCTTTTCCTATTCATTTCCCTGCCTGCACCCTTTCTGTATACTTAATTTTTAAAATTTAATATAACCTGTGTGCCTTCACCCTCTTTGCTTTTTATCTCAAAACCTGCATTATGCAGGCATGCAATTTTAACACAAAGGGCAAGCCCTATTCCAGCACCGCCTTCTTTCCTTGCACGTGATTTATCTACCATATAGAATGCTTCTGTGATTTTTTTAATCTCATTTTCTGGTATACCGCAGCCATTATCCTTTATCTGGAATTTATACCCATCTGCCAGGTTTCTTCCTTCTAAAATAATTTTTCCAGAATTTTTACATGCTTTACGTGCATTATCCACAAGATTTAAAAAAAGTGACTGCAATAAATCCATGTCACCATTTATTATACCTGGTTCTACATCTGTATCAAGGCTTACTTCTTTTTCTTTTAAAAGATATTGTGCATTTTTTTGTACTTTTTCTGCCAGTTCTTCTGTATTTATTTTTATTATATCTGCTTTCTGTTTATCTGCAAATGAAAGTTCCATCATTTTATAGGCAAGCCTTTCAAGGCGTTTCCCTTCTTTAAAAATATAACTGGCAGATGTTATAATTTCTTCCTTTGGCAGATCCATTGAACGCAGCATATCTGAATAACCAATAATTGCAGTAAGGGGTGTTTTTAATTCATGTGAAAATGCCTCTGTAAATTCCTCCTGTTTCCTTGCATCTTCTTCAAGTTTGTGTATATTATCTTCAAGCCGTCCTGCCATTATATTAAAATCATTAACAAGTGCTGTAACCTCATCATTTCCAGATGGTTTTACACGTCTTTTATAATTACCATTTGCAAAATCCCTTGCAGCCTCTGACAATTTCCTTACAGGTCTTGTAAAACTTATTGAAAATATAAAAGACAGGACTGTTGAAAGTATAAATAGTACAATAAGCGTAAACCTGTAATTTTTATACAATATTTCCCTGTCCTCAAATATAAAATTTATATTTTTATTTATCCCTATATAATAATTTCCTGCTTTGCTTTTTATTTCAAAAAAACATTCAGTAAAATAATTCCCGTTATGTTCTGATATACTGCATATTCCAAAATCTTTTTTCTGGCTGGCATTAACAAGCTGTCCTTCATAACTGCCACTGTTATATATAACTTCCTTTGATTCATTATATACAATTATATCATTATTATTTTCAAGGCTTCTTCCAAGTGATTTAGTTATTTCCGCAACTGCCAGGCCAGAAGCCCTGTAACCGTCTGGCAGCCCGTCAAGTGAAGCTGTAAATGCATACAATAAAATATGCATCTCCTCAACACTCCTATCTTTTTCCCTTTCAATGGAAGACATAAACGGGATATTTATAATTATATTCCCAAAAACCGTAAATACTGCTATTACAAAACATAGCATTGTTATAAATAATTTCCAGAATAATTTCATTAATCTTTACCTGTAACAAACCTGTAACCAACTTTATATACAGCCTCTATGTTTTTTTCAAGTCCTGCCTTTTTGCGCAGGCGCTGTACATGCAAATCAACAGTCCGGCTGTCACCCATATACGGGCTGTCCCATACCCGCTCATATATAGTTTCCCTGTAAAGTGCAGTTCCTGGATTTCTTGCAAAAAGCAGAAGCAAATCATATTCTTTATACGTCAGTTTAAGGATTTCATTATTTTTCTTTACAATCCTTGCTGTTGTATCTATATTAAGCCCCGCTATATTAATATACCTGCCTGTTTTATTAAAACGCCTTAAAACATTTTCAACCCTGGCAAGAAGCTCAAGCACTTCAAAAGGCTTTGTAATATAATCATCTGCCCCAAGTTTTAAGCCCTTTACCTTATCTTCTGTTGTCCCTTTGGCTGTAACAAAAATAACTGGAATTTCAAGCGATTTTGCATATGAAAGCAGTTCATAACCATTAAATCCAGGCAGCATTATATCAAAAATGCATAAATCATAGTTATTTTCTGATAATTTATCTGCACCTTCACTGCCATTATAAGCCAGGTCACACTGGTATCCGGCTCTTTTTAAATTCATTCTTATTAAAGCAGCGATAGATTCTTCATCTTCCACAACTAGTATTTTATTCATAAAAAACTCCTTTCGTTTGTCATAGGCGGAGAAGTGGCAGGGGGAGCCTTATCAATAGTTGCTAAAAACACTATCCTATGTTATAATTCTTACATAGAGAAAACCGTTAGGAGCAATTACTCTGAAGGCACTCTTTGTACTTTGAAAAGTTAAGATATGAGGTTTTTAACACGAACCGTTGTTAATGTAAAATCTTAAACGTACCAGAAACCAACTGTATAGCATGGGAAGTTTTAGTACCTGATACAGTTACAATAGAGTATATCTTTGTTGTAAAGGGTGTTGCCAGCCACCCTGTGATGTAACGCCACTTTAGGCAACAATGCTTATTGGGGTAAAAGGCCGGAGGCGCAAGCCGTTACTACAGCTGGGCAGTTACAAGCCCATGACCTTTAAGCCGTGGGTAGTTGACAAAAAATAACCATGCCTTTCAAATATTTGCAGGCTTTAAAATATGCCAGCATAAGCTAATTTACTATTAATTTGTATCTTTTTTGTATCTTTGGTTTATATTAAAGTTTTATTATACATTAATTACAAACATTTTAAAAGGCTTGTATTTTCCATAACTTTTATTATAATATAACAGTTAAAGGAGAAAATAAATATGCGCATTGAACATATTGCAATGTATGTAAATGATTTAGAAAAAGCCAGGGATTTCTTTACGGTTTACCTTGGCGGCCATCCTGATAATGGCTACCATAATGAAAAAACAGGTTTTTCTTCTTATTTTATAAGCTTTGATGATGGTGCAAGGCTTGAAATAATGAACAAACCTGGAATAGACAGTTCTGGGAATTTGTCTGAAAGAACTGGATTTATACATGTTGCTTTCAGTACAGGCAGTAAAGAAAAGGTTGACAGCCTTACAGCACTTTTAAAGAAAAATGGCTATAATGTAATAAGCGGGCCAAGGACAACAGGTGATGGCTATTATGAAAGCTGTATTGCTGTTATTGAAGGCAACCAGATTGAAATTACTATCTGATACAGGCTGCGTATATGTTATAGACAATACACAGCCTGTAAAGATATATATAATTTATATTTACGCAAACTGGCTGTTATACAGGTTTGCATAAAAGCCGCCTTTTTCCAGCAGGCTTTCATGGTTACCCTGTTCAATTATATTCCCGTCTTTCATAACAAGTATTATATCTGCATTTTGTATTGTCGAAAGCCGGTGTGCCACTATAAAACTTGTCCTGCCTTCCATAAGTTTTGCAAAGGCATTTTGTATTTTTAATTCTGTACGTGTATCTATAGAAGAAGTTGCTTCATCAAGAATAAGCATCGGAGGGCTTAAAAGCATTACCCTGGCTATGCAAAGAAGCTGTTTCTGTCCTTGCGAAAGGCTGCTGCCATCTTCTTTTACAACAGTGTCATACCCGTCTTTAAGCCTTTTTATAAAACTGTGCGCATGCGAAGCTTTTGCTGCTTTTATAACCTCCTCTTTTGATGCTTCTGGTTTCCCTATTGCAATATTATCAAATATTGTACCATCTTTAATCCATGTTTCCTGTAGCACCATTCCTATATTATTTCTAAGGCTTTTCCTTGTCATATCCTTTATATCAGTGCCATCTATTTTAATGCTTCCGCTTGTTGGATCATAAAACCTCATAACCAGGTTTATAAGTGTAGTTTTGCCACAGCCTGTAGGCCCTGCAATGGCTATGCGCTGTCCTGGCTTTACATGCAGGTTAAACCCTGTTATAAGCTTTTTATCTGGCACATATGAGAAATGTACATTATCAAATACAACCTCTCCTTTTAAAGTTTCTGGTGTCCTGGCATCTTTAACATCTGGAACTTGTGGTTCTTCATTTGCAAGTTCAAATACACGTGCTGCACATGCAAGTGCATTCTGTAATTCTGTAATTACGCCTGATATTTCATTAAACGGCTTTGTATACTGGCCTGCATAACCTAAGAAGCAGGAAAGCCCGCCTACTGTAATAAACCCATTTAACACAAACAATGCACCTGTAACGCCAACACCTGCATATACAAGGTTATTTACAAACCTTGTTGCAGGGTTTGTTATTGATGAATAAAAGGTTGCATCTAATGAATATTTGCTAAGTTTTTTATTTATTTCCCCAAAACTTTCAAGCGCTTCATCTTCATGGCTGTATGCCTGTACAACCTTCTGGTTTCCTATCATTTCATCAATAAGCGCAGTCTGTTTTCCTCTTGCCGCTGACTGCATCTGGAACATTTTATATGTCCTTTTTGAAATAAACCCTGCTACAAAAAATGAAAGCGGTGTTACAATTACAACTACTAAAGTTATCCAGATATTAATGCTTAACATAAACAAAAGTGTGCCTATAATTGACAGTATTCCCGTAAATGCCTGTGTAAATCCCATAAGAAGGCCATCTGCAAACTGGTCTGCATCTGCAATAATACGGCTCGTTATATCGCCTGGCGCATGTGCATCAAGATATTTAAGCGGAAGTATTTCCATTCTGTTAAATGCATCTTCCCTTATATTCCTTACTATATTGTAGGTTATTTTATTATTGCATATATTCATAATCCATTGTGAAATCCCTGTAAGGCATATTATAACAGCCATTTTTATTATAAGCTGTAAAAGCCTTTCAAAATCTACCCTGCCTTTTGCTGCCATATAATCAACCGCATCACCAGTAAGTATAGGAAGGTACAATGTAAGGACAACTGTTACTGCTGCAAAAAAAAGCGACAGCACAACAGATATCTTATACTTTTTAATATATTTAAAAACCATCTTTATAGTATCATTATTTCTTTCCTTTGCCATTGCTGCCTCCATGCATTTAAAAATTTACCTTTATGGCATTAATTAAATCTTGTCTGTGCCTTTCTTTAATTCTTCTTCAAAAACATGTTTAAGCCTTTTAAAAATTTCTTCACTTTGGAGCTTTTTCCCTTCATATGATTTTTTAACAGCAAAAACCATAATCTTTATATAAGCACGTGCAATAGATGCTGTAAGCAGTGCCGCAGTACCACCGCTTATAATGCCTCCAGCCGCAGTACCTACAACTGGTATCATTTTAAGCAGGTTTGATACAATAAATTTACCTGCAATTGTTGCTGAAGCACTTCCAAGAATAGAAGAAACTGCTGCTTTAATAAAACCTTCATCAACTGGAAGGCCGAAAATTGAAGTAATATGTGCTATCATCGTTACCTGTAACCCGATAAGTACCGGTGCATCTGAACATGGTATTGGTGAAAAACCTGTTGCAAATGCACTTGCAATATATCCATTAGCATATTTTTTAGCTGCATTGGCTTTTGCAGAGATATTTGCCTTCTGTGCATTTATAAAACCTCTTTGTACAGACTCAGGCAAAATATTATATGTAGCTTCAACAAGGGTATCAAGGCCATATGCTTCTATTACCTGTCCTTCGCATATTTCAAAATCCTGTGCCATAACACTTATAACATTGCTGGCATTTAAATTCATATTCTCAACTGAACTTTTAAATGCTTTTGCCTGCCCATTAGGAAAACTTTGTGTCATTACTATAATAACTGGTACATTTACTTCAGAAACCAGTTCTTTTATCATGTCTGCCTCTAACGGCTCAAGACGGTTAGCACCTGAATTAACACAATACCAGATTGCATGTATATATTCTTCTTCATTAAATGATTTCTCTGATTCTTGTATTACATCTATAATTTCTTCTTTTATCTGCTTTTGTATTTTTTCACTTAACTCCAGCCCTTTTGTATCATATAAAGTAACAGGGACATCTGGCTTTGTTATTATCTGCAAATGCTGCGTTACAGGCCTTCCTATGCCTGTTTCTGCCAGATCCTCCCTGAAAACATTGTTTATAAGGGTGCTTTTTCCAACACCTGTTTTTCCACACACAATAATATTAGGATGCACAATATCTTTCGTTTCCATTTTGATTTTTTCAAATAAATTCCTTACAATATCATCCTGGCCTGGCCTGTGGCTGCTTATTTGTATTTTATCCATTTATTCTTCCTTCCTGTATTTATTTTTCAAATACGTTTCCTAAATTCTTTCCTGCAATTTTTCCTGGCAAAACCACAAATAACAAAAAACCAATAACAGTCCATCCAGTATAAATTATTAATGTCTTAAATAAACTTTTCTTTTTTTCTTTACTTTTTCCCATAATATTTCCCTCCATTTGTAAACTTAGCCGTATATTTGCAACTGCTTTAATGGTACATCTTACTAATTATGCATAATTATACCATGCAGTGTAAGTATCATCAATACCTGGACAATAATTACCAGGACTGTTTCATATATTATTTTTTATTTATATATAATGAAAATTTTATGAAAAAGCTGTGAATAATTATAATAGAAAAGCTTTTATACTTGTGAGTTATATATTTCCCTGTATACTTCACAGTTCTTTAAAAGTTCTTCGTGTGTGCCCTGTCCTGCAAGTTCCCCGTCTTCCAATACAAGGATATTATCTGCATGCTGGATTGATGATGTCCTTTGCGATACTATAAATATAGTGGGATTGTAGGACAATTCCTGTAATGCCTTTCTAAGTTTTGACTCTGTTGCAAAGTCAAGTGCCGAAGAACTGTCATCAAATATTAATACTGGCGGCTTACGTACAAGTGCCCTCGCTATTGCAAATCTTTGTTTCTGCCCGCCTGAAAGGTTACGCCCTCCTTGTTCTATAACATAATCAAGCCCTTTTTCCTTGCCTGTTACAATTTCCCATGCCTGTGCTGCTTTTAATGCTTCTGTTATCTCTTCATCTGAAGCATCTTTATTGCCCCATAACATATTTTCACGTATAGTCCCATGGAAAAGTATGGATTTCTGGAGTACTATTCCTACAGACTGCCTTAATGCATCTAACTTATATGTCCTTACATCCCTGCCATTTAACTTTATACAGCCTTCTGAAACATCATAAAACCTTGGTATAAGGTTTACAAGCGTTGACTTGCCAGAACCTGTACCACCTGTTATGCCTGTTATGCTTCCTGGCTTTGCTATAAAATCTATATCTGAAACTGAATTAGCACCTGCACCTTTGTATTTCATGCCCGCATGTTCAAATTTTACCTCTGCACCACCACTTTTTTTCTGTAAACCTGGTTTCCTTGCACTATCTTCTATGCCATAATCCCCATCCTGCATTGAAGAATTTACGGAAAGTATGCCCTGCACCCTTGTGCCACATGCAACAGCCTTTGTAGCAAGAACTATTGTATTAGCCAGCTTTACAAGTTCAACAAGTATCTGTGACATATAATTAACAAGCGCAACTAATTCACCCTGTGTAAGATTTCCAGCATTAATCTGTATGCCGCCAGTCCAAAGAAGTACTATAAGCGCTATATTAACCATTACATAAGTGACAGGATTTGCAAGTGCAGAAATCTTCCCAACAAAAAGCTGCATTGCTGTAAGCTTTTCATTACTGTCTGCAAAATTTGCAAGTTCTGCCTGTTCTTTATTAAAAGCACGTATTACACGCACACCTGTAAGGTTCTGCCTTGTAATCCCAAGTACATCATCAAGCCTTGCCTGGACTTTTTTAAAAAGCGGCATGCTTATTAACATTATGCCAAATACTACAACTGCAAGGAGTGGTATTACAACTACAAAAACAACCGCTGCTTTTACATCTATTGTAAATGCCATTAAAGCTGCACCAAAAACAATAAATGGTGAACGCAAAAAAAGCCTTAATGCCATATTTACACCAGACTGTAGCTGGTTTATATCGCTTGTCATGCGCGTTATCATTGTAGCAGTCCCAATACTGTCTATTTCCGTAAATGAAAGCGATTCTATATGTTTAAACAAAGCATACCTTAAATTAGCTGCAAACCCTGTAGCTGCCCTGGCTGCAAAAAACTGCGCAGTTACCGAACATGTAAGGCCTATAACTGCAAGCAGTATTAAAATCCCGCCATATTTAAAAATATACCACTTGTCACCTGATGCAATGCCCTTATCAATAACAGATGCCATAACAATAGGCACTGCCAGGTCAAAACATGCCTCTAACAATTTAAAAAACGGGCCTAATATACATTCTTTAGTATATTCTTTTATATAAACCAGTAACTCCTTCATCCGGTAATAACCTCATTTCTGCCAGAATAACCCCAGGCTTATTTTTCCCTTATTTTAACATAAATAATATGGTGATTTTGCATAATTTTTTATTAACTGTTTATTAGTTTTTTATAATAATGTATAATAACCACAAAAACTACAGAATAAACCAGACAAGACCACTTCAATTCCTAATCCAGCTAAGACAGCTTTTCCCTTAAAGTAAAAAAACAGCTTAAACCCTGTTTTAACAAGGTTTAAACCGTTTTTTATAAAAATATATAAGAAGTTATACTGGTAGAAAAGTAAATATAACACAGGTTTAGTACTTATTTTTTAATGGTTGCCGTAAATTTAATTTTCTTTCCATTTTCCTTACATTCAAAGACTATTGTTACTTTTGTATTTTTATTATTCTTTATTCCCTTTGCTGTAATTTCAAATTCATCTGTCTTGCCATCTACAGGTTTAACACTGGCATAATCCTTTGAATTATCATTTACAGTTGCTGTATAAGTACAGTCATTTGTTTTTTTGCCATTTGAAACAATGCCAGCTACATGTACATTAATAGAAGCACCTGTGGCAATCTGGGGATTTTTAAGTCTGCTGCCAGCAGTATCCTGTATTTCAAGCTTTCTAGGTGCTAACTGCACATTAACCGGGCAGCAGTCATAAACTGCCTTGCTTCCAGTATCTATAACCCATAGATATACAACACCGCCTTCTTTCCCAGTTGCAGTTACTGTAACCTGGCCATTTTTAATTTTTGCCTTTGCAATTTTAGCAGCTTCAGTGTCTGTAATTTTATTTTTATTTACCTGTGGTTTTGTATTTGACTTTGTAATGCCTGCAATAACCTTTCCGGCCGCCGGTTTTACTACACCCTTAGTATTAACATTATAATTATAAGAAGCTGTAATATCTGTATATGCAACAAACTGTTTATTATTTACTCTTTTGCCATTAATATTTTTATTAATGCCGTTGCCATAAATAACTACAGAAGAACCTGATACTGGCTGTGTATAAGTATAATCAAAAAATAAATGTGTACTGTCCGAAACAACAAAATTATTAGCTGGTGCAGACGGTGACGCACTTGGTGCCATGCTTGGTTCTGTACTTGGTGCTGTACTTGGCTCTGCACTTGGTGCTACGCTTGGTTCTGCACTTGGTGACGGTTCTGGTATACCTGGCGTTTCAGTTGTAACTGGTGATTCATATGGTGTTTCAGTTGGTTCTGCCCCACGTAATACCCTGGAATAATAACCTTGCTGCTCTTTTGCATATGCTGTGCACTGGTATGGCAATGTAGAAACTATACCCATAACAAGACACAGGCCTGCTGCTATTACTTTTTTAAAATTTTTCATTAAAAATACCCCCATAATTTAGTTAATTTTGGTTTTTATATTTTACATATGGTAATGTAACTTTTCCTAATTTTACCTTTAGTATTAAATATTTTCAATATTATTTGCCTGATTGCAGTAAAAACTGCCTGATTGTTTTATAAAGGCTTTACCTTGCATTTATTGTATGCAATAATGTATAATGCTGGTTATGTATAAATTTAACCTCATTAAGTAAGCCCCTTGCAATACACGCTTCTTAAGCGGTGGGTTTGATTTACCAGGGCTTACTTAGTCTGGCAGGGGTTCAAGCTCCTGCCAGACTGCCGCAAAGCGGCAATGAGGTTATGAGCAAGTAGCGAAGCGGATTGCGAATATCCGCTTGACCGGAGGTTAATTATGGATAAATATGAACTTATTACACCATGCCATTTTGGGCTTGAAGCAGTTTTAAAAAAGGAAATTTCAGGCCTTGGATATGAAATTACACATGTAGAAGATGGCAAAATAACTTTTGCTGGTGATGCCCTGGCAATATGCCGTGCCAATATTTTCTTAAGGACAACTGAACGTGTGCTTCTAAAAACAGGCAGTTTCAAAGCAGAAACTTTTGATGAACTTTTTGAAAAAACAAAGGCAATTCCCTGGGAGGAGTTTATACCACCAGACGGGAAATTCTGGATTACAAAAGCAACATCTGTTAAAAGTAAGCTTTTCAGCCCGTCAGATATACAGTCAATTATGAAAAAGGCTATTGTTGAACGTCTTAAATCAAAATATAACATAAGCTGGTTTAAAGAGGACGGGGCCTCCTTCCCGGTACGTGTTACAATTATGAAAGATAATGTTACAGCAGGACTTGACACATCTGGTGAATCACTCCATAAACGCGGCTACCGTAAAGCAGTTGTTAAAGCCCCAATAACTGAAACACTGGCCGCAGCGCTTATAATGCTTACGCCATGGAATAAAGACCGTATACTTGTAGACCCGTTCTGTGGAAGTGGTACTTTTCCTATTGAAGCAGCACTTATAGGTGCAAATATTGCGCCAGGGATTAACCGTTCTTTTACAGCAGAAGAATGGACACATATTATACCTAAAAAGGAATGGTATAATGCAATAAATGAAGCAAATGATTTAATAATACAAAATCTGGATATGGACATACAAGGATATGATATAAATAATAATGCAATAAAGGCTGCCATGGAAAATGCTGGAAATGCTGGTGTAAGCAATCTTATACATTTCCAGAGGCGCGCACTTAGCCAGTTAAGCCACAGGAAAAAATATGGTTTTATTATAACAAACCCTCCATATGGCAAACGGCTTGATGTACCAGAAGATGAAATACCTTACCTTTATAAAGAACTTGGACAGGTTTACAGAAACCTTGATGAATGGTCAATGTACCTTATTACTGCTTATGGACAGGCAGAAAAATATATTGGTAAAAAGGCAGATAAAAACCGCAAAATCTATAATGGAATGGTTAAAACATATTTTTACCAGTATTTTGGCAAAAAGCCCCCAAAACGCCAACAGCCATAAACCTGTACTGCAAAATCTGCTAAACCAGCTTTAAAGCTGTATTTTAAATGGCTTAATAAGTTTAAAAAGGCGGCATTATATGCCGCCTTTTAGCCATTAAATAAATAAAATTAAAATTCAATATCATCTGTCATTGAATAAAAGAAGTCCACTACCTGTTTTATGGCCTCAACTGTGTCACGCTGGTATAAGGTTTCCCTTTCAAGTTCATGTGATATATTGTTTACAATAAATGCAGTTTCAAGGATACGGTCAAGGATTTCACATAAAAGCCCAAATTCCCTGTTGCGCTCTTCTTCTGTCCCCGTCTTCATTATGGCAGCATGTTCCCTTGCATCACTAAGAAGGGTTACAAGGCGGTCTGTAATATTTATGGAATCATATGACATCTGTTCCAGATTATTCATGGTATTTTCCATTCTCTCTAAAATATGGTCTGTATTTGCTTCATTTTCCCTTAATCCCATTAAATTACCTCCAGCAATTCATAAATACTGCCAACTCCTGTTACCTGCATCCCATTTAAATCCCCTGTATCAAAGCTTAATTTCTGGCTGTTGGCTTTTGGCAGTATACAGCGTTTAAAGCCAAGTTTTGACGCTTCCATTACACGCTGTCCTGGTAAATTAACTGCCCTTACTTCACCAACAAGCCCGACTTCACCAAAACATACAGTCCTGCTGTCAAATGCTTTGTTACGGTAACTTGAAAGTATAGCAGCTACAATCCCAAGATCAAGTGCTGGTTCATTTATTTTCATGCCACCAGCTACATTAATATAGGCGTCATAGCCGCCAAGACGTATTCCAAGCCTTTTCTCTATTACTGCCATTAAAAGGGTTACCCTGTTATAATCAGTACCTGCTGCTGTACGGCGTGGCATATTAAAATTCGTCTGGCATACAAGTGCCTGTACTTCAACAAGTATAGGCCTTGTACCTTCTACAGAGCATGTTACTACAGAACCTGGCTCATTTTCAGGCTTGCCTTGTAACATATACCCAGATGGGTTTAACACCTCTTCAAGCCCATCCTGGCGCATTTCAAACACGCCTATTTCATTGGTTGGGCCAAAACGGTTTTTAACACTGCGCAAAAACCTGTAGGAAGCACCTCCCTCACCTTCAAAATACAGCACTGTATCTACCATATGTTCCAAAAGCTTTGGACCTGCCACAACACCTTCTTTAGTTACATGCCCTACTATAAATATAGATACCTGTAAACTCTTTGCAAGCCTCATAAGTATGCCTGTTGTTTCTCTTATCTGCCCTGCTGTTCCAGGGGTCTGCCCTGCTTCTTCACTGTACATTGTCTGGATTGAATCAATAATTACCATGCCAGGTTCCATATCTGTTATAGTTTCTGAAACTGCGCCAAGGTCTGTTTCACATAATATGTACAGGCTGCTGTTAAAAGTACCAATCCTTTCTGCACGCATCTTTATCTGCTTAGGTGACTCCTCCCCTGATACATATAATACTTTATGCCCGGCAGCAGATAACTGCCTGCACATCTGCAAAAGAAGGGTAGACTTCCCAATGCCTGGGTCACCTCCGACAAGTGTAAGCGAACCTGCAACAATCCCTCCGCCAAGAACCCTGTCAAGCTCCCCTATTCCAGTAACTGTCCTTTCTTCTTCGCCTGCCTTCACTTCATTAAGCACTTTTGGGGTATTTTGTACTATTCCTGCAATGCCTTTTACATTACTCTTAATATGTGCCTGTGCAGGCGGCGCTTCCGTAAATGAGTCCCATTCATGGCACACTGGGCACTGTCCAAGCCATTTTGGTGATTCATAACCACATTCCCTGCAAAAGAAAACTGCTTTTTTCTTTGCTTTAGCCATACTATAATTTAACCACCCTGACTTCTTTAACCTGCCCTGGGTCAATCTCAATACTTAATACAAGCTTTCCGCCAAGATTGGTTTTCATTCTGCCTGCATTAGTACCGCCAATAAAAACCTCATATTCCTTTTCAGGTTCAAGTTCAAGGGTAACAGATGTGTCCTCAAATCCCTCTGCCATAAACTTTATACCTGTATCATCTGCTTTCATATGGGTAACTGCTGTACCAGGTACAGATTCATATACAAAAAGCCCGTTCTTCTCAAGTTTTGTAATCTCTTTAAATGTTTTGACTTTGTATAAGTCCCCTTCAAATTTAAAATCAGAAAGCTTCTTTTTGGTATCAAGTTCAAAGTTGCCAAAACTTAGTGTCCCATCATCTTCCTTGCGGATTAACTCTTCTACTACAGCCATCTTTCTCCTCCTTGTATTTCTAATACAATCCGTATTAGTACAGCCCCGGCTGGTAAGGCCGGTGGCATTTTTAATTGGTATATTTGTATATTATATATAGATTCACATATACAGGATAACATATTTTGTACATTATTTCTACTATTTCCCGATGGAAAATATAATATTTCCGCCAGTATAATCTATAACAGCTTTATCCCCTTGTTTTATTTCATTTGAAAGCAGCTTGTCAGCCATGCTGTCCTCTATCTGCGTCTGGATTGCACGTCTTATTGGCCTTGCACCATATGTTTTATCAAAACCACTTTCAGCTATATGGTTTATTGCTGCTTCTGTTATCTCCAGTGATATATCCATCTGCTCTTTAACTCTTTTAATAAACACATTAAGCAGGATTTTCACTATTTCCTTAATATCATCTTTATTGAGTACACGGAATACAAGCACTTCATCTATCCTGTTGATAAATTCAGGCTTAAATATACGTTTAACTTCTTCCATTACACCAGATTTCATCTTTTTATAATCTGTTTCCTCATCTTCATTAATGCCAAAACCAAGGTGTTTAGGTGATACTATCTGTTGTGCGCCTGCATTGGAAGTCATTATAATTATTGTATTTTTAAAACTTACCTTCCTTCCATGTGCATCAGTTACATGTCCATCTTCTAATATCTGCAATAATATATTAAATACATCTGTATGTGCCTTTTCTATTTCATCAAAAAGTATTACTGAATATGGATGCCTCCTTATTTTCTCGCTAAGCTGCCCTCCATCCTCATATCCTACATAGCCAGGAGGTGAACCAATCATTTTAGATACACTGTGTTTTTCCATGTATTCAGACATATCAACCCTTATTATTTCATTTTCTTTGCCAAAAACTGCTTCTGCAAGTGCCTTTGAAAGTTCTGTTTTACCTACACCTGTAGGCCCAAGGAATAAAAATGAACCTATAGGGCGGCGCGGGTCTTTAAGCCCTGCCCGTCCGCGCCTTACTGCCCTGGAAACTGCATTAACAGCCTCTTCCTGTCCTACAACACGCTTGTGGAGTATTTCTTCAAGCTTCCTTAAACGTTCTGTTTCACTTTCCTTAAGCTTCTGTACTGGTATCTTTGTCCAGTCTGCTATTACATCAGCAATATCATCTTCTGTAACTGTTACATGGGAATTATAGCGCTCATCTTCCATCTGCCTGCGCATTGCCTTTATTTTTGCTGCTGCTTCCTCCTGCCTGCGCTTTATGCTTCCAGCAAGCTGGTAATCTTCATTTCTTATTGCATCTTCTTTCTCTTTGTCAAGGACTATCTGGCCACTTTCAAGCTCCCTGAGTTCTGGTGAAGGTGTATACCTTTTAAGCCCTGCCCTTGCAGATGCTTCATCTATTGCATCTATTGCTTTGTCTGGAAGAAACCTGTCATTAACATAACGTTCTGACATTCTTACTGCACCTGTTATTGCGCCATCTGTTATTTCAACACCATGGTGTTCTTCATACCTGCTTTTAAGCCCCTGTAATATTGCTATTGTTTCATTTTCGTCAGGTTCACTCACATCTACAGGCTGGAAACGCCTTTCAAGTGCAGCATCTTTTTCTATATATTTGCGGTATTCCTCCCTTGTTGTTGCACCTATAATCTGTAATTCCCCGCGTGCAAGTGAAGGTTTTAATATATTGGCAGCATCAAGTGCACCTTCTGCACCTCCTGCACCAATAATTGTATGGATTTCATCTATAAAAAGAAATACATTGCCCGACTGTATAACTTCTTTTATTACACGTTTTATACGTTCTTCAAATTCACCACGGTATTTAGAGCCTGCTACCATTCCTGATAAATCAAGTGCAAGCACCCTTTTATTTTGTATTATTTCTGGTATATTTCCTGATACTATATCCTGTGCCAGACCTTCTACTACAGCAGTCTTGCCAACTCCTGGCTCTCCTGTAAGGCAGGGGTTATTTTTAGTACGCCTGGTAAGTATTTCAACAAGACGTTTTATTTCTGCATCCCTGCCTATTACAGGATCAAGCTTTCCCTCCCTTGCATACTCTGTAAGATCCCTGCTGTACTGGTCAAGTACCGGGGTAGAAGATTTCCCGCCTTTTCTCCCACGCTGCATAAGATATTCACTTTTTGCGCTTGCAGTGTCCTGTCCTGTTACAGAAAGTGCATCTATATAAAGCTTCTGTATATTAACTCCCTTTGTACTTAAAAGGCGTACTGCCATGCTTTCATTCTCTTTTAAAAGTGCGATAAGAAGGTGTTCTGTACCAACAGAAGAAGAATTAAGCCTTTCTGCTTCACCAAAACTTTTGTCAATTACTCCTTGTGCCTTTGGCGTAAACTCTGCTGCATCATCTGTAATTACTGCTTTGTTCCCTGCCATGAAATCCCCCATAAGCTTTTTAATGTCGTCATCATCAACATTATGGACTGCAAGCAGATCTGCTGCAACACCTTTTGATTTTAAAAGCCCTAATAAAATATGCTCTGTGCCAACATAATTATGTCCAAGTGATTTTGCAGATTTTTTGGCATAATTTAAAGCTTTTTCTGCATTTCTTGTAAAGCGTTCCTGCATAACGTTCTAGTCCTCCATTCTACTGCCATTTTATTATTTATTTAATATTTCTGATAAATCATCTTTATCCATGCCCCTGAAATGCATATATACAGATATAATTATTATTACAAGCAGAAGGCATATTATTACAACTATTGCAAGCATATACCTGAGTTTCTGTATTTCTGCATTTGCACCTGGTTCTTGTGCAACAACAGCATTGCCATTAACCCCCCTGTACCATGACTGTACTTTTGCATATGGCATAAGGGTAAATTCCTCTCTATCATAAAGATAAAATTCTGGATTATTATTTTCCTTTTTACAATATATAAGCACAAATTTGTGTTCTGTATCATTTTCTGACGAACAGGCTTTTATAACACTTTCACCAAGTTTCATCTCTGTTACGCCAAACCCTTCAGGTATAAGGTTTTTATCTGGCAGTTCTTTAACTGTATATTCATCACTTGCCTTTAAAACAACTTCCCCGTTTCTTAAGAAAGTTTTAATATTTCCATTTCCAAATACAATTTCTTTTCTTTTTATCTTCACCACAAGTTTATATACTGACTTTGCCCCGGAAATATTTTTAACAATAAGCTTAATTGTATTTTTTCCTTCTGTTAAACCTCCATTTCCTTTTATAGTAACATCTGCACCTGCATCTTCTGTTTCATAAGCAATATCAAGACTTGTACTATCTGTATTAATAGTACTGCTGTATTTATAAATATCTGGTGAAAATAATGGAGAAAGTACAACATCTTTTACATAAAGTGATTTAAGCCTGCTGCTGCCAGGACTATAAGACGGCAGTACAGACGTTTCTTCTGGTTTTTTAGTAGCTAAAGGCAACTCTGTTGCCTTTGGCAACTTTGTTTCCTTTGGCAACTCTGTTTCCTTTGGTAATTTTGTTGCTTTTGGTAATTTTGTTGCTTTTGGTAATTTTGTTGCTTTTGGCTTTTTTGTGCTGGCTGGTTTCTCCTTTTTGGGATTTACAACAATATTTAACGGGCTGTAGGAAACTGACATTTCCTCTTTATCATCACCAGATCCATACACTGCATATGGACGTTTAAGCATAATTGTAGTACTGCCGCTTGCCCTTGCAGTAAATTTTATTGCATATTTTAACCTGTTAGTCCCGCTTTCTTTGTCTGTATCTGTTATAAGAAATTCATCATCATTCCCGCTGGTAACACTTCCCCCTGTAATATACTTAAGTACACTGTTATCATAGCTGAAATACCCTTTAAACCCTCCTATTTCATCTTTAGAAGTTATTGTTATAATAACATATACTGTATCACCTTCTGTTATATTACTGCTGTCTGCCGTAACATTAACAGAAGCACTTGAAGCCTGTACATTCCTGCCATTTATTAAGCATGATGCCATAAAAAACAGGAATATAATTATATATAATGCCTGCTTTTTTAAAAAACACTTATCTGCCATTATTACTAAGCCCCTTTTTACTCTCTTGTAACTTCTATTGTATATTTCCTTGTGTTCCCGCTTTCAGAAGTAACTTTAACTGTAAATGTATTAACCCCGTCAGAAAGTGTTTTAGAACCTGTTCCTGTTAATGTAGCATATGAACTTACCTTTGTTGCACATATTTTTATGCTTTCAACACTTTTATCTACTGACAGTTTATACTTTTTGCTTCCATCATCTCCTAATACAAAGTTTGAAGCAAATGGGTAATTTTTTATATATAAAGTTTTCAGGTAATTATTAGGGTTTTTACCTCCTGACGGCACTTCACAAGGTTCTTTTGGCATATCTTCATATACAGGGATTGAAAATGTAATTGGCATATCCTGTTCAATTACCCCATATGCTGAAACAGTTTTTGTTGCTTCACTGTTTGGAGCTTCAACATTAGACATATACTGGTGTTCATACCTGTTATTTGATGTTACATTAAACTTTTCAAGATAAAGTGTGTTCTGCCCGGCATTAATATAATTCCTGCCAATATATTCTGCACCTCCAGTTATCGACTTATAACGGTTATCCCAGGGACGGCTGTAAGTATTGCCTGTACTTGCCCATTTTAAGCCGTTAGCAACCGCACCTCCTGATTCTGTGCTGTTATACGCCCCAATATTATAAAAATTATAAATGCCCTTATATCCTGATACAGTCCCAGAAACAGAACTGCTCATAAGCGTATTGCTTATAACAACTTCTTGTTTAACACGTGAAGCAAGATGGTAAGGGCTTACTTTTGATAATTCTGCTGCCTTAATAAACGCATTTGAATATTTTATGTCAATTTGCTTGCCTAATGCATCAGTATATGAAAAGTTTGCATTATGCATAGGAGTATTATTTAAAATTTTCTCCACACCTTCCTGTGTTTGTGCCCCGTCATGGTATTCCAGGCTTTCAAACTGGAAAATGCCTCTTTCATCTAAAAAGTTCCTTGGATCCATATAGTACTTTACAGCTTTTACTGATGCTGTTACCCATGTACTCCCGTCAAATGGTATAAATTTATCTGTTTTCCAGTCATATGCCCCTTCTGCTGTTGACTTCCAGGCATATGATTTATTATTACTTAATAAATTAACGCCAACAGCAGACTCTTTTTTTATTACAGTACCCCACTTAAGCCCTGTTTTAAATGCTTTAAAATCCCAGTACGGGTATTTATCATGTAATACCATAAGTGGTTCTATATAATCATCTGGAAACCCCTCTTCTTTTAGTTTTTTCTTAAAATCTGCATTATTTAATGGTTCTGGTGCTTTTGTTGGTACAGTTGTTTCCACGGGTGCTTTTGTATCTGCTGGTATCTTTGTATCTTCTGGTGCTTTTGTTTCCTCTGGTTTTTTTGTACCTTCTGGTACTTTTGTTTCCTCTGGTTTCTTTGTATCTTCTGGTACTTTTGTTTCTTCTGGTTTCTTTGTATTTTCTGGTACTTTTGTATTATCTGGTTTCTTTGTTTCTTCTGGTGCTTTCGTTTCCTTAGCTGTACTGCCCTTTGCCTGTACTATCTGGAACCTTGTTGCTGCTGCCGGAAGATACCCACGTACAACAGCCTTGCCCACAGCCACCTTAATATAAAAATACCTGGTTCTGGAAGCCGTTTTTTCATTTAAGATAGTAAACTGCTTATTAACACCTATATTTACTTTTCTTCCTGCATTTTCTACAACAGTATTCTTACCAGCTTCTTTATAAAGCGGGACTTTTACACTTCCCTCCCATATACCAGGAATTCCATTACTATATGAAACTTCAAGGCTTTCAGGTTTTACGTAACCTTTATATGTTTTCCCGGAATATTTACAGGATATGTAATACCATTTCTGGTCTTCTGTTGTAATATCATCAAGTATTTGTACACTGCTGTCTTTATTAATAGTAATATCTTTAACACCCATTTTTACATTAGCACTTTTATCTAAGGCCTTGGTTTTAGGCTTTAAATTTTTAACTGCAACAACAGCATGTACTGATGTACAGGCACTTCCCCCCTGCACTTTAATATATGAACCCATTACATAGCCTTTCAGGTTTTTACTATTAAATTTAAAACCCACCTGGTACCAGTCACCATTTTTTGCAATAATTGATATTTTCTGGCCATTTGAAAGTGTGACATTTGTACCACCTGATTTTAAAAGCGCATATGAAGTACCTGGCCCTCTTCTTACGTTCAAGTATCCGCTTACATTAACAACACCTACTGCTTCTGCGTGTGCAGTACCTGCCAGGTTTAAACTGCCAAAAATACTACACACCAGTACAGTAACAATACATAAACACACAATTTTTTTGTACTTTCCTGGCATCTGGTTTCCTCCTTATTTTACAAATTTTTCCAGTTCCTTTGTACCAAAAACATAGTGTGAGCCACAGAACTGGCAGTTTATTTCAACCGGCCTGCCATCTTCTATTATTTCCTGTAAATCTTTATGTCCAAGGCTTGCAATTACCTTAAGGACTTTCTCTTCCGAGCAGTTACAGTGGTATTTTACTGGCATCTGGCCAAGGATCTGCACACTGTCTTCCTTTATAATATATCTTAAGATATCCTCTGGTTCCATTCCACTGTCAAGCAGTTCTGTTACAGATTTTATATTATTTACAGATTCTTCAAGCCTGTCTATAACCTTTTCATCTGCATCTGGCATAACCTGTATTATAAATCCTCCTGCCTGTTTAACAGTATTATCCTTATCCATTAAAACACCAAGCCCAACTGTTGAAGGTACTTGTTCAGATGTAGCATAATAATATGTCAAATCCTCGGCAATTTCTCCAGAAACAAGGTTTACCTGTCCATTATAAGGTTCTTTTAAGCCTGTGTCTTTTATTACATTTAAAAAACCGGGCCCAAGTGCACCTGAAACATCAAGTTTCCCTTGTGCATTAGGCGGCAGTATAATATCCGGGTGGTTTATATAGCCTTTAACAGAACCATCAGGCATTGCTGTTACTATAATACCTCCAGCAGGCCCCGTACACTGTATCTGCAATGTAAGTACATCATTTTCACCTTTCATCATGCTTCCCATCATGCTGCCTGCTGTAAGAAGCCTTCCAAGTGCTGCTGTTGCAACCGGGCTTGTATTATGGATACGTCTTGCCTCTTCCACAATGTTCCTGCTTGTAATTGCAAACGCACGTAACTGTCCGTCTGCCGCTGTTGCCCTTACAATATAATCATTTTTATAATCATTATTATATTTATCCATAACCCAAATTCATCCTCCAAACATAAACCTGGCATTATTATATTTAGGATTATTATTCCCCTGCCAGTGTTAAAGCTTAATATTTTTTAACTATAAAATAAACCCTCTCACTATTATCTAAAGGAAGTTCTTTTGTAAATGCATTATAAACTGCCACTGTTTCCATTCCGGCCTTTTTAACTAATTCTTTTATTTTATCTATAGAATAAGCCTTCTGCCTGTGAAGTTCATCAAATCTTTCAAACAGCCCGTTTTCTTTATCACAAAGGCTGTAAATTGTAACAAGGTATTCATTTATGCCTGTATCTTTATTAAATTCATTTTCCCAGATAAGGCTTAAATCTTCCCTGTTATCTGCAATTACCCTGTTTCCAAGTATATTTTCATAAAAATACATGGTCTTTAAATCAAATATAAATATTCCGCCATAATCAAGAAATATCTGCACCCTGCAAAGTGTTTTATATAAACTTTCCTCATCAAGAAGGTAATTTATGCCATCACATACACAAACCATTGCTGCTGCTGAACCATACAAATCAAGTTCCCTTATATCCTGCTGTAATAGAAGCACATTTGCAGGGCATTTATTACGTGCAATACAAAGCATGTCATATGATATATCAATACCTGCCATATCATATCCATCTTTGGCAAGCATTGAAGTTATTGTGCCTGTACCACATGCAAGGTCAGCCACTATTCCGCTGTTTATATTATAATCCATAAGAAGCCCATGTATATAACTATGCCATCTGCCATATGGGATATTGTCCATAAAACGGTCATATACATAAGCAAAACCTGAATATATATTATTGTTATAATCTTCCATATTTAATCCTGTTATAATATTCTATTATATTTTAATCTTGTACCTTCGTGTTAATGCAGTATAATAATATGCCGCTAAAAATATAAATACAAAAACAAGTATAACAAAAGCTTGCAAGGCTGTCTACTATATTTTGCATAACTGCATGTCCGTTTCATAAATTATAATACAAATAACGGATAATTTATAGTTATCCGCGGTTTGTTTTAAAGTGATTTGTATATGTGGGAATTTTTATGTCCTGGCAATTCCAGACGTAATCCTATAGGCAACCCGCTTCCGCTTGGACGGGTTCACGCAACGGCGCATAAAACTTGAAAGAACCAAGTTTAAACGCCGGCGGCCCCGTACAGTTGCCTTTAAGGATTACGTCTGGAATTTGCCAGGTAATATACGTTTTGGCAGCTTATAGGAATGTTTCCTGTGAATTTATCTAATTTAACCTCATTATGCTGCATCTGCATACGTGGCAGTACTTAATAACAATATAAAAACACCTTCTACATGGGACATAAAAATTTTTCACATGGTTTAAATTTCATGGAAGAATATAAATCCATAAAGGCTTTACAGATAAGTTAATTATTATAAACAGCAGTTAACAGATACTGTATATTTTACTATTATATAATAAATATAAAAACTATGTATGTATATTTAAAATTTCTAAGTAAACATATATAAAATACAAATGTTAATTCTTTCATGGAACGTAGTAACATGCAGACAGTTTTATATATTTTCTGTAAAAGGCACTATAGCGCCACCAGTGCCTGGGTCTGGTAGTTTTACAGAACCTATGCACTGCTAACACTATATATAGTGTTGTGCGCCTATCGTAGTGCAATATCATTAAGTTAAGGAAATTTGCAGAAAATATTTCCATAAACTTCCAAAGTGTATATTACCTGGCAAGTTCCAAATGTGCTTCCAATGGACAGATGTACGCAGCCGCCGGTGTTTAAGCCCTGTCTTAAATGCTTCAAAGAAGCTTTTTCTTTGAAGCATAAGGGCTTTATGCACCACTGCATGTAAGTCCAAGCGCAAGCGGCTGTACATGGAACACTTTGGAACTGCCAGGGCATAATACTTTAGTTTCTATTTCCTTAACTTAATGACATTGTATCGTAGTGGGAACGTGCCTGCTACAGAAAATATATAAAACTGCTGCATGTACACAAACTAGAATATATATAAAAGCCCAATGCAGGACAACTATAAATTATCCAGTGTTTATATAAAATTAAAAATTTATTATTTGGTAATGTTTTACAGATATAATGACTGGTAAATATAAATAAATCAAAAAACATAGTAAGTTTTAATATAATTTATACATTTTATATTTATCTGGAAGTTTTTTCTTTTAGCTTATGGATTACAACCGCAGTTGTATTATCTATAAATGCACTGTATTCTTTTCTTGATATTGCAACAGGTTCTATAATATTTTTATTTATTTCCGGCCAGTACCACATTATATTAATTTTCCGTACAATACAGCCATGTGGCATATAATCAATATAATCAGGAAATTCTTTTAATAAACATAATGTTGCAATATATTCTGAATCTGGACATTTTTCCAGATGCTCTGCTTCCATTGCATATATTTCATTAAAACGTTCCTGTTTTGGAATTAGTTTTTTTACTGAATCCAAGTCCTCTTTGTATAACCTGGCTTGTTCTTTTAAATATTTATCTGATTTTATCCTTTCCCATACAGCCGCAACCCTTTTTTCATCACGTAAAAATTTCTGGTATACTGCATCTGTAATTAAATGGGTATAATATCCTAGTAAAAATGAATATTGTTCTTCTGACTTGATTCCGCTTTTCCGGTTTATTATATACTCTTCGTAAAATGCTTCACAATCCGATATATTTTTTCTGCTTCCGCTGATCCAGTGTGTAACCTTACGGGACGGGGTAAAAGATGTCCAGTCTTTATTTTCTATATTACAGTCTGGTGCAATATTTCCCAAATAAAATCCTTTTTTATCAAGCCATAGCATTTCTTCCATTACATTACATGCTATTAATAAATGTGTAATCCATAAAGCCATTATTTTTCTCCTTTTTACATTTTCTTACAGTTTTGTATATATTTTTCCCAGACACCAGGAAATTTCTTCCTTACAAAACATGCATATGGACACTCTGGAGTTTTAGCCATATTTTTTTCTTCCATGTACTCTGTAATACGTAAATACCACCATTCCATTTGTTCTGGTGTTTTACTTTTAAAATCCCCTAATTGCATTTTCCCCTGTTTTATATATTCCATAAATAAGTTATAAGCATTATCTACTTTAATACAGCCTGTAACATTAACAGGTTCTGTTGCAAGCCTTGCACATGGAATATTTTTAAATGGGATTACCTGGTTTTCTTCTGCCCAGGCTTCATATATATAGCCACTAACTCCTTCTGATACTTCTTTTAAGGCATCTGGATATAATTCATGGTATACAGGTGTAACCCCATTATCTGCAAAACCATAAGGAAACCAGTAATAGGGTCTGTCTACAGCATTACATAAATAAAACGCTGCCACTACAGGGTTTGTAACCATATACACATAAGGTCTTTCATGGTCTGCAAGATTTGGTTTTAGAACCTTTATATTTTCTGTATTACTTCCATGGTATAATTTCATAAACTGCCTTTCCTTAATTTTAAATTTATTCTGTACTTGTCTTTTGTACTGCAAATAATGCATCTACAAATGAGTCTGCATCAAATTTCTGTAAATCGTCTATTTTCTCCCCGATTCCTATATATTTTACAGGTATATTCATTTCAGACTGTATTGCAATGGCTATTCCGCCTTTGGCTGTACCATCAAGTTTTGTAAGGATTATTCCTGTTATATCTGCAACTTCGTTAAACTGTTTTGCTTGTGCAAGTGCGTTCTGCCCTGTAGTGCCATCAAGTACCACCAGTGTTTCCCTGCGTGCGTCTGGAAATTCCCTGTCAATTATACGGTTAATTTTTTTAAGTTCTTCCATTAGATTTTTCTTGTTATGGAGCCTTCCTGCGGTATCACATATAAGTACATCGGCATTTCTTGCCTTGGCAGCATTTACAGCATCAAATACTACTGAAGCCGGGTCACCACCCTGCTGTCCTGATATTATTTCTACACCTGCCCTGCCAGCCCATTCTGTAAGCTGTTCTATAGCGGCTGCCCTGAATGTGTCAGCAGCAGCAAGTACAACCCTTTTGCCATTACTTTTAAACTGCCCTGCAAGCTTTCCTACAGAAGTAGTTTTGCCAACACCATTTACACCTATAAGCATAACAACAGAAACCTCTTTTTCAAAATCATAAGCATGTTCATCAACACGCATCTGTTCTTTTATTGAGTCAATTAAAAGCTGGCGGCACACTTCTATTTCTTTTATTTTCTGTTCTTTAACCTTCTGTCTTAGGTCTTCAATTATTTTTTCAGTAGTAGCAACACCTATATCTGCCATAATAAGTACTTCTTCGAGTTCTTCATAAAAATCTTCATCAATTTCAGAAAAACCCCTGAAAATAGAATCAATGCCTGATACCAGATTATCACGTGTCTTTGCCAGCCCTTCTTTAAGCCTGCTAAAAAAACCTTTCTTTTCTTTCATAGTCCTAAACCATATCCTTTCCTTTTTCATCCAGCAAGTTTACTGATACAAGCGTTGAAACACCTTTTTCCTGCATTGTTATACCATAAAGTATGTCAGCAGAATCCATTGTGCCCCTTCTATGTGTAATTACAATAAACTGTGTGTCCTTAGTAAGTTTATGCAGGTACTGTGCATACCGCCCCACATTTGAGTCATCAAGTGCTGCCTCTATTTCGTCTAACAGACAGAACGGTGAAGGTTTAAGGCTTTGTATTGCAAAAAGAAGCGCAATGGCAGAAAGGGCCTTTTCCCCTCCCGAAAGCTGCATCATATTCTGTAATTTTTTACCTGGCGGCTGTGCTATTATATTTATCCCTGCAAGAAGCATGTCCTCACCTTCTACAAGTTCAATAGTACCCCTGCCACCGCCAAATAATTCTTTAAATACGTTATTAAAGCGGTTCTTTATTTCTGCAAACTGTATTTCAAACTGTTTCCTCATCTCTGTGTCAAGTTCTTCTATTACACCAACAAGCACTTCAGCGGCTTCTGTAAGGTCAGCATGCTGCCCTGTAAGGAGTTCATACCTTTCAATAAGCTCATTATACTGTTCTACGGCATTGACATTAACATCACCAAGCAATTTTATTGTCCCTTTAAGTTCTTCAATGCGCTTCTTCATATCTCCAGGGCTTAATGTACTGGCAGTTTTTAAAGCTTTGGCACTGTGGTATGTAAGTTCATATTGTTCCCACATATAATCTGTATATGAATTAATCCTGTCTTCAAGCTTATCCCTCTGGCTGTTAAGACGGAAACATTCTTTATCAATGCCGCTTAAAAGTTCTGCCAGTTCTTCACGCTTTGCAAGACATTCCTTGTTCTTTACAGATATATTTTCACGCTCTGCCTTTTTCTTTTCCAGGCTTTTTGAAAGCCTTGTAACCTCATGTTTTGTATCTTCTATAACTTTTAATACATCTTCTATTTCCTGTTCTTTACCAGATACAAGCCTGCCAATATTGCCACTGTTTACAACAGCATCATTAATACCATTTTCCAGTTCTTTTATCTCCTGTGTTATACGGTTTATATTTTCAGAAATAAAACTAGCCTTGTTTCCAAGTGAAGTGATTTCTACCATAAATCCTGAATTTTCACTGGAAATGCCATTTTCTGTTTTATGCAGTTCTTCAAGCTGTGTATTTAAAGAAGCAATTTTTTCTTCATATAACTTATTCCTTTTACTGTTATCAGATAATTTTAAACTGGCCATGTCAAGTTCTTTTTTAAGACTGCTGTTTTTCTGTTCAGTTTCCCTGGCTTCAAGATGGATATGCATAAGTTTTTCTTCATTTGCATTAAAGTCACTTAATGCCCTGTCATAATTAATTTTTGCTGTATTCTGCTTAAGTACCAGCTCCTGCATTTTTCTTTCATTAGCTGGTTTTTTCTCTGAAACTGCTGCTATCCTGCTTTCTGTTTCCTTAATTTTAACAGAAATTTCTGAAAGCTGGTTATTAATGTTTTTAATAGTTTCCTCCAGGCCTTCCATTTCCCTGCGGCGTCCAAGCAGGTTATTGCTATTTCTAAAAGCACCTCCGGACATAGTTCCGCCAGGGCTTAACAAATCACCCTCTTTAGTAACTATTCTTATAGTATGGTTATACCTTCTGGCAAGGGCTATTGCATTATCTATATTATCAACAACTATATGCCTGCCAAGCAGGTATTGTATAAGGTTTTTATATTCTGTATCTGCCAGGACAAGTGAAGAAGCAGTACCTATAACGCCCTTCTGCCCCATAATGCCATCTGCCTTTATACCCTGCCCTGCCCTGATATCAGCAAGTGGAAGAAATGTAGCACGTCCATATTTGTTCTTTTTAAGGTATTGTATCATATCCTTTGCAGTCTGTGCATTATCAGTAACAATATTTTGTATGCTGCCTCCAAGTGCAGTTTCAATAGCAGTTTCAAACTCTTTCTCCACTTTAATAATATCAGCTACAACACCAATTATTCCGCTATGGCTTTCCTTCTGTTCCATTACACGCTTTATGCTCTGTCCAAACCCTTCATATCTTTCTGTCAGGTTTTTAAGGGATTTAAGCCTTGAATTTTCAATATGGAACTGCTGCTGTATATCCCTGTATTCATTTTCAAGATTCTGGACTTCATCATTTAATTGTGTAAGTGATTGTGCAAGTTCTTCATCTAAAGCCTTTTTTTCCGCAATTTCCCCTGAAATACTATCAAGCATTTTCTGCTCTTTTTCCATAATTTCACTAAAAACAGCAGTATCAGACTTGTTTTTCAGAACCCTTTGTGCAAATTCAGCTTTTTTAATATTATTCTGCTCAAGAAGCGTTTTTAACCGGTTTTCCTCTGCCTTAATTAAAGAAGCCTCATTAAGTGCTTCCATAACATTTTTCCTGTATTTTTCAGCTTCTTGTTTATTATTATTTATTTCGTCAAGGATTTTCTTAAGTTTTGCTTCATTTTCCTTTTTAGAAGCTTCCAGCTTTGAAAGCTCTGTGCTGTTTTTAGCAGACTGGCTGTTATAATCTGCTAGTTCACTTTCAAATGCCGCCTTACGTTCTTTAAAATTCTTTACCTGTTCTTTAAAATGCTGTTCACTCTGGTGTATTGCATTTATTTGTTCTTCCAGGACTTTTATATTGTTTTCATAATTATTAAGCTGGACTTTCTTTTCAGACAGGCAGCTTCCCTCTTCTTCAATACTGTTGTTTAAATTATTAAGTTTTTCTTCAAGCATGCTGTACTGCTGCCGGTTTTCTTCAAGGCCAGACCTTGCCTTTTCCATATCACTTTCTGCAATTTCTATTTTTTTATCTGCTTCTGTAATTTCAGCACCAGTCCTGTCATATTCCATAAGAAACATGTTTACATCAAGGTTTTTAAGCTCATCCCTGTATTTTAAATATTTCTTTGCTTTTTCCGCCTGTTTTTCAAGAGGCCCTGTCTGCCTTCCCAGTTCTGAAAGTACATCTTCAATGCGCAAAAGGTTCTGTTTCTCTTCTTCAAGGTTTTTTTCTGCCAGGGTTTTACGTTTCTTATATTTTACAATTCCTGCTGCCTCATCGAAAAGTTCCCTGCGTTCATCAGGCCTGCCACTTAATATTTTATCAATCTGCCCCTGCCCTATAATTGAATAACCTTCTTTGCCTATCCCTGTATCAAAAAGAAGTTCCTGCACATCTTTAAGCCTGCATGGTGTACCATTTAAAAGATATTCACTTTCACCTGAACGGTATACACGCCTTGCAATTTTTACTTCCTCATAGGGAACTGCAAGTTTATGGTCTTCATTGCTTATAGTGATTGCCACATATGCAAACCCTAAAGGCTTGCGCATCTGCGTTCCTGCAAAAATTACATCTTCCATTTTAGCACCGCGCAGTTGTTTTGCACTCTGTTCACCAAGAACCCACCTTACAGCATCTGCAACATTGCTTTTTCCACTGCCATTAGGCCCCACAATAGCAGTAATCCCATCATGGAATTCAAAAACCAGTTTATTGGCAAATGATTTAAAACCATGTACTTCAAGACTTTTTAAATACATTTGCTATCTCCTGTTCTTTTTGGTATCATATTTAAGGATTGCCTGGTATGCAGCAGACTGTTCTGCCTTTTTCTTTGTCCTGTCTGTAGCTGTGGCAATTCTTTTGCCTCCTATATTTACAGAAACAGTAAATGTTTTATTATGGTCTGGCCCTTCTTCGCTAACAAGCTCATATTCAAGATCCATATGGTCACCCTGTACAATTTCCTGTAATATAGTCTTGCTGTCATAGAATAGTTTCTTCTTCTCTATATCCTTTAAAATATGCCTATATATATACTCTCTGGCGCGCTCAAACCCGCCATCAAGGTAAACCGCACCTATAGTAGCTTCAAGCGTATCAGACAATATAGAATCACGTTCACGTCCTCCTGTTATATCCTCACCCTTGCCAAGCTGTATATATTCCCCAATGCCAAGTTCCCTTGCACATAATGCAAGGGTTGGCTCACATACATAACTTGCCCTGGTTTTTGTTAAATCACCTTCTGGTTTATCAGGATTTTCATTATATATATATTCACTTGAAACAAGTTCAAGCACAGCATCACCAAGAAATTCAAGCCTTTCATTACATTCGTATTTCTTAAGCCTGTTTTCATTGGAATATGAACTATGTGTAAATGCTGTAACCAGCAAATCCGGCTGGCTGAAAGTATAACCAGCCTTTTTTTCAAATTCTAATATTTTTTCCTGTTTCATCTGCCCAAATCTCCTATCCTGCGGCAACCAGGTTATACAAATCTTCTACTGTATTTATGCTGCCAGCAGTATCTTCATCAATTATAATATCAAACTCACTTTCCACACCCATAACTATCTGGAACAGTTCAAGGGAATCTGCCCCAAGGTCATCATAAAATGACAAATCAACAGAAATATTACAGGCATCAGTCTGTAGTACCTCTGCTATTATTGACTGGAGTTTTTCTAATTCCATTATACCCCCTCTTTCTTGTATTTACTTTACACTCTTTTTAAAACCCTTCTGGCATAAACAGCAAATGAAAAATAACATTTTTGTGTTTTTTCCGCATGTTATTCAATAGTCAGGTTCTCCTTAATTTTTTCATTAATTTTTTCTTCACCAAATTGCAGGCATTGTTTTATTGCCTGTTTTATTTCTAAAGAACCAGAACTTCCATGTGCTTTTACAACAAGCCCGTTAAGGCCTAAAAGTGGTGCACCTCCCTGTTCTGATGTGTCAAACTGTTTTAAAGTTTTTTTAAGGGCAGGTTTTATAAGAAGTGCCCCAATTTTACTTCTTAAAGTTGACATAAGCCCCTCTTTTACCTTTCCAAGAAGCGTTGATGCAAGCCCTTCATAAAGTTTAAGTATAACATTGCCAACAAATGCTTCACATACTATAACATCTGCATCACCTTTTGGAATATCCCTTGCTTCTATGCTCCCTGTAAAATTAATATCTGTGCATTCCTTTAATAAAGGATATGTTTCTTTAACCAGCATATTACCTTTTTCTTCTTCTGCCCCAATATTTACTATTGCCACCCTTGGATTTTTTACACCTGTTACATATTTCATATATATTGAACCCATTTTTGCAAACTGTACAAGATGTGAAGCCCTGGCATCAACATTTGCGCCACAGTCAATAAGGAGTGCCGGCCCTTTTGCTGTAGGTATAAGTGGTGCAAGTGGTGATCTTTCAACCCCTTTTATCCTTCCTACAACAAACTGTCCTCCTACAAGAATTGCCCCTGTACTGCCTGATGAAACAAATGCATCTGCTTCCCCACGTTTTACAAGGTTCATACCCACAACGATTGATGAATTTTTCTTCTTCCTTATAGCCATAACTGGCGGCTCATCAAACCCAATAACATCATCAGCATGTACAATATTTAAACGGTTTCTGTCATATGTATATTTTCCAAGTTCTTTATTTATATCATCTGTCCTTCCTGTAAGTATAATTTCCAGGTTAGAAACTTCACCCAGTGCTTCCACTGCACCCTTGATGGGTGCTTCTGGTGCATTGTCACCGCCCATTGCATCAACTACAACTTTTATCACGTTGCTCATCGTTACCCCTCCATTAGTATTTGGAATTACCTGCATATAGCATTTATTGTAACCGGAAATACAATATAGTGCAAGAGAAGATTTATGGCTTCCACGGAAATCAATTTTCAAAAATCTCACAAATCTTGGAAGACTCAAGTAAGC
>CAJUJY010000037.1 GCA_910586555.1 uncultured Lachnospiraceae bacterium
TGTAAAATAGAAAATAGACAATCACTCAGAAAAGAATGATTGTCTACAGTCTGAAGCGTTACATGTAACGCTTTTCCGTTACAAAGTAAAACAGGTGGATCAAAAGCTATGATTTTTACTGGCATGCTGTTTTCATAAGCATAGCCGTATGACGCTGTATTTGACGTTTTAAACGTATGTTTTGTTTTAGGCTAATGTTTATAGGCTAAGATATGTTATGTGGCTGTATGGGGCTGTTACGAGGTCACAGACGTATTCTGATTATCTCTTTCTCATATTTTGTATCTAAAAAATAGCTGCCCTGGCTTATACCAAAGTGGTTACGAAACCGATATAGGAGGATTCATTATTAATATATTTTTTTGTTTTGCATTTGTTTGTGAGATGCTTGTATTATAACATGATTTTGCGTGATTGGTGAATGTTAACTTGTATATGAATTATAAGAAAAGAAGTTCACAATGCATCTTTTGATACACAGGCAAACTCATAAACTGAAAGGAATATCAGTATTTTACTGCTGGTGTTCTTTTCTTCAATATTCTTCCCAAAGAAGCTTATTTTGTATTTGTAGGTGTTTTGTATCAGTCTTGCATGTATTGAGATAAAACTGTGTGAGCAAAAAAATCAACCGTCCCCCTAACATGTAGAGAAAACTTGTTGTTTTTATAATATATTTCATTACAAACTATTCTTTCCAGAATATTTTTTAACAGGCAGTATTACTTGTCCTGCAAGTTATACTGCCTGTTTTAGCAATAGATTATTTATATAATTTACCAGATGTAAAAACACAGTGCCTTTAGGCATATATATACACAATGTCAACTACCATTATTGTAATACAATTTTTCCCTTCTTATCAATAAAATAAAGTTTGCCCTTTTTGGATACAGCCGCCCATCCTTCTGAAAAGTCATTAGCTCCATCATAATTTAGTTTTAAAGCTATCTTGCCTTTTTTATTAATATAACCATATCTCCAGTTTTTATCTGCTACCCATGCAAGCCCCTCTGAGAAATTACCTGCATATACATACTTTGGTTTTACTATTACTTTGCCCTTTTTATTTATGTATCCATACTTCCCTTTTTTACATATCATTGCAAGCCCGTCTGAAAAATTAGAAGCAGAATCATATTTTAACTTTATTACCTCTTTACCAGTTTTATCAATAAACCTGTATTTTCCATTCTTGCCGGCAAGTGCCAGTCCTTCCGAAAAATTAGCTGCATAATCATATTCCAGGTTAATTACTACCTTTCCTTCTTTGTTGATATAACCATATTTACCGTTTTTATCCATGACTACTGCCAGTCCTTCTGAAAAACTCCCAACATAATTAAACTCTGGTTTTATTACTTCGTTACCATTTTTATCAATAAACCCCCATTCCTGGCCAATGCTTATGCATATTGGAGCTAATCCTTCTGAGAATTGTTCAATAATATAGTATTTTGGCTCTAACACTATATTCCCATCTTTGTCAATAAGTCCCTCTTTTTCCTTTTTCCGTATCATTGCAAGACCATCTGAAAAGTTTCCAACAGCATCATATTGTAATGCTATGGCTTCATTTCCAGTTTTATCAATAAATCCCCATTTAAAATCCTTTGCTACCGCTGCAAGCCCTTCTGAAAAATCATAGGCATTATCATATTCTGGTTTTACAATCTCGTTTCCATTTTTATCAATAAAACCCTCTGTTATGCCTTCTACAACAGTTTCTCCTTTTTCTACACGTGCTATCCCGTCTGAAAAGCCAAATAATTTGTCATACTGGCCCAACTTTGTCTTCGCAGCCTGCACCTCCATTGAAGGGATTTCTGCCATGACAAGGGTAAATGCAAGTACTAACCCTGTTATTCTTTTAATGCTGTTTCTCATATGATTTATTCTCCTTATATAATATATTTAGATTATTCAAAGGTCACTCCTATAAACCCGTATACCATTTCTTTTTCTCTTTGCACCAATATTATATTTTATAATGTTTTCTGCCTTACAAATAAAATATGCACTATACCAGAATAACAGGCATAGTATAACTATCCGGATTTTACTGGTATTTACACATTAATGTCCATGTAAACCATGGCAGTCCATATTACCAGCCTGTTTCTGTATAATCTTCTGGAAACGCTGTTCCACAATGTATACAAAATTTAGAATCAATATCACTTCTTTTATTACAATTCTGGCAAAGTTTCGTTTTTTCACTAATTTGTTCCTGGCATTCACAAGGCATTTCCTGCACCTGGTGCTTTGTTTCCAGCTCATTAAGACGGGACTGTTCCCTGGCTTTTAGTTCTTCCTGGTATGTTTTGTTCAGCTCCTGGAGATGGCGGATTTGTACAAACAGTTCTTCATATTCACTGTTCTGGTTGTCCAGATGTAATTTTACACACCTTAACCCTGTCTGGTAGACAAGTTTTTCTATTTCTTTGTCATTATTATGTATCTGGTTATTTAACTTTATTGTATCTGCTGTATATGAAACCTTCTGGCTTACCCCTGTTCCTACAGCTGAAACCGAATCTTTCATTTTATCAAAAAATTTCATTTATCCATGCCAGCCTTTCTTTTATAATTCCAATCCTGTCCCTATAATTATCCCAATCTCAGGCTGATTGGTTTTTCTGGTGCTGATACTAATACTGCCTTTTTTGTATAAAGATTAATCCAGCCAGTTTCTTTACCTCCATTAGCCATAAACCCTTCTATCTCCAAATCTGCATTTGTGACAGACAGCATTTCCTGTCCGCCAGAATCGTTATACAGCCAGACAGATTCCTGCTTTTTTCCAGATTCATTTTCTATATTTCCGGCAGCAAGCAGTCCATATTCTGTAAGACAATATTTTACACCCTCTGGTATTTCAACAGGTTTTAAAACTTCATCAAAATTGTCATCAAGGATATAAAACCATCCAGATATAGTAATAACCCAGTACTGCCCGCTGGCATATAAAATATTTTTCACACCTCTGCCGTTGTTAAGTTCTTTTACAGCTTTTCCTGAGTTGTCATAAATTGTATTCCCATCACCTAACAGATATTTTTCATTCAAACGGGTTCTTACAGGCTGGTCTTCCAGGTTAGCATCAAGCTGTTCAAGTATTGTCATTCCGCCAATCCTGTTCTCTTTTTCTTTAGCCACAATTTCATCATACTGGTTCTGTGTTATTAATTCCCCATCTGACATATTAATAATTCCTGAGGCATACTGGCTGTTACCATCTTTATATCCGCTTTCATACTGGTAATAACCAGCACAGTTGTCATTTGGGTTTTTGTATAATAAAGCATCATCTTTTCCAGGAATAGCTTCTTTAATGTCAATATACCCTGCTTCGAGCAGTTTTTTAGAATTTCCATCTGGCTTCACATATTCAAGTACCTGGTAATCCCCATGTTCATAATCAGACATAAAAGTTTTTTTAAGTACACTTCCATTAGGTGTAACATTATAATAAACACTTCTTATACCATCTTCTGCTTCTTTTTCATCATTACTGAACATGGTATTGCCTTCTTTATCCAGAATTATATGGCTTGTGCAGTTATCATCCAGTGTTCCTGCCCATACAGAGCACATACCATTTTCATTAACAGCAGCACCAAGCCCGCCATTTGCTGCCAAAAAACTGCTATACACTTTTCCTTTTTTATCTATGATACTGTATACATAAGGTTCAAGTGCCCTTATTTTATCTTCGTCTATATATGTATAATATTCATCTGGTGTATCTTCATCTTCATCATTCTGGTTACCTGCCTTTAATATATCATCAGCATTTTCTATACCCATCTGTGTTAAAAAACTGCTTTTCCACTGGTAAAGGTTATCTTTCCATTCTTTTTTCTTATGTTCCAGTGCATCAGTCCTGCCTTTATAATTTTCTGACTGCATGCATATATTAAAATCTTTTTCTATATCCTCACCCCAATGTCCAGATAAATCTGTAACATTTTCATTTTTAAGGGCTTTCTTTCTCTCTGAAAGGGCTTCATTTGCTATAATATAACCACTATCCCTTTCAATCTGTTCAAGCATCTGGCCAATTGTCCCATAACTCCTTACGAAGGCAAAATCCCCTCCAAATGCAACAGGAACCATTGCATCTTTCCTGGCATTATTTTCTTCTTCTTGTGACTTTATAGCAAGGCTTTCTAAAAGACCAAGCCCCACAGCTTCGATAACACCCCTTATACCCCTTCCAAATTCACTGTCACTTAGCACAATTCCAACACCTTGTCCAGCCATATATGAACTTAGAGGGCTTTTTCCATATTGGTAAGCTGCCTCATCTGCAAGCACATTTTTTAACTCTGGGTCATATTCATTAACTGCCTGGTAAAACTTTTCGGTAACCCCTGTAAGATTTTCAAATTCTTCTTTTATATCCCCATATTCATCATAATTTTTCATATAAGCCAGTATATAGGCATCTAATGCTTTCATTTCATCATCATAAGAACTTTTATATTCTTTTTCCAGTTCTGTTACCTGTTTTTTAGAAAAAGGTGAATCTTTATAATATTCTTTGTTAAAACTGCTTCTTACGTCTTGTACCCTGGATGTATTATTATGGAATTTTGTAAAAATAAGAATACATACAGCAGCAAGCACAATAATGCCTGCTGCCCCTGCATAATACCACTTAAAAAACTTTCTGTGCCTTTCCCTGCCATATGACAGGCCATGGCCTGTTTGTGTATCTTCTGTTTGCTGTGTTATTATACTGGCTGTTGTCCCACATCCAGGACAGAATTTTCCTCCAGGCGGTATTTTATGGCCGCAATTTTTACAAAACACAGTCTGTGTATTTTGTATATCTGCTTCTGTCTGTTGCCCTCTGCCATATATATTCACTGTTTCCCCTCCCATTTTGTTAAAAAGAAATAAAACTATTTTTTAACCTTTATATTTTTACCTGCACCTTTGGATTTAATAATCTTTTTATATACCTTAACTTTATTGCCAGGCACTTTAACTGTTACTTTGCTGTCTATCCCTTTAAGTGCATTTTTACCAACCATTTTGTTTGTAAGTTTATTGGTTTTTATAACAATATATTTTAAGTTCTTGCACCCATTAAATGCATTTTTACCAATTTTCTCAATATTTTTGCCTATTGTGATTTTTGAAATTTTTTTGTTACCCATAAAACTATTTTTTGCTATAGCTGTAACTTTATAAGTTGAATTAAAAATTTCAATAGATGGAGGAATTACTATATCTTTATTATTTTTTCCAGTACCTGTACATTCTACTGTCCTACTGCCATCTTTGACAGAGGTCACCTTATAATTAATACCATTAATAACAACTTTTTTACCTATACCAGTTTCAAATCCAGCATCCTCTGACGGAGAAGCACTTGGAGACATTGTTGGTTTTATTGTTGGTGAAGGCAAAGCATCTGGAGTTGCTGTTGGTTTTGCTGTTGGCGAAGGTAAAACACCTGGAGTTGCTGTTGGTTTTACTGTTGGTGAAGGCAAAACATCTGGAGTTGCTGTTGGTTTTGTTGTTGGCGAAGGCAAAGCACCTGGAGTTGCTGTTGGTTTTACTGTTGGCGAAGGTGAAACACTTGGAGCTGCTGTTGGTTCATTATTGTTCTTTTGGTTACTTGTAACTGTTATTTTCACTGTAGCGGATGCTTTTTTATAAATCTCTGTTTCAGGTACAGTCACAGTAATTACAGCCTTTCCTGGTGCAATCCCTGTAACCACACCTTCACTATCCACAACCGCTACTGATGTATCATTGGATGAATAAGTATATGTACAATTTTCATTAACAGAATCAGCCACAACTATCCTTGTTATGGTATTTGTTTCAATGGTGCTGCTTTCTGCATTGGCGGTAATATTACGCGGCTGTTTATTTGTTATATAAATAACTGACACTTCACCTTCATAAGAACCAATTCCCAAAACAAGCACTTTTGCTACATAATATTCAGTATCTGGAAGATTAAAAATATAACATACAATATAATCTTTATTTTGCTCCAATACAGTACCATCTAATGTAACAGTCACTGATGGCTGGTTAACCTCTATATCCTCTCCTAACGCCAGCACTGCATTTTCAATAGGCTGGCATGTCCCTTTTGTATATGGAATCCATGAAATAGTCCCGCTATGGCCAGTCAGGATATCTTGTGTCCATGTAGGGTCATCTGCAATATAATAGGCATTTGCAGTACATTTTAAAAATACCTCGTCATAAAATTCCCCATGAATGATGCCTCCAAATTCTGGCGCATTTCCTGAAAAATATATATGTTTTAATTCATAGCATCCCATAAAAGCATTTACCCCTAAGGATTTGACAGATGCCGGCAGCCTGATTACTGCTATACCACTATCAGCAAAACATCCAGGACCAATTACAGCCAGGTTATCTCCCTCAATAGTAATACTTTTTAACCTGAAAGTACCATTAAATGCACCTTTACCAAGTTCTGAAACTGATTCAGGAATAACAACATGTTCTATATTGACATTTCCAGAAAAGGCAGAATCTCCAACTTTCGTTACTGTAGAAGGAATCTCTATTTCTTTTGCAACAGGACATGCAACCAGGACACTGCTATCTTTGCTATAAATTACCTGGTTTTCTGATTTGTAATTAGGATTATCAACAGCAACAGAAAGATTTTTAAGTTTCCAGCAGTTTTCAAATGCAAACTCACCAATATAAGTGACAGACGCTGGGATATGGATGCTTTCCAGTTCAAAACAATCGCGGAAGGCTTCATCACCTATGCTGGTTAAAGTATCTGGCAGCATAATCTCTGAAAAATTTCTACCTTGGAATATCCCTTTATCCAAACCTTTTACTTTTAATCCATCAATCATTTCAGGAACTTCCAAAACGCCTCCTGTATTATATCCATCATATTGTGTAACTATAACACCATCATAATTGTTATTTTCATAATACTGGAATAGTGATGTCCTTTTCCATACATTATAATTACGGTATCCATCTTCACCTTTCTTTGAGGTATAACTAGCTTCTATTACATAATATACCCCATTTAACTCTACAATAGGCTGTACATGGTTGTCATATCCAGCATAACTCCCATCTATTCCCCACGATTCAATTCCAAGCTTTGAACATAATGTAATAATTGCATTTGTACTGGCTGCACAGTCACCACCACCATATAAAATCATACTATATACATTACTATATCTGGTTGAATAATCATATTGCGCTGGAAACCTGGCAAGTGCCTCCATCTTTTCAATGTCAGTCATGGCATCTGTAATATTTTCTTGCAGATATGTATCCATAATTTCATCACAATACACTATAGAATAATCAATTACATGTACCGTTATGTAATAAGTCTTGCCAGCAGTTTCTGCTTCAATTTTTGTAGTACCGCCATACAGGGTATAATAATCATAATCATTTGTTTGCTGTGGAGAACCAGAATTTCCTCTCCAGTAAAAGTAACGTGGGGTAATAAGCCCATCTTGTGAAATATTTGCAGAATCCCCATCAAAAATATGGTATTTCACATCCTGGCTATTACCATAATTAAGCTGGAAACTTTGTGGCAAGCTATCAGGTATGCTTATCTTTCCAGCTTCACGGCTTCCTATACCATAAATTGTTATTTCCATATCTGGTTCTTCAGCTTCTACATGATGTGAAAATGCAAAAAAAGATATGGCAATAATTATAAATAGTATTCCTTTTCCATATTTTTTTAAATTTTTCATTATTTTTTATCTCCTTAGATTATTTTTTCATTATTTCTTAATAATAACAGATTTCTTTTTGCTCCATTTACCATATTCCTTTATACCATTAATTTCTTCATAAGCACGTATCTTTATATAGTATTTTTTCTTCTTTGCTAGTCCATAATAAGATGTGCTTGTTACAGAAGAATCCAGTTCACTTTTAACTACACTACTCTTGAAATTGGATTTTACTGAATACCAGAGTTCATATCCATTAGCTCCTGTCACACTGTCCCATTTTACATTTATGCTTCCGTCAGAAGAATTTTTTACGCTTTTTAGCTTTGGGGCAGCTGAAATCTTTTTTATATAGTCAATGGAAAATGTATAAGAGCCAACACCACTATTTACATTTTCTTTTGCAATAGCAAGATAATAAGTACCTTTTTTTAATGATACAGGCTGGGTGGTTTTATAACCACTATCTACAGAATTTGTATATGCCAGGTTCAATGACTGGTCATAAAAACCATATTTTATTGTATTACTTACAGAGTTTGTCATATTGAAGGTGATTTTTCCTGCTGAAGGTATCTGAAATTTGTAATAATCAATATCATCATTTTGTGCAAGTATGCCCTTATATTTCTTTTTAAGACTGATACAGGAAGCATAAGATGATATATCATTGTTAAAGTCTTGTGTTTCCATGAAGCTTTCACCCATAGAATCCATGTTTGCTATAAATGAGAATGCTGTTGAACAGGGAAATTCTGCCATAAGGTAATAATTTCCTCCTGTCAGATATATATCATTCAATGAAAATGACTCATATTTTGTAGCACTATAAATTTCTGTTTGTGAATTATCATAAATCTTTATAATCATACTTCCAAAATATGCACTTGCACTTACATCGAATGCCAGATCAACTTTTCCTGCCTGTTCTAATGAGAATTTATAATATCTTTTACCACCACTGTCTGGAAATGTTCCTGCCACAGAAACTCCTGGCTCAATTTCCCTGGCTTTTGAAAAACTGGTATTTGTTTCAGATGGAAACTCTGTTTCCTCTGCATGCACTGTATGTATTGTTACAGGCAGCCATGCAGATGTTCCCAATATGGACAATATTGCTATACATGCCACTATTTTCCTTTTTATTCCTTTTTTATCCATTTTATTCTCCTTTTTTAATTTGGTTTTCATTTTATAATCCTCCTTGTATAATATATCCAGGTCATTTAAAGGGAGTACCTGTAAACTCTTGAATTTTTTAAGTTTTTTACATCTGTTTTTCTGTTTGTGGAACCGTTCTGGCCAATAAAAGCAATGTTAATTGTAAGTTAAAGTATAATACCATTTTAATCTTGTGTCAACTCAAAACATCTAATAAGGTTGGTAACTATCTCTTATGATTATCATACTTATTTTATGGTAATGCAATGTCTGGATAACCGTTTTATTCTTATACCAAAAAGGAGTTAAAAATATGATAGCTGACAAGATTAAGGAATTACGGGAAGCAAACAGCATGACACAGAATGAAGTTGCAAAAAGGCTTAGTATCACACGTAGCAGTGTGAATGCCTGGGAAATGGGGCTTTCTATCCCTTCCACGATGTATATAGTAGAGCTGGCACATCTTTTTTCTGTGTCTGCTGACTACCTGCTTGGATTGGATTCCAGGACAGTACTTGATATTTCAGGACTTGATGATGATAGTGTAAAGATTTTAAACGATATGGTGCGTTATATGCGTGAAAGACAGAGATAAGCTATTTACCAGTCCTTTACTTAAATTATCATTCTTGATATTAATGTGTCTATATGTTAATCTGTTACCAGATATTTTGAATGATAATACAAAAGGACTGGTAACATATGATATCACATAGAATTAAAGAATTAAGGGAGCGCAACCACTTTTCCCAGGCAGAACTTGCAAAAATATTGGGGATTACCCGCAGCAGTGTCAATGCCTGGGAATTGGGCATCTCTGTCCCATCTACAAAATATGTTATAGAGCTGGCACATCTTTTTTCTGTATCTTCTGACTATCTGCTGGAGATAGAGCATAAGGAGGTGCTCGATATTTCTGGTTTAGATGATGACAGCGTAAAGATTTTAACTTACATGGCATGTTACATGCGTAAACGGCAGGGCTAGGCATATATGACTGCACCACCCTCCAGGTTCATACTGTTCCCCTGCGGAATACAATAGAGCCTCCTGTCATTGATAACAGCAGCGGCAGTTGTTTCTGCTGTTTCTTTTTTGTCTAAGTATCCCTGGTACCATTTGTCCAGGCAGAAACCTATCGTTGTGCTGTCCCATGGGCGGATAACTAACAGTACCATGCGTGCACCATCTGCCCATAAATCCAGGCTGGCGGTGCATACCTGTGCTTCTGCAAGTTCCTCTGGCAATGCATCCTTAACGTATTGGAGTACCTTTTTTGTAAATTCTTTCTTATTCATTGTTCCATTCATATTGAATTCCCTCCTGTATATTGTATTTACAGGAATGAACCCGTGCCCGTAGGGCATCTTCAAGTGGAAATAGCCAGAATATTACATATGAGTCGTAAAATCTTATCTTTTTACAATTTATAAATATGCTGTATAAGCTTCATATTGTCTCATACATGGTTTTATTTTTTTGTATTATGATTTTATTGCCTAGTAATAGAAAATCTTTCTATGGGGCTTATACGGCGTCAGAAAGGTATCTCTGCAAATTGTTCTTCACCTATTGTTTCATTCATAATAATTTTTTTTTCCGTATTATGTATTTACAGGAATATAACAATGCCTAGGAAACAAATTTAAATAGATATAGAAAAGAATGTAAATATTTTTTAAAAATAACTTTTTGATAGTTTTGGACGCCATATATAAATAAATATAATATACATATATACTTTTATACTTTAATAATTAGAGCAAAATTTTTAGAGGATTTTTTGTGGTTGAAAGCCAGTAAATATAAGGGTTTCAGGAGTTATCCACATAAAATGAAAAATAACCTTTTGATAGTCGAAAAATAACCTTTTGATAGTCGAAAGATAACTTTTTGATAGTTTTCAAAATGTGGATAACTTTTAAAAATAACCTTTTGATAGTTTTCAAAATTGATTTATAATAAAAAATAACCATTTGACAAAATGGTTATTTTTTATTATATTAGTATAAAATAACTAAAATGAGAAGAGGGTATTTTTCATGCCAAGAGGGCGTAAGCAGGTAGATGGACAAATTTCATTTGATTTTTGTATAGATGCAAGAAATTATGTAGTACAAGCTAATAATTTAATAGGTGGAAAACAAGCATTAAAGCTAAATAGTGCTAAACTTATTAGAAGTGCTATTATGCAAGTAGTCCGGGAAGATGAAGAATTAAAACCATATATTATTACTATAAAAGATTTGTCAGAACTTTTAGGAGTTCCTGCAAGCAACATTTATAGGGACGTTGACGAAATAACAGATGATATTATAAAAAATCCTGTTTATATTAGGGAAGAAAGAAACGGTAAAACAATTGATTTTATAAAAATTCCTTGGGTTACAAGGTGTGAATATAAATCTGATGTTGGAATAGCGTTAAAGCTTAACGAAGAGTTAAAGCCGTTTCTTATAAATTTAAAAGAACATTATACCCAATATACTTTACAAGAAGTCCTTGCTATGAAATCTGTTTATGGTATTAGGATTTTTGAAATGTTACAAAGTAAAATAATGAGTAGAGTTCTTCCAAAAGACGGAATAGCAGTTATATTGTCTGTACAAGAAATAAGAGAATGCTGTGATTGTGAAGATAAATACCCTGCATTTGGAAATTTCAGAGATAAAGTTATTGACAAGGCTGTAAAAGAAATAAATAGAGTTACAATGTTTAAAGTGGTTTATTCATACATAAAAAAAGTAAGAAGTGTAGTAGAAATAAAATTTGATATTAATATGCGTTACCATTAACTGGTTTTTATCACTAATGGAATTTGTAAATTTGATTGTGTCAACTCTGATTTATAGTTTTTTTAATTGTAGTCATACGCTGTACCATAGATTCTTATCTTCTTGATTTTAATATATGGTTGTTTATACAGTTATATTTTGTTTGCACAGTACCAGTACCCATCGTCTCCAGGTCATTATAAAAGCATGTAAATAATTCAAAATAAGGGTATCTGTGATAATTCCAGAGTTGTAAAGAGTAGCCTTGTTTTGATGTCATAAAATACAAAAAAGGAAGATGCAACTGTGGCAACTTCCCGTTTCTTAATCTTCATAATGTCCTTTACAAGATATGATTCTGATATTCTGTAATTCATCAATGCCATATATAAGGCGGTTTGATTCGTCAATCCGCCTGCTGTATAGCCCTGATTTATCATGTTTTAACAGTTCTGGTTTCCCTATGCCTTGCAATGCTCCATTTCGTTTTATATCCATGATAAGCCTGTTTATCTTTTTTAATGTCTTTTGGTCTTGTGTCTGCCAATATACGTATTGTTCCCATCCTTTTTCTGTAAATGAAAAGTCAGCCATTTTATTTTAACCCTGCCTTTGTATTCCATGCTTTTTTTCAAATTCTAGTATCCGTTTATTAGGTTTCCAGTCTTCATTCTCCATTTCCTTCAATTCGTCCAATGTGAAAGAAATGGTATCGCCTTTTTTAAACTGTTCTTCGCTTTCCTCAATCATTTTCAGATATTCAGCATTCCGTTTTGCCTTTTGCAAGGCATTATATTCTGCTTCATTTATCATGTAGATATTTTCGTTTCGTGGTCTTGAGATAACAACTGTTTCACCCATGCTGATTTTATCACACCATTCTTTGAAGTTATCCCGGATATTTGCAGATTTTACAGCTAACATTATTTTAACCCTCCCTTTTTATAAAAATGTATTTAATTTTGTATTTATTTTTGTACATTTATTCTATTTCTATTATACCATGATATTAATAAAAATAACAAGGGAAATTTTGTTATCGTTTCCCTTGTTGTTTTTGGCTGTTATAGGCTGCCACTACATCATCAAATAGCTAGATGGCGACAAATAGCTGGTAACTAGCCTATGACAAAGCTCTCGTTGTTACAATATTGAGGTTTTTTGCCATGCTATTATTTCGTTTTTGCTTACTGGTATTATAGCATATGAAATTTTTTAAGTTGAGATGTATCTGTTTATGCAGCCATACCCTGCTTACACAGTACCTGCCGTTGCCAATGATTGATAAAACTCTGCACCTCTGGTGTTGGTAAGCTGTTCCCAACGCCACGCACTTGTATAATTTCCCGTCCCCTCACTTCAATCGTATAGAACGGCTTAGTTTCATCTGTGCATTGGCGCAGGAATAAGATCATGCACTCTTTTTTCGCCACGCTGTTTGTATATCTCCCGACACATTGATGAAGTGCGTTTCCTTCCGCTGCCAGTTCCCCCGGTGTGGCAGGAACGACAATCTTCATGCCATTAGATTCAAATTTCATATGCTTTTTGGCATCCTGGACAGCATTTTTGAAATTCTTCAGGAGCTGTTCGTTTTCCTTGATTTTAAAGCGTTTCTGCACCCTGTCATGGGATTTCTGCAAGTCTTTCGGGTACAACACGAAGCTGTTCTTCATGTCGTATTCTAAACTAGCGCACATTTCAAGGTAATCCCGATATTCCGTTACAATATCCTGCATTTTCTGGTAACGGATGCTGCCATACTTATTTTTACGTTGGCACAGGTGTAGAAATTGTCTTTCTGTATAGCGGATTAGCTTATGTACCGTGATATATTTTAAAATTGGCAGGATGTTGTGATTTATATTGTTTTTCATCTGCCAAGTGAGAAGCTGCTGGTGGTCTTTTATACCAGTATATCCTTGAAATGTCTTTAAAACGGCTAGGTCTATATCCATATCACGCAGGAAAGGCATATCTTCCACAGCAACACCAAGTATTTTGTGTGTACGGTTTTGGGTTTCATCCAGTATTTTTCCATCAGTATGGTACGCCAGGTCAGACACGATACTGTAAAAGCCCATTTTGCTTAGATGCTCCAGCCGTGGGTGCTCCAGGTGTGCCCTTAAATATGGAAGAGCCTGCATACGTTCGTTAAAGTGCTGGTAAAAATCCGAAATGGTGCAGTATTGCCAAGGAGTACCAGAAAGGGCTTCGGGAAGGTTTTTCGTATACAGGTGGCCGCAGGTGTCGCCCTCAAAATGATACTGGTACATCATATACACTGGACGTGTCCCATTTTTCCAGTTCGTAAGAATACCTCTGTTGTAGGAATAATAGTAATTTTCGGTACAAAACTTACCATTGGCATCCAGATAGATAAACTGTCGTGCATTCTCGTAAATATCTGCTTTTGGGGCATCTGCTACGTATAAATAATATGCCTTTATGATGCGTATTATCAGCCTGCCATCGCCCATGTTCTGTATTATTTCAAAGGTTTCCCGGTCGTACATATGGCTTCCACGCCGGCTGCGGGGTTTTGCAATAAGTTCATGTTTACAGTGTGGGCATACAGTTTTGTTGCCTTGCTTTATGTCGGGCAACGTTACTTCACGTCCGCAGGCGGAGCATATGCCAGATGTATTTTTGCTGCGCTTATAATCGTAGAAAAAGTAAGCAGGCATAATAGACTTAATCCAGCTTTCTAGCCCTCGTGGCAGGGCTGGTATCCCTGCCATACAGTCGATAATGGCTTTTTCTTTTGCAAGCTTGTGTTCCTTCCTACGGTGTACCAGAATCGCTTCCTGGGCGGATGTGAGTGTTTTAAACCCATCTGTATCTGCCTTAAAATAGTGCTGGACACGCTTTTCGTCCTGAATGGAGTAGAAGGCACACTGGTTGCTAAAACTATAAGTATTGCAATCAAGGCGGTCAAATGATGCAGTACGCCATATGGTGCTGCCATCTTCTTTTCTGACCAGTGTCAGAAAATCATTTTTGGTCTGGAACATAGTCCAGATGGGATTGCAATCCCCCTTGGTTAGCTGTTTGCGTGGGTAAATATACAAAACCAGTGTCCTGTGGTGGTTGATGGTTTTGATTGCTGTAGTGACAATATAGGCAATCTGTTTTGCATAGAGAATGCCGCTTCCAGATGGCAGCTTTTTGTCTGGAATGGCAAACTCACGGCACTTTCTTTTATTTAGTTTCATATCAAATCACTCCTTCGAGGCTCATCTGTTCGTAGCCATTAGATGGCTTACTCTCTTGTTTCTTTGGCTTATTTTCTGCCTTTTTGACCTTTTTGGCTGGTTTGGCAGAAGTGCCAGTATACGGCTTCGGAACAAATTTTTCTTCTTTCTCCTGATCTTCTAGCGCATCTGTGGAGTTAAAATAATCCTCTGCCCACTGATAACACAGCCCATCTGGAACGTCGCAGCCGTATCCGCCTCCGTCGGGCTTGATATCGTTATCCTCCATCTCCTGTTTGACATAATCTTTTGCCATGCGTGTGACGTATTTAAAACAGCGGATCATATTCTTACGTGGGTGTATGGTTTTTCTGGCAAATGCCGTATCTTTGCGGCAAAGATTTTGTATATGCTCTGCCACACACTCTTTCATATTACGCCTTGTAAGCCGTTCTGTGTCTGTGCTGATACGCTTTATAGAAACAGCTATAGCATCTTCATCGCTCATAGCGTTAAGCTTCTGGATAGCAGCTTCCTCCGCCTGTTTCTTGGCTTTCTGCTTTGCCTCCCATTCTGTCTTGCGTTTTGTCTCTGCCTCCTCATGGGCTTTACGTTTTTCTGTATCGTCCTGGACAGGAACTGCGCCAGAACCAGAGGACATGTCAAGCACTAACTCTTTTTGTGGTTTTGCAGGCTGTGTGCTGGCAGGGGCTTTTGGTGGCACTGCAGGCTCTGGCTTTTTAGAGTTGGTCTGTGTTTGTACCGAAGATGCAGGGTTTTCTTTTTTGGCAGGGGCTGTTGCTGCAGGTGCAGGATTTGGCTGTGGTGCTGCCAGCGGTTTTTGTTTTGTATCTGCCATTTGGCGTGCAGGCTGTGGGGATTTAAGCGGCTGTGTAGCTGAAACATTTTGTTTTGCAACCATTGGCTGTATCTGCTGTGGCTGTTTTGCAGGTGTACTAAATGGCGTGTTAAAAAGATCTAATCCATTAAAATCAGGAAAATAACTCATGGTGATGCCTCCTTTGTTTTTTTATAAAATGCCATGCAGGGCAGCAATACAGCATGTAAAATGCCATATTCCTGCCCTATAACGGCTGTTTGTATTCTTTTATTGCACCCGGCCCGAGGGGCTGCATATTTTTAAGCAGTGGTACCATTTGGCTGTGGCTTAGATGAGGAAAGGTTAAGTTCTGCATCCAGCTCTGCCAGGCGTGCAGATTTTAAGCGCAGTTCTTCTTCCTGTGGGAACGGCTTGCCGGATTCTGCCTTTGCTGCCTCCTGTTGCTGTAGAAGGTTTGTCAGCTTCGTTTTATAGTTTTTAAGGCTTTCGGGCATTTTGTCCAGGGCATTGTCAATACGTGTGAGATTGCCACGGGCATCTGCTCCAAGTTCAACCTGGTAGGCAACAGCACCTTTTAAATTCAGCTTATGGGTAAATCCGCTGAACTTAACAGATAGTGAGAAACCTCTGTAGCTGCCTATATTGGCTGGCTCTGTACTGCTGATTTCCTGGCAGGCATCCAGAAGTGCAGTGCCAGCAGAAGCCTTGTCTGTATAGGTCATGCCTTGGATTTCCATGCCAGCAAAGCCATCTGCTGGATGCGGGTGCTGCTTTAATGTCTGTATGTCGGTCTGCAATCCAGCAATAAATCCCTGTGCTTCCTTTATCTGGGATGGGAAATTCTTTAGAATGTCGTCTTCAAGCCTGTACTGCTTGCTGTTGTGGTCGGCTTTCATGATCCTGAGCTTGGAAACCTCCAGGTCAAGATCCATACGCTCCTTGATACGTGGATCACCTGCGCAGAGGGCTTTTATTTCGGCAAATGACAGAGCTGTTTCATCTACGTCTTCACAGCTGCGTACTGGGGATTTGCTTGTCATAATTTGGGAGATAAACTTTTGTTTGTTTTCCAAAGTCTGCCAAAGGTATGCATCAAAAGTACCATTTGTGGCATAGCGGTACACATGTACTTTTGGATTTTGGTTGCCCCTGCGTTCGATACGTCCTTTTCTTTGGATTAAGTCACGGGGACGCCAAGGCGCATCAAGGTCATGCAGGGCGATAAGCCTGTCCTGGACATTGGTCCCGGCACCCATTTTCTGCGTGCTGCCGATTAAGACAAGTACCTGTCCGGAGCGTACTTTGGCGAACAGCTCTTTTTTCTGGAGGTCTGTTTTAGCCTCATGTATAAAAATAACCTGTTCTGGCTTCATGCCGCCAGCAATGAGCTTCTTGCGGATGTCATCATATACATTGGTGAAACCTGTTTCTTCTTCAGATATATTTGCAGATGGTGTGGAAATATCACAGAAGATAAGCTGGGTAAGCTTTTCGGCATCTCCCTCACGCCAGTGTTTTAGCACATTTGCTACACACAGGTTGACTTTCGTGCCTGGCTCATCAGGAAGCAATGGGTTAATGATACGCTGGTCAAGCCCCAGCTTGCGCCCATCCGAGGTTATCTTTAACATGTTGTCGATATGGGCATCAAGACCGTTGTGTACTTTTTCCGCACGCTTGCTTAATTCTTTGACCATTGCCTGCTGGTGCTGTGTCGGCTCGGATACAATGTTATGGTACTCCACCTCTGGTGTCGGAAGGTTTAACTGGTCGGCAGTCTTAATGTCTGCAACTTCTTTAAAGATTTGCATAAGCTCAGGAAGATTGAAAAACTTAGCAAAGCGGGTCCTGGCACGGTATCCAGTGCCTTCCGGGGCAAGCTCTAATGCCGTAGTCGTTTCGCCAAAAGTAGAAGCCCATTTGTCAAAATGGCTCATGCCAAGTTCTTGCAGGCGGTTATATTGAAGGTACCGCTGGATTGTGTACATCTCGGTCATGGAGTTGCTGATGGGCGTTCCTGTAGCGAATACAACGCCCCTGCCGCCTGTGATTTCATCGAGGTACTGGCATTTTGCAAACATATCTGAGGATTTCTGTGCATCAGAGGTACTAAGCCCAGCCACATTCCTCATTTTTGTATACAGGAAAAGATTTTTATAGTTGTCCGACTCGTCTACAAACATCATGTCTACGCCTAGCTCCTCAAACGTCACAACATCATCTTTGCGGTCATTTGCCTGTAATTTTTCCAGGCGGTCTTCCAGGCTTTTCCTGGTGCGTTCAAGTTGTTTGATAGTAAATCTTTCCCCACCGCTTAGCTTGGCTTCCTGTATACCTTCTGTAATTTCGTCAATCTGTGACTCTATGAGCCTTTCCTGGCGTTCCCGGCTGATAGGAATACGTTCAAACTGCGAATGTCCAATGATAACTGCATCAATGTCACTGGTTGCGATACGGGCGCAGAATTTCTTGCGGTTAGCTGTTTCAAAGTCTTTTTTGGTAGTAACCAGAATATTTGCTGCAGGGTACAGGCGCAGCCATTCTGCAGACGTCTGCTCCGTTAAATGGTTTGGAACGACTACGATGGATTTTGTGCAAAGCCCAAGGCGTTTGCTTTCCATAGCGGAGGCAATCATTTCAAATGTCTTACCAGCACCAACTTCATGTGCAAGAAGCGTATTCCCACCATACAACACATGGGCAATGGCATTTAGCTGGTGCGGCTGCAGCTTGATTTCTGGGTTAATGCCAGAAAAGATGATATGGCCGCCATTATATTCCCGTGGTCTTATAGAGTTGAACTTTTCATTGTAAAGGCTCACCAGTGTCTGCCGCCTTCTTGCATTTTTGAAAATCCAGTCCTGGAAAGCATTACGGATTGCCTGCTGTTTCTGCGATGCAAGGGTGGTTTCTTTTGCGTTTAACACACGCTTTTCTTTGCCATCGGCATCTTCCACAGTATCGTAAATGCGGACGTCACGTAAGTTTAAGGAATCCTCCAGGATTTTATAAGCATTGGCTCTATTTGTTCCATAGGTGGTATAGGCAGCGACATCATTGTATGGTATTTTGCTTTTATTATTGATAAACCATTCCGTTGTGATATCAGAATAGTTTACAGTAATGATGTTATGCAGATAATTTGGTGTATTCAATGTTTCAAACATGAATTGCTGGATATAGGATTTATCAATCCAGGTAGCCCCAAGACGTACTTCTATTTCCGAAGCGTCAAGGTCTTTTGGCTGTGCAGCTGCCAACGCTTCCACGTTAATCTGGTAAGCACTGTCCTGTTCCGCTGCCTTTCCAGCCAGACGCAGCTTGCGGCGGACGTTTCCAGAAAGATATTCGTCTGCGGTCTGGTATATGCCAGTGGCAGGATCTTTAAAGATAACTCCATGAAGTTCCCTGATGAGTGTATCTTCTGTTTTTCCTGTAAGTTTTGCCATAAAAGGCAGGTCTACCTTTGCATGTTCCCCGATGGATACAGTCAATGCTTCTGATGCGGTGCTTACGCTGGATACGGTCTTATGCTGCTTAATGGTACGTTTGGTAAACATATCCGCTTTTCTTAGAAGATTCCCATTGTCGTCGAGGATTTCAAGGGAACAGAGCAGATAATATGAACTGTCACGGTCAAATGCCAGGCGGTTCGCACGGTCGTTGATTAAGCCATATTTGTGGGTAAAGATGTCATAGAGCTGGTTTAATTCTGCTTGTTTTTGGGTGATGGCACTGTTTGTGACAGATTCGTCCATCTGGAGATGGATAAGCCACTGTACGCTGTCACGCAAGGCAATCATGCCTTTGACACGGCTTTTCGCAGTCTGGTTTAATTCCTGCTTTGTCATCCTGCTGTTTTCCCGGTAATAAACCTCACCTTCCACAATGGTAAATGAATAGTTCTTTATATCTGGATTGGCAGAAAGTGTATCGGTATGAGAGGATTCTTCCTGTTCTGCTGGTGCAGCCGCATGATAACAGCCTTTTATTTGTGATACAGCTTCGAGGAGTTGCGCTGCCAGATCCGCATCAGGGATAGGCAATACTGTGTAATCCATGCCGTGCGCTGTACTTTCGGATGTCTGATTGCCCAGCACCATATCTGGATTGTCCATAAAATAGCTGTTGACTGCAAATCCATCTGGATTTTCTGCTGTCTGTACCCATGCTGGTTCCTCGATACATGGGCTATCACGTTTTTGTAAGAATAAAATGTCTGACACCACTTCTGTACCTGCGTTTGCTTTAAAGGCATTGTTCGGCAAGCGGATTGTTCCCAGCAGGCCGGCTCTTTCTGCAAGATATTTTCTTATGTCATTATCTTTAGAATCCATCGTGTAACGGCTGGTGACAAAAGCAACGATACCGCCAGGGTGTACCTGGTCAAGAGCCTTTGCCAGAAAATAGTTGTGGATAGAAAAGCCCAGCTTGTTGTATGCAGCATCATTTACTTTATATTGCCCGAACGGCACGTTACCAACGGCAAGGTTAAAAAAGTTGTTTGGATAGCTGGTCTTTTCGTAGCCGCAGACATCAATTTTTGCCTTTGGATATAATAGCTTTGCAATCCTGCCGCTGATGCTGTCCAGCTCCACACCGTATAGTTTAGAATTTTTCATGTTTTTTGGAAGCAGACCGAAGAAGCTGCCAATGCCGCAGGACGGCTCTAGAATGTTGCCACCCTGAAAGCCCATGTTGCTGATAGCGGCATAGATTGCTTTGATTATAACAGGGCTGGTATAGTGGGCATTTAAGGTGCTTGCCCTTGCAGAAGTGTATTCTTCTGGCGTAAGGGCTGTTTTTAATTCTTGATACTCCTTTTCACAGCCAGCTTTAGATTCATCAAATGCATCTGGTAAGCCGCCCCATCCAACGTATTGGGATAAAGTTTCCTGCTCTTCTGGGGTGGCAGTACGGTTTTCGGATTCGATTTGTTTTAAAGCCGTGATAGCTGCCATGTTCATTTGGAATTTAGCCTTTGCCCCGCCTTCTCCAAGTTTGTCGTCTGTAATTACAAAGTTTTCAGCGGCAGGCAGTTCCTTTACTTCTGATGCCTCCAATACGATTTCCTGTTTTTTAGTTGCGTTGCGTGGATCACGTCGCAGCATATCCTCAAAGCGTTTTTTGCTCTCAGAGCGGAAAACAGGATACAGCAGGGAAGGATCACGGAGCTGTACATCAAAAAGACCAATATCTGTAATTTGATAGGCTGTATCCTCCAGATAGACGGTATCGCCCACCTGGTAATCTACAGCAGGCAGTTCCTGGGTTTCTGGCTCTAGTGCAACAATAGGAAGCTGTGCATCAGGCTTTGTGCTGGCTTCAGAATGGTCACATTCCATAGATGTTTCTATTGGTGCTGCTTCTGCTATATCAGAAGTGGTGTTGTCCTGTGCTTGCTCCGCTGCTGTAATATCATCAGGATTCGTGTTGTCCTTCGGGATTGGCTCATCTACAACAGGCTGCGGTGTATCTTCCAGAGCGTCTTTTTGCTCTGTTTCTGCTATGGCTGGTTTCTGCTTCTGTTCATGTGTTCCTGTAAGCATTGGGTATGTTTCAGAGAATACCTCATGTAATATTTTATGGTGAAACTCGCTTAAATCATAAAAGACTTTCATAAAGCGCAAATCGGAGATTGAAAGAGCAGCACGTTTGACCGCTGCTTCGCCCTCTAGCTCTGCGTTCTCTCTGTCACTGTTTTTACAAGCGTTCTGGTATGCCATGTCAGATAGCAGGAAATTCTTAATAACAGGCTTATACTGGTTGTAGATCTCCTGAACTGTAGGTTTCTTTGGATTGCAAGAAGCGGAAGGTTTGTCCTCACCCTCCGCTTCTGAACTATTGTTATATTGTTGTGCCGCCTGTTTCTGGCGTCCGCAATTTAGAACTGTCATTCCGATTTGATGTAATACCTGGCTGCTTGCCTGGTTGACTGCTACGCCAAGGATTTGCACGAGTTTAGGTGTGTTAAAATCACACAAGTTCTGAAAATCCTCCAGGCGAAAATGTTTTTCCGGATGCAGGTTACACCTGGACAGCAGGACATAAGCAGTACTTACGCTGGCAATATCCCGAAACTGTACACCAACGTTAAACTCATCAAGCCCCTCAAGAGGGCTTCCAGCCAGTTCATACATAATCTGGCTGTGATAGTCGTCCCAGTAGTCCTTAGCCAGCTTTGCCGCAATATCCTCCAGTTGGCCGGGAAAACCGTTCTCGCAGGAAACGCCGAAACGCTCCTCAAGAGCCTTTGTAACAACTTCCCGGTATTCTTCCCTATACTGCCACAGGATCAGGTTATAGGAATTATTTTTTGCACCAGTGTCTGATACATCAAAGACATACTGTATGCGTGGATATCCATTATTGATATGTACAAGGGCAATACCCTTAGAGCCACGCCTCACATAACGGCGCATTTTCTTTGTCCAGATGTCAAAGTCTGCAACAGCGGTGGAATTAGGGTTTTGGGCATGGATTAAGAGCTGGTCTGGGAATGGGTACTTATACAGGCGGGATGCTGTGTTGAGAAATCCCGTCCAGCTTTCCAGGCTCTTTGTGAGCCCTGCTGCTGTCTGCCCCGCAAGCTGTACATAAGTTTGTATTTTATCAGGCATATCTGCTCCTCCTTTCGTGCGAAAAAAGCTTTTTTTACATTTTCACCCGTTTTCTGCCATAGGCAGAAAAATTTAAGCCACCCGATGGGTGGCTTTGTGCAGACAGCAGCTTAATTTTTATATATTATAATGGTAATGGTGTTATACATTTTTTAAATATGGCTTCCAGACCTGCATTGTTGCCCTTGTCCAGAGATTCAATGCTTGAAGAAAGCATTTCTTCATGGTTGGTATGGCGTAAATCAAAAGAATAACCGCATTTTAAGCATATTTCCCTGGCAAATTCCCGCTGGCTGCGCCCGTTTCCTTCACGGAAAGGGTGCAGGGCGTTTAAGTCGGCATAATGCTTTGTAAAAATGTAAATAAATTCTTCAGGCTTATCTTTTGCCCGCATACAATCATTGTAATAGACTGAAAAGATACTCTCAGCATAGCTCTGAATGAACTGAACCAGGCAAAACAAGCTCGTCTTTGCAATGTTGACGGTTCTGGTTTCCCCAGCCCAGCTATATAAATCCTGAAAGATGTGATAGTGAATGTGGCAGAGATGGCTGTAATCAAAGTTTCCCTTTATAGGATTTTGATAAAGCTGGTACAGACGGATTGCTACAAGGCTGGTTTCCGCTGTAAGGAGCTGGTTTTTGTCATGAATATTCAGCTTATTTTTAAGTATACAGGTATCTGGATAGCAATATATTTTATCCATTTGTGTACTCCTTTTTGATTGCATCTATTATCTGGTTCGCACTTTTTTCTCCTGTGGCAAGTTGTACAAGATAGTTGTAAGTCTTTTCGTCGAGCGGCATATCCTCAAGTCCCATTGTGGCTGCAATCTGATCAATGTCGTATTGCTGTTGTGGTGTTAATCCGGACATGGTGAAAACCTCCTTTGTATGGTTAATTTTGATGGCAGTTAATCCATTGCAGTAGATCCTCCATGTCTGCATTACCTGCTGCAAGGGCAAGAATTATGTTGCTTAATTCCTGCTGGCTGTAGACAAGCTCATATCCATTCAGTGCCAGGAAAACAAGCATTACATGTGTCCCAAGCCGTTTATTTCCGTCTACCATAGCATGGTTTTAACTAAGCCAAAACATAATTGTGCTGCTTTTGCCTGGATGGTTGGATATAAGTCTTTGCCATCAAATGACTGGAATGGGTTGGAAAGTGCTGAGTCCAGAAGCTCTTCATTACGGATTTCCATGCTTCCTCCAGTTGTTTCTATCAGACGCCTATGGAGCATCAAGACTTGCTTTTTATCCAATGTTATCATTTGGCAAGCACCTCATATGCTTCCATGTTTTGCAGTATCAGGCGTTCCGATATGTTTTGTACATCTTCTGTGTCTGCTATTTTTGATTTTTCAGCTGCGCTGAAGTCTATCACAAGATACCTTGGCACGTTGTTTTTCAGAATTACAGCAGTTCCATGCTCGTCAACAAGTCTTGTAACTTTAGAAAAATTTTGGTTTGCTTCTGTAATGGATATCATGGTATTTGAATCTATTGTCATTTAATATACACCTCCTTTTATATTTATAGTGTTCTCTCGGAAACTCAAACCTCTTGAATTTCCTCATTTTTTTGTTACTGCTAAAATGTTTTTTCACCCCTATTTTTGTAACATTTTAGCCTCTGTTTCAAAAAAATATTTATTTTTTTGCCAAAAGTACTTGACAACTCCTCCAAAATATGCGGCCGGATTTAGTGACATGCACTTAGTCACTAAATCTGGCCCTTTGTTGTATAAGGTATCTTTTCAAATTCAATACAACAAAGGAGGCATTTTTATGTTCAACTCTTTTTCATGGCAGTCTCATAATGAGTATCACATCAACTTTAAAAATTTTAAGGCAAAGCTTTCATCTGACTTGCGTGTCCTTCTCTGGAACAACTATTCCGAAGAACGTCATAAACTCATGTCACTCAACCTTGACCCTGTTGGCGGATATCTTTCCCAGTTTTATTCTGCGACTGGACGCCCTGCACTCCATCAGGCACAGATCCTGCGCTCACTTATCCTTTTCGCCTTTCTCTTTAACCGTACCGATGCCAGACTCTCTCTGACTGTGTGGGTCAGAGAAGTCTTTCCTTCCAATCCTGTACTGACTGCCCTGGCCGGATGCCGCTGTGTTGACGACCTCCCTCCCCTTGGTTCTTATTATGACTTTATGAACCGGCTCTGGAATGCTTCCTGTGATAACTATTCACGAACATGCCTGCTTACTAAAAATATGAACGGTAAGAAGCCTAAAAAGGTGATCGGTCCTGATGGAAAACTTATTGAACCAGAGCCTGATACTTATGCCACAAGGGATATGGTGGAACGCATCTTTCATGGTGAGTCTCTCTCTAATGGAAAACAGGACATTCTACAGACCGTTTTTTCTCTCGCCGCTGTCCTTCCTTCTATAATTAATGGCCTCATCCCTCTTAAGGAACTTACTGTCTCTGGTGATGGTACTGCCGTAAAAGCACATGCAAATCCCTTTGGCCGTAACCCGCAGTTATCACTGGAAGTCCCCCTGCTGTTAAATTTCACCAGTGCAAAACGGCATGACAGTATTAATTTCCTGTTTGCCATTGATGCCTTTGGCAAGCAGGGAACAGGCCTTTCCCCTAAAAATCTCTGTCTTGATTCCGCTCATGACAACATTGCCACGTATAAGCTTCTTGACCACTGGGACATAAATGCCCTGATTGATATCAACAAAAGAGGCGGTTCCTCAGACGGACTTCCTGATGATATCTCCCTTGATAAAGATGCACATCCGTTATGCCAGGCAGGCCTGCGCATGTGCAGCTGGGGATATGACAAAAATAAGGATGCGCAGAAATTCCGCTGTCCCCTTGCCTGCAACAGGGTTAAGGAGTGTCCCTGCTCTTTGGAATGCCGCAAAAGCAGCTATGGACGGACAGTCTATATAAAGAACAGCTCCGATCTCCGGCTTCATCCCCGTATTCCACGGGACAGTGAACAGTACAAAACCATCTACAGTGAACGTTCCGCCTGTGAACGTATGAATGACAGCGTCCTGAACAACTACCACCTGCAGGATCTCAAAATTCGGGGCGATGACCACTTTTCCTTCTGGACAATGATTATTGGGATATGCATTCATCTGGATGCATGGTACAAGATGAGCAGCATGTCAAAACAGACTGCTTGATCAGTTATTTTTTATCCTTTAATCGAATATAAGTTCTGGCTCGACAAATCATTTCCAAACAACGGGGATAGTGCGCCCTTTTTTTGGAGATACTCACTATCCATTCTGTCATTGTTACTCACTTCCATCTGTAATATCTGTGCAAAGTACTAAATCTTCGCTTCTTGTTAATAGTTTCCGAGACTACTCTATTTATAGTATACTTTGTATTATAGCTAGAATACAACCTATTTTAATCAAAATATATTTCTAATCTGACAGTATGGAATGTGGCAGTATTGCCATTATTAAAATATATTACTGTAAGCATTTCAAGTGGTTTTATATCATTTCCCCTTAAGTCCGCCTCATTATAGAGATTCTGGGCATAGTCGGAAACAATTTTGTTAATATCTTTCATGTCATAGAATATTTCGTTATCATCAGACATTAAAATTAAGTGTTTCATAATAGGTGTTCTCCCTTCTTTTTACGTGTGTATAGAGTAATATGATTTTGATATATCATTCTGGTTATGCAGGATTAAGCCGCCAGTTATGGCAGATTTCCCGTTCTTGATTTCTTTGAATACAAAGCTATATGGAAGAAAATCATCATAAAATTCGATTCGCTCAGATTGTGGCCAGCGAAAATTATTACACAAGGCATGCACCAATTTACGGCAGATTGTGCTGTCTGCAAGGGCAGTATGCAAGTTTTTCGAGCTTTTGAATATAAGTTGTGGATGTTTATGGGAATTATCTATGGAAAGAGTTTTCCATGTTACAGGACAGCTTTCTGATGTAATTTTCCTACAAAATAATGACAATTCATCATAAGGAAGAATAATGGTCTGCTTATATCCATATATGTGTGAGTCACCTGACAGCCATGTAAATTCAATTTCTATGGTGTCCGCATATGTCCAATGTCATTAACTTAAAGCATTAAAAATTTTATTAAAATATGTTATAATACATTACAGGGTGATGTATTATGAAAAAGATAATAAAAGAAGCAATAGAGGTTATAAAAAATACAATAAATAAAGAAGAATTTATAACAAAACATAAAACTAATGAAAAAGATTTTACAAGAAAAAGAAAATTAGGATTTAGAGAAATAATGTATTTTGTATTAGGGCTTTCTAATTCATGTCTGGATTTTGAAAAAGATTATTTTTGTGATGTTTTTAAAATAGAAAAAGTAAGTAACGCAGCAGTTTGTAAAGCAAGAGATAAAGTAAAATTTACAGCATCCAGGGAACTTTTATCTGTTACACAACAATTTATTCCAGCCCAAAATAAATATAAAGGTTATAATATTATAGCAGTTGATGGTGTAAAAGGGGAATTACCTAATACAAAAGAAATAAAAGATAATTATAAACTTTCCAAAGGCTGCTTATATCCACAATTTCATGCAGTAACATCTTTTGATGTGTTAAATAGTAAATTTATAGATGCCCAAATTGAAATGGAAACAGCAAATGAACGTAAATTAGCCTATAAGTTATTAGAAAACCACATACCAGGAAAAGACATAATTCTTTATGACAGAGGTTTTGCAAGCGTAGCCTTAATACAAAAATTAGAAGAAAAAGGTATATATTTTGTTGCCAGGGTATCAAAAAGCTTTATAAAAGAAATAAATGAGTTCACAAAACAAAAAACACTTGATAAAACAATTCATATAGACTATACACAAGAAAGGGCAAAAAAAAGTAAAGTAAAAGATGTGAAACTGCCATATTCTTTTGGTTTACGTTGCGTAAGAATATTTTTAAAAAGTAAACAACAGGAAATATTAATTACAAATTTACCAAGAGAAGAATTCAAACGTAAGGATGTAGGTCATTTATATCCGTTACGTTGGGGAATAGAAGTTGGTTTTAACCATTTAAAAAATGCACTATACCTGGAAGCATTTGTAGGAATAAAAGAAAATTCCATAAAACAAGAATTTTACTCTATATTAATAAAATATAATATTATAATGCTTTTTACAGAAGAAGCAAAAATAATGGAAATGAACAATAAAAAAAACTTTAAAGTTGGAATATAAGCCTAATATGCGGAAAACAGCTGTTTTTGTTGTAAAAAATATCTTAAAGATGCTTCATTCCAGTATAAAAGGATTGACAAAAATAATAAAGGACATACTTTGTAATATTGTAAAATTCAAATCTGCTATAAGAAAAAACAGAACTTTTTTAAGAAAACAGAATTCTTCAAAATATTCTGTTGGTTATAAACGCAATTTTTTATTAAGTTAATGACATTGGCATATGTCCCCCGCCGAATTACAGCGAAAGAATTAATATCTTGTGCAATGATTTTCGGTTTGTATTCCAGTTCTGCTAAACAACTGCGCAAGATATAAAAGCATTGTGGGGATTTACGTTTACGGCTGACTGTCCTAAAAATGATACAATCAGGCAGGAATGTCATATATACAAGTGTTCTGTTATTCATAATATTTTCACTCCTTTATAAATACTATATTTAATTGAAATAATATAAGTATTTTAATAATATTGAATAATATAAATAAATTATTTATACTATGGCTAAAATTAAAATACAGCCGTAGAACTTAACAGTCTGCGGCTGTTTGCTGACTATGTGATTTAGCCTATATTAGCCGTTACCCATCATTTGGCATTGGACAGGGATTTGCAGGCCGCAAGCACCTTTATATCACTTACGGGGATTGCTTCGACTGCAAACTCACTATTGCTGTACTGGCTGATCCATACAAATTGCCCATATATAGGGTGGTCAATTTTTTTGTCCAGCAGGCTGGCCTGCTATCTTCTGTATCGCATTCATGTACTACATTCCATGTACTTTCCATTGTTTTATCTCCGTTTTAAAGGCGGTAAGCCAGGCAGAAAAACAGGAATGTCACGACAAAATGAAGCCGGACGTTTCTCCATGCCTTTTTTCTGTGTGGAGTGGAACGGTCACCTTTATACATTTCCACGCCACAACACAGGAATAAGTGGAAAGCTGCTGTGATAAAGCTGATTAAGCCAAATAAGAACATAAACATAACTATGAACCTCCTTTGTGTGGGTAAAGCCCGTCTTACAAGCAGGCTTTACCATAAACAGAATAATCTTTTTTAACACCATTAACTGTAATTCCAATACTCTGTAGGATGCCTGCAATGATGCTTCTGTGACATGTTGTTTCATCATTACAAAAGCAAGGAAAACATATATGTTTTCCTTGGTTATCAAATCCAATAAGTTCCGCAAATTTCCTACGTGCTGTTGCTGTCTGCATTTCTTCAATAAACACAGGCACATAAATTTTTTGGAATGTGTCTGTATTCCAATTGCCAGTATCCCTTAGCTCAAGATATTTTTTAAATAAACCCCATGATGGGGACAGCCCAGGGACGTGTTTCATCTGGCCAGGGTTCTTGAGTGAGCGCACGATTGCCCATACCTCGTCATATATTGTATAGTCTATACTTCTTATATTTGTGATAGTTACCATTAATTTTCCCCTCCGTTATATAATTTTTTTATCATCAAAGCAACTCCCGGCGTGCGGATGCACGCTAATCTTTTAATCCATACAGGTCATGCTGGACCTGGTTAGCAATATCCGCCTCATGCTGCGCCTTGGCGTTATACAGAAGGGTAATGATATAAGCACTGTGGTTATTGACCTTGGTTGTGTTTTGCTTATATTTTTGAACTGTGTACAAAAAATCAAAATAATTGAGTTTTAATAATACTGAAATGACTACAGCTTTGGGCTTCTCCTCTCCATTTACTCGTATAGTGCTTTTTGTAGTGTTGACTGCGTTGTGAAGGTAATGGAAAAACGTATCAATAATATCTTTTTCTAGTGGTTCTTGCAGGAGCATATCGTTGTAGAAAAGACGTTCTTTTAGAAAATCGAGAGGATATGTTTCTGTAATTTCTTTTTTGCAGGGAAAGAAATGTCTTTCTTTTGGATTAAACTGATAGCCAATGGATTTTAGAAACTCTATGGCTTCTGCTTCTTTATTTGTGTATGTTTTTTTCAATTTCTCACCTCATGTCAAATCATATTTTTTTGCATACAAAAAGAGGTATAGTTTTTACACTATACCTCTATGCTGCTGTTGTAGTAAGACTAGAGATTGCTATTAACTCCAATACCTATTAACATTACCCTCAGCTTCATACGAAGATAAATTGAAGTTGCCATAAGATACTGAACTATTTCTTGGAAGGATAAGTTGAAATTCTTGCATGTCTGCACAGCACTTCGTATTACACCATCGGTTATGCCTTCTTTATATTTTTCCCGTTTCCACATAAATAATGTTATATATTTGGTCTTTCTGATATTCAGTTTTTAACTGAATAAATTACATCCAGTGTTTATTAACTGCTTCTTCGGATTGCTGTAATGAAAATCCAAATTTTTCAGCAACACGCTTAACGGTTTCTTGAAATGAAAAACCTACTTCTTCATAGGTTTCAACAGCACCTTTGATTTCGCCCTCAGCCATTCCCTCGGTTATGCCTTCTTTATATTTTTCCCGTTCCCGCATAAGTAATGTCATATATTCCACCTGCCATTCTTTATTTTCTTTGATTTTCTGGACTTCCTGTGCTAATTTTTCTGTAAAATCATCTTCAGCAGTATTATTTGCTATAAACTTTAAGATATTCTTTGTATCTTCACTGATATTTCCTTCAGTTCCATCAGTATTAAAGAAAATTTTAGCTGTACCATCTTCTAAAAATATATCATTATCTTCTTTACACATATTTTCAAATGTGTATCTCCTCCGTCCTTTTCCAAACGCATCAAATGTACAGATAAAGATAACAAAGCTTTGTGGAAGCTCACTATAATCTGCTCCTTTTTCGATTGCGTTAAGGTCTATCATTCCAGCATAATACCTGGTTCTTTTGGGAAGATTTTTACTATGGGTGGTTTGGATTTCTACGTTGTAGACAGTGCCTTTTTCATCTTTAAGGTACACGTCTAACCGTACACTTTTGCTGTCTTTTGAAATATCAATGACTTTCTGTTCTTTCGGATATTCAATGTGGTCGATCTGGATATCCAGCAAACGTTCCAGCATCCCTTTACATAATTCTGGATTCCGCATAACTTTTGCAAACATAAAGTCATTGGAAATTTTTAAATTTTCCCAAAGCTGTTCCTCTGGAATTGTGATTTTAATTGTATTCTCCTGCTGGCTCACACCATGCACCTCTCTTTGCTTTAAATATACTATTTTCTTATGCACCCGTCAACAGTGGCTTTCTGGCCAGAAAATTACGGTTATGCAACATTTATTCCTCTGTATCAGTATGGGAACTTAGCTGCTCCAGCAGGGTTAAATATTTCTGCTGGTACTTGTCAATCTCTGCTTGGTGCTTTTCCTTTAATTTCTGAAGCTGTTCCTGATATTTACGTTCAACTTCAAGGACAGCTTTGTCAAGGGCAATCTGTGACTGCTCCCGCTGCTGTTCCAGGACTTTCTCATGGGCTGTTTGTTCTTGCTGGAGTTGTTTTTCAAGTTCTGTCTGCTCGTGTACCAGCTTATCATATTCTTTCTGAAGCTTATCTAAATCAGATTGAAGTGCAACCGCCTGCTCTACTGCTTTTTTCATGTCTTCAGCTTTGATTTTTAATTCATTGCAGGAATCTGTGAGAGCTTTATTCAATTTGTCCTTGTCTGCCAGCATTGTCTGAAGGTCGTCCATCTTGGATTCATATTCGTTGGTCTTACTGGTGATTACATCGTTTAGCCTGGTATTTTCGTCTGCATACATTTGTGCTTTGCTGGTAGCTTCTTCTTTTAGCTACTTTGCAGCGGAAAGCTGGCTCTGTATATCTTGAATGGTGACGTCTTTGGAACTTAAAAGGGCATCAAATTCTGTTCGGATTGTCTGGGATAAATTTTGATTATCTTCTAAGCTGCTCATGTATTTTCTTGTGATAGCCGTAACATACCTTTCAAATTCTTCAATATCCGCCTTTTTATCTGTTAGAATAGCCTTGCCAGACTGGAATTCATATGCCTCAATGAGCTTTGAGAGTGTCTGCTGCTGGTTGCCACCAATAGCAGCAGAGATTTCTTTAAATTTTTCTGCGGTTTCATCATCAATCCGAAAAGATTTTGGCTTTAATTCTTTACTTTCTGCCATGTTATATGCTCCTTTCTGTAATACACTACTTTGTATTTTTATGTATTACATTGTATCATATTATGAAGTAAAATATGAGAAGAATAAAATATATGTAATACACTACAACGTACTATAAAGTAATACATTATTAAATAATTAAATTTTTATATAAGTTATATAATCTTATTATTTATACTATATAATATAGGGTTCTTGAAAATAAAACCAAATTATATAAGATATATAAGTTTTTTACATTATTTATATAATATTTTTGATTATAGTGTGTATTGCTTCTAGTTTTTCATCTGTAGCAAGATCCAGCATTGAGATTATTTTGTTTTTTACAGTATCATTCTTTTCACTGTCCATATCTTTTTTTATTAGATTTTGGATATAGTTTGTAGCTGATATATTCCTTCCTTGTTCCATGCTTGTTTTGTGTGCCTGTTCCATAACATAGGCTTTAAGGTCTGCACCGCCTGCAGGCCGTAAATCTAAATATAGATAGTCATTTGCCTGTTTCTTTGTTTTCTGCGGAACAGGTTTTTCTATCTTTTCAGGAACTGTTTCAATTTCTTTAACTAAGGTGGTATTATTTTTTTTGAGGGGTTTAGTTAGTTCTGTACTTTCATGCTGTGTCTTTGGTATAAACATACCAGCTGTAGCTGCTTTTGTAGCTTCCTTTAAATCTTTCTTTGCCATATTATTACCTCCTATTACATAATATAAATAAGTTATATATAAAACTTATATATTCTATTTAACTTATATATATTATCTAAATTTATGATATATGATATATAACTTATATAACATGTATAAATATATTATATGAGTTATATAACTATTTTTTAATAAATTCTTTTACAAATTCCATATAATCCTTTGTAGCTGTAGCATTGGGTGCTTTTGTATATATATCCCCTTTCATCAACTGGCTTTCCTGTACTGCTACTGCTTGTCTTATCCGTGTTTTAAACACCTTTGTTTCCAGAGTAATGGCTGCATTTTGTATTTGTTCATCTAATGCTTGTGCTATATTTGTTCTGGCGGTGTATTTTGTTAAAAGTAATCCTTCAATTTTTAAACCAGGATTACAATATTCCCGTATATTTTGTATAAATCCCTGTAATTGGCTTATTCCTTGTAAACTGTAAATATCAGCAAATAAAGGAATAATCACTTTATGGCTTGCAGTTAATGCGTTCATGGTCAATATGCCCAGAGTAGGAGGTGTATCAATAACACAATAATCATAATTTGATGATAATTTTTCTAGGTTTTTCTTTAACAAATATTCTCTGCCTACAGATGTAAATTCCATATCTGCAGCGGCCATTTGCAGACCACCTGTGACAATGTCTAATTTGTTCTCAACAGGCTGCAATGCATCTTTTATATCTGCTTCGTCTTTAAATACATCATATAAGGTTGTTTCTATATTCAATAAATCTACCCCAACGGTAAATGATAAATTACTTTGTGCATCCATATCTACCATCAAAACCTTTTTCTTTTTTCGATGTAATCCTGTTGCAAGTGCGAGAGCTGTTGTAGTCTTTGCTACTCCTCCCTTTTGATTTGTGAGTGTTACAATTTCCATGTATTTGCCTCTCTTTCTTAATACGGAAGTTGTTAAACATAGCACAAGCTTCTATGTATAACAACAGTAAGATAATTATATAACTTATACACAACATATATCATATATAAATTATATAATATTAAGATATAATTTATATAATATTTTGAAAAAGCATAGCATGAAACTTTTCATATGTCAAGCATATCAAACAAATTCATCTGACTGTATTCTTCTTGCAGATCTTCGTCAATATTATCAATGTCCAGGCATTCGTTAAATACACTTTGCAGGCTTCTTGTTTTTTTCCATGTGTGCTGCAGTTTTATTTCTGCTCTTACATACTCCGCTGCTATCTCTGGATAGCGTTTAATATTTTCCATTGCATGCCGATCTGGCATGAACATACAGAACATGCAGCTGCACCTACCAATATACTCATAGCACGGATGCGGCTTCAGATGAAGTTCCCTGCCCTGCTCAAACATCTTTCCTTTCTGGTAATCTAAGCATGGTCTGTACCAATGGCATATAAAATCACCTAAACGTTTGGTTCGGAGTGTCGTAGAATGATGCTCCAATTCTGGTAACTTTTCCCTGCCTGTGCTTTCGTCCCGACGTTCTCCAGACAGAAAAAGGCATTTGTTTCCTAATTGCGCCCTGTGCTGCCGTATCCAATTATCGATTATGGCAGTTTTTAGATATCCTGTATACCATCGGCGTTTCATGTCTGGAAATTTAAGACGTTCGTGAAGTAGCAAACCTAAAAATCCTCTAGGATCGGCCAGTAATACAGGCTTAACGCCTATGAAGGTAGCTGTTCTGTAAAATAGTTTTATGTTTTCTGGATACTCGCATCCAGTGTCGCAGTAAATCAGGTAAACCATTTCTTTAGGAAAATGTTTTATTGCCCAGTATAAAGCTCCTGTACTGTCAATGCCATTAGAATAACTGACAATTACACTGGTATACTCCAAATCGCTTAGCAAGCCTTCTGGTGGAATTATCTTTGTGCGTGCCATAATAATACCTCCCTGTTTTTAGGGCTGCTCTCGCCAGCTTAAAAAAATAAAAAGGGCTTTTAAAGCCCTTTTGGATGTATCCTAAAGAATTATCTTTATTCAGATACAGAAACTAAACCATTTTTCGTATTTTCCATTTGCTCTGTAAGAATATCCATGAGCAGGTATAACACAGTCGTGGCATTGATTATCTCATCCATGCTGACACTGCCTGACCGTATTCCCTCCAGAAAAGCATGTACCAGGGCAGTCAAACCAGCTATGTCATGTTGTAGATTTTCTATTTGGTCTTTTAATTCTATCATATCCATTTTCATCACCTCCACAAAATCTATAAATAATCCTAATGTTCCAAAATCACACCCGTGCAAAGATGACAAAATGCGGTTATCCCCTTACAGATAACAGGGATTAGATAACCACGAAGGGGGAGGAGCATTTGTTTTCAGGCGTCTCCTACATAAAAAGAGTAGATTGCTGCAGCACAGCCTACAAAAGCCAGTTTATGGTAGTTTTCTCTGGTAGCTTTCCTTTAGGATAAAATATACCAAAATAAAGGTTATATAAATTGTACCAAAAGATTGACAACTGGTGTATCTGGGGAGACTGTCCGAAAACTAAGATGAGTTTCTACCAAAATTAAGATTGATTCAC
>CAJUJY010000038.1 GCA_910586555.1 uncultured Lachnospiraceae bacterium
ATCCATGCCTTCATTATATCTTATCTTTAACTTTTTGAAAATTGATTTCCGTGACCTTGCGCCATGACACTGTTTCCTGATAATGATACTTCCGTAAAACGGTCACGAAGATGATGGTGCGAGTCCAATGTGAGCTTATTCCCAAAAGCTACTTGCAGGATATAAATGTATTGAATTGTTTTTTATGGATTTTTAAATGGAATTATGCAGGCTGGCATGATACAATGTAGCTGTTGGACTTTTGATAAAATGAATTAGATAAGGAGCAGCTACAATGGATAAGAAAGTTGATATAATAAAGGACGCTGACGGTAAAAGCATTGTGGTCATCAATGACCTGCGTTTCAAAGGAAGAAGGAGCGTGGACTGGAACATTGTTGAGAACTGTCTGAAAGAGTATATCGGTCAGTGTGCGGAAATTACGGAAACATCAGATGTGGTGTACATAGGTGCGGATTTTCCCGACGAGTTTGCACATTCCAAAGACACAAAGGAACTAAGGGGCGCAAATATGTATGCAAAGGCAAATTCTTCGGGAATTATTAGAGAAATGATTGAAATTGCCACGAATAAAACATTTGCAGAGAATTATGCACAGAAGCATAACACAGATGCAAAATTCGGATGGTACAGATATGATACACGTTTTGCAATCCCTGTTTATGATGATGCGGGCGAACTGGTCAGGTATAATGTCTTTAAGGCAAGGATACTGGTGCGTCATGCAAAAGACGGAAAGCTGTATCTGTATGATATTTTAAGGACAAAAAAAGAAACGAGCAAGCCGCTTGAGCAATAGCTGTACGGTCGAAAAACTCATTTCTCTTTATAAGCCATATTTTAAAGGCATACGGCAGTTTTGTCAAGAGTAAAAATTTTATAATGAAACAGCGTAAGGGCAGTTATGAACCTGTAAAGGGTTTGTAGCTGTCCTTTTTGCGTTCATGAAGGCTGTGTGAATAGTTATGCATGGTAATTTTACGTTGTTGATTAAGAATGAGAGGTTTAAATGAATGTATTTGAAGCAGTAAGGGAAAGTGGAATAACCGCAAGGCAGGCGGCGGAGCGTTGCGGGATAAAAATAAACCGAAACGGTATGGCAGTCTGTCCGTTCCATAACGATAAAAATCCGAGCATGAAAATAGATAACCGCTATTACTGTTTTGGCTGTGGGGAAAAGGGAGATGCCATTGATTTTGTAGCAAAGTTTTACGGATTGGGCAAAAAAGACGCAGCATTACAGATAGCGTCAGAGTTTGGCATCAGTTTTGACAATAACAAGTGCAGAAAACCGCCGCCAAAACGTAAACGGAAGTTATCACCAGAGCAGAGGTTTGAGAGGGCGGAAAAGAAATGTTTTCGTGTATTATCTGATTACCTGTGCCAGTTAAGGGAATGGCAGGAGCAGTATCCGCTACACAAAGCAGAGGAAGAATGGCACCCGCTGTTTTGTGAAGCATTGGAGAAGAAAGATTACATTGATTATTTGTTAGATATTTTATTATACGCTCCGCTATCGGAGCGTGTTCAGTTAGTGGCGGATTATGGAGAGGAAGTGTTAAAGATTGAAAGAAGACTGGAACAGTGTGCCAAAGGAACAGCGGGCGGCACTGGAAAAGACGATGGAGAAAATGAAGCAGGCATCACAGCCGAAAATATGGTTTGACGGGAACAAAGTCAACGATGTGCTGTTCTGTGAGGATTTCCTTGCAGGACACCCTATGAAGTGCATACATGGCAGGTTTTTTGACATAAACGGGGCAGTCGGTGATGCGGAGCAGATTAAGGCGGAGATATACCATAAGATTGCGCCTTATGTTACGTCAAACATTGCTAAGAAAGCAACCACGCTTCTTGATGCGTTAAAAATCAGGTGCTACTCGCCGCCGATACCTTACCAGACAGACCGTATCCATGTGGCGAACGGAACGTATTTCTTATCAAAAAACTTCTCTGCACAGAAAGAATTCTGTATGAACAGACTTCCAGTGAGGTATCTGCCTGATGCGTCGGAACCGTCACGCTGGCTTTCATTTCTTGGGCAGTTATTAGAGCCAGAGGACATTATCACGTTACAGGAGTTTATGGGGTATGTGCTACTGCCGACAACCAAAGGACAGAAAATGATGATAGTCATAGGAAAAGGTGGGGAAGGCAAGTCACGCATTGGCAGGGTGCTTCGTGCATTGCTTGGCGACAGTATGAACACAGGAAGCATACAGAAAGTGGAGGTTGACCGCTTTGCAAGGGCAGACCTTGAATGGAAACTGCTGATGCTTGATGATGACATGAAACTGGAGGCACTTCCACAGACAAATAACATCAAGTCCATAGTGACACTGGAGGATAAAACGGACTTGGAACGCAAAGGCAGGCAGAGCGAGCAGGGATATTTATGTGTACGGTTTATCTGTTTTGGCAATGGCAACCTCGGTTCGCTGTATGACCGTTCCTGTGGCTTTTTCCGTCGGCAGATAGTCCTTACCGTAAAAGAGCGTAAGCCGGACAGGGAAGATGATCCGTTTCTTGGGGAAAAACTGATTGCTGAAGCAGAGGGCATATTTTTATGGTGTCTTGAGGGACTGCACCGCCTGATTGACAACGGATACAGGTTCACAATAAGCAAACGGGCAGAAGATAATCTGACAAAAGCCATGCAGGACGGGAATAACATTATTGTATTCATGCAGTCGGAGGGCTATATCCGGCTTGAAAAAGGCACACACGCCACATCAAAGCAGCTTTACAGCGCATACAGCCAGTGGTGTGAGGACAACCTTGAAAAACCGTTAGGAGAGCGCAGTTTTGCTAATTTCCTACGGCAGAATGAGGATAAATATGGGCTTACCTATACAAATAATATCGCACTTGGCACTGGAAAGACCGCAAGGGGATTTAAGGGTATCCATGTAAAAGTGCGTACAGAGGAAAGGCATTAAGACGCAATGGACGTTTAGACGTGTAAATTCCCAAATCCTTTTTACATATATACATACGGTTATTTCCAGTTTCCTATTATATATATATAAATACTTTTAAATATAGAATAAAAGAATAAGTGTCTTAGCGTATAAGGGCAGTAAATATAAGGAATTGGGGGCATTTTGAAAGCGTCTATATTACGTCATTTCAAAGTGTCTGATACCCAACAGGATAAACTTATACCTTGTTGGGATTTTATTTTACAGGGCAGGACGCAGAAAACGTCTGTCGGTAAGTTGAGATTGAGAGGGAAATTCCTCTGCCTCTGCAAAGGTGCATACCATGCAGGCATGGCAGACATTTTCTTTCAGAAAACGAGGAGGAATATATTTGAATAAAACAAAACTGATAGTAACAAGAGTATTTGACAGCAGGCGTACACCGCAGGATGCGTTTGTAAGGGTAATATTAAATTCGGATAAAGAGGAAAAGTGCTTGCAGGTTGCTGACCATAAAGGTATAATAGGAAATGAAGAACCACTTTGCAGTTCACCAGCTTTTTCCAGAAAGGGAGAAGCTAATGAGTAGGACTACATACAAAACAGCACCAAAAGCAGGGTTATATACCCGATTGTCTGTTGATGATGGCATCACAGACAAAGAAAGCAATTCCATAACGAGCCAGAAGCAGATGCTTATGCAGTATGCACAGTATCATGGGATAGAGGTTGCAGAAACATACGTCGATTATGGTTGGAGTGGGACAAATTTTGAAAGACCAGATTTTAAACGCATGATTGAGGATATTGAAAGCGGGAAAATCAATACGGTCATTACAAAAGACCTATCACGTCTTGGGCGTGACTACCTGCAAACAGGCTATTATACCGAAGTGTATTTTCCAAGCAAGAAAGTACGTTATATCGCAATCAGCGATGGAATTGATACCTCTATGGGGTACAATGAAATGGCACCATTCAAGAACCTGTTTAATGATTTCTATGCAAGGGACATTTCAAAGAAAATCCGCAGCACCATGACCACAAAGGCAAGGGCAGGCATCTACCACAGTACAGTGCCACCGTTCGGCTACCGCAAATCGCCGGAGGACAGCCACAAGCTGATACCTGATGCGGAAACAGCACCGATTGTACGGCGTATGTATGAATTGGCTGTGCAGGGCAAAGGCTACAAGGCAATCGGCAACGTGCTGAAAAGGGAGCGCATACCGATACCCGCATACTGGCATCACATAAGGGGCGAGCGCACATGGACAGGCTTTCAGGGCGAGGGGCATATATCCAACTATATGTGGAATGAAACTACAATTAAATGGATACTTTCGCATGAGGTTTACATCGGCAGTCTTGTAGCACAGAAACAGTCAAAGCTGTTCAAAGTCGGCAAGAACTATGTAAAGCCCAAAGATGAGTGGGTGGTGGTAAAGGACAGATTTGAGCCGATTGTGGACTTGGAACTGTGGGAGCGTGTACAGGAAGTCAATGGAAAACGCAGGCGTATGTGCAAGGCAAAAAGAGAGCCGAGCATCTTTTCCGGCATTGCCTACTGTCCTGATTGCGGCAGGCGCATTTCATTCTTCCCTGAGAAGTCAAGTAAGAACAGCGAAAGGAATACGTATTTTGGTTCATGCCAGAACTACAAGGCGAACGGACCAGACGGATGCACGCCGCACCGCATCAAGGAACAGGATTTGTATGATACTGTTCTGAAAGACATAAGGGAATGGGCAGAACTGGCACTTGCAGACGAGCAGGCAGTCCTTGACAGGATTATGGAACAACAGCAGTTAAACAGTACCGTCGATTATGGCATGGTTGAGGGAAAAAAGCGGACTATTGAGAAAAGGCTTGGGGAAATCGAAAAAGTCATAAGTAAGCTGTATGAGGATTATGCACTCGGCAGGCTTGCGGGGGCAAGCATAGACAACCTCATGCCGAAGTACCAGAGGGAGCAGGAAGAACTCAAAAAACAGCTTTCTGCATTGCAGGAACAGCCGGCAGAGCATGACGCTACAGAGCAGAATGTGGGGAAGTGGATTAGCCTGATCCGGCAGTACAGTGACCTGAAAGAATTAAATTCATGTATCATCAATGAACTTATCACAAAGATTTTAGTAGGCGATAAACGCATGGTAAATGGTGAGAAAGTTCAGTCTATAGAAATCCATTACCGTTTCATCGGAAATCTGACCGACAGCGGGAATGGGGAAACAATTCAATAAAAAATCCAGTTAAAAACAATTTAGCTGTAAAAACCTACTTTATTGGGTATTTACAGATATGAAAATTATGGTAAATAAATTAAAATCCGCAGAAGCAGAAATTTACCAGGCACAGATACGTGAACAGATAATTGCAAACCAGCAGCAGCAGATGGAGTTAAAACTCCTTGCAAACCAGATTAACCCGCATTTTTTGTATAATACCCTGGAAAGCATACGTATGAAGGCATTTGTTGAAGGCAATAAGGACGTAGCAAATGCAATAAAACTTTTAAGTAAATCCATGCGCTATGTGCTTAGCAATACACAGACTGCTTCTACAACCCTTGACAAAGAACTGGATTATATCTCTACCTACCTTGCAATCAAGAAACTCCGGTTTGGTGCACGTATTAGTTATGATATTAAAATTGACAGCCAGCTTGAACCCTCTAACTACCATATACTTCCTGTACTTTTACAGCCAGTTGTTGAAAATGCCATTTCACATGGTTTAGAGGACAAGGCAGAGGACGGCCATATTATATTAAAAGTCCATCCCTCAAAAGACAAATCACTTTTATGTGCTGATATATTTGATAATGGCTCTGGAATGTCCAGGGCAAAACTTAAAGATGTAATTAAGCACCTTAGCACGCCTGCCAAAACCCCGGATAACCACGGCATAGGGCTTTATAATATTAACAACCGCATACACCTTTTTTACGGGCTGGAATATGGCATTACTATAAGAAGCAAAGAAAACTTTGGAACATGTGTAACTGTTACAATTCCACTATACAATATTATGGAAGATGAGGGGTAATGTATGAATGCATTAATTGCAGATGATGAACAGCTTGTATTAGAAGGCATTAAACAAATTATTGACTGGAGCGCCTGCGGATTTTCAATCTGTGGGACTGCTTCTAATGGTGAAGAAGCTTTAAATAAAATCCTTGGTTTAAAACCAGACCTGGTGCTTCTTGATATACGTATGCCAAAATTAAATGGCATTGATGTTGTAAAAGCAGCATCAGAAGCTGGATTTGCTGGTAAATTCATTATTTTAAGCGGGGTTTCTGATTTTAAGCTTGCACAGGCTGCAATGCGCTATGGTGTGGATTTTTACTTAACCAAGCCTGTAGATGAAGATGAACTGGAACAGTCTGTATGCACTGTGCGTGACATTATTATAAAGGAATCAAAAACTTCCCTCTCGTATTCACAATACCTTGATAAAGCTAAGGAAAATATTATAAGGGAAATACTTTTAAATACCTGTAATTACAACACACTGGATCTTAAGGAACTTCATCTTAATGCCAGTGTATACCAGGTTGTAACTTATGGAAACTATAACCAGGAACAGTTCCACCAGGCATGGGACTTTTCAGAACTTATGCGTGTAACCAACCAGGATAATAATTCATTTGATATACTTGAAATAGAACAGAGAAAAGCAATTTTACTAAAAGGTACATTTGCTACTAAAAGATTTAAAGACCTTTTAGACCATTACCATAATGCGCCACAAAAAGGTTCACCCTTTGACTCCGTATTCCTGGCATATGGACGGCAGGTACAATGCATAGAAGATATACACCTTTCATATAAAGATGTCTGCCTTCTGGAAGACCGCCGCTTCTTCTGCCTGCCCAACCAGCATGTACTTGGATATGAAGAGCTGGAAATACATACATCCCCGCCGGACTTATCATCACAATGTGGATTATTTCCACCGCAAATTTAAAAAACACGAAGGAACATCACCAGCAGAATACCGTAAGCAAATACTTTCATAATAATACTAGAAAACAATTTTTATATACTGCCAGATATTGTGTAAACTGGGGCTGCCGCACTAAAAATAAAAATTTTTCTTAATGCGGCAGTTACCAGTGTCTGCCTTCAAAACAACTTTATTGCTGTCTTTAAAGGCCTGCTTAATAAGGTTAAACAGCCTGTTTTCCCATAACTACTGTTACATGGTATTCTTTTTTAGTACCATCAGGACATATATATCCGCTTTCTGTTTCCTGCCCGTCAACTTCAACCTTGCACACGCCCTTTTCTATATGTTCTGGATTTTTAATATCAATATAAATATCTGCACCACGGTACTGCCTTTTTATCTTTAATTCTTCTAATTCTTCTGGTATACATGGATCAATATAAAGCCCGTCAAAATCTGGCTGTATTCCAAGAATATATTGTGATACATTAACAAATGTCCATGCAGCAGTACCTGTAAGCCAGCTATTTTTAGCCTCCCCATGTTTTGGGGCATCCTTTCCTGCAACCATCTGTGAATAGACATAAGGTTCTGTACGGTGGATTTCACTAATATCTTCAATATATGCAGGGCATGTTTTCTTATATATTTCAAATGCACGGTTTCCACGCCCTATACGTGTTTCTGCAATCGAAATCCATGGGTTATTGTGGCAGAAAATCCCGGCATTTTCTTTATATCCTGGCGGATAAGAAGATATTTCACCAAGGTTTAAATAATAATGGCTGTAAGCAGGCTGCAAAAGTACAATCCCATATTTTGTATCAAGATATTTTTTTACAGAATCAAGCGCTTTTAAGGCATGGCCTTCTTTAACCCCTATATCTGCAAGTACACAAAAGCCCTGTGGTTCTATATAAATTTTTCCTTCTTCACATTCATTTGAACCAATTTTAAGGCCGCCAGCATCATAAGCGCGTAAGAACCATTCACCGTCCCATCCTGCACCAAGTACTGTTTTATACATCTTTTCTACTGCTTTTAAAGCACGTACTGCCTCCTCAGAATTATTAGCAAGTTCACAGATTTTAGCATATTCACGCCCGTATTTAACAAACATTCCTGCAATAAATACTGACTCCGCAACTGGGCCTTCTGACGGGCCGGATGTCTGGAAAGATTCTCCTGGTTCTGTTGAAAAACAGTTTAAATTCAGGCAGTCATTCCAGTCTGCCCTGCCAATTAACGGCAGCCCATGTGGGCCTAAGTGTGACAGTATATAATCAAAGGAGCGTTTTAAATGTTCAAGCAGGGGCTTTGATTTAGAACTGTCATTGTTAAAGTCTGCCTGTTCATCTAAAATTGTTAAATCACCTGTTTCCTTAATATAGGCAGCAGTACCAGCAATTAACCATAACGGGTCATCATTAAAGCCGCTACCAATATCAGCATTGCCCTTTTTTGTAAGAGGCTGGTACTGGTGGTAAGCACTCCCGTCTTCAAACTGTGTAGCAGCAATATCAAGTATACGCTGTCTTGCCCTGCCAGGTATTAAATGTACAAACCCCAGAAGATCCTGGCAGGAATCACGGAATCCCATGCCGCGCCCTGTCCCTGATTCAAAGTAAGAGGCAGAACGGGACATATTAAACGTAACCATGCACTGGTACTGGTTCCAGATATTTACCATACGGCTTAATTTTTCATCAGCACATTCAAGGGTAAATTTAGAAAGAAGTGTTTCCCAGTAATCCTGTAAAGCTTTTAATGCGCTTTCTGCTTTTTCATCAGTGTTAAGCCTTCCAAATGCAGCAAGTGCAGGTTCTTTATTAATAATTCCTGGTTTTTCCCACTTTTTATCTTCCGGGTTCTCTGCATACCCAAGTAAAAATATAAAGCTTTTCTTTTCACCAGGTGCAAGTGTAACAGTAATATGGTGTGAACCAATTACAGCACCGCCGCTTGCTAATGACTTGCTGGAAGTGGCATTTTTTACATTTACAGGGTTTTCTATGCTTCCATACTGCCCAAGAAATATATCCCTGTCTGTATCAAAACCATCTGTATCTGCATTTGTAATAAAATATGCATAATGGTTACGGCGCTCACGGTATTCAGTTTTATGGTATATTGCAGAACCATTAACTTCTACTTCACCAATGCTTAAATTACGCTGGAAGTTGGCAGCATCATCTACTGCATTCCAGAAACAGAACTCTACATAAGAACTTAAAGATAAAGACTGTTCTTTCTCTGTATTGTTACAAAGCACAAGGCGGTTTAATTCACATGTTTCACCAAGAGGCACAAAAGCTGTAAGCTCTGCCTGTATTCCATTCTTAGAAGAAATAAACCTGCTGTAACCAAGCCCGTGGTGGCATTCATAAGTATCAAGCGGTGTCTTTACAGGCTGCCAGCCAGGTGTCCAGACTGTGCCGTTATGGTTAATAAAATAATACCTTCCATTAGTATCTGCTGGTACATTATTATAACGGTAACGGGTAAGCCTTAAAAGCTTTGCATCTTTATAGAAACTGTAACCCCCACAGGTATTGGAAACCAGGGAGAAAAAAGTTTCATTTCCAAGATAATTAATCCATGGAAGAGGTGTCTGCGGCGTAGTAATTACATACTCTTTTGCCTTATCATCAAAATATCCAAATTGCATAATTTTTATTTCCTTTCTAAAATATAATTCCTGCCAGCCTGGCAGTCACCATCTGGCAGGGTTATTTACTCTTCTTTTTGTTTTTCATAAGGTGCAAATATCTTCTGGAATATACAGGACTGGCAATATACAACCAGTACAAAACCAAATGTAAATAGTACCAGAAGTACCTTTGATATTGGCAGAAACAGGCAGCTATGAAGAATAAATTAATCTGTATAATGCTTTGCTTTATAATGGCGGCACTGTCTGTAACTGGCTGTGCCAGAAACAGCCAAAATCCAGGAAGCACGGTTACAGGGACATGTAATTATAAAGAGTTTATTACAGTAGATGTGTATGATGAGTTTGCTAATTACCAGGGAATACAAAGCGGCTGGTTTGCCAAAGCAGTAAAGGACCGGTTTAATATGGAATTAAATATTATTGCACCAAATATATCAGTTGGATATATGCCATGCAACAATATTATCATAGCCTTTATAACGTGCTGCAAGTTCCTTTGCAAGTTTTGGTGCATAATAGCGGTATGTCTGGCTGTTCGGGCAGGAATTATGGCGTCCGCCGAACTTCCTTTTACGCCCGTCTGGTTCTGTCCTTAAAATATCAGGATATTTCCTTGCCATCCATGCCGGATGCGCCCCTGTGGAAGTTGCCAGGCAGACTTTAAGGCCATTATTATGTACCAGCTCCATAATTTTATCAAGCTTTTCAAAATTATATGTATATTCATCTGGCTGCAATGCTGCCCAGCTAAATACATTTAATGTAACTATATCCATATGTGCTTCTTTTAATATACGCATATCCTCATGCCATACTTCTTCTGGCCACTGTTCCGGGTTGTAATCCCCGCCATAAAGCACATTTTTTATATTTTTTCCGTATCCCATATATTACCTCCTGCAAATACCTGGTAAAGTTCTTTTACTGCCGGGTAAATCTTTTTAAACTTCTGGTAACGTTCTTCGTATTTTTCTACAAGTGCTTTCTCTGGTTCTACAGTACCAGTTACTTTTACAAGCTTTCCAGATGCTTCCTGTACACTGCTAAATACGCCACATCCCACGGCTGCAAGTATGGCAGCGCCATATCCTGGGCCTTCTTCACTTTCTATTACATCTACTTTTAAATCCATGACATTTGCAATAATCTTCTTTGAAATGGCATCCCTTGCACCTCCGCCACAGATTTTTGTACGGTTAATATTAATTCCAAGTGTTCTTGCAACTTCCAGTGAATCACGAAGTCCAAATGCAATACCCTCTATAACTGCCTGGGTCATATCTGCCCTTGATGTGTCCATGCTCATGCCAATAAACATTGCCCTTGCAAACGGGTCATTATGTGGAGAACGCTCCCCCATAAGGTAAGGCAGGTAAAATACCTGGTTATTTCCAAGTTTTTTAATTAAGGACTGTTCCCCTGCATAATCATTAGTATTTAAAATCTCCTCAAGCCACCATTTTTTACATGAAGCAGCACTAAGCATACAGCCCATTAAATGATAGTTCCCGTCTGCATGGCAGAATGAGTGTAGTGCATTGTATTTATCCACACAGAATGTATTACTTGAAATAAAAATTGTACCAGAAGTACCAAGGGAAATATTACAGCATCCATTACCAGCAGTACCAGTCCCTACAGCAGCGGCAGCATTATCACCTGCACCTGCCACAATTTTTACACTGTCTTTAATACCAAGCTGCCTTGCAATTTCTGGCTTTATTGTCCCAACTGCTTCATAACTTTCAAATAATTCTGGAAGCATTTCTTCTGAAATACCACATATTTTTATCATTTCTTCTGACCAGCAGCGGTTTTTGACATCTAAAAGAAGCATACCTGAAGCATCTGAATAATCTGTACAATGTACCCCGCTAAGACGGTATGCCAGATAATCCTTTGGAAGCATGATTTTATTTATCTTTGTAAAGTTTTCTGGTTCATTTTCCTTTAACCAGAGAATTTTAGGCGCTGTAAACCCTGCAAATGCAATATTTGCTGTATACTGCGAAAGTTTCTCTTTTCCAACTGTTTTATTAAGGTAATCCGTTTCTTTTACAGACCTTCCGTCATTCCATAAAATTGCAGGCCGTATTACATTATCATCTTTATCTAAAACTACAAGCCCGTGCATCTGCCCGCCAAAACTGATTCCTGCAATTTCACTTTTATCACAGTCTTTAATTAATTCTTTAATTCCTTCCATGCTCTGGCTATACCAGCCATAAGGATTCTGCTCTGCCCATCCTGGTTTTGGAAAACTTAAAGGGTAATCCCTTGAAACAATATTGTGTATTTTGCCATTTTCGTCCATTAAAAGCAGTTTAACTGCTGAAGTCCCCAAATCAACACCTATAAATAACATATATATCCCTCCGTTTTATTCATGCCTTTACAGGCAGATATTTTCACCACGTAACCCGTTAAATGCCCCTTTTATTCCTGCATCTTTATGTGCCACAAGCCATTTATTCCTTGCTGTAAGAAGCCTTATTTCACCACTTTCATTATTTTGCAGCAGTATCTCTTCATTAGTTCCTGCCGGTAGCACTATAACACATCTGAAACAGCTATCCCCTGCACTGCATGGGGCATAATGAAGCGTTGTTGCATATAACTCCAGTACTGTGCCAGCTGGTACAAAAAATGCTTCTATTAAAGAAGTGTCATATGTAAAATCTTCCTGCATATCCTGCTGCCGTCCAACTAACAGAACCAGGTCTGTTACCGCAATATCAATTTCAGATGAACGGTGGTATTCCAAGGCATTTAACATTTTATTATAACCATTGCAATACCCAATCTGTATATCAAGCCCTCCAAAAAGCCGGTTTTTTAAAGCTTCTGCTTCTGGCAGTAACTCCATTTCTTCCACAGATGGTACATAAATTACTTCTTTCTCTGGTAAAGCTGTATCCTGCATCTTTTCAAAAATTTTGTCTAGTGTATATCCTGTATGCTTCCATAAATTTTAAATGCTTTGCCAGTTATATTCTGGATTTCCATTAACATTTACCTCCTCTATATTATTAAAAGTATCATAGCAATGTTTTGAAAATCCGCCGGTCATTTATTTATCTATTTTATGTCACTTTCTTGACCTGTATATAAATCAGGTTTCATTTTTTCTATATATACTTGGCAGCACACCATACTTTTTTTTAAACTCCCTTGAAAACGCCTTACTATTTGGAAAACCATTATTTAACGCAGTTTCACTAATTGTATGGCTGGAATTTAATAATTCCTGGAATGCATGCCGGAGCCGTATATCCTGCAAATAGGATTTATAACTGGTACCAGCATATTTCTGGAACATACGTGAAAGATATGAAGGCGCATATCCAAAAGTTTCCGCCAGCTTGCTAAGGCTTAAATCCTCCCTGAAATTCTCCTTCATATAGCTGGTAATTACTGATAAACGGTTTAATTTACTATTAATTTTTAACATTTCAGATGTTACATCCGTTTTTCTGTATTTTGTAACCAGAAGATATAAAAGATTAAAATAACCGCTCTTCACTTTGAGCACATAGCCATAATCCTTCTTCTGGTATACCAAAAAAATCCTTTCCAGAAGTTCCATAACCTCACAGTCATATTCCTTATTACTATGTGCAAACTGTATAAACTGCTCTCCTGTAAAATATTCCCTAAATGTTTCCAGCGAGATTTGTAATACCAGTGTCTGGTTTTTTACTGGTGCCCATATAGAATGTATCTCATTTGAATTTATAATAAGAAACTGCCCCTCTAAAAGCTGGTAAAGCTTGTTATTCAGATAAAAACTAATATTTCCCTTAAAAACAGCAAAAATCTCAATAGAACTATGCCAGTGCTTTTCACGGAAATAATTTCCCTGCCCGCCCTCAAACAAAAACATTTTAAACGGCAAATCTTCATCTGGAAAAACCCGTTCATAAGTAAACTCCATAATATCCACTCCTGCCATACATAAACTATAATCCTAAAAAGCAGTAAATCTTACACTGTAAAATTTACTGCTTTAAAATCCAGTCTTTTATACCAAAATTTACAATTATGCTCCTATTCCCCTTGCCTTCTGTTTCTTTTTATAATTTCCATTACCTCACTTTCTGTTATAAGCAGTTTTCTGGCAATTTCCTTTGCAGGCAGATTCATTTCATAATATGCATAAACCATTCCTTCTTTTTTGCCCTCTTTCCTGCCTTCTTCTTTACAATTCTGGCTTACCTCTGTTATTACTTCTGATATTACAGGTTCCATTATCTCCATTAATGTTTTACTCATATTTTCATCACTCCTTATTTTTTCTGCAAGTTCCCTATTGGCTTTTAATGCTATTTCCAATACGGAATCTGCATATTCCTTTTCCATTTTGCCACTTAAACCATTTATATTTATAATAAGCTCTTTTAAATCTTTCTCTGACAGCTTTCCTGATAATGCACAAAGCCACCTGTGTTCTTCCCTGTCAAGCTCCCTCAAGATTCATAGCTGCTATATATGGCGGATGCCACTGTATTTCATTATTTTCCATATACCTTGTCCCTTTACATTTTTTTAAATTATAACAGTATTTTTATTTCATTACAAGCAATTTTCCCATGTAACAAAACAAAGGCAGAAATCCATATTTGTATTGTTCCTGCCTTTGCTTACATACTATATTTAAATGGTTTATGGGTTAAAATTTCTCCCACTTGTAAGAAATTAATGTACCATCTGCACTATAATCCAGTTCATACTTTTTATTCTTAGTAATTAATTCTACTTCATATTCTGCATCTTCTAAATCATAATCCACTTCTGTAATGGACGCATTTTTCACTTTTTTCTTTGCCTGGCGTTTTATTTCCTTTTCAGAAATTTCTTTACTGCCTTTTTTATGTCCTGTTTTCTCCCATTTATATTCAATTAATTTCCCATTAGATGCCTGGTATACCAGTTCATATTTCTTACTGCCTTTTTTCATATCAACCTCATATACTGCTATGCCATCATCTTCATCTTCCTCTGTAAATAAAACAGTTGCACCTTTAACATATTCTTTTGCAAGCTTTTCTGCCTGGGCGCTGCTTGTTATCTTCTTTGCCTGTACACCCGCTGGCAATAAAATTCCAAGACTTAATGCCAATCCTGCTACAATAACTTTCTTATTCATAATTTAACCCCCATTTCCTTTTTCTCTTAGCAAAAACTGTTAAAAACATAATGTTTTCTGTAATACTTCTAATATTATACCACTAAATTTTAAAAATTCAATATACTTTTATTTCCTGGAAGCTATAACCGCATTTTGTACCCTGTGAAGTATAATCCTTAAATTATATGGCTTTTCAACAAAGTCCGTAGCCCCGAGTTCAAATGATTTCTCAACACTTTTTTCACCACCCTGTGAAGTAACAATTATTGGTATATCTTTATACCGCTTATCACTGCCAAGATGTTTCATAAAAGTAAAACCGTCCATAACAGGCATTACAAGGTCAAGCATTATAACATCAATATTTTTATAATTTTCCTTAACATATTCTAAAGCATCTGCACCATTCTCTTTTTCTACAATCTGGAAATAAGAACTAAAAGACTTGCTTAATATCTTACGGTTAAGTGCAAGATCATCAACTATAAGCATAACCCCCTGTGATTTTTTAAATTTAATTCCTTCTATATTTCCTGCATGGATTTCATCAATTTTATCAAGGACATTATGTCTTAGCATATAAGCTTCAAATTCATCTGGCGGCATTGGCTTGGCATAATAATACCCCTGTACAAAGTTACAGTCCATATTCCGGAGCATCTGTATCTGTTCTTCAGTTTCTATTCCTTCTGCAACAACAGCATAATCCATCCATTTTGCAAGCCCTATTATAAAGCTTAAAATATTATTGCTATTTGTACCCATGTCACCCTGCACAAACCCCATATCAAGCTTAAGGATATCAATAGGGAGTTCATTAAGCATATTTAATGATGAATACCCTGAGCCAAAATCGTCCATTTCTATTACAAACCCAATAAGTTTAAGCTGTTTAACTACTTCTATAATCTGCTTTGGATTATCAGTATATGCAGTTTCTGTAATTTCAAGATGTATATGTTCTGGTTCAAGGTTATGCTTGCGTATAATTCCAAGAATTATTTCTATAAAACCAGGATTATATATATCAGTCCTTGATACATTTACAGATATTGGCACAACCGGGTACCCGTTTTTAATCCAGCTTTCTATATATCCACATGTAGTATCCCATACATATTTGTCAAGTTCTGTTATAAACCCGTTTTTCTCAAAAAGAGGAATAAATTCTGCCGGGTTCATAAACCCCTTTAAAGGATGCTGCCAGCGTACAAGTGCCTCTGCCCCTGCAACCCTCTCAGAACCAATATCGTATTTAGGCTGGAAATATACCATAAACTGTTTTTCTTTAAGGGCATCTTCCATACAGTTAATTATTTCCTGTTCATGTACCTGCTTTTCCCAGATTTTATTATTATAATATGCAACATACTGCCCATACATGCCCCTTATAGTTTCAACTGTAACCAGTGCACGCCCTGTCATGGCATGCACTGGCATATTACTGTCTTCTATTTTATATACACCAAACCTTAACATTATATTCATGCTTATTGGAAAATCATTAATAATCTTCACAACTGATTCAAGGTTTTCATTAAGGGCTTCTTTATCATATTTTAAGAAAAGCACAAAGTGGTCTGCCTCCATACGCCCGCAAAGCTCATCCCTGCCAATAAAATGCTTAAATACCCTTGCCATATATACAAGGATATTATTACCTGCATTTTCACCAAACAAATCTTTAATAAGCCCGAAATTCTCTATATCAGAATATACTACAGCATATTCTGCCAAAGGGTTTTCTTCAAGGATTTTAGCAGCTTTCTGGCAAAAAGCTTCCTCTGAGTACACCCCTGTAAGATGGTCTTTTTGTAAATCATTTGCTATAGATGCATTTTCATTCAGGCTGATAATATTATCAAGGCGTTTCTTAACTATTACCGGGCTGTATGGCTTATAAAGGAAGTCACTTGCACCAGCAGATAATGCACTAATCTCTGTTTCTTCACTTTCTGTATCTGCTGTTATTATAACAGGTATCCTTGAAAGCTTTTCCCTTTCCTTAATAAAATGCAGCATTTCTTCACAATAACTGTCATCCTTTGTAATATCAAGGATAACTGCCACAATACCTCCAGTACTGGCACTTAATATACTATACGCTTCCTTAATGCTGCCAGTATCTATAATATTATAATATTCTTCCAGAAAACCAGCTACAATTCCTCTGTCAGAACCATTACTGTCAATTATAAGGACTGTCCTTATGCCTGCCATTATACCTCCCCCTCCCGGATAACCCGGTCTTAACCTAATGCTATTTTACTATATAAACCTTTAAAAAGCAATGTTCCAGTTACTTTCCTGATAATAATATACGATCATTATCCAGGTTTTTACCAGCATTGTCCTTAAACTTTCCAAGCAGGTCTTCAACTGAAAGCTTTTTACGTTCTTCCCCTGACACATCAAAAACAATATTTCCTGAATCCATCATAATGGTACGGTTGCCAAGGCTTAATGCCTGCTGCATATTATGTGTAACCATAAGGCATGTTATATTACGCCCTGCAACAATATTTCTGGTAAGTAAAAGTACCTTCTCTGCGGTAGCCGGGTCAAGGGCTGCTGTATGTTCATCTAAAAGCAAAAGTTTTGGAGTAACCATAGTTGCCATAATAAGTGTAAGTGCCTGCCGCTGCCCTCCTGATAAAAGGCCTGCTGGCTGCTTCATTCTATCCTCAAGCCCCATATCAAGCAGTTTTAAATGTTCCCTGAACATTTCTTTATCTTTTTTGCCTACCCTTGAAAAATAACCATGACGCCCTTTTGATGCCCTTAAATACGCAAGTGCCATATTTTCCTCAATAGTCATATGAGGTGCCGTGCCAAGCATAGGATCCTGGAAAAGATGCCCTATTTCCTTGCTGCGGAAATATTCTTTTTTAAATGTAATATCCTCACCATCAAGTATTATTTCACCTGCATCTACATAAAACACACCAGTAATTGCATTAAACATTGTAGACTTGCCAGCACCGTTGCTTCCGACAATAGTTGCAAAATCCCCGCTTTCCAGTGAAAGGCTTAAGCCTTTTAACACCTTTTTTTCATTAACCGTGCCTTCATTAAATGTTTTATATATACTTTTTAATTCAAGCAAATTAATCTGCACCTCCCTTTTTACGTCTTGCCATTTCTGCATATTTACGCTTTGTAAACCTGGCATTATCTTTTATATAAGGAAACGCAATAGCAACAGCTACAATAAGTGCTGATACAAGTTTAAGACATTCTGCTGGCACATTCAGCCTTATTGCAATGGCAACTATAAAACGGTACAGGCAGCTTCCAAATATTACACCCACAACCCGTTTTGCAACAGGCCCTCTCCCAATAAATGTTTCACCAATTATAAGGCTTGCAAGTGCTATTGTAACCATGCCTGTGCCAAGGTTTATATCACATGATTTCTGGTATTGCACAAGTATGCCGCCTGAAAGTGCAGTAAGCGAACCAGATATACATAAACCTACAGTAATTGTAAATTTCGGGTTTATGCTTGATGCCTTTACCATAGCGGCATTATCACCTGTAGCACGTATTGAAAGCCCTAGCCTTGTACCAAGAAATGCTGTAATAAGCATGGCAGCTATAAATACAATAACAACTAATACCAGAAGTTTATACCAGCCATTTGTAACAAGGATTTTGTATACGCCCTCACCAAAATATTTTCCAGTAAAATCCTTTGCCATTGTAAATATGCTTTCACACTGGAACAAATTCAGGTTAGCAGAAAAACCCATTGCTGCTATATTAACTGTATAAAGCCCTGTATTAACTATAATTCCTGCAAGTATTGATTCCACTCCAAGCCTTGTCTGTAAAAATGCTGTTATAAACCCTGAAAGCACCCCTGCACCCATTGCCGCAAAAAGTGCAAGTACAGGGTGCCCGCTTATGGTAACTGATGCTGCAACAGCACAGCCAAGCGTAAAGCAGCCATCAGTAGATAAATCTGCTATATTTAATATTTTAAAAGATATAAACAGTGCAAGTACCACAAGTGAATATATAAACCCAAGTTCAAGGGCACTTTGCAGTATAGAAACTGTAAATATTGAAGACATAAAAATCCCCATTTCTAAATTTTATTTTATTCAAACTCTTCTGCTGTTTTGGTTTCAGCCAGTTTTTCACACATTCCCTCAAACTGGCTGTAAGAAAGCCCTATAGCTTCTGCGGTTTCTGTATTTACAGTTGCAATCCCGTTATCAAGCAGCTTAACGGCAGTTTCAGATGGTTTAGCACTATTGGCAAGTATATCTGCTGCCATATCTGCTGTTTCTGTACCAAGTTCCTCATAATTTACCCCATAGCCACAAAATGCCCCGTTAAGTGCAAATGAATCAGCCCCTCCATAATGTGGTATTTTAGCATCAATAAACTTTTCATATATTGCAAGTTCTGCTTTCATAACAGTATTGTCTGTAGGTGTAAATACTGCATCAGCCTTTGCAGCAATTAATGCTTCTGTTGCAAGGCTTATTTCATCATTAGTTGTACCAGTCTTTTCAATAACTTTTATTCCTTTTGCATCTGCAAACTCTTTAGCTTCCTCTACAGGGTTTTTAGAGGAATCCTGGCTGTTGTCATAGAGAAGCCCCAGTGTTTTTATATCCGGGTCTGCTGCAAGTATAAGTTCCATAACCGCTTCTGTATTAAGCGCATCACTTGTTCCAGTAACATTAGCCCCAGGTGCATCAAGGCTTGCAACAAGGCCAGCGGCTACAGGATCAGAAACTGCCGAAAATACTACAGGTATCTGGTTATCCTCTGTTGCAGACTGTGCAAGAAGTGCCGCAGGTGTAGCAATAGGAATAATAATATCCACTTCATCAGCTACAAGTTCCGCAAAAATCTGGTTTAATGTAGTCTGGTCAGCCTGGCCGTTAAAAGTATAATCTGAATAGTCAAAAGTTACACCAAGCTCCTGCCCTTTTGTATCAAGCTCTTTACAAATTGCTTTCTGTATCTGGTTTAAAGAAGCATCATCAACATACTGTACAATACCTACCTTATATGTCTTATCTGTACCAGAAACTTTACCACTGGAAGGATTCTGGCTGGTACTAGTGCCATCACCACCTCCACAGCCAGCTATACTAAACATTGCTGCTATTCCTAAAACTGCCATTAAAAATTTTTTCTTCATAATAATCCTCCATTACTGCCACAGCCCATAAACTTTGGGCTACAGGCAAAAATTCCCATAATAATTCTTTATTGCTTTTAAAAACTTTATATTTTATACCTGCCTGTACCAGAACCACTATGCCAGGCAATACACAGGCAAAAACAGTCAAACGGATATTCGCAATCCGCATTGCCTGCAAGCAGGCATTGGCTACTTGCCCACTTGCAAAACAACCTCATTGCCGCTTTGCGGCAGTCTGGCAGGAGCTTGAACCCCTGCCAGACTAAGTAAGCCCTGGTAAACCAAACCCACCGCTTAAGAAGCGGGGGACTTACTTAATGAGGTTAAACATAAGCTGCAAGTTATAATGCTATAATATATGCAGTTAAAGCACATATTATCTGGAATATAATATACCGGAACACTACCTGTGTATCCGACCAGCCTTTATTTTTCCTTGCATGGTCATGTAATGGCGTCCTTGTATTAACAAATATGGATATTTTCAAGAACCTTTTTAATGCTACTTTTACAAGCCCTGTACCGCCATCTATTATAAGAACCAGTGCAAGCAGTATGTAACTAAACGGATGTCCTGTTTTCATTGCAATTATTGCTATATAAAAACCAAGTGCCCTTGAACCTGCATCACCCATAAGCAGGCTGCTTGGTGATGAATTAAAATAAAGATATGCAAGCAGCACTGAAACAAATATAAAATCCGGTATTACATAGCTTCCAAGTTCCTTTGCATATATTATTGTAAAAGAAGATATTACAACACAGCAAAGGCTTGCACAAAGCCCATCAACACCATCATTGCAGTTTGTTACATTTATAGATACCCATATAAGTATAATGCCAAGTATATAATAAACTGGTACAGGTATATCTAAAGTAAACGTTCCTATATGAATTGCCAGAAGATCCGGGTTATAGTTTATAAAAGTCCATATTGCCATTACTGATATAGCCAGGTCAATAAGACCCTTCTTATATTCATTCCATGGCGTTTTTGCCGCATCATCAAGATAGCCGCTAAGCATTACTGCAAGTATAAGTATACAGTATATTATGTATTCCCTGTCTATTGGCATAAATAATAGTGAACATGCTACAAATACTATTACAAACGTAAATCCTGTACCCCTTGTTTTCCCTTTTGAAAGTGCACCATTTATGGCAAACTCCCTGCCATGGTCAACAGGCAGGAATGGAAAAGGAAAAGCAAGGCCGGCAAATGTAAGCACAAAAGCTACAAGAATACCAGCAACAGCTATCTGGTTTGGATCTAGGAAATCCTTTAAAATATTGTACATCTTTAGCCTCCTGGAAATATAAACATATTAATTCTTATTTCAAGCAACGCTTTTCTATTATAACAAAGCATAAGAAAATATACAAGTTTTTAAAGTTTCCATACACATCCGTTTCATAAATTTTTAATTGTGTGTAAACAAAAGATAATTTATAGTTATCCTGCGTTGGTTCTTGTATTTTTGTATATATTAAAGGATATGTACATGCAGTAGTTTTATATATTTTCTGTAGCAGGCACGTTCCCACTACGATAACGCACACAGCAGTGCATAGGGTCTGTGAAACTACCAGACCCAAGCACCGGTGGCGTTATAGTGCCTTTTACAGAAAATATATAAAACCGTCTGCATGTTACTACGTTCCGTGGGAATTGAAAGTTTTCTTGCTTGTATTTTAATTTTTTGATAAAATTTTATGTACCATGTAAAAGGTACTTTTGCACTGTCAATCAAGCGGATATCCGCAATCCGCATTGCCTTCAAGCAGGCATTGGCTGCTTGTCCAGTTGCAAACCAGCCTCATTGCCGCTTTGCGGCAGTCTGGCAGGAGTTTAAACATTGTTACATGTACAAGTGCTACAATGCCATTAAAGCAGATAAATCCACAGGAAATATTCCTATAAGTTGCCAAAACGTATATCATCTGGCAAAGGCCAAATGTAATCCTAAAAGGCAACTGTACGGGGCCGCCGGCGTTTAAATCTGGTATTTTCAGATTTTACGCGCCGTTGCGTGAACCCGTTCAAGCGGAAGCGGGTTGCCTGTAGGATTACTTTGGCCTTGCCAGGGCATAATATTTTAACCTTCCATTTGAAATAAACCGTGGATAACTATAAATTATCCTTTTGTTTACATATTATAAATATAAAAACCGGCAAACTATATACTATTATAAGTTTGCCAGTTATACGCTGTATATCTTTTTTTGACAATATGCTTCCTGCTTTTTTATTATAATGCATTTTTGGGGCAGGCTTTAGTACATTCAAGGCATAGAATACATTCTGTCCCGTTTTTGCGTTTTCTTGAGTTATCAGTTATATCAACTTCCATAGGGCAAACCTTTTTACATTTTCCACAGGATACACATTTACTTTTGTCACATTTAATGCGCAGCAGTGAAAAGTAAGACATAGGTTTTAAAAATACAGTAACCGGGCATATATATTTACAAAAAGCACGGTTATCTTTTAACACAAAAGCAAGCACAATTCCTGTTATGTAATATAAAATATTGCCAATTAAAAATGCCTGGAACATAATTTTTTCCATGTTTTTTACCTGGGCAAGAAACAGGGCACTTACAAAAACCAAAGATAATACAAATGTAATATACCTTATAAATCCCCACTTTTTCCTAGGCTTTTGTGGTATTCTATAGGGCAGCAGGTCAAGTATCATTGCTGTCCAGCAGGCAAACCCGCACCAGCCACGTCCAAAAAACAGCGGGCCAAATATTTTTGCTACAGCATAGTGGATAGTTGCTGCTTCAAAAACACCTGTAAACAAATAATACCAGAAGCCTTCTATTTGCATATTTTCATTACAAACCAGCCCAAGATAAACAAACATATAAGTACCAACCAGAAGTTGTGCAACCCGGCGCGCATGTTTATAGTGGAACTGGAACAAAAGAACCCCTGTAGCTACTGATGTGCCAATATAGCTAAAATTTATTAAGTAAAATAAATTTTTTTGTGACCGCCACAGTGTAACAGCTATAATTTCAAAAAATAGCCACATAATGCCAGGCAATACCAGTTTTTTTATTCCTTTTAATTCTCCCATAATGGTTTTATCCCTTCTTAAATATATTGTTAATTTATAGTTTCCAGTTTTTTAATGCACTGGCCTGCCCATTCTATACAGGTTTTAATAAGCCTGTAACCAAAATCTGCCGTAAACTGCCAGTACATTGTCTGGCAGGCTTCTTTATTTGAACCATAATTTTCTATGCTTCCAGGCACTGTCCCCATTTTTTCAAGATAAGCTTCACAATCTGTTTTAAACTGCCTTAACATGGCAACACTTTGGGCAGGCGGCATATTTCCGCCAAAAAATACCTTCATAAGAAAAGCACTTTTAAAATGCAGTGCTTCTTCCCCGCTTCCTTTTGCAAGCCAGTCTATAAATGCCTCTCTGCCAGTACTAGTAATAGAAAATATTTTCTTATTAGGACGCCCCTGTTGTATAACAGTTTCACCACAAATATAACCTTTCTTCTCCAGCTTTTTAAGTTCCAGGTAAATATGGCTGTTCTGGGCATGCCAGAAAAATTCCAGGGAAGACTCAAAAGCCTTAACTAAATTATATCCGCTCATAGGTGCATAGTTTAAAAATCCTAAAATTCCAAAACTTAAAGACATAATACTTATCCTCCTTTCTATAGTATAATTTTATACTAATCAATAATTATACTATTGTCAAGCAATAAATATGTTTTCCTGGTTTTCTTATATTTTACTTAATTTACAATTTTTATTTGATATCAGGCAAAAGAGTGATATACTTAGAGAAAACTATTAGAAGGAGAATTATTATAATGATAGCAAGGAAAATGATAAAATATGTAGAAGGCAGCTCTGTTATACGTGCAATGTTTGAAGAGGGCAAAAGGCTTGCTGCAAAATATGGTGATTTAAATGTATATGATTTCAGCCTTGGCAATCCAAGCACCCCTCCTCCTGCAAGTGTAAGACAGGCCATGTCAGATATAATTAATGAAGTTAATCCTTTAAAGCTGCATGGTTATATGAACAATTCAGGGCATGAAGATGTACGCATGGCAGTTGCTGCTTCACTTAATAAGAAGTTTGGCACTTCATTTTCATATAAAAATATTATTATGACTGTTGGTGCAGCCGGCGGTCTTAATGTTGTGCTTAAATCCATTATAGACCCAGGTGATGAAGTTATTGCATTTGCACCATATTTCGGTGAATACAACAATTATGTTGCCAACTTTGACGGCAGTATGGTTATAGTACCGCCATGTATACCTTCATTCCAGCCAGACACCAGGGTATTTGAAGAGAAAATAACAAAGCTTACAAAGGCAGTTATTATTAATACACCAAATAACCCTACAGGTGTAGTATATTCTGAAGATACTATAAAGCAGATTGCACAAATCCTTAATAAAAAACAGGAAGAATATGGCACACAGATTTACCTGGTATCAGATGAGCCATACCGTGAGCTTGTATATGATGGGAAAGAAGTCCCTTATATTACAAAATATTATAAAAATACTATTGTAAGCTATTCATACAGCAAATCTTTATCACTTCCTGGTGAACGCATAGGCTATCTTGTTATTCCAGATGAAGCAGATGATTATGAAAGCTTAACCTGCGCTGCCAATGTAGCAAACCGCATATTAGGTTTTGTAAATGCCCCGTCAATTATGCAGCTTACAGTAGCAAGATGTCTTGAAGAAACTACAGATATTACAATTTATGATACAAACCGTAAACTTTTGTATAATAAGCTTAAATCCCTTGGCTTTGGATGTACAGAGCCAGAAGGGGCTTTTTACCTGTGGGTAAAAACACCTTGTGAAAATGACATGGAATTTGTTAATAAGGCAAAAGAGTTCCACCTACTGCTTGTGCCAGGAAGTTCATTTATGTGTAATGGGTATGTGCGCATTGCATATTGCGTAGATACAGATATGATAAAACGTTCATTTGCAGCATTTGAAAAGCTTGCTGCATATTATAATTTATAAAAATAAACAGAAAGCAGGATTAAAATGAAAAACTGGAAAGACAATTTACGGACTATAGAACCATATGTACCAGGTGAACAGCCAGACCTTCCGGATATGGTTAAACTTAATACAAACGAAAACCCTTACCCTCCATCAGAAAAAGTTGTAAAAGCAATTAAAGAATTTAACACAGACAGCCTAAGGCTTTATCCTGACCCATCTTCTGGTGCCCTGGCAGATGCTATTGCCCAAAACTATAATGTGGACAAAAACCAAGTATTTGTGGGGGTTGGTTCAGATGATGTGCTTGCAATAGCATTTATGACATTTTTTAACAGCAATAAACCAGTATTATTTCCAAATATAACATATTCATTTTACAATGTATGGGCAGAACTTTTTGGCATACCATATATAAGACCAGAACTTGATAAAAATTTCCAGATAAATGCAAAAGACTATTACCAGGAAAACGGCGGTGTTATAATAGCAAATCCCAACGCACCTACTGGTGTATGCCAGGACATAGGCTTTTTAAGGGATATAATAGAACATAATCTTGATGTAGTTGTAATAATAGATGAAGCCTATATAGATTTTTCTGGCAAATCAGCCCTGTCTTTAACTAAAGAATATGACAATGTACTTATAATCCAGACATGCTCTAAATCAAGGTCGCTTGCCGGGATGCGCATAGGGTATGCAATGGGAAATAAAGAACTTATAGAAGCTATGGATAATGTAAGGTTTTCATTTAACAGCTATCCTATGACAAGGCTTTCTGTAGCTGCTGGCGTCGCTGCAATACAGGATAAAGAGTATTTTATAGAAACTACAAGAAAAATAATTGCGACAAGGGAATGGACAAAAAAAGAACTTAGAAGGCTTGGATTTATATTTGCCGATTCAGAAACAAACTTTATATTTGCCACCCACCAGTCAGTAAATGCAAGTGTAATTTTTAACAGGCTAAAAGAAAAACATATTTTTGTAAGGCATTTTAATACTCCTGGAATTAATAATTATCTAAGGATTTCCATAGGGACACAGGAAGAAATGAAATATTTTATATCGGAATTAGAAAAAATAGTACTATACCCGTGACAGAAACAAAAAAAAGTGATAATATATATTCTATGTGTCTGGAAAAATTATGAAAAACTTACCAAAATCTATAATACTGGATAAAATAATTACCAAGAATGGAGATTTATTTATATGAAAAAAGTAATTACTTATGGAACATTTGATTTACTGCATGTAGGCCATATCAATCTGTTAAGGCGTGCAAAAGAACTTGGTGATTACCTTGTTGTTGCAATTTCTACAGATGAATTTAATGCTATAAAAAATAAAAAAGCTTATTATCCATTTGAAGACAGGAAACAGATTCTTGAAGCTGTCAGGTATGTAGACAAAGTAATTCCTGAAAATACATGGGAACAAAAAATAAAAGATGTACAAGATAATAATATTGATATATTTGTAATGGGCCATGACTGGGAAGGGAAATTTGATTTTCTTAAAGATTACTGTGAAGTTATATACCTTCCAAGGACAGAGGGAATATCAACTACAAAAATTAAAAGTGACTTAGGGCTTAAAAACCCACAATAAAAACGTCTGATACTTAAAAAAACCAGTCCTGTTGCTGCTTTGTGGCATTCTGGCAGTGATAAAGATCCTGCCAGGACAGGCAATACGGTTTAGTATGGAAAGGGATTTTCAAGATGTTTATTAGTAAAATTAAAAATAAGGCAGTGAGCGGGGCACATGTCTTAAAGAATAATTTAAGAAGAATAATAGGAAGAGCCCCCAAAATGAAGTTTTTCTATGGAAGTTATTACAAACATTGTGATGTTATAGAAAACCGCATATTGTTTGAATCTTTCCACGGTACAACTATATCTGACTCTCCTTTTTATATATTGAAGGAACTACTTTCACGTCCTGATGCTTCTAATTATGAAATATACTACAGCAGTAATACGGACGATTACGAAACACACAAGAAATTTATTGAAACCAATAATATACCAGTAAAACTTGTATGTATTTCATCATATAAATACCTTAAAGTACTTGCAACTGCTAAATACCTTATTAACAATAGTTCTTTTCCTGTGTATTTTATAAAGAAAGATGAACAGGTATATTTGCAGACCTGGCATGGCACCCCTTTAAAGACCCTTGGCAAAAAAATGCGCAAGGGCATTGAGTCCATGTACAATGTGCAGCACAATTTTTTACAGGCAACATACCTTATGCACCCTAATGAATTTACTAAAAATGCCATAATGGAGGATTATAATCTTAATGCTTTATATACTGGCAAGGTTGCATTAAGTGGTTACCCAAGGAACAGTATTTTCATGGATAAGGAAAAGGCACTAAAAGTACGTAAAAAACTTAACCTTGAAGAAAAGACTGTATATGCATATATGCCTACATGGAGGGGGACAAGCAACCATTCTGTCAAGTATACTTCATATAGCAAGGAAATATCAGATATGATGAAGTACCTTGATGACAGGATGAAAGATGGCCAGGTTTTATATGTCAACTTCCACCCTATCCTTAAAAACGCCATACAGCTTGGTGAATATAAACATATAAAAAGCTTTCCGGCAGATGTTGATAAGTATGAATTTTTAAACTGTACTGATGCACTAATAACTGACTATTCAAGTGTATTTTTTGACTATTCTGTAACAAGGAAGCCTGTTATATTATATATGTATGACTATGAACAATATATGCAGGACAGGGGCATGTACCTTGATATTACAGAACTTCCATTTACAAAAATTTATGATATAGAAACCCTTTCAGACTGGCTTGTAACAGAAAAAATCCTTGGTGAAAGCTATGATGATGGTGATTACTGTGAAAAATTCATTAAATATGACTCACTTGATGCACCTGCTAAAATGCTTGACCTTGTGCTTTATGGCAAAGAAGACAATATTGTTATTGAAGACTATTCAGGCAATATGCAAAAGCCAAGGCGTGTTATCCACCCTTCTAAAGTCCTTGGAAGAAGTGATCTTGAAACAATTAAAAATGCTGTACAGAACAATGATATTGTGCAGTTTGAAAAGAAATGGTTTAAAAAAGGCTTAAGTGCTGCCCTGCATGATGATTATAATGATTGTTTCGACTATGTTGTAATTACAAATACAACACCAAGGACTTACGTTGAAGAAGTTCTTAGCAAACTTAAGGTAAAATCCGTAACAGACAGGCTTAAAGAACGTGAACTTAAAAGGACATTCCCAAGGCTTAAAGTACAGCCTGTTTATATAAGGCAGTTCCACGCTGCCAGTGAGGGCTGTAACATAAATAATGCAAAAAGAGGGCCTGTTAATGCAAGTCTTAGAAGTGAAAATAACAAGATTTATATTAACACAGGATTTAAAGACACAGAACTTGTACCTGTAAGGTTTATGTTAGTTGACAATAATAATGTAATAGTCTGTGTAAGAGAAACTACTAAAGAAGAAAGAAGTACTAAAATTATAACAGAAGACTTTATAGAATGGAAAGATAAACTCCTTCCATCTGGAAGATACCTGCTGGCGGCAGAAGTTGTTGATAAGTCCCTTTCATCGAGGTTTATTGCATACTTTAAAGACCAGGAACTTGCAAAACTTGCTGATACATCTTTTGACCCGTCTGATAAGCCAGAAGGCTATCTTGCACCATGCATAGTTACAGAGGTTGGAAATCCTGAATTTAAACCTGGCAAAAAATATGAACCTGGCGAGGTAGCAATAGTTCCTTATGCAAGGATGGGAAGCCGTAACTTTGGCATAGTGCTTTGTGAACCAGAAAGCATTGTTAATGAATATACGCAGGCACAGATTAAAAAAATCAAATCAGGCCGTTCTGTTTCCACTGTTTATCTTAAAATGAAAAAACAGGACGGGCTTGTAATTAAGGATGTTGTTTTACGCTATAGAAGTGCTGTAAGTTATGACGTCCCTGTAAAGTACAATATCACTGGTAATGGCAAATATTATTTTATAAAAGCCATAATCTGTTTTGATACACTTCCATTAAGGGAACTTTACTGGGATTTCAGGATAATTGTTGAAAAATATGGGTACGAAAATGGCATAAAAGCAAAATTTAATGGCAATTACTGGAAGTACAATTTTTATCTTACTAACAGGCAGTACTCTGCTGGTGAAGGCCATATGACATTTCCTTATTATACTAAAGGTGGCTTCCTTGCATACCTTTACCGTCCGGATTCAGAATATGATGCATACTCCACTAAAATAAAAGAAATGTCAGCCAGTATTGTTTATATACTTTCCAAACCTTTATTCAGACGCCGCAAAATATGGCTTGTATATGAAAAATTCTGTTCTATGGCACAGGATAATGGATATTATTTCTTCAAATATTGCATGGAAAACCTTTCAGAAGAAGAAAAAAAAGATATTTATTATGTAATTGATAAAAAAGCACCAGATTATGACAAGATTAAGACATATGATACCCATATAATACAGTTTATGAGCTTTAAGCATATACTATACGTCCTTGGTTCAGTACTGTATGTTGCATCTGATTCAAGGACACACCTTTATGCATGGAGATGCAAAACCAGCCTGGTCCGTTCCAAAATTGATAAAAGGCCTATATTTTTCCTGCAACATGGTGTTACAGCATTAAAACGTGTTGGCCCTCTTTTTGGCAAGCATGGCAGCAGCCCTATGACATACTTTGCCACAACCTCACAGTTTGAACAGGAAATAGTAACCCGTTATCTCGGATATAAAAGAAGCAAAGCCCCTATTACTGGTTTTACAAGGTGGGACGTGCTTGAAGACACTTCAACAGAAGATGATAAAATTATACTTACTATGCCTACATGGCGCTCATGGCTTGAAGAAGTCAGTGATGAAGAATTTCTTGCAAGTGGTTATTACAGGAATTATTCAGACCTTTTGCAAAGTGAACGTCTTTCAAAGCTGCTTGATGACAATAATACAAGAATGATATTTTATATACACCCTAAATTTGCAGGATATTTAAAGAACTTTAAGAAAACCACCAGCAATATAACACTTGTCCCATTTGGTGAAGAGCCTCTTAATGAGATTATGAAGAAATGCCATATGCTAATTACGGACTATTCAAGTGTATGCTGGGATGTATATTACCAGAAAAAGCCAGTTATTTTCTACCAGTTTGACTATGACAAATACAATATGGCACATGGAAGCTATATTGATATGGAAACAGAACTTTTTGGCAGAAGGGCCGTAACAGGTGACGGGCTTTTGGAAGAATTAGAGAAATGTATTAGTTCTGGTTTTAAATTAAACCAGAAAGAACAAGAGGAACACCATCATTATTTTGAATATATTGATGGCAAAAACAGTGAACGTACTTATATTTACTTGAAGGAAAAGGGATATTAAAACTATGTGGAAGAAACGTATATGTATTTTACTAACTGTACTAATGGTAATGACAATAATATTCCCCACAGGATTTAACAATAATTCCATTATAAAAGTTTCTGCCGGGGAATTAGACGGCCAGGAGGCTGTTCCAGAAAGCGGAAATACAGGGCAGCCAGTTTCAGGCCCTGCCCTTGGCACAGAAACACCACAGGGCAGCCTAAGACTTATATTTACAACAGATATACATGGACAGGTAACAAATTATAATTACCAGACTGGCAAAACATTAAACAGGGGATTAAATAAAGTTTATACTATGATACAGGCTGCAAGGAATGAAGCAGGTAATAACTGCTTTACATTTGACCTTGGTGATAGTGTAATGGACTTTAATTCTGATTATATATACAGCCAGGATACTGAATCGCTCCAGCCAGTATATAATGCCATGACAATGATAAATTATGATGCCATAACCCTTGGCAACCATGATTTTGACTTTGGCTATGAATATATTGTAAACCAGCTTGAAATGTCAGGGCTTATGGACAAATGTGTACTTTCTAATGTTTATTCAAGTATTAATGGTGACAGTATATTTGGTGCAGAGAATAAAATAATTAAAAAACAGATTACATCAGATACGGGGACAGTTTTAACAGTTAAGATAGGACTTATAGGTGAAGTAACACCAGGGCTTTCATCACGTACAGAAGGCTATAAAAACAAGCTTGTTGCAGAAGATATACTTGAAAATGCACAAAAACAAGCGGCTGTCCTTAAAGAACAGGGCGCTGATATTATTGTTGTGCTTGCACATTCCGGCTTTGGTACAGAAACACCTTCTGCAAGGGCAGCAAACACTGCTTATGCCCTTACAAAGCTTGATAATATTGATGTTGTGCTTGCAGGCCATGACCATATTGATTTTCCTGTAAAAAATAAAAATGATTTACATTACACCCTGCCAGGAGTAGATAAAGAAACAGGGCTTGTTAATGGCAAACGCCTTGTAATGGTAAAGGATAGCTGCCGCGGCATAGGTGTTGTTGATTTAAAACTTAAAACAGATGAAAACAATAAAATTGTAATTGATAATTCATCTTATGAAATAAGGAAGGTTACTGAAGAAACAGAATCAAACCAGGATATTGAAAATACAATGTCTGCATGGGATGAAAAACTTAAAGAATACTGCCAGAAAGAAGTTGGTACAATAGCAGCAGGTGACAGATGGGACAACTATAATTCACTTATTGGCAGTAATGAAATTATGCAGGCGGTACATAATGCACAAATAGGGTATGCATCAAATTATATTACTAATAATGCACCAGAATATAAAGACTACCCTATAGTGTCTATAGCAAGATATACAAAATATGGTTCTGACAGCGGCGCAGATTATGCAGACCTTACAGGAACTATTGTAGAGGGTAATGCTGATTCTTTTGCCAATTACCACAGATATGTATATATATATACAATAAATGGCAGGCAGCTTAAAGAATGGATGGAATGGGGCGCATCTATTTACCAGACAACTAATACTTCATCAGAAGAAAACTGGAATAATATCCTGTTGTCTGATTTTATACAGAAAGAACATGGCAACTCACTTGTACAGGAAGATTATCTTACGGAATGGAACCGTTTCTTCCAGTTTGAAGGCATAGAATATAAAATAGATCCTTCTGCACCTCCAAGATATGATTATGATGGCAATATGATTAACGATTCATACCGTATAAAAAATGTAACAAGAAATGGCATGCCTGTTAATGAAGAAGATACTTTTATTCTTGTAACTGATAAGATTACTCCAGGAATACAGGCAGAAGCTAATAAAGGCGTTGAAAAACAGGTAATTTCCAAATCACATGTTATATTACAGGATATTGTACAACAATATCTTGCAGATAAGGCACTTCTTGGTGAATTAAAAATTCCTGTAAGCCATAATTGGGAACTTGTCCTGCCAGATAATTATAAATACATTATTGCAAGCGGAACTGGCTCTGAACAGGAATTTCTTGCACAGGAGTGGTGTACAGGCCTTTATGGAAACCTTGCATATACTAATTATTACAGTTGTAAAAATATTAACCATGAAAACAAACCAGATACAGATGCACCAGGTGTTGTGCTTTCAAGCAGCAATACCGCAGAAACTAATACATCTGTAAATATTTCAGTAACTGCCAATGACAAGTCAGGAATTAAGGCAGTTAAATATATATACGGTGTATATGACAATAAAGAAGATGAAATCTGGGGAATTGCAAGCGGAGGCGCTATAAATGCAACAGGAAGCGCATTTGAAGCTGATAAAAACGGGGTATACTCTGTATATGTTGAAGATGGTGCTGGCAATGTGACAATAGAAAAAATTGCAGTGGCTAATATTTATCCTGAAATACTCTTAAAACCAGTAGTAGATAAATTTGATAATAAAGATACTACAGTTACTGGCAAAGCTGAACCTAACCTGACTGTATGTGTTACATCAGGTAATAACATATACCAGGAAAAAGCAGGGGTTGATGGTTCATTTAAAGTAAAAATACCAACCCAGAAAGCCAAGAAAAAGCTTTATGTATATGTAGCAGATAATAACGGCAGGGAAAGCAAGCGTGCTACTATCACAGTAAAACGTGTAGGCCCTAACTGCCCTAGTGTGACAAGTGCAAAAAATAACGATACAAAAATTGCCGGGAATACCAATGACACAAATGTTAAAATATTTGCCGTAATGGGTGATAATGTTTATGTATCAAAAAGCCTTGGCGCATCATATTACACTAAATGCAAAAAATATGATAAAGACCTGGTTATTAAAAAAGTTAATATTACAATAAAAAATAACGGGGCTTATAGCATTGCTATACCAAACCAGTATTCAGGAACACAGTTTAAGGTATTTTCTGTAGACAAACTAGGCCGCGTAAGCCATGCAAGGTCTAAAAAAATAACTAAAGCTGCACCAAACAGGGTAACACTATACCAGGCGTCTAATGTAGAAAGGCATGTATATGGACATGTCCCAGATGGTGATGAATGTACGGTTGTATTAAAAACAGCAAACAAGACATACAAGGCTGTTACTGATGAAGAAGGTTATTTTACAGCTTCTGTGGATATATTAAGCGCTGGCACTGATATAACAGCACATGCTTATAAACGTTCAGATGATGGTACTGCTAAAAAAGGCTATCCCAAAACTTATACTGTAGAAAATGCCGATGAACTTTATAAAGAACTGCGTGATGTAGAAATACATATAGACAAAGTTACTGATAAGGATAAAGAGATATCAGGCAAATGGACTGAAACAGATTCAGATCTTTATATATGTGCTGGCAACAGGGAATATGTGGCAACTACAGATGAAGACGGTAAATACAGCACAGATATTAAATCACGTCTTAGCATAGGCACACCAGTATATGTACTTTCAAGAAGCACAAAAGGAAGTATAAAGGGAATACGTGTATTTAAAGTAGTACTTGGCGCACCTATAACCCCTGTAGTAGTTGGAAGCATAAATACAAATACAAGATATATAAAAGTTTATACAAAAGAAAACTGCGAAGTTACACTAAAAGCGGGTTCTAAAAAATATATTAAAACTTCTGGTTCATATAACAGCAGTACAAAAAGATATTATTATACATTTAAAATACAGGCTGTAAGGGCAAAGGCTAAAGTAACAGCATATGCAAGAAATGAAGCTGGAAGGACAGCAAGTAAGACAAAACAGGTAAAAAAAGTTAAAAGACCAAAGAGAAAGAAATAAAAATTACTTTTCAAAAAAATAGGAACTTATACATATAGGGCTGTCACACTAAGAATAAAAATACAAGATATAGTATTTTAATAAAATAAAATTTTCTATGTATTGTATAATATTCTCTTAATGTGGCAGCCCTTGTCTGCCAGATAATATTTATAATCCACATTAAAACAATTATTCTGTATCGTCGTAAACGGTGGATAGCATGTACCTATACAAAATCCGAACCATCCTGTATCATA